>DIYK01000076.1 GCA_002429005.1 Verrucomicrobia bacterium UBA6056
GGGCAGGGGGGGCGATCCCGGAGCAGGTCATGCGCGATCCGGAGAATCCTAAGATCCTCCTTCTCCGCTGTAGCCGGGTGAGTGGTTCCCTGGAGCTGGTCGAGGGATGGAAAACGAACGCGGCCTTGTCAGCGGCACCGGCTGTGGGCCTTCCAGCAGATCTCAGCGACTGGCCTCCGGAAGAGGCTATGCATCCCGCCCGCCTGTTACCGCCGGAAGAACTCCGCTATCCCATACATGCGGAGCTTCGGGATCCGGATACCATCGCCTTTCATTTCGCCAGCCCCATAAAACGGGGTGAGCTCTTCCATTGGTGTTTTGCCTACGGAAGCAACCCGGAAGGGGTGAATGTCGATGTGCAACCCTCCCTGACCGGGATCCGCGATGAATCCGGGGTTACCCTGGCTTCTGCTGCCCTGATGCCTGTACGCTAATCTCCAGAAATGATTTTATGAAAACATTCCTATCCACCTGTTGTTTCCTCCTCCTCTGTTCCAGCCTCGCCGCCCAGGACCTGAAGGTCTTTGATGGTTCCAAGCGGGAACTCTTATACCAAACCTCTTCGCACGGGGGGCAACGCGAGTTGCAGGAACTGCTTCGAATGGTTCCGGGAGGCGAGGGGATGACCGTGACCAAAATGCCCTACTCCTGGCGGAGGAACGCTGAGGGCATTGCCAAAATTCAAAGCTACCCGGTGATCATTGCCCGGTTGGGCAATCATTTTGACCCTCCCTTCAAACTGAAGAAAGCAGAGTTGCCTTTGTCGGATGCTGTCATCGAAAAGGCCGTTGCTGAGTTCGATGAGGGGATCCAGGTTCGTCTGGAACGGGGAAAGCCCAGGATCTGGGTGGGCATCAATGGGCATTACCATCAGCGGGATGGCATCGAAGAGGGGAAACGACTCTTAGCTTCGGCTGAAGTGCATCGCCGCTGGCAGGAGCAGAACCGGAATGCAAAGGTAGTGGTCCTGGATACGATTACGCTCTGCCAGAAATACTATCCGTTGACCGTCCGCAGTGATCATTTCCATGCCGGGGGCATGGCCGGATATGTGGAAGGACTGGAGATCGTAAAGGCCTTGTGTGCCCAGGATGGAATCGCCCTGCCCAACGAAATTGAGGCCCATGTGAACACGCTGCTGGAAGAGGCAAAAGACAAACGGGACAGCTTTACCATTCTCGAACCCAAAGGGATCGAGCCCAGTACCCAGGTGAAATTGGGTGAGCAGGTGACCTGTCGCTGGAAGGTGGAGGACCCGGAAGTGAAAGCGGTGTATGTGATGTTGCACCGCCTGGGCCACAATGATTATTTTCTCAGTGAACGGATGGAGGTCGGGAGCCCCGGTTTTGGCAGCCTCACCTGGACGGCAAAACATGAGCTTCCTACCGTGGGGAACAAGGTGAAAGACATTGGTCGGATCACCCCGGCCACGGCCAAAAGCGAAGCGTTTAAGAAAAAAATCCCCGGGGGACATAAGCTGTTCTGCTTTCGGATTGTGAATGCAGATGACCCTTCGGAGTTCACCTTCAGCGATAGTTTTGTCATCCCGTTTTGAATCGGTTTCGCCCTGAATCCCGGCGGAATGTCCCAAAACGAAAGAAGTCGTCTTTTCTGTGGAAACACATCCGCCGCTTGCGGATGCGTTTCACTTGACCTGGTTTCGAAAGACTGATTATGTGATAAAAATATCTGATTATGAGTCGCAAACCGAATATTCTTCTGATTACTACGGATCAGCAGCGTTTCGATACCATCGCTGCCCTGGGAAATTCCCGGATCTTTACCCCGCACCTGGACTGGCTCTGTGCGGAGGGGATTGCCTTTACCCGTGCCTACAGTGACTGTCCGGTTTGTATGCCTGCCCGGGCTACGATCATGACGGGCAAGCATGGCTATTCTCAGAACTATGTACGCAATGGCCCGCATGCCATGCCTCTGGCTGAATCGGCCACGCTGCCCGGCCTGCTGACCGCTGCCGGATATCAGACCCGGGCCCAGGGGAAGATGCATTTTCATCCCAGCCGGGCCCATTACGGCTTCGAGCATATGGAGCTGAATACGGATTACTACCGGGCCTATCCGGAAGCCACCCGCAATGGCTTGGGCCTGAATGAAATTGTACCCGGCAGGGCCAGCACCGAACTCAAAGATACCGCACCCCACTGGGTGGTGGACCGTTCGATTGACTTTCTGGAAACCCGTGATGATACCCGCCCCTTTTTCCTGTGGAGCAGCTTCGAGGAACCACATCCTCCTTATACACCGCACAGCTCTGTCGCCGATCTATATCGGAATCTGACTCCGGAAGCACCCGTACGTGGGGACTGGGATCCTCCTGCCGGCATGAAAGCTCTGACCTGGTCGCTGAGTGATCCCGATGTGATGGGGGAGGAAGCCTTGTTGGAAATGAAACGCAGTTATTATGCGTTGATCACCCAGGTGGATTACGCCTTGGGGCGCCTCTTTGCCCGGATGCGGGAAATGAATCTACTCGAGGATACCTGGATCATCTTTACTTCGGATCATGGGGAACTGCTGGGAGATCATGGACTGGGTTCCAAACTCATTCATTTGGAAGGTTCAGCTCACATCCCCATGATCATTCGTCCCCCGGCAACGGCCTGGCCGGTTCCGGAGGAGTGGGGGACTCAGTGTGATCAGCTGGTGAGCCTGGCCGATGTGTTGCCCACCTGCCTGGCCCGTGCGGGTGTACCCATTCCTGAGGACGTGGATGGCGTGGATCTGGTAGCGCTCTCCCGTTCGGAGAATGCCGAAGAGCGCGTGCATATCGGAGACTGCATGCACCGGCATTTCTGCGTGCTCCGTGGACATCAGAAGCTGGTCACCTGTGCAGAAGGGGGACATCACTATCTCTTCGATTTGGAAAAAGATCCCTATGAGCAGCATCCCTTAGCCTCCGGAGAGGAGGAGCTGCTCAGCATCCTCGTTCAACATCTCGAGGCACAGGGCAGCCCCCTGGTTCAGAATGGACAGTTTCAGCCTCTTCCGGAAAGCAGCGACAAACAAAGCAGCTCCCGATACCCGGGGTTCCGGGTATGATCTTGAGGTTACAGGCGGCCCCTTTGGCTGGAGCCTATCAGGAGGAGGATCATTGGATCTGGTGTGGTTCGGTCATCCAGGGGGAGGACAAGAAATACCATATGTTTGCCTCTCGTTGGTCGAAACAGGTTCCCTTTACCCCGAACTGGCTGACCCACTCGCAAATTGTCCATGCGGTGAGTGAGACGCCTGCAGGTCCTTATCGCATTGTGGAAGAAATTCTCAGACCCCGGGGACCGGAATACTGGGATGGTTGTGCGACCCACAATCCTACGATTCATAAAGTAGGAGATCTCTATGTACTGTTCTACACCGGCATGTCCTACCGGGGGGAGTTGGGTCCCCGGGGAGAGGTCAGTGAAGAACTGAGGGTGGAGGCGCGTGGAAGTCAACGCATCGGCTTTGCCACCGCAACGTCTCCCAATGGTCCCTGGACCCGCTCGGATGCGCCCTGTCTCGAAGCCCGCCCGGGTCATTGGGATGCGTTTATGACCACCAACCCGGCTCCTTGTGTGCTGCCGGATGGCCGCATTCATCTGATGTACAAGTCCACCCACAGCAACTCGGGACCTATTCAGTATGGGGTGGCTCAGGCCGCATCCCTCTATGCTCCCTTTGAGCGGCTGGGGGCGGATGCTCCAATTACCTTTACCGATCCAAGCCTCTCCTATGAAGATGCCTACATCTGGCATCAGTACGGATGCTTTCATATGATTTTTAATGACCTCACCGGGAAGATCACCGGAGAGGATCATGCCGGGGCCTATGCCAGGTCTGAAGACGGCATCGTCTGGGAACTGGCTGCCAACCCCAAAGCCTATTCCCGTACCATCCGCTGGGAGGATGGCAGCGAAAGCCTTCAGGGCTCCTTTGAACGCCCTCAGCTTCTCATCGAAGAGGGTAGACCCACCCATCTTTTTGCCGCGACCGCCAATGGTCCGGGAGGTTTCGCCAAGGCGACGCACACCTGGAACATGGTCATCCCACTCGCCTGTTCCCCGGAGACCCTATGAACCGTTCCCTTCACCGCTTCCTTGCAGCTGGTTGTCTGCTGATCAGCAGCCTCAGCCTCCAGGCTCAAACTCTGCCTGAACCGAAACCGGTCCCAGGTCATAGCGCACTGAAACCAGCTGAACATCCGCGCCTGCTCTTCCGCGCAGCGGATGTGCCTGAACTGCGGCGCAAGGCACAGACGCCGGAAGGCCAGGCGATGATTACCCGTTTGAAGGTTCTCCTCGGAGGAGGGGAGGCGATGCCGAAGGAATTCAATCCGCACCCGCCACTGAATATTGGTCCGAAGGGCCCCCGGACCTTAAAGCCTGGTGCCTTTACCGTGAATCATGGCGCCGGATTTGGACTGCTTTATCAACTGACCGGCAATCAGAAATATGCCGACCTGGCCCTGCAGTGCGTGGATAAAGTGTTTTCCGGTCAGGTGGACCGGGATGAACGCTACTCCTGGACCAAACCGGGAACGGGGTTCCGGATTTCCGGAGTACTTCAGGGGGTGGCCCTGGCCTATGACCTCTGTTACGAGGCCTGGTCTCCTCAGGACCGCATGCGGGTGTTGAAAGAAATTCAGTCGGTTGCCCCCATGAGTGTAAATGGCAAACGTGGCCCCTTTACCCTCGAGTTCATTTCTTCCGGTGGAAAATACCCGCCATCCTCCAACCACTACGGCGCCTACATTGCTGGCGGTGGTTTCGGGGCCCTGGCCACGCTGTCGGATCCGGGTTCGGATGATGCCCGGATGAAGAAGGTTCTAAGTACGGTGGACCGATCTATCCAGACTTTGCTGACCAAGGGTTTTGGCGATTATGGCTGGTTCGGGGAAGGGGCCGGTTCGGATAAAACGGCCATTCAACCCGGGGTTACGGGCTTGTTTCAGGCGATGAAAGTGGCTCAGGGCCGTGACTGGGCTGCAGGTTCCAGCAACGCACGTCATATCGTTCTCACCCGTTTGCTGGAAGCGATGTATGCCGACAACGGTGTGATTCGTCCGCCCCGGGGATATTATTCGCATGGGGATTATTTCTGGGACGGAGGCCGTCGGGACCGCTACGTAAACAATGGCGGCTGGTCCAATGACGGTCTCTTCTCCATTGGCTTTGGCGTCGTTCCGGAGAAGTATCAGCCCGGTCTGCTCTGGATCTATGAAACCTATGCCGAGCCGAACACCCCGGCTTCGAAACGTATTTATGAAGCCCGTATTGATCCCCTGCATGCGGTCTACGCCTTTGTGAACTGGCCGGTAGGCATGAAGGCCGAGGATCCTTCCGCGGCCTGGCCTTTAGCCATCCATGATTCCATTCACGGCTACGTGTTGGCCCGGAATGGTTTTGATCCGGAGAAGAGCATTCTGTTCACGGGACTCTGCCGTATTGGCCCGGTGGGTTATCACAAGGTGCGCGCCCAGCAGGATGTGTGGATTTGGGGCATGGAGTACAAAGTCAGTATGGACCGTTTTGGCCGTGCAGGGATCAGCGACTTCAAAAGCGCATCGGATGGCTCGGTGACCTTCAAAAACGGAGAAACCGCCTTTGCCGTCGACTTCAGCGCTGCTGCAGGCTGTGAAGCGGTGATTGTTCGCTATCCCTCCAAAGGGGTTTCCGTCGTCCCGCCGCAGGATCCGACCGCAAATGCCGTGGCGGATGGAGACATTAATCTCTCCGGCCGCTGGAACGACGGGGTGCGTATGGAGCAGAAGGGAACGGAGCTGGTGGTGTACCGGCGTAAACCCGGCAAGCCGGAAAAAGAGTTCGGCCGCGGAAGCCTGCAGGGCCGTACGGTCGCGGTCGAATTTGGGAAAAATAAAAACCTGATCAAAGGGGAGCTCTCTGCGGACAGCAACAAAATCGAATGGGAAAACAACACCCAGTGGCATCGCGGGAAGGCCAAGCGCTGGAAATATGCGCAGGGCGACAAAGTGAAAACCCACAGTTTGAGCCTGGGGGAAAACAAGATCTCGGTGGTGACCTTTGCAGCCAACGGCCAGCACCCGGAGGTCAGTCTGGACGGATCCCAGATCCGCGTTGGCAAACAGGTGATCCCACTACAGGATGGTGCATTAAAGCTTCCCCATGTCCGTGTGCCATAAGCGAATCGCAATACGCTTAAAGATTAATTTATGACAGACATGTAGTACATGTGCGATGGGTGGATGTCTGTTTTCGACTTTTGATGAAGTAATACCTATGTGATTGACAGTTTTTCTATCGATTCTAGCTCTAAAGAATGAAGGAGTTGAGAAGACGAAACACGAAAGGTTCTTGGATCCTCACTGTTGGACTCTTGAAGAAATGAACCCTCAAGAGCTGCACAGATTGGTGGCATCCGGTGAAGACAGCGGTACGCAATTCAAAGCGGATGTGCGGAACGCCCATTCTCTGGCTTCTGAAATGGCGGCCTTTGCCAACAGTCGGGGCGGCCAAATTCTGTAGGGAGTGAGCGACAGCGGAGAGCTGAACGGCCTGAGTTCTGACAAGGTGTAGCGGGTCAATCAGCTGATTAGTAATGCGGCCTCACAGGGTGTCCGCAGCCCGTTGACGGTGCACACCGAGAATATCCTGATCGATGAACGACGTGTGGTCATCGTGCTTACGGTGGAGGAGGGGAGGGAAAAACCCTATTTTGATACCCAGGGTGTGATCTGGCTGAAAAGTGGAGCAGACAAACGACGGGTGAATTCCAAAGAGGAACTGCGTCGCATCTTTCAGTCAGTGGATCTTTTCCATGCCGACGAGCTGCCCACGGTCTGTGCCGCGGATCAGGTGGACCTGCATCAACTGGGCCGATTCTTCCGCAAACAATATGGATATGAGTTGCCTGCATCTGAGGACGAGCTGAATGCCCTGATCCATCGGGATTACTTGATCGAAGCACCCATTCGTCTGTTTGTCTACGATGAGCGGGTGGAGCTCATTAGCCCCGGCCGTCTTCCCAATCATCTACCCGTGGAGAAAATCCGCACCGGTAACTCTGTGATCCCTAATCCTATCCTCGCATCCTTTGCTGCCAAAGGTCTCCTGCCTTATCGTGGCCTTGGAACCGGTGTGCAACGTGCTCTGCAGGAGTGCCCGGATTTACAGTTTTTTCATGATGCCGAAGCCGAGACCTTTACCGCGACCATTCCACTTACAGTTTCACAAGCCGGAAGAAATGAACATGTAGAAACAAAAAATGAAACTGTAGAGCTTCAATGGACCGCTTTACAGGTTCAAATCATGAACCTGATCCGAAAGAACCCGAACGTGACCTATCCCGAGATGGAATCCGCCACCGGAAAAAGCCGTGCCACCATTTGGCGACACTTGAATGGGCTCCGGGAAGAAGGGAGCATCCGCCGAGTCGGCTCCGACCGACACGGTCATTGGGAAGCGATCCTGTGAATTGACTGAACGTTCGTTACCTATTCCATGTTGATGAGATCATGCTTTGGCTGTCTTTCGATAATGCGACGTAAAAAAGGTAATCCTATTCTTGTTTTTGTTGCAGGATCCCGTGGAGATGTTATCCTAACTACCCGTTCACTCTCTTGTTGAGCGTAGTTTGGAGCACTCGAATAGGTAGAATTGGATATGAAACTTCTCGGATTACGGACTTTAGGTCTTTTATGTATGTTTCTTTTTTGGGGGTATCTTCTAAGGAGTCAGGAGATGAATCCTGAAGAAAAGCCCGCACTTAGCATTACAGACGGTACATGGCATATCGGTCTGAGCAGCATCTTTGGAGAAGGAGTGCGTCGAGGCAAACCCTTTACCAAGAATCTGGATATTTATCCGGTGTTCGAAGAGGGCAAACTGGTCAACGGACTGGCCACCGCCCGAACCTTTAATACATCGATCCATCTGCTGGAATCCTCAGATGTGGCGGTGGATGTGGAGAGCAAGAGCTTGAAGGGGAACATGAAAATCCTCATGACCCCGGATTCCTGGCTCCCTCAGGATGGCAAATCCTTTGTCATGAGCGTGGACCTCGAAGGCAGCTTTACGGAACGAGAAGATGGCAGCATTGGCCTCTCCGGAAGCTATGAGGCGACCCGTTCAGATGGAAAAACCTGGCACGACGGTTCCGAGAAAATTACAGGGAACATGGGCGGATCTGTGGGTCGTACAGAATTGGATTGGGATAAGGCCTTCTGGTCTGCGGGTATGACCCCCGAGGCCCAGTCAGCGGATGAAATCGATCAGGATTCCATTCAGCTCGTGCTGGGGGTTCAGGATGGTGTGGTGAAATCGGCCACCATGGGTATCATGGCTCAGGCCAAATGGGGCAGTCATATGCCCATCCGCCTGGAGAAGTTTGAGTTTGAGCCGGAGCAGAACGGTAAAATCAAAGGCCAAATCGAGATCACTGAACGTCATTTGCATCCTGCCGGCGATCCGGAGAAGTTGGTCAAGGCCGAGCTGCATGCCTACCGGGTACAGGGCCTGAATGGGATGAAGCTGTTGATGACCTATGAAGATGGCCGTCAGGTGCAGGCCGCTGGCCGCGGATCCGCCCGTCGGGGCAGTGGCGAACATGATTTCAGCCAACTCTGGCGTTATGAGCTGGATACCCGTGACTGGTATACAGCGGTGCCTGGATTTGAAGCCGTGAGCTCCGGGGAGCATCCCCGCTTGCTCTTCCGCAAAAAGGATGTGCCTGCCCTGCGGGCCAAAGCCGAAACCCCTTTGGGTAAAGCGATTCTGGCCCGCCTGCGGGTGATGCTGGGCGAAAATGGGGAGGCGGTTACTAAGATTTTTAATGAAACCCCATCCAATAACCTCAACAAGTCCCCCAAAGGTCAGCCTCAAGGTACCTTTACCTCCTGGCATGCAGCAGGCTTTGGTTTCCTGTATCAGGTCACCGGTGAGCAGAAGTACGCGGATCTCGCGAAAGAGTGCGTTGAGCTCATGCTGGCCGGCAAAATGGACCGGGACAATCGCTATGGCTGGCTGATGCCGGGGACCACCATGCGGGCTTCCAATGTGTTGGGAGCGATGGGCTACGCCTACGATTTCTGTTATGAGGCCTGGCCGGAGGAGTTCCGCCAGAAAATCGCCCTCGAAATTCAGAACTATGCGAATGTGACCGCAACTGCTCAGGGCGGATGGGAGAAAAAGAAAGCCGAAGGCAAACCCGTCGGGGATGCACCGGAGCCAACGACGGTCAGCGAACTGGTGGGCCGCACCGGATATCCGCCGGGTTCCAACCACTACGGGGCCATGATCGGTGGGGTCAGCGTGGCCCTGATGGCGATCCGGGAGGATCCGGCTGTGGATACCGAGTGGGTGGATGCGCGTCTGGCTGAAGCGGAGAGCAATGTGTCCCGGCTGCTGGCCTACGGTTTTGGTGATGGCGGCTACTACGCGGAGGGATTCCCTCCCAGTCGCCTCTCTTCTGAAGGCGGTTTGATTCAGATGCTGCATGCCCTGAAGAATGTGATGGGCCGCGACTACATCAATGTGGAACGCAGCAATGCCCGCAACCTGACCCTGCGTTGGGTTTATCATGTAGGGGGTTCCGGCAAAGGAATGTTTCCCAGCCGGGGCACCTACGGGGGAGATGATCTGTATCAGGAAGGCGTGCGCGGAAGCTTTGCCCAGGGATTGGGTGCCGTGCCGGAGCAATACAAAGGCGCCGTGCTGTGGACCTACAATCAGTTCTTCGACCGCTTCGAAAGCGGTGCCAAAACCTTCAATGCCGGGACCACGCCGCATCAGGCAATTTATGCCTTTGTGAACTGGCCCGAGCATGAGGCTCAAAACCCGGAAGAAGTGTTGCCGCATCTCCTCGTGGATCACGATCACGGTTATTTTGTGGCCCGCAACCGCTGGCAGGACGAAAACGATATCATTGTCACTCATCTGGTTGAGAATGGTCCCAAGGGCTATTACGCCGCCCGCGACGGACAGCCGGCCGGCCGCAGCGGCCGTATGCGGATCTGGGGACTGGGCAAAAAAGTGACCTTTGATGTGCAGGCCAACGGGAAACCCACCTATTTTGCCGCAGGGGAGGATGGATCCTTCTCGCTGACCGCGGGAAATCAGGTCATGGTGGACTTTTCCAAGGCCTCCGGTGCCGACTTGGTGGTGGTCTCCGTAGAAGATCCGAAACGGAAAAAGAAAAAACGCAAAGCAAACCGTGTACGGAAGGCACCCAGTCCCATTCAATCCGTTCAGTTGGATGTGGATGGCCAGGCCTACACCGCGAACATTTTCGTGTTGAGCGAAGGCGAAAAGCCCGCAGTGGTTGCGGAAGGTGCTTCCATTCAGATCGGGGGCCAGCGCTTCCTGTTTGATGGCAAAAACCTGGAAGCCTCGGTATTTACCCCGGCTGGACAGCTCTGATCTCAGCGTATTCCGAATGAAGAGCCCCGGAGCCGATTGCTCCGGGAGCTCTGTACCTGTAGTATGTTCGTTGGAGACCTATGCCCATGAAATCGATTTCAATATTCTCATCGCTCATTCTGTTGGTCTGTGTTGGCAGCCTGGAACTGCGTGCTCAGACTCAACCGCTTTCCAAAAAAGTTCAGCATCCCTTTCTGTGGTGGACGAAAGAAGAAGCCGCGGCCATTCGCAAACGTTTGGAAACGGATCCAGAAGCAAAGAAACAGCTGGAAGTCACCCGCAGAACCACGGGGGAGGCCTCCGGAAAAGCGGCTCCTTTATGGGATCTCTTTCAGATTGCCATCTATGAAAACGAGGATGCCAAAGCCCGTCAGTTGAAAGAGCTGCGCAAGTTTATGACCATGCAGCCGGAGACCGATGCCGGTGGCCGCTGGGTGGTGGGCAATGCCTCCGCAACCGATCGCCATATGCGGGACGAACAGAGCATGAATGTACTCCGTTATGATTTGCTCTATGATGAGCTTACGGATGCTGAAAAAGTAGCCATCGAGAACAGCATGCGGGTCTACATCGAGTTTCAGCTCAGTGGTCACCGCCCCATCCATCCCCATTTTGGGTATGGCCGAACGGATACGCTCCCTAACATGCACTGGCCCCGTGCCATTGGCACCCATCTTATGGCGGTGGCGCTGCAGGATGAAAAACTGATCAAGGATCTCTGGACAGGTTTCGGGGGCTGGTATTGGTTCTTTGACCAGTATCTGGCTGATGGCTTCTACATGGAGGAATTTGCGAAATACTATTCCAACATCGGGACCATGATCCTGGTGTGTGAAGCTCTGGAGGATCTGAATCTGGGTGACAAATACGGATACGGTTATGTGTCCAAAAGCGGCGCCACGGTAAAAGACTTTCTCTTTCAGCCGCCCCGCATTTCTTATCCCCCTACAGAAATTCCCGGCGGCCGAAACCCGATCCGGGTGGTGGAAATGGGGGATACCCCCGGGAAATCCAAGCTGCACGGAATTTTTGGACACAGCTTTGTCAGTGGGTATTTGCCCGGGCAGAACAAGGGAGGGAACTTCTATTTTTCCGGGAGCCGGATGAACGGTCCTTTCCCGAAAATGCAGGCGCCGTTGTGGTGTGAAGCCGGGCATCGCCGATTCCCGGAGGCCGGCTTTGATTATTTTCTCGCAGCGATGCGCGGACCGGATGAAGCCAAAGCCTATCCGACCCTGTATTTTGGTCTGGAACCCATTGATCCGGCGACGGTGACGCCGCCCGCACCTCAATCCATCGTGTCTGAACAACGGGGCTTTGCCTTTTTGAAAGCCGACGAAAGTCCCGGGTACTGGAGCAGTGGCAAACCCGCGGTGGCCTTGCAGTTCGGCATGTATTATGTGCACTATGCCCACGACTGTTTTTCTCTGTTGGGCTATCACGCGCTGGGCCGTCCTCTCTATGCCCGGGGCTGGGGTGTACGCAGCGATCATGTGAAAAACGAAAGCATCCGTACAGGAGGGAAGGGCTATATCGGTGGACATGCCTGGTATGACACTCCCCGTGGACAGGCCGGCGGTCTGACCGTGGATAATCTGAAACCCCGTCCTATTGATCATGGACAGAACGGTTCCGTACATCAGCGGATTCGCCATACCCTTCAGGAGGAGCTGAAATTTGTCGCCGTGGCAGCGGAGGGCCTGTACCCTGGAGTGTGGCAGGAGCGGGGCATTTTCCTCACGGATGAATACATGCTGGATCTCTATGCCAACCGCAGTGAGCGGACCCGTCGTTATGACTGGTCTGTGAATGGTGCCGGGACCCTGGCGATGGAAGGGTGGAAACCCAGTAGCGAACTCTACGGCTCGATGCTCTATCGCGATATGGGAGATCCCCAGCCTGCGGATGCCAAGCCGGAGGGGAATGATCCCAGAGAGGTGCACAAACTCGAAGCTGGTGATCAAGCCTGGTCCACTCATATCCTTCAGGATTATACGGGCAAAGATGTGAATCGCTCTCAACTGGGTGCGGAGTGGTATGAACGGCAAATCGGCGTTCGTATTTCCGCTCTGGGCTCCGAGAATACCGAAGTGTTCGGTGGCCGACCTCCCTTGGATGGACCTTACGGAGAAACCGGAGGAGCTTGGTTGAATATCCGCCGGGAAACGGACAACACCAACTTTGTGGTGCTGCATGAACCCTTTGCAGAGGGCAAGGTGCCCAGCACCCGTTTTGAAAAGCTGGTCGACCGGGAGGACCTGATCGGGGTGCGGATTACTGGAGAGGGCTTTGAGGATGTGGTGTTTATGGCCACAGGCAAAGATGTTTCCACCGTTCACGAGGTGGAGTTCGACGGCAAAACGCTGAAGGTGGATGGTTTCCTGTGGATGCGGAAGCGTGCTGGAGCCAAGCTGCTCACGCATCAGGGTCCGGGAGAGGTCAAACTGCCTGCGCCCCGCGTGCTCTCCGAGGATCCCAAGGAGGCACTGGTTCAGAAGCTGTCGGATCCGAATACCGGTACACGCGAGAATGCATCGATTGCCCTGGGACGTATGGGCTCGGATGCCGCGGAGGCGATTCCGGTGATGATGAAAGGGCTCACGGAAAAAGTAACCATCGGCAATAAAGTGGCTGCCGAAACCATTTCCTGGATGGGGCCGGTGGCCTTGCCTGAAATCAAAAAACATCTGACGCATCCGGATCCCTACGTGCGGGCCGAACTTCTCTACGGACTGCAATCTTTCGATGGCGATTTCAGCAGTCTAGTGCCGGACTTGATTCCATTACTTTCTGATGAAAACCGCTATGTACGTCGGAATGCGACCAAAGTGATTATTCAGTTGGGACCGAAGGCGGAAGCGGTGGTTCCGGCATTAATCGAGTTGATGTCCGATCCTGTAAATGACCGCTATGCGGGATACGCGCTTTCCGCAATCGGGCCTGCAGTGCTTCCGGAAGTAGAGAAGCTGCTTGCTAATCCCGGCACCCGGGTGCGGGCCCTGAATATTCTATCCGGAATGGGAGAGCAGGCTCTTCCGCTTGCGGATCAGGTGGCCGGCTTTCTGCAAACGGAAAGCCAGGTTGCAGCCCTGAAAGCCTTAGCGTCCATGGGCCCTCAAGCAAATGGGCATGCCGAGGCGGTCCTGGCCCTGCTCCCTTCACAGAATGGGGACCTGATCAATCAAGTCGCCAATACCTTGGTTGCAATGCAACCGTTGCCTGCCTCGTTGGATCCGGTCCCCGCCCTCACCGCTGTGATGAAAGGCCCCGAAGATGTGTACCGGAAGCAAGTGATTCTGGCGCTGAAAAGTAAACCAAGTGCCGCGAGTCAGCAAGCGATCGTGGATATCGTTCGCCCGGGATCTTTCCGGATAGATGATAAACAGGGCTATCCATTTCTCATGAAAACGGTGCTGGATGTGGCGCCGGAAGATGAGGATGTACAGGCTGCGATGGCCGGACTGTTTGTGAAGAATTCCGGAGGCAAACGGAAAGGGAAACTCAGTAAAGAACGCGATATTCCCCAGATTATTGCCCATCCGAATTTCCCCGTTGAACGCTACCGGGATGAGCTGGAAGGGCTTCTGGGTAACAAACGGGTAGGACTTTCTGCTGCCGCAGTTCTCCTGTCGGTGGATGCCGAACATCCGCAAGCGAGCGCGAAATTGACGGAAGCCCTGGTACAGACCAATCCGGCAAATCTCGGACGCCAACGGGCAGCCCGTGCCGCTGCCTGGAAACTGGTTTCGGTGGCAAACCGTTCCGGTTGGAATCCTGAGTGGGAGAACATGCTGGCCTCTTCGGATCCGCAAATTCAATCGCTGGCCATTTCAGCGTTGAAGGACAATGAGAAAGCGTTTGCGACGTACAAATCCAAGGTGATTCCGATGCTGGATTCGAAGAATACCTCCGTCGCACTGGCTGCAGCGGAACTGTTTTCACACGAAGAAGGTGAGATTTCCGAGCGGGCGATTGCGGTCTTTATGACCCAGGCCGGCCGGGCCGATTGGCGGGTACGTGCCGACATGATCGGACGACTCGGAACGTTGGGGAAAGGCCATGAAGATCAAGTGATCCCTCAGTTGCGGCTCTACGCCAAACATTCAGATTTCTTCACCCGGAAAGCGGCAGAGAGTGCGTTGTACCAGATCAGCCAGAGCAACTGATAGCTGATGGGGGCCGATACCCATGTTCGATCTACATTCTCTGTTCTCCCGGTCTGCCAGTTGTTCCGATATGGTGCATTCGGCCTATCCGGAGGACGACATGCGGATGCTCAAGCGTCTTCAGCCCCGGTTCCTAGGGCGGGCGGTATATCCCTTTGAATACGGTGAGGATACGGAAGAGGAGGAAGCCTCCCGCGCAAAGAGCTTTGTAGAACAGGTTCATCAGATACTCCCGGATGCCGTGGTGCAGGGAGTATTCAGTGAAACCATTTTTCCCTGCATTGATGATATTGCCATTCCGTCCTGGGTGTTTGAGGTCCTGGGCCTACCGGTGGAATCCCGCCAGTTCCGCTACGTAGACATGTTTGGTTCCGACTTCGCGGAAGCATATGACTGGTCCCGGTTCGGAGCGGGAGGAACGGTACTGGATCTGACCCGTTCGGAGTCACAACTCTGGTGGCTCTACCGCATGCACAGTTTTTTGGCTGTGGGCTGTGAAGCCATCCATTTGGGGCAGCCCCATCTCTACGCCCGCAAGGATCGGGGCTATGGCATCCTCTCTGAACTGATCGCGTTCCTTCGCGAGTCGGCAAAGGATTTGTGCCAGCGGGGAGCGTTTTTATTGGATGCCCACAGTCATGGGCTGAGTGTGAACGGAGCATCCCTGATCGATTTTCAATCCCGGGCGCTGTCTGCGCTTCCGGATGAACAACATCCTGAAGATCTGATTCTGCAGCTGAAAGGCGGGAATCTGTACCCGGAACGTCCCTTTCTCATCGAGATCGATAACTGGGGTGGCCGCCAACTCTCGGAAGAAGAGTGGAGGCATCCTGATCTGCGCAGGGCCACGGGGCGCTGGGGCTGGGATGATATCAGCTGGTTTGCTCATCAATCCGATGCCGACCGGGCACATTTCCTCAACTACGCCTTGATGGACTTGAAAGTGCGTCATCCTCAAGCCTATCTGCAGCTGCCCCTGCATCGGACTCTCGGGAACCTCCGTATCAAACGGGGAATGGTGTACACGGAGCGTTACCATGCGAACCGCCCCAGCCAGGCCTGTCCGGTGGGCTGGGGGGATGAGGAGCAGCTTCTCTATCTGTGGGATGAGCTGGCCCCTGCAATTCCGGATGGCGGGGATCTGAGTCAGCTTGAGCCTCCCACAGTACGAACGGGAGAGGGGATTGATCTGAGTTTGCCGGTGACCCTGGTCGGAGAGCTTCAGCGTGTGCTCGGTGGCCGGCCCGGAGATACATGGTGTCCGCATTCTCGGATGTTTCACCAGGGGCAGGGCCGCTTTATCCGTCGTTTTGTTGTTCCCCGTGCAGGGAACTATGCTTTCCGCATTGCGGTGGGGGGGACGATGACCGATGTGTTTGACGCTCAGGGGCTCTCCGCGGCTGATGAGGCCTCTGTGCATACGAAACAGGACCTGCGGCTGATAGAAGTGGAGTTTGACTACGACCGCGGCCGCATTCGGATTCAGGATATTTCTCCTGTCGTTTAAGGATTGGGAGGCTTTTCCCGATATCGTCCTGGGCTGATGCCGGTGTACTGTTTGAACTGCTTGGCGAAGAAAAACTCATCCTCATAGCCTAGTCGCTGAGCAATGACATTCAGTGGGTCCTTGCTGGAGATCAACACCTGTTGTGCCCGGTCGATGCGGGAACGGATAATGTAGTGTTGCGGGGAGACGCCCATGCTGCGCTTGAACATGCGAGCCGCATGATCCGTACTGCAATGATGGCGTTCAGCCAGATCCCGAATGCTCCAAGGCTGCTCGGGATGCTGTTGAATCTGTAAACACCATGCGCGGATCCGGTGCACCCAGGTATCTTTGTTCTGACTGCCATGACGGGGGGAGGCCGCAAATTCAGCGATCACCGTGCGCAGATAGATCTGAGCCGCCTGAGGCTGTTGCAGCGAGTTGCATTGAATAAAACGCTGCATGGCGGCAATGGCAAAACCCGGGTCCCGGGCATGGCGAAGCATCAGCGAGGGGGCTTCGCTACACCAGGCCTGGCGATCGGCCTCCTGCGACCAGTCCAAGGAGCACCAGGGAATCTCCAAGGGCTGTTCGACGTCCGTACGGGCCTGTTGCCTGCGGTCCCAGCGCAGGAAGAGGATATCACCCCGTGAGAGGATCTGTGTGGCCGGTAGATCCGTGGAATCGATCTGACCCTGTCCCTCCGCCACCACCCAGAGCAACAGACCTCCCCAGTCATGCCTGGGGCGGGTTTCCCAGCTCCAATCTGATTCCACCGCGTTCCAGCCGCTTCGCTGGATGCGGAGTTCACCAAAATAGGGAAGATTGATCATGCCGGAATAATGCATAATTTGGTCTTCTCCGTCTATGGAAAAGAAAACGCCTTTTAGCGTATGTTTCTTACATAACCTCAATAAATGGAGAGTGTAATGATGAATGCTGTACGGGATAGTGGCGTGCCTCTTGGTGGATTTGGAGCCGGAAAAGTCGATTTGTGCCCTGATGGGGCCTTTCGCAATGTGACCATTCAGAACAACCTGGATTGGCCGTATTCCGGGAAAAAAGACCAGGTGGAACTGCCCAAGGGCTCTAAAACCAATGACTGGGATCCTGCGGGACTGGAAGAAGCTTTTTTTGCGGTGTCTGTTGGTGATCCCACAGAGCAGGGCTCTGGAACAGGGCGCATGCTCAAAGTGGAGGATATACGGGACCTGCCCGGCGTGCCGCTGGAGGACATTCGTTTCGAAGGCCGTTATCCCTTCGCGAATCTGGGCTATCCGAAGCTGGATGGGGTGTCGGTGGAACTGGAAGCTTTTGCCCCATTATTGTTTGATGACCGCTCTCCGGACTATCTGGATTCTTCCTTACCCGTATCGGTGTTTACCCTGAGCGTGGAGAACAGGGGGGAACAGGCCAAACAGGTGGGTCTGGCCTTCTCCTTTCCGCAGATTGTAGGCATGGGCGGGATGACCCATTGCCGGATTACGGACCCCCGGGGCAAACGTTCCCGGGATGAAAGCAGCCCGGAACGTGCCCTGTTTCGCTTCGGGCATAGCAAACCCAAGATCAATAAACGGGTGGAGGGAGAGATTTTGATTTCAACAGCCTGTCCGGAGGAGGGGCGTATTTCCTCAACCCATGGTTACTGGAGTCCGGAGATGTTTGCGTCCTTTGTGGCCACTCAGGAGCTGCCTGCGGCTTCGGGGAAAAACGTGGTGCTTACCGATGCCGGCTTTGAACATACGGGAAGTATGGGGGCTGTTGGCGCCACGCGGATGCTGCAGCCGGGCGAGTCCTGGTCCCAGCGCTTCTACCTCTGTTGGCACTTTCCCTTTCGTCCCTGTAATGATGGACCGAAGATCTATAAAAACATGTACGCCAAACATCTGGAGAATGTGGACGAGGTTCGGGAATATCTTGAAGAGCATGTGGATCGCCTGGAGGCAGAAACCCGTGCCTGGCAGAGCATGCTGGATGCGTCCAATCTGCCTGCCTGGTTCAGCCGCAAACTCTGCAACAACACCAGCCATTTTGCCACGGGTTCCATTTACTGTGATGATGGACGCGGGGCCTTCAATGAGTCGCCGATTATCATGAACGGCTGCATGGGCACCATCGATCAGCGCCTGGTCAGTCATGTTCCCTGTACGGTGGCTTTTCCCAATGTGGCCAAGTCCGAACTCGACATGTTTATTGATACCCAGATGCAAGCCGGGGATCCCAAACAGTTCGCTCCGCACTGGAATCAGAAAACCGGAAAATTTGACGCCGAACTGGATCGGGTCGGGTCAGTGAAGCACAACATTGGCCGGGATGATTTTGAAGGAGGAAAAACCGACCATACCAAATGGCTGACCACGCATTGGCCGGACCGGATTCCGGGCTTTATCATTGAACTGTACATGCAGGCCGCCTGGACCGGAGACCGGGCCTACCTGGAGCAGGTGTATCCCAATATGCTTGCCGGCTTGGAGTTTCAGCGGCGTCTGGATCAGAATGGCGATGGGATTGGCGATTTGTGGGGCAACGGCTGTTGTACCTTTGACAGCCGCCGCTTCCAGCTCTGTGGAGCCTCCTCCTTTCTGGGCGGACTGTATCTGACCAGTCTGCGCTGCACGCAGCGCATTGCGAAGTTACTGGGAGATGAGGAACAACTTCCGATTCTCCAGAAGGATATTGATGCGGCCCTGCACACCATGGAACACTCGCTGTGGAACGAAGAGAAGGGTCAGTACGATAAGTGGGTGGATCCCTGGCACGCCAACTGGGATGGAACGGATCGGGAACATCCCGAACGGTCCACAGTACGGATGACCGCTCAATTAGCCGGAGCTTGGTTGACTGCACTGCTTGATTTGGAGCCCACGCTGGATCCCGCCCGGATTGAACGGGCGATGCATGGGCTGTATGAGCATAACTGCAAACCCAAGCAGGGCTGCATGGCCAATGAGTCCGGGGGAGAGGATGCCAACGTGGAAAGCTGGCCTTATTATGCCGAAACCTTCTTTGCCAGTACCGCCATTATGGCTGGCGAGGTGGATATGGGCATGGAAATGGAAGAGAAGTTTGCTCAGGTCATGGAAAAAAGCGGGTATCACTGGGATCTGGCCCTGAGTTGGGTAGGACCCGAAAACGATACGCCACGTTGGGGCCGCTGGTACATGAGCACGCCCTCCAGTTGGTATATTCTCATGGCCCTGAGCGGGGTGTGGGTCGATGCCATTACCGAGACCTTGACCATCAAACCGCGTCCCTGGTCGAAGATCGGCGAATTGAAGAAGGTTCCGGTGTTCCATCCGATGTTCTGGGGCGAGATCAGCACCCATGAGAAGGGCTGGACACTGAACATAACCCGGCTTCGCAGAGACTCGTTCCATCTGTCCGAATTACTCCTGGATGACGAGGTGGCTGTGTGGGTAAACGGCAGGCCTCTTGAAGCTTCCGAAACGGACGGCCGTTATCAAATCGATCTGGAGATCAGCGCACCCGTGCGCATCGAAGGCCGCGTCTGATGAACCCGGAACCTCCACTGAATGTGCTGCTGATCCTGACCGATCAGCAGCACGCACAGGCTCTGGGCAGTGCGGGAAATCCAGTTGTCCAAACTCCGAACCTGGATCGGCTGGCAGAGCAGGGGAGCCGCTTTACCCAGCATTGTACGCCCTGCGCACTGTGTACGCCCGCCCGGGCCAGTATCCTGAGCGGACTCTATCCGCGCAGTCATGGGGCCTGGCATGTCGGAACCACCCTGGACCGGAGAATTCCCACCCTGGCGGATATTCTGTCGGAGCAAGGCTACCGCTGTGGGTTCTTTGGCAAATGCCATTTGGAAGGCGAAAAGACAGGCCATGCCGATTGGCTTTCTCCAGAAGAGCCCTATTATGGCTTTCAGGAGCATGCCCTGGCTGAAGATGCGCCGTATGGTGCCTGGTGGCAGTGGATCTGCCGGGAGCATCCCGAATACCGCGACCAGGCTCTGAGCACCCTGCATGAAGCTTTTCAGGAACCCCCATTGAAAAAAGGGGGTGGGCTACTGGAGTCGGCCTACGGCGTGGACCTGCCTGAAGAACTAAGCCACAGTTATTGGATCACCGATCAGACTCTGGGCTTTATGGCCCGACAGGCCGAAAGGGGAGATCCCTTTGTTTCCGTTTGTTCCTTTGTGGATCCGCATCATCCCTGGACTCCGGTAGGGAAATGGGCGGAGATGTATGATCCCGCCGAGATCCCGGTTCCCGGAGCCTGGGATCAGGGGCCGCCTGATATGGGGGTCAGTAACTACTGTTTTGAGGCGAATCTGCCCTTGAGCGAGTATCAGCGCATGATGGCGCTGTACTACGGCATGATCAGTCATATCGATGAACAGGTGGCACGTCTTCTGCAGCAATTGGAAGACCTGGGCCTCGAAGACAATACGCTCGTGATGTTCAGCTCCGACCATGGAGATCATGTCGGGAACCGGCAGTTGATCCGAAAGTCCGGTCTATTGACCTGGGACCTGATGAACGTGCCCTTGCTCATCCGTTCTCCGAAAGGCGTTGCGGGCCAGGTGGTCGATCATCCCACCCAGCACGAAGATCTATTGCCCACGATCCTTGAACTTGCTGGCATTCCCGTACCGGCAGCGTTTCAGGGATATTCTTTCCGCGGGACTCTGATGGAGGGGGCCTCTCCATCCCGCAGCTATCATTACTTCGTTCATGATTCGCCTCAGGGACAACATTGGGGCGTATCCGATGGTAAACGGAAATTAACCCGCTTTCCACAGGGAGTGTTCAGGTTGACAGAGATCGCAGAAGATCCTTATGAACTGGAAGCTGCCCAAAGCAGGGTGCCGGACTCTGCAGGAGATCTTGCCCTGGAGCTGGGAGACTGGCTGATGCGCACAGCAGAATACCGCGCTCCGAAAACTGCCAGATGGTAAGCTCTTTGCCCCCTGAACTACTGATGCAGTATGCTGAATAATGTGTACAGAAATACCTAAAAAGCGTATTGTTGCCGGTGATGTCTGCTCACATTACGCTCTTTAGAAAATCAGCTCTGTTCTTTCTACTCTTGCTCGCGCTACCGGGCTCGTGGCTCTTTGCCAAAGAGAAGCCTCCGCAGTTAGGCCCGGATGGCTATCCCTTGGTCAAAACCAGGATTCAGGGCGCCGAAGAATTTCTTAACATCGAGTATTTACCCGAGTGGCGCTACAGCGGTGATCGAAGCAAGCGGCGGGATGCACAACTGGTGCTGGATTTATGGGTGCCTGAGGGAAGGGAGGCCTGTCCGCTGGTGGTTTATGTTCACGGTGGCGCGTATTCGGAGGGAAGTAAGTATCTCTCCAAAGGGCTCCAGGCTCTGGGGGAACGCCTGGTAGCGGAGGGCATTGCCTTTGCGGCGATGAATTATATCCTGCAGCCTAAAGGGATCCGGCCGCAAGTCTGGTACGACTATCGGGATGCAGCCCGCTATCTGCGCATGCATGCCGAGCGCTACCGCCTCGACCCCACAAAGTTCGGTGCCTATGGAATGTCGGCAGGGGGATGGCTGATCACCACCGCAGGTCATGGCACGGGAGATTATTTTACGAACGACAATAATGGGCAGGGGATTCGTCTCTATGATTTCATCGAAAACGATTTTAAACCCATCCTGCGCAAAGAGGGGGATGAGGCCAGCGTCTGGACCTTGATGCAGAATGAACAGCCGGGCTGGCCGGGGGTGTATGGGGGCTGGCAGGCGGTCGCATTTGATTTCAAAGCCCTGGATAAATTTGCAAACCCGGGCAGCCCCGTGATGCTGGATCTGGTAGGAGAGGGCTTCCGGGGCAAAAGACCCAAGCCTTCGAAGCGCCCCTCGAAACAGCCTCCTCCTCCTTCGTTGCATGAGCTCATAGATTCCGGAGCAATTGATTATTCGTTTGCGGAAATGACGGCGCCAAAATTTAAAGGCAAGAATGTGCATGTCCCTCCTTTGATCGGAAAACCGGGGAGCAGCCCGAAATCCCAGAATGAACATGCGCTGACCAAGCATGTGGTGGGGCAGGGGGAAGCCGAACTGGCCGATGTGGTCGTGGCCTGGTTCAAGGATCGTCTGGATTCGACTCATGCCCGGGCTCCTGTTCCGGAAATCTGGCCGGCTATGCGGATTGTGGATGGACCGGTGGAAGTACGCTTCGTTGTACCCAAAGGCGAGATTCGTGTGCTGTATACGACGGATGGTTCGGAGCCCGGCCCGGAATCGACCTTGTACACAAAACCCTTTCAGGTTGAAGCGGATACGGTGGTAAAGGCCCTGGCCTTGATGCCGAATCGAAAACCCAGTGGGATTGCCGTTGCCACCTATGTTCAGGGGCCTGTTCCTCCCAGATTGCTGGATACGGAGAGGGAATTGCCCCCTGCGGAAACGGGAAAACCCTACCACTTTACCTTTCGCAGTTCCCTGCCGGATTCACAGTTTTGGATTAAAGGAGATGTGCGACCCTACACCCAGCGGAAGACGAAAACGCTGGTGAAACCGAATGGAATGTCTTTGGACCGCCACAGCGGCGTCTGGTCGGGAACCCCCAGTCAGGCCGGCCGGTTTTGGATTCAAGTTGCGGTTCAGGCAGGGCCGGGACAGGTCGCGACACTTCATAATTTTACCTGGACGGTTTCTGGAGAGAACCTCGAAGCGGAACAAGAGATTCCTAGCTCGGATACCGATCGAAATGTGGTTCTGATTCATTTTAAGCAGCTTCAACCAAGCGAACAGCAAGGCCTTCAGGAGGCCCTCGATGCGGCAGGGCTGGATGCGGTGATGCAGGAAGGGGCCGGGGTCCTGCTTCTGCTTCCGAAAGATCAAATCCCGCAGGGCCGGCGTCTCCTGGAAAAGCACTTTGATGGAAACATGCCTGCAGGTGCTGAGTGGATGACAGACTGATATCCAGATCTGCACTGCAGCCTTCCCGAAGGCTGTTTTGTTCTGGCCATTATCGCATCAGCATCAATCGATGCCTCTTTGAAAGCTTACATCCCGTTGTTCCGCCATTCACGTGGCGAAAGACCCAGTTCCCGTTTGAAACTTCGGCTCAGGGCAAAGCCGCTACTGAAATTCATGTCCTCTGCGATCGCCTCCAGAGTGTGGCCGGGATCGAGTAACTGTTCGCAGACCTTCTCGATGCGAAGTTGCTGTAAATAGTCCCGGGGACGGGTTTGGGCATGCTCTTTGAAAATCCGGTCCAGATAGGCTCTGCTGAGTTTCATGTGCTCACAGACCTGCTGTACCCGGGTGATCTGTTTGACGTGCTGTTGCATGTACTCACAACAGCGCAGGAATTGTTTGCGGGAGGCCGCTTCCCCATCGCGGTTCTCTCGCCCTTGGTTAGCGCAGAGAAGCAGCAGGGCCTTGCCGCAGGCACAGAGAAGCTCCTGTTGCTTCGGACGTTTAAAGCGGGCTTCCTGATGCATCGTCTCGATGAAAGAGCGGATTGGAGTGAGGTCTTGGATACGAATCAGGGTGGGGGCTTGTAGTTGCTGCTCAAACAGCTCGCGAAACTCCTCCCCCTTGAAACCGATCTGATAGAGCTGCAAGGGGTGCCTGGGATCACAGGAGACCTCGAAGCGCATGCCGGGAACCAGGGCATAGGCCATCCCCCCGCTCAGGGCATAACTGCTGGACTCCAGCCGCAGGCTTCCCTGGCCCCGCAATACCAGGGCCAGGGCCCAGTGAGGTGGACGCTGCTCCGTCCGCACATGGAATTCCGCTCCACGTTCCTGATAGAGCACATATTGAACGACCGTGGGATCTCTGCGATTGCAGCCTTGTGGAATCCGAAAGTCCTGACGGGTAATATCGAGCTTCTGGATCTCAGATGTGGAGCTTGTTTGCATTTTGGTATGAACAGTATCTGGGAAGCCATGGCCATTTTCGAGCAGATCCCTTAGCTTTTTGCATATGTCTACCATTTACAGATTATGCGCGGAGCTTTCCTCTGGGCTCGTTGTCCGTTCAGGATCCCGGAATCCGCTTCTCCTTCTGCTCGTCATGGCTATGGGTAGCTTCTCCGCTTTTCTGAATGCGGAGCTCACGCGACCGAATATCATTTTCGCCATGACAGATGATCAGGGCTGGGCGGATACGGGCAATCAAGGGCATCCCTGGCTGAAAACTCCGAACCTGGATGCGATGGCCGAGGCCGGTCTGCGGCTGGATCGTTTCTATGTGGCGACGCCCAAGTGTTCACCCACCCGGGCCAGTGTGGTCACGGGGCGACACCCGGAACGCTTTCTTTTTGAAAATGGGGTCGGCTTTCCGGCGACGGAACGCACGATTGGACAGATCCTCAGCGAGCAGGGCTATGCGACCGGCATCTTCGGAAAGTGGCATCTGGGGGGAATGAATCCGGAACGGGCTAACTTTCCGACCAACCTGGGTTTTCAACGGGTACGAACGGAAAACCTGCAATTTGATGTGGATCCTGTCCTCTATCATGAGGATGGTCGGCATGTGGCCCATAGCGGAGACAGTTCCGGACGTCTGGTCACGGAGTGTCTGGAATTTGCCCGGGAAGCATCGGAATCGGGAAAACCGTTTATGGCCTTGATCTGGTTCACGGCCCCCCATACGCCCCTTGCACCGACTGAGGCAGATCGTGCGGCCGCTGAGGCCATGAAAGCCAAGGCCGGGAAAAAAGCGGTGGGCGGGGTGACTTATTATGCCGAGCTCATCGAAATGGATCGGGCGATGGGGCAGTTACGTTCAGGACTCCGGGAAATGGGCCTTGCGGAAAACACCCTGATTTGGTGGTGCAGTGACAATGGAGGCGTGAAAGCATATCAAAACCAGCCTCTGCGTGGCACCAAGTTTACCATTTGGGAGGGCGGCGTGCGCGTGCCCGGCATCATTGAATGGCCGGCGCAGATCCCGAAAGGTTCGGTGACGGAGGTCCCGGTCAGCAGTATGGATTTTGTGCCCACGGTTGCAGGCATCCTTGGGATTCAGGATGTGAAATCGACCGGTCCCCTGGATGGAATCGATATTCGAGAGCTGTTCTCTGGAAAGATGAAAGAGCGTCCGAAGCCGCTGCCTGTCGCCTGGGCCGGTCCCTACGGAATGATCGATAATCAGTTCAAGATCATCAAAGGAAATCCCAGTGCCAAACAGTGGAAAAAAGACCGGGAGACCTGGCATCTGTACCGGGTGGATACCGATCCGGGGGAGACCACAAACCTGGTGGAGGAAGAACCCGAGGTGTTTGCTCGCTTACGAAAGGATTTGGAAGCCTGGATAGAGGAGATCTCTACCGATCCGGGGCGAAAGGGGCGAAAACCCTTTCGAAGATAAGTCGATACGACTCCTCTATTCCTCGTGAACTCCGCCGCCAAGAAGCACAGGCATTTCAGGCCTCGTTTTCCTGCAAGCGCCATGCGCTAGGACTCATGGCACAATCCTGTTTAAAGGCATGGGTGAAGGAAGCCCGGCTGTTAAATCCGCAGGCAAAGGCAATTTCGGAGAGCTGCAGACGGGGATCCCGTAACAGTTCTTTGGCGGCGTTGATGCGGATCTGTTGCTGATAGCGTTTGGGACTGATCCCCATGTTCTGTTTAAAGAGGCGGCAAACCGTGGCGGGAGAACGTTTTAATTCCCCACAAAGCCCTTCCAGAGGTTTTGGATCCTCCAGATGGCTTCGCATCCAGGCGCGGGCCTGCTGCATCAGTGGATCATCCAGGGAACGCCGTTGGGTTGAATCGCCAAGGCGTATCTGAATGTTGCGAAGTGTGTGTGGGGCCGGGAGGGACTCCCCGCGAATCATGCTGGCGATATGTTCGGTTGCGATTTCGCCAATTTCCTCCCAGGGATATTCCAGGGAGCTGAGATGGGGTTCATCGAGAAAACACAAGGAGCTGTGTCCGCCCGTGCCCAGCAAGCCCAGTTGTTGCGGAAAAGGCAACTGATGCTGATGAAGGACACTGCGCAGCCAGTGTGCCTCCGCATCACTGGGACAGTAGATGCCAAATGCGCGTCTGGGATGTTTCTGAAGGAGTTCCAGAATTCCAGGGATGGGGTCGGTCTGGTAGGGGATCTCCTCCACGCGCAGGCCCAAGCGACGACTGGCCCGGGCAAAGGCCTGCAGTCTGGATGTATGATGCCGGTGCCGCTGTTTCTTCAGCAGAAGGATGCTGTTAAAGCCCTGTTCCTGAAAGTGTTCAGCTGCCATGGATCCGAGTAAGGCATTGTCGGTTTCGCAACAAATATGCCGGTGAGGGCTTTCCCGGCCAAAGGGGCAGACCACCGCGCCTTTCGGGGAGCAACTGCTGAGCTTTTTGCTCAGAGCGGCTTTTCGACTGATCCAATAGGCCTGTTCCGGCCATTGCCGGGGTTTACTGGGAGGAACAACCTGAATGCGCAGATCCAGTTGTTCGCGTTCCCGGACCCGCCGGATGCCACGCAGCATTGCTTCCAGACTGCTGTCCATATGCTCTGATAAAATGGCGAGGAGATCTCCGGGATTCATGATGATAGAATATATGCGGAAATGATAGGAAATCGACTGCATTCGATCTGGATTTTTCTTGGGGCAGAACTTGTTCTGGCTCTACACTGGGGGAAGAAATTCTCTCGTTAGCTAGGGTTGTTCCTGTGTCCCGAAAGGTTTCGGGATTCCTAGACCCATATTCCTGAAAGTCCCATATGAACCGATCCCATTCCTTCTCCCGACTCTCTTTTCGTGCCGCTGCGTTGTTGTGCGTCCTGCAGAGCAACAGCCTCCTTTACGCTCTGGAAGGGGGCGTGACCTCTACCGGCAAAAACTGGAACTCCTCGATTACGCATGAGCCTGTAGACGAAGCGCTGCGGGTAGAAGAACAAGCTGCTCGGAAGAAAGCGATTCAGGCCGATATCCAGCGGCTGAATGATCGGCTGTCCCGCAAAGCTTCCGCAGCGGATAGCGAAGAATTGATGACCCATCTGGAGAACATCCGCAAACAGCAGGGATGGGCTCCGGAGGTCGGGATGGTGTTCGGTACCCGTGATATTCTCTCGATTACCAAAGGGCAGGATGCCTTGCATCCCAATCTCCTGGCCAGTTTTGTTCAGTTTAAAGAGGACATGGCCAAGCGGGACATTGACGTGATCTTTCTGCCTTTCCCTCCCACACCGCATGTCTATGGTCATGACCTGGTGGAGGGCATCTCTGCAGATCAGGAGTATACACCGGGTTGGACCAAGATGATGTTGCAGATGCTGGAGGCGGATTTGGAGGTGATTGACCCCCTCACGGAATGGCGGAAAGCCAGCAAAGACAAGATGGTGATCAAGTGGCCGAATGATTTTCATACGGCGAGTGGGGGACGCATGATTGCCGGGGATCTGCTGGCGGAACGGCTGCAGCGCTATGACTTTGCCCGGGAACTTAAGCCCAACACCGAGCAGACTTCCTTCAATACCCGGGAACAGCGTTCGACCAAAAAACGCATTGGTCAGGTGAACAGCAAAGGCTCCTATGCTCAGGACACGGTGGCCGTTAATCATGTAGCCCTATTGAAGGACCGGACCTTTGAGGTGGTGGAATATGACCGCAAAGGCTCCGGCCGTTTGCCCATGAAATCTGAATTGGTGATGATTGGGGACAGTGAGAATCATTCTGCGGTGTATGGCACGGGCTGGCCGGAGATCGTGATGAATAAAGTGGGCGGGCGCTTTCGCTGGGGAAGCCGCTCCGGTGGGATTGGCCGGAGTATGAATCCGATCTATTTGGATGTGGTGCCCGATTATGCCGTGCAGCCCCGGGTGGTGGTGGTGACCTGTCTGGTGAAGTATTTCTGGGATCAGGACGTGCCGACGCCTCAGGAACTTCCTGAATTGGGTGCGGTAAATGATGAAGGCATTCCTGTGGAGCCTTTTGATGTGACCGTCGAATTATTGAAAATTTCCAAAACCCCTGCAGATGATCCCAAGGCCCTGGATTATGATCAGGCGCTTTTTCATTCTGCGGCGAAAATCATCGACGGCCCCGATGTGCTGAAAGGAAAAGAAATCGGTCTGCGTTATTCCGCCATGTACAAGGATGCGTGGACGCCTCAACGGGGCAAACAGGAAGTCGGGAAGAAATACACATTACGGATCCATTACTGGCCGGAGATGGTCAAAAATCCCCGGCGTAGAAACCTGGCACAGGTCGAGGTCTTTGATGACACCGATCAGGATCTGCTGATTCCGATTTTCTGGACCCAAGCCGGCGAGTTGTCTGGATTCAGAAGACCGGCGAAGATGTAACGGGAACATTCGGAACCGCCACGGGTGTCACGACGTGCCGACCCCGTATTCTCTTCTTCGGAGATTCCGTTCTTTTCGTGTTTTGCACTCTTTCTTTCTCTGTCTGATTTCCTAGACCTAGGATATGAGTTTGAGTTCTGAGATTCTGCAACGAACGTTCGCTTCCACCGCTTCTGATAACTGGGAACCTTCAGGCATGGACCGGGCGGCCTATTTGGATGTCGCGGAACATATCGTCCGTCTGGCCGCCGATTGGTTGGAGGACGGGGAGAAAATCATTGATCCGGTGGAGCACTTTGAATGGGGGCAAAGCACCTCACGCTTTGTGTCCTCTGCAGCGGTCCTGATTTCGGAAGGGCGTTGTCAGGACCTGCAGGAGCCGGTGTTGAACTCCATGAGCCGTTGTTGCCGCTTGCTTGCTGCGGGTGAGGCGGAGAGTCCGGACTTCTGGCTGCGGGAACTGATGACGGCTTACACCGCACTGCATCCGGCCTTTCCGGAAGAAGCGACCCAGTGGGCCCGTGATTTGTCTGCGATTGTGCCGGAGACGGTGTATTGGCAGGTGGAGAAAGAGGATGTGAGCATCGAAGACCTTCATAACTGGACCGTGTATGCCGCAGCGGGAGAGGCGATGCGGGAAGCGGAAGGGTTGGCCCCGGCCTCGGATGATGTGGTGTGGGGCTTTCAATTCTTTGACAAGTATCTGCCGGTGCAACTTCGCCATTTCACGGAGGACGGGATGTATCGCGATCCCGGGGACCCGATTACCTATGATCTCACCACCCGTCTGCAGTTTGCATTAGCGCTCGAAGCAGGGGCAGGTGGGGCGCACAAAAAGGCTTTCGATTCCTTGCTGGAGGCCGGGGGACGGATGACCCTGCTGTTACCCTCGCCGGAGGGACTGGTTCCGTTTGGGGGGCGGTCGAGTCAGTACAATTTTCAGGAAATCATCGTCTCCGCTCTCTGCGAAATGGAAGCGAACCGGTGGAAGCAACGGGATCCCCGCCTGGCCGGAGCCTTTAAACGTCAGGCACACCTTTCTTTGCAGGCGGTAAGGCCCTGGTTGATGGACCATCCTATGCGGAGTTTGAAGAACCGCTTTCCACCTCAGCAGCGCCATGGCTTTGATCCGTATGGGAAATATGCGGTGTACAGCCTGCTCGCGGCCAGTTTCTGTGTACTGGCGGCGCAACGAGCGGATGACACCATTGAAGAGCAACCCTGTCCGGCTGAGATCGGGGGCTTCCTGCTTCCGATTCAACCCGCTTTTCACAAAGTGATCGCCAACACCGGTCAGAGCCAGGTGGTCCTGGATACGGAAGGCGATCCGCATTACGACGCCACCGGTCTGGGTAGGATCTGTTTTAAGGGACTTCCCTTGCCCCTGATTCTGGGCATGCCTCTCTGTGGAGATCCCGAGTATCATCTTCCGGAAGCCCTGAAGCCGAAGGGCCCCACTGCTCTGGGTCCCGAATGGCTGCAGGAAGGGGAATGGATTCGTCTCGCTGCAGAGAACCGGGAGGGGGCAGAGATTGAACTGCTGCAACAGGAACCCGGGAAGCTGAGATTTTCCGTTCAGTACCCGGCGAAGGTCACTGAATTCATTGAGCTTGGCGAAACACAGCTCAGCTATCGGGTTCACTCTGAGTACGAGCAAATGCGTTTACGGATTCCATTGTTCGTGGAAGATGGCGTTCACAGCTCTCAGATCCATATTCAGGATCACTGCGTAACCGTTTCCGTAGCTGAACATCGCGTCCGCTATGAGTTCGAAGACGGGGCGCGCTTGGAACTGCTTGAGACTCCAGAAGCCAACCGGAATGCGCTGTATCGCATCCTGTTGGTTTCCGGATCAGATGCTATGCAGATTGACGTGCTCTGATGGGGAGGGTTCCCTGGGAAGAATTACTTCACGATGAGCTCGCCGTCCTCCACCGTAAACAGGCGGGAGCCGACCTGGATGCCTTCTTTGGTCTGCACGGGGGCCTCTCCGGAGGTGACGGTGACGATGAGGTGGCCGCCTTCTGAAGACACACTCAGTCGGCCCGCGGAGGCTTTCAGCTTGGCGTCTCCTTTGACGGGCATGACCGCTCCCTGAACCGGGCTGTTTGGATCCTCAATGGTAAACAGGTAGCCGGAGACTTTGATGGGTTTTTCGCTGCTAAGGTCGGTTTGAATGACCTGGTTTTTCCATTCCTGATCCAGCAGGGCGTAGATCGTGGCCCCACCTTCATCAAAGAATACGGCATTGTGCCGGGTGACCTTGGCCTTGGGGTTTGGATCAACCGGAGCCCCTTGTTTGATCTGCTTTCTGGTCGGAATCTGGATGTAACTTGTGGAGAGATCCGCCGCGTGAAGGAAACTGCCGCCCCCGAAGTCCTGGAAAGAGAGGGTTTTCCCGCCAATGAAGCCCTTCGGGTTTTTAACCGGACCGGCCTGAGGTGCGGAGGCAGAGAACAGGCGTTCTCCATTGGCCTCCAGGAAATAGTGAGGGTAGGGGGTGGCCAGGTGAGTGGCCCCGCGGGGCCGTTCCAGCAAGTGAATGACGGCCACGTGATCCTGTGCGTTGTTCCAGCCTTTTCGAGCCACCAGGTAGCTGTGATAGCGGTCGAAATAGATCGGGTCCATGACCTCATTGATCGCTTGGCCTTCGACCTCCCAGGGGTAATTCACCAAGGCCATCAAGCCCTGGGTGCTGTGACTGATGCCGAAGCTTTTGTTCCCCTGAAGTCCCATCGTCCGGTCGAACCAGCTTTTCAATGCAGGCAGGTGTTCTTCTTTGGTCACACCAAACAGGGTGGGCCAGGTGCCTGAACGCTCTTCGCCCCCGTCATCGATGATTTTCCAGCCGGGAGGGCCATGATTGATCTTCCGGTCGCCAATAGTCTGCCAGAGCTGCAAGGCCAGCACATCGCCAATGCCGGTCGTATCCTGGTAGCTGATGCCCATCGCCTGCTCTGCGGCGATCAGGTAGGGGCCCAGGGCCACAGTCACCGGAAAGGCCAGATAGCCGTCTCCTTCCATGGGGTAGCCCTTGTCTCCCAGGCTGCTGGTGAGATAATCCTCCACCCCGATCCGGCCCATTTCAATGGCCATTTCCGCCTGTCCGACTTTGCCCCCCTTGGCCAACCAGGCCTCATGTTCCTGCTCCCAGCGCTCTTTTGCCTGAACATAGTCTGCATAGCGATTGGCCTGTTCGGCTTCGGCTTCCTTGTGGTCGACGGCCTTGAATCCAAGAACCAACTGTCCACTTGGCTGTCCAATGGAGACCTGCATCATGAGGGGGTAGGTTCCAGGCAGCAGATGAATCTTACCGTTTTTGTTTACCCGGGCTCCGCCAATCCACAAGGACGTCCGCCAATGCTGAATATCGACTTGCAGGGTCTGCTCTTCGCTGACCTTGACCCAGCTGAAGTAATAACTAGTGTTGTTGGGTCTGCGATCGGAGATTTCCACACAACGAATGCGGGTCGCACCCCCTTTCAGGCCGTTCACCAGATCGGTGGGGACCCTGCGAAAACGGATCTGTTCTTCTCCGAAGCGAACTTCCGTGCCCTCTTTGGGCTGGAGGGAAGCCCGGCCACCGGCTGCCTGGAGGCGGTCCTGGTCGTCCACGCCTTCGAAGGAGCTCGCCACCAGCCACTCCAGCAGGGAGCGGCCCGGAGCCAGTTCCTGTGCGGTGACCCCTTCTGGCAGTGGAAGCGGGGCGGGGGAGGCGAGCTGTTCGGCCACCGGCACCGGGGGCTGGCGGAAAGTACCCGGATCATCCAGCAGAGCCATGCCAATGATGCCCAGCGAACCTTTGGTGATGGCCTGCCAGTTACTGTGAGGCGCAGAGTTGTAACCACGGCCACCGCCCCGTTCCAAGGTGAAGATACGATGTTCCAGCCACTGAGCCACCTGTAGGCGGAAATCAGGATCCCAGGCGTCGTAACACTGGTCATAGGTGATCGCCACCATGGCATAACGCGGAGCCCGCCAGATCATTTTAGAGGCGGTAATGGGAGCTTTCATCTCCTCTAGGACTCCTTGTTTGGCTTTGTCGGCCCACTCTTGATCCCCGGTGACCAGGTACATGCTGCTGTAGTTCAAGGTTTTCCAGGCCTGAGCCCGCTGCAGGCCCTGCACGAGTTCCGCCCGGGCTTTCATGCGGGCAAAGATGGCCTGACCTTCCGGGGTCTCCGCGATCCGTTGGCGAATCAGAGGCAGATCGGCCTTACGCACTAAAATACGGGGATGCTCTTCGGGCTCAAAGGGGCGGTGCCCGGGGATCGCCCGGGCAATGGAAGAGGCCAGGCTGCCGCGTAGCGGCGAGTCTGCCACTTCATGCGCTGCGGGCTTAGCCGGATCATGAAAGATGCCGGAAAAGCTTCCGCTAACTTCTCCCGCTTTCTGTTGAATCTGGAGCTGATAGCTTGCGGGCCCGCCTTTGACCCAGGGGTCGCCTTCAATCTTCATGTCGAGTTTCACATCCCAGCCGGACTCTGTAGCCCGTTGTTCGACGATTCGGCCTTTGTGAATGCGGTAATTGAAGGCATTGTCCCGGATCCCGAATTCATTCCAGAACATAGCAAAGCCATAGACCTTGGGGTTTAACTTCTCGCCTTCCATGGTGAAGCGCAGGCCTAGATCGGTGCCATCCCGCAGAGCATCCTTCAGGCGAACCCGCATCACCTTGCCGGAGGAGCTCTTGCCTGGGGCCTCTTCCTCAGCCTGGATGACAAACAAGGACAAGAGGGTACAAAGCCACAGGCTGAGACGGAATCGGCCACGGAAGCGTATCGGGGAGAATATAGAAATGGACATGAGGGTTCCTAGTGCGAGTGAGTGTTCGCATAATAAGTACATTATATCGTAAAATGCTACAAGTGCATTTTGGTTGCCCTTGTAGCTTGGGCCGGAGTAATCCTCTCAGAATCGCTGTCATTTCCACAGGATTTGCTACCCATAACAACCATGTTTCCGAGCTTCGGAAGATCCTGCAGGAGCAGCTTCCGAACATCGGAACTTTGCGGAAGGGCGCTTTTTTTCAGGGTACGAGTACTGCTTCAGCTTTAGCTCTTACAAAACTCATGCAGTTCCTATTCTTGTGCTCTTCAAACTCTTGATTCTTTTCGTTTAGGATCCGGATCTTGAGCTTGAAGCCCCTGCACAGAAAAGCTCACCTGAGCTATGGCGGCCCGGAGGGCTGTAGGGATCTAGGCCAGGGTACAGCCCTGGTAGCGAAATCAAAAAAAATCAATCAGCGCCCCGGCGGGGTGCAGGCCTCGATTATTGCTCTCAGATTTTACATAGGAACTGGCTCAGAGAAGGGACTACCCGCATAGCCCCTGCACCCCTACGGGGCGCACATGTGTTTGGTGGGGGGGGAACCGGGGTTGTCACCCCGGCCTAGACGTTTGCGCCCCTCCGGGGCAGCTTTAGGCAAAACGGAAAGGGAGCTGGAGAACGCGGTTCTGTCATCTAAGGTCCCTCCGGGGCAGCTGTAGGCAAAGCGGAAAAAAATCTGGAGAAAGCAGTTCTGTACTCTATCGTCCCAGCCTCCGGTTCCGCCATTCGGTGGGGCTACACTGGTATTTCTTTCGCCAGCTGTGATTAAGGGAGGAGGGGTGGGGGAAGCCAACTCTCTCTGCGATTTGCCGGATGTTCAGGTCCGTCACCCGCAGAAGTTCCTCGGCGGCATGTAGGCGCCGGTTCCGCAGCCATTCTCCCGGTGGGATGCCAATGTCTTCGTGAAAGCGTTGGCTGAAGTGGGAGCGACTCATGCCGGCAATGGCGGCCAGGTCCGAAACATCTTTCACACTGACGATCCGTTCCTGGACGGCACGATCGATGGCATGGAACCAGCCGAATTCCGGAGAAATCGAGGCGCTCTGATGCTCCAAGAGCACATCGGTAATGTGCTCGAGAATTTCGATGAGACGCATGTTGGCGGTAAAATGTTCCCGGCTTCCTCTCCACCAGAGAGAGACGATGAGTTTCAAGCGGGGCAGGATCCAGGTCGACAGAGATTCCGGAAGCAGCAGTGGAAGCTCGACCCCCCATACCTCCTGTGCTCCGGGTTGGTCGGGTTCTCCGTCTGCAAGCCTGCGCCACCTGTCTTCGCCTTCAAGTCGGCAGGGAGTGACGGAAAAGTCGATACAGGGGCTGTGGTCACGTTTCGGATAAAACACTTCGGGGCTGTTCCCGGGCTGAATACAATACACGCTTCCGATGGGCAGGGTTTCTCCATTCACAATATGGGGATTGTCGGTGACGCCATGCAGTCTGTACACCGAAAGCGGGTACTTCGGGTCGGGCGGGAAGCGGTGTTTTCCCGACAACACGCAGGGGGCGTACTCAAAAGGGGCAAAGGTCATGAATCGGACATTATGGCAAGTTCCGAACAAAGTAACAAACATGAAATGCGTTGAGCTACTCCCCCTAAGCAGGGAAGATAGAACTGGCTGGGAAAGCCCATGCCCTGAGACCCTTACTTTCATAAACCGATTCAATTGGAGACCTATGATGACTCGCACTAGATTGTTATTCTGCCTCACCCTGGGGCTGTCCCTGCTCAGTTCGATTTCAGCTTTGTATGCCAAGGATGCACAAGCTCCTGCGGGCACAATCCTTGGGATTGGCAGTACGAAAAAGCCTTCCCGGCTGGTGTATGTTGATGTTGAGACGGGTGACATTCATGAGCTTTTGCCCGGTGATGTCTCTGGGCCTTGCTTTTCCCCCGATGGTCAAAACATTGCGTTTATCTATAAGGACATGATCTATGTAGCCCCAAGGAATAACATCGAAGCCCGTCGCGAAGTGGTTCCAACACCAGGTGCTTATAAAAACCACCTAAGCTGGACTGATGATAACTATCTGTATTTCGCAGAAGGCAAAACGATCTATCGAGTGAAAGCTTCAGGTGGCGAGAAAGAAAAAGTTGCCACGATGCCCAGTAAATTGATGAAATTGAAGGGGGGCTTTGACAATCTGAATGTGTCCAATGATGGCACCCGTGCGGCTTGGTGGGGTGCGAGCATCATCGGAGGTTCTGGGAACGAAACGTACTCCATAGAACTGGCAGATCCTGAAGGCACGTTGAAAAGCTATGGCAAAGGCTGTCGGGGAAACATCTCGCCTGATGGAAAGTACATCCTGAAGAACGGGTTCGAAAATTTTCACAAAGAGTTTTTTGTTTTTGAATATGGAACAGATCATGTCGTCCAAAAGATTGTAGGTGGTGGTGTAAACTATCACAAATGGCCCAATGCCAGGGATGGGCAGAATTATGTCCTGTATAATGTTCTAGGAAGCCGCCTGATGATGTCAGATGTGACCACCGGCGATGTATGGACGATTCTGGCCTCACAGAAGAGGGCAAACGTGGTGAACGGATTCGATTACGTCAAGGACCCGCTTTCTGTGGTACTCTCAGGTTCTGCTCACCACGGAAAACAAAGAACACCTGCAGGTCCGGCCGTGGCAGCCGCACCTGAGAATCAGGCTAATCTCTCTTCTGGAAACTCTGCTGCGGTCACCAGACGGATTTCGGTGGTGTTGAGTGAGGTGGGCACCCTGACAGACCCCGATGCACCGGATTACAAAGATGCTCTGGTGGCTGCGGTGGGGACCATCCAGGATGGCCCCTTCAAAGGCCGGAATATTAAACTTCTGACCCTCGGCATGCGTGACCGCAAACTGCAACCGGTGTTGACGCATTGGCAGAATGGTGCCCGCGTGAGCGTAGAGGTCATCAAACTGGAAGAGAAACTGAAAGAACAGCCCGACCTGGCTCGAACCGATCGCATCGATGACGTGGAAGATCTCCTCATGGTCGAATACTGGGCGGAGTTGCTTCCCCAATGACGCGGCTTCTCCAACAGCAGATGTACAGAAGGAGCATGGGATGAAATACGGTGTGCAGTATTATCCGGAACACTGGCCCCGGGAACGATGGACGATCGATGCAGATATGATGCGCAGGGCAGGGGTGAACATCGTCCGTATGGGCGAGTTTGCCTGGAGTGCTTATGAACCTCGTGAGGGGCAGCTTGACTTTTCGTGGATGGAAGAGGCCATCACGTTGTTTGCGGAACACGGCATTCAGACGATCCTGTGCACCTGTTCGCGAACCCCGCCTCCCTGGGTCTATACCCGGTACCCCGGGGCCGCGAATGTGTGGCGTGACGGTAGAAACAGTAGCTGCGATTCACGCTACGGCGTCGGGCTGGATCACCCGGAGTGTATCGAACTGTCGCAGCGGATCGATGAACAGGTTATTCGTCAGTTTGCGGGCAATGAGCACATCGTTGCCTGGCAGATCGACAATGAAATCGGTTGTGGGAATGACGATTTCTCTGAGCGTAGTCTGCAACGGTTCCATAGCTACCTCGAAGAGAAGTACGGCACGGTGGAAGCCTTGCACGACGCATGGGGCAGCCATTTCTGGTCCTTCAGCTTCTCGGAGTTTTCCGAGGTCCCAATGCCCAAACGGCATCCACAGGCGATGCTGGAGTACCGTCGGTTTCTGTCTGCGTCCAATACCGCATTTGCCCGTTGGCGCATGGAGTTGATTCGTGAACTGGACCCTGGAAAAACGATCACCACGAATTTTCAAAATCTCTTTGTGTCCCATACCGACTATCACGATCTGTCTACGTGTATCGATGTGAACGGGATGAACCATTACCCATCGCGGTCACCTGAACTCGCAGTGGATTTCAACCGCGCTGCCCGGGGGACGGTCTGGGCCCTGGAGCAACATACGCGGCTGAAAAACGTCGACACTCCAGCAGGACGCATGCGCCTGTGGGCTTGGATGACTATTGCGCATGGTGCCGATGCCATCGTGTACTTCCGCTGGCGTCAATGTCGCTGGGGGGATGAGCAATTCAGTGATGGACTTCTGCCACATTCCGGTGAGAAAAATCGCTTTTATGCTGAGCTCGCGACCCTGGGAGCCGAACTGAAGCAACTTGGCTCCCTGATCGAAGAAACCCGTCCCACAGCAAAGGTTGCGCTGGCTCTGAGCTATGAATCCAGATGGGCGGTTGATGTTGCGGGCCTGAAGAGCAAACTGGATCCCGCAAGCGAAGCCGTCGAGTACCATAAAGCTCTTTCCACACAGGTGACCGCGATTGACGCCGTGAATCCGGCTGAGGATCTATCCCCATATACCCTTGTCATCGCACCGCACCTGTGGATGCTGAACGAAGCTCTGGCCACACAACTGAAGTCCTATGTCGAAGAGGGGGGCATTCTCTGCCTGACTGCCGGCAGCGGGGTGGTTGATGAGTACGGGAAGTCCTTTGATGTTCCCCGTCCAGGCTATCTGAGCGATATCGCTGGGCTGACGGTCAGCGATCTCGCCGTTGATGAGGATCTGATCCTGCCCTTATCCAGTTCGTTTGTCCCTGAACTGGACAAACTCCAGGGAAGATGCGTGGCAGATGAACTGCATCTTCAGGGGGCGGAGGTCCTTGCGACCCATACAGGGGGCTGGAGGGACGGACTCCCGGCGATTACCCGGAGTTCGTATGGGAAAGGGCAGCTGATTTATGTAGGTGTGGCCCTGGACCCAAGCTCCATCCATAGCCTGGTGAGTTGGCTCTGTAAGCAACATGGCATCGGGCAAGACTTCGCCAGACCCGAAGGGATCTCTGTATACGAACGCAACGGGAAGGGACAGCGATGGCTGTTTGTCATCAACTGGACGGATCATGCTCAGGACTTCGATCCGGGTTCTGGCTGGCGGGATGCCTATTCACGTGAGCCCGTAGGCGAGATCCGGGTCCTTGCGAATGATCTACGGATTCTGCTCCATGAGGCTTGAGCAGGGGAACGAAGAGGCGTCTTTTGTTTAACCTTGGCCTATGGGGAGATCAGAGAGCGCCTGTGCTTAGGCTTCAGCTTGAAACGAAGCCCCGGCACCTTCACTTTCGAAATTCCGGTAATGGATCGGGCTGCAACCGACATACTTTTTAAACAATTTCGAAAACTGAGATACCTGTGAGAAGCCTACTTCGTAGGCGATTTCCGAGATATTCTTATGGGAGGCGACCAGGTAGTGCTGAGCGCTCTGGATGCGGGAACGGATTAAATACTGCTGGGGCGATTCACCCAGGTGCCGCTGGAACAAACGCGAAAAATTAGAGCGATCCATGCCCAGTTGTTTCGCTAAGCCCAGCACGGAGAGATCCGGATCTGACAGATGTTCGTCTAGATATTTTTTTGCCGCTTTGATCACCACAGGAAGAGCCTGTGTCGAAGAGAGTTCTGCGTCTATACTTGACGGTAAGAGCGATAAAAAGGAATGCAGCAAAGCCCGTTGGGTGTCGGACTCCTCCTGGTCGAGTTGCACCAGGAGATCCAGCAGATGAGCCAGGTGCAGGGCCCGATCCGATTCCGAGGTCATCTGAAACAGAGGCGGAGATCTGAGGTTCTCACTCCAGGTAGAAACGTGAGCATAGAGTCCCAGCTCCGTTCGCATAGAAATCAAGTTGCTGGGGGGAATCCTGCCGGGTTCTTCCAGATATCCCACTGCGGGGGGAACCAGAAGAACATCTCCTTTTTTCAAGGAAATGGAGCGCTCAGCGAAGTGAACGGTCATCGTGCCCCCCAAATGGACGAGGAGCTTCGAAAAACGGTGGAGCATTCTGACCCCTCCATGATGTTCCTTGGGAGAAAGCGGGCTGACCGGGATGATGCGGCATTGATCCAGAAACAGTGTGATCGGTTCGCAGATGCGTTCAAAGGCTAGCCGCGTGTTTTCCTGAGGGGAGGATATTCCTTTGCGGATCCGCGCAGAAAACTGATCTCGAGTAAGGGACATAGCTTGGATGTACACCATTTATCCGTGTCTGACCAGAGGGAGATTTCTGTTGTGCGAGGCCATGCACCCTGTCTGCTGTGCCGAGCCGCATCGGCTAAGAACCTGCTCCGACGCCATTTTTTGTCGAAAAAATGACATCTGCAGCATGTTGAGAAGTTCTGCACATATAAACATATTATACCACATATCATCATGTTGACGTTTCGGGAACTCGCCATGTATAGTTTATCCTCGCATTTGAACCCACTGACATGGCCCTGGTAGAGCGAATCAACATGATCGTACATCGTATGTTTTCTACTCCTTTCTTATTTTTCAACAGCTCCAAGCGATGGTTGATGTTTTTGCTCTGCACGATATCGACTTCCACGCTTCATGCCCAATTACGAGGTGGGATGAAAGAGGAGGAACGGATCGCGGCCTATGCGCCCAGCTTTGAAGAGATGCAACGGGACTTCCCGAACCCGGTTCTGGATCACCGTCCGGAGCTTCTCCGTGCTTACTGGGGAGGATGGTGGTGGATGGATGTGAACACGGAGCATCGTGAGGGACTGGAGAACATCGAACCGCACTACATCTCTGCAGCATACGGAACGAATGCCTTTTCCTGGGACACCTCCACCATGATTCTGTTCGCCCGTTACGCATGGAAGACCCGGCCGACGATTGTGGCGATGAACAATTTTTATCGCAACCCGGCCGGGACCAAGAAGGGGAATTTCGTGATGCCCCATGAAATTCTCGGACTGAAACGACCCTCCGGTATCCCACCCCAAATCCTCTGCTGGGCGGAATGGGAGCATTATCTGTCGACTGGAGATAAAGAGCGTCTTCAGTATGCCCTGCCGTTTCTGGTGAAGAACTTTGACAGTCTGAAAAAGATCTTACAGGTAAAACAGTCCACCTTCCCTTTGGCCTACAAGCGCATTCACAAAGGGGTGGAAGTGGAAGCCGCGATTACCAAGCGCAGACGTGCTCCATTGAACAATGGGTCTCCGCTGGGCGGGGATTCTCTCTCTGCGGTCGAAACCATGGCGCAAATGGCGCACAGTGCCTTGTGTATGGCCCGGATGGCGGAGGCAATCGGGGACGAGGAACTCACCACCCGCATGATGTCGGAATATGAGCAACACATCCAGGTGATGCAGAATGCGCATTGGGATCCGGAACGGAAATTTTTCATGGGCCGTGCGGTGAACGGGGAGTTTTTCCCGTTTTATCAGGCGAGTAATTTCTGGCCCTGGCTGGCGGAAGGAACCCAGCCCGAACAGGACATCGAGATGATGGTGGCCCTGTTCGATCCCACCCGCTACCGCCTGAATAATTTTGTCCCCACCACCAGTTTTGACAATGTCCGATGGTTTACCCTCAATGACGGCAAACTCTCCGGAAGTACCGCCGCCTGGCATGCCGCTACGGGTGGCTTCTGGCAGGGTGGTGCTTGGCCGCCCACCAATCAGATGGTGATCCGTGGACTACGGAACAGCGGGTATCCTGAACTGGCCCGGGAGGTGTCGATGGATGTGCTTACTTGGAGTATCGAGCATGCGTTGAAGGGCCGTTTCGACCAGCCTCTGTCCGAAACCAACTTTAAAGGAATCAATGTCTATGCTGAACATTTCGGAACCCAATTCCGACGCAGGGAATCCCGGAACGGAAAGCTCTCCTTCCGGTTAATCCAATCCGGCGTGAAGTCCGGCCATTTTGTGGGATGGAGCGGAGGTCCTGTCATCAATGGCATTCTGGAGGAGTTGATTGGGATCTTTCCGGATGCCCCTAACCGGACCATTACCTGGAATCTCAATGAACTCCCGCGTCATGGACTCACGAATCTACATCTGGGGGACGCCACCGTTGATCTCATTGCGCGGGATCGTTCTTCTTTGGAGGATGATGTGGTGCTCGAGGTGAAGACCGACCAACCGTTTACCCTGAAGGTGCGCCTCGGAGCCACTCAGGAGGAGAAACAGTTCGGAGCGGGTGCACATGAGTGGAAGGTGGGAGCCTACCAAAACCCCTTGGCAGATGTGAAGATGGGACCGGCTGATTTCAGTGCCACGGGTGGGGAAACGGATCCCCGCTGGGTGATTCAGGGGATCAGCTTGGGAATGAGCATGGAGGAGGTGAAGGCCGTGGCAGGGGAGACGCGGTGGTTTAACAAGCCACTGACGTTATTTGGGCATCATTATGCGGATCGGCTCTCGGTATTTCCGGAGGGAAAGATGTTTATCAATGTGATTTTGAATGCGGAAGGGAAGGTGATTATGGTGTGGACGCCGGATGCGCCCGATGGAGAGGCCGATGCTCGACTGGCCTCTTTGACCGAGCAGTATGGAGAGCCTGTGGCCGAATGGCGGCATCCCGAGTACGGGTATCATCAGTTCTTGGCCTGGGGGGATGCCCACAAGGATGCTTTTGGACATTTGGATAACGGGATATCCAAACCAAGCCTTTTAATCTACAATGCCGGAAAAGGCAATATCAGCACCCAACGTCACGGTGCCAGGCGTCAAGGCGGCACACGCCTCTGGGACCCCGTTGGAATTGAGAAAATGCGGGAGGGGCTGCGAATGCTACTGACGGAATACGTAACCCGGGCTAATCAGGACAAGTAAAGCAGCTGATGAAAAGCATCGTGGTACCGTTGGTGGCGCTCTTCATGTGGCTTGGAGTTGGGGTGACGTTAGTCACCTTCGCTGAAGAGTTTAGGCCGAATATCATCATCCTGCTCAGCGACGATATGGGCTGGGGAATGACTGGGCTGAATTCCGGTGGGGTGATCAAAACTCCACACTTGGATACGATGGCGGGGAATGGGGTCCATTTTACGCAGTTCTATGCGGCCTACCCGAACTGTGCTCCCACCCGGGCATCTGTATTGACTGGACGACATCCCTTACGGATGGGCATCAACTCCATCGGCAAACGACTCCCGGAAGCAGAGCTGACTCTGGCTGAGATCCTTCAACAGAACGGTTACCATACCGCGCATTTCGGGAAATGGCATCTTCAGGGACCGAGCAAATCTATTCCGATTAAAGGCTTCGAACGGAAAGGAAAGGGTCCCACCAACAACCCCATGCAACTCCACATGAAACATCCGGGGGTGCATGGATTCAAAACCTGGCTGACCTCCACAAATTACAATGACCTCGACCCCGCCTTTGGGAACCAGGACGGAGTGGTCAAAACCTTCAAAGGAGACAGTTCCGATGTCCTGATTGCGGAGACGCTTCGTTTTATTGAGCAGTCGGCTAATCATAAGGTGCCCTTCTTTGCTTTTGTCTGTTATGGGTCACCTCATGATCGGCCCTTTAAATCTCTTCCCGAGGACTATGCGGTCCACAAAAATCATGTCCTTGGTGAGGTGGTGGGGATGGACCGCTCCGTGGGAACGCTACGCGAGGGCTTGCGTAAGCTGGGGATCGAAAAAGATACCCTGATCTTGTTTTGCAGCGACAATGGCGCCAACGGGGGCATGTTTGAGGGAACACCTTACGCGGAAGTCTATAACGGGAACTTCCGTGGCTCCAAAAGCACGATTTGGGAAGCCGGAATCCGTTCCCCGGGCATTCTGGAATGGCCGGGAAGGATTGAAGCGGGGCAGGTGGTGGATTTGCCAGCGAGCACGATGGACATTCTCCCGACCCTTGCAGGTATCTTGAACATCGAGATTCCTGCCGGTCCGGGGCCGCTGGACGGAATCGATATCTGGCCGTATCTGCGGGGTGAAAAAACAGAGCCTCGGCCACCGATCCCCTTCTGGAATTTGATCAAGAACCCGAATCGTTTGATGAAGCAGGGAGGACATGCAGCCCTGGTGGACGGGAAATGGAAATTGCACATCAACCCCTCCAACACAAGGATGACGGCCGAGCCTTTGCAAGCCAGCATGCTCTTTGATCTGGAGGCTGATCCGGGTGAAACCACGAATGTAGCGGATCAACATCCCGAGCTCGTCAAGCGTCTACAATCCATGTTGAAAGACTGGCAAATCGATGTGGGGAACGATCCGGGACGTTCCAAACCATAACCCCCTTTAGGGTATGATGATGAACAGGACGATCATGCAACGAATGACTTTGATGATTTTGTGGCTATGCTCTGCTGGGGCCCATAGTCTGGCACAGGAACCCGCAGCTGGAACGAAGCCCAATATTATCCTGATGATGACGGATGATCAGGGCTGGGGGGAGATCGGGTATAATGGTCATCCCTACATCAAAACACCGGAAATCGACAAAATGGCTTCAGAAAGTCTTCGTCTGGACCGGATGTATTCAGCCTCAGCCGTGTGTTCTCCCACCCGGGCGAGTGTGATGACAGGGCGTAGTCCATACAGAATGCGTTCAGAAAAAATCAATGGAATCCCGGATGCCAGAGAGTGTTTTTTACCGGAGCTTCTTCAAGAGAAGGGTTATGCAACCGGCTTTTTTGGCAAGTGGCATCTTGGCGGGGGGGCGAAGCGGGGAACGGATAAAGGATTTGGTCCGCATGAGCGTGGCTATCAACATGCCATATACACCGTGAATAATTCGGAGCATGTTGACCCTGCGGAATGGTTTCAGGAAGGTAAACTCCTGCCTCAGCTGAAGGGGGAGTCCAGCTTGTTGCTTGCGGAGAAGGCCATTGAGTTCATTCGCAGGAATCACCGCGAGGAAAAGCCCTTTTTGGCCACAGTGTGGTTTCACAGTCCACATAAACCCTATGGTACGACCCAGGAATTCATCGATCTTTATGCAGATTATGAAGAATTGAATCCGCCCCATCGGGTGTACTTTGGACAGTTGTCGGCTGTGGACCGGGCTGTCGGCATGGTGAGGAAGGAGCTGCGTTCGCTCGGCATCGCTGAAAACACCATCATCTGGTATTGCAGCGACAACGGCAGTGAATACCGCACCTCTGATAAGAGGATCAATCCTAACGCACCCGCTGGCCGCAAATTTGTGTTGAGCACTGGTGGGATTTTGGTCCCCGGGATTATTGAATGGCCAACCCGTATCAAGGAACCACGCATCAGTCGGGTACCAGTAGTGACAAGTGATATCCTGCCGACCATTCTGGATATGCTTGATATGGAATCCAACCCGAAGGTTGTGCGTCCGCTGGACGGAATCAGTGTGCTTCCCTTGATCGAAGGGAGCATGACGAAGCGGGAAAGCCCCATCATTGCCCGTCTTGGAGCTCGTCTTGGCGTATTAACGGATGGCTTTGTTTTTTTCACCATGCCCGAAGGCTTGAGTAAAGAAGAGCGTCGAAAAAACGGTGGTTGGTTGCTGCCACCTGCAGGGTCGAAAAACGATACACTCTATGCGCCGGATGATCTGCTCGAGAAGAACAATCTGGTATCCCAACATCCTGAGCGGGTCGCAGAGTTTAAGCAACTGCTCACCGAGTTCGGTGCCAGTGTTGAACAGAGTCGGGCCGGTAACGATTATCGCGACTAATTGCATCCGCATAGTCAAACGATTCAGCTTAGGTGCATTCCCCAAGGGGGAGCATTCAGGATAAGTTTTGGTCTGTTGAGGTCATTGTTCTGAATGCAGATCTCATGTTAGGGTTTTGTCCTTCTCACTGGTTAAACCCCTTACATCGATCGCATTTTATGAATGATGTCCATTTCCTTGCCCGTGTATCCTCCGTGTGGCGGGCCCCGTGCTTGCGGATACTTGGTGTATTTTTTACGATAAGTATTCCGCTGGTGATTCTTCCTGCGGAATCCCCGAAAGCGCCCAATATTATCCTCTGTATGGCAGACGATCAGGGCTGGGGGGATACTGGCTATAACGGGCACCCGATTCTGAAAACGCCTCATCTGGATCAGATGGCAGAGGATGGCTTGCGTTTTACCCGCTTCTATGCAGCGGCTCCGGTTTGCTCACCCACCCGGGGCAGCGTTCTCACTGGACGACACCCCATGCGATATGGAATTCCCTGGGCCAACACCGGTAAGATGCCGGACGAGGAACATACCCTGGCAGAGTTACTGCAAGCCCAGGGCTATCGCACCGGGCATTTCGGAAAATGGCATTTGGGGACCTTGAGTCTGACCCGGAAAGATGGAAACCGGGGAGGGAGGGGAAAAGCGCATTATGCTCCGCCTTGGGAGCATGGTTTTGATACCAGTTTCTCTACCGAATCCAAAGTGCCGACCTATTGGAAGGAGCCGGGGTATTCGAGCAACGTGGGGACTAAATACTGGTCCGCTCATGAGCAGGTGGTGGAAGAAATCTTTGTGGGCGATGACTCCGCCTTTTTGATGAACCCCGCCCTCGAGTTCATTCGGGAAGCGGTAAAAGAGGAAAAGCCCTTTCTGGCCGTGATCTGGTTCCATTCACCGCATAAACCGGTAGTCTACGACCCAGGGCATGCCGCACAATATGAGAAACAGAAAGGGGCGGCGTACTACGGTAGCATCAGCGCGATTGACCATGAGATGGGGCGGTTGAGGGCCCTGCTTCAAGAGTTGGACATTGCCGACCAAACCTTTCTGGCATACACGAGTGATAATGGTCCAGAACGTGGGGAAGCGGGCATCACCAAAGGGTTGCGTGATCGCAAACGTTCTTTGTTTGAGGGAGGGATCCGGGTGCCGGGGCTCATCGTATGGCCAGAAAAAATCCCGCCGGGGCAGGTCACCGACATCCCGGCGGTGACCAGTGATTATCTGCCCACCGTGCTCGATATCCTGGGACAATGGATGGGCGGGGAGGGCGTCGACCGTCCAATAGACGGCATCAGCCTCCTCCCGCTGTTTGACGGCACCATGAAAGAACGTCCGATGCCGATTGGCTTTTTAACGGATCGAAACACACGGGCCCTGATCGATAACCGCTATAAACTTGTGCAGGCCGGACAGCGGAAGCCCGGGAAGATCGCGGATGAAGATGAGCGTCTGGAACTTTATGACCTGAAGCAGGATCCCGCGGAGAAACAAAATCTGGCGAAAACTCATCCGGATATTCTCTCCCGTATGACGGAACAACTGAACACCTGGATGAAGTCCGTAGAGGCCAGCTCAAAAGGAATGGATTATGAACAAAATTAAGCCGCTACACTGCCTGTTTTCGCTTGCTCCGGTTCTCCTCTATTTCGTTGCTTCGGTCGTCTTTGCAGGCGAAACGCATCACCTGATGACGGCAGTAGAATGGAAGGAGGCTTTACAACAGGGGGAGGAATGGGTCCGCGAGGACGGGGTTCTAACGTTTCCAGAAAAGGAAAAAACCGTCATTCGGGGCATACTCCCTGCTCCTGCAGGGAGTGGAAAGGTTGAGGTGACGGTGCAGCAACCGATGGGCTGGGATACCTGGGCTCAGATCCCGGATCTGGCTCCCAAGGGAACCAGTGATGCCCCGGTGTTGTTGCCGGTTGGAGAGGGGGATGTCTATTATTTTGCACGTTCCAAATCTTCCGGGGGGGGAGGCTATCATGCCTTTCATAGCACCGACATGAAAACCTGGAGGTCATTAGGCCCCATTTCGGCACAAAATGGGGCTAAAACTGCCTGGGTGACCACGGCGGAATATCACGACGGAAAACTCTACGTGTATTATGACAAACCCAATGACGGAGATCCGCATTTAATGGTCGGCACCATCGTGAATCCGGGGTCGGAGTCATCCATTGAGTGGGAATCCAAAGGCAGAGTCTTTGATGATCCCAGCCACGGATCCGACACTGCCATTATTCGGACCTCGGATGGGAAATGGCATTTGATTTCCGAAGACTGGAGCCCGATCAATGCCCGCGAGAACAGCTGGGACTCTCCCCTGGCCAGTCGTCGAACCAGTTCCAATGGTGTGACCGGCTTTAATGAAAATGTGGAGAAGCCGCCGGTGGACCTGCGGACCACAGCCACCGGAAAAAGCGGAACCTACATTCACCCCACCAGCAGAAACAAACCTTTCGAGTATGAGATCCATGAACCGGCTCAGAAAGCGTTTGGCGATTGGACCGCCATCCAGGTAGGCGACCGGTATTATCTTTACGCCGATTACCATCTGGCCGGAGGAGGGAAGGGGGATATCAAGATCGGATACTTTGGCAGCACTTCGATGGACAATCAGTTTACCTTTCTCGGAGAGTTCGGACAGGGGCATCCGGATCCGAGTATCGGGTTTGTGGACGGTAGATTCTATCTTATGATTCAGCGGGGCAAGATCGACTGGGTGAGTGAAGGTCCCTGGCAGAAGGGGCTTCGCGGCCGTCTGGGAGTGGATGCGGATCAGGATGGAACGGTGGATCAATGGACCGAGTGGCAGGAACTCACTGAGACCTACAAACGCAAACCCGGATTTGCCCGGGTTGTGGATGTGAAGCCAGCTACAATTCAAGCCAAGGGCCTTCCGGAAATGGATCGCTATTTTTTCGAACTGGAATCCCGCGGTCCGGATGTGGAGCGCATCTGGATTAAACGTGCTTCGGAAGCTGCTGCGCTGAGTGGCGAATAGAGCGCGGAGCTCTAGCCTCTGTCGTGTGCGGGATCTAGAGTTTGGCTTCTTCCGCGAAGCATGTCACTTGGGACAAGACGTTTTACGGCTCTAGAGCCGTTGCAGGCAACACGGGATTCTAATCAGGAGCATGCAGAACCACCGAACATATGATCATACCCGTTAGGGCGGCCCGGAGGGCAGCAGGGATCTAGGCCAGGGCGCAGCCCTGGTATCGCAATCAAAACAAGAATCAGCACCTCGGAGAGGTGCAGGCCATTGTACGGGGAGTAGGATATTCCGCAGCACCCTGGCTTAGTGAAGAGACTACGGGCTTAGAGCCTACACCCCTGGGGGGCACCCGTCTATTTGCTCTGGGTGTACCGGGGTGGTCACCCCGGTCTAGAATCTTGTGGCTCTCCGGGGCACCGCGTCGTCAACGCGGGAACTGGATTAGGAAAACGCCTAGTTCGAGGAACGTAATCCTGATGTTAGAACGCTTGCTCCACGTACAACCCATTGAAACGACTTCATGCAAGCGGTCTCGGGAAAAGCGCGGCCCTGTAATCGCAAACCAATGTTTGCTAAGGGAACCGCTATGAGGAGGGAGATTGAATGTTGGAGCGTAGCTTTTGGGGCCGTTCTCCCTGTTGCCGCCATTCGCGGGGGCTGCATCCGAACTGTTTGCTGAACTGGCGGGTGAAGGATGGCACGGACTCCAGTCCATACTCACTGATCAGGTCCTCCAGGGTGCGGTCATTTTCCAGGAGTGCATCCGCAATCTGTCGCATACGTTCCTGAGCGATCCATTGTCGGGCACTGCATCCATAGGTGGCTTTGAATTTCCGTCGAAAGGTCGCCGGAGCCAGCTTACAGACTCTGGCCAGTTCCTCGCTATTGAAGGGGCTCTGGATCTGGTTCTGCAGGGTGCGTTGCAGCTGTTTCCGTTGGGTGGCATTGAGACCGTCCACCTGGGTGATTCCTGAATCACATTCCGCAAACATGGCGAGAAGATTGAGCATCTGAGCCCGCAGGCGGAGTTGCTGTAGCGGTCCCTCCAGGGTGAGCAAGTCGGATAGCTCGTCCAAGGCATGGAGCAGGGTACCGGGGGCGTCCACCACGCCGGGTGGGAGGGGGGCGGAAAGGACGCGGCCCTGTGCATCCTCCAGTCGGAATTTCAGGACAAAAAACTCCAGGGGCTCTTCTGGGTTCCAGTTCGCCTGTTGCGGGATGCCGGGCCCCACCCAGGCCGCTTGTCCGGCGGACCAGCTTGTGGAGCGTTCGCCAATCAGCACATCCACCTGTCCGCGCAGAATGTAATAGAAGATGTGCTCCTGGATCACCCGGGGGCGGATTCGCCAGGATCTCCCTGCGCGATGCCGGTGGCAGCGGAGAATCCGGAGGCGGGTCTGGGGCTGAACAACGCGCTCAAACCATTCCTCCAGCTGGAGCTCAGAAGCGAATCTGCTGTTCATTCCAGCCCTAGGCTTAGGTCTTGGGGTGTCGCCAGGTCTGGATCACCTCTGGCAGAGCGTTCGTGCCACCGGTGTTCGTGGTTTTGGCTCCCAGTTCCCGTTCCATCTCTTTGCTGCGATAGGCGATGAAGGATGCATTCGTGGCGAGCTCACAGAACACGCGCATGCCAATCACCTGTTGGCCCACATCCATAAAATGACAGGCGTCATGACCCACCAGCCAGCTGGCTCCTTCGAGCATGGAATACAGATCCACAAAGAGAGCGCCGGATTCCCGGGCCAGATCCCGAATGGCCTGATTGTACGCGCAGACCAGATCGTCTCCCTTGCGTCCGAATGCATGGAAATCCGGTTGATGTTCCAGGCTATCCCAGACTTCGGGGTCGTATTGCGGATTCCAGTAAGGCCCCACCAGGACCACGAGTGCATCCGGACAACGGACCCGTGTGTCTTCAACGATCCTGCGGTAGGCCTTCATAAAGCTTTCTGTGGCATGACCGCATCGGGAATCGTTTAACCCGTAGGCAAAGACAGCCAGGTCCGGTTCGTAGGCAATCATATCCTCCTGATAGCGCTCCAAGGCGGAGGGGGAGGTCCGGTAGGCATCACCAGCGCTGTAGCCGGGGGCATCCGGACTGATCACGTTGGAGGGGATGGCATGGTTATAGATGCGCAGTGGGCCTTGCTGAGTTTCCCGGATCAGTCTGCCCAAGGTCTGCACCCACTCATGATCTGCGCAAACGGCATTCATGCCAAAAGCGTTGGATTCTCCCATCACCACCATGCGGCGGATAGGGCTGCTCCGGTAATCGTTTCTCATCGTTATCTTGGTATCCTATTCATGGGGAAGCACTCCTACCGTCCTCATTCCGCTTGTCGAGAGCGTGATCGGATCTGCGTCCGTGATTCGGAAGGCAAAGCGGATCCATGTTCCGTTTCTCGGAACGGATGTTCCGCCAACAACCCTCGCGTTTGCCTTGAAGAGGTTTGATTCCAGTTCGGCATTCGGGGTAGAGTCTTTCTCATGATGATCGAGTTGGAGCCTTTTGTAGAAAGAGTACGGCAGATCCTGCAAACACATGAACGGGACTCTGCAGGCTTACCGCCGTTTTCTTCCGGGGCATGAATTGGATGCGGGAACATCGAATCCCTATGACTGTGCGGATAAGGTCAACCTGCTGTTCACAATCGGAGACCCACCTCCTAACAGAAGCCTGGCCAGAATGGGTAGCGACTCTGCAGTCTCTGCAGGATCCTGAGAGCGGATTGTTCGAGGAGGCCACCCATCATCCGATCCATGTGACCGCTCATTGCCTTGCTGCCTTGCACCTGCTGGGTGCCAAAGCCGCCCATCCATTAAAGGCCCTGGCGGAATATAAAACACCTCAAGGAGTGCATAACCTGCTGGAGGGCTTGGATTGGAAGGAGTCCCCATGGAGAGCGTCCCATCAGGGAGCCGGGGTGTATGCAGCGTTGGTATTGAATGGGGAAGTTGGTGAAGACTGGCAGCAGGCTTATTTTGAGTGGGTCCTGGATCATGTGGATCCAGTCAGCGAGTTTCTACACCGGGATCACGTGCGCAAGTTTCAATGCCGGGACTCCTTTGGGCGTTTCCCTCATTTAGCCGGAACCTTTCATTATCTGTTTAATATGGAGTACCGACGGGTTCCCTTGCCGTACCCGGCGCAGATGATTGACACCTGTCTGGAGATCTGGCGGGATCGGGAATACCCGATTGGTGAGTCGGTCGGGTTTGCTGAAATTGACTGGGTCTACTGCCTTACCCGGGAACGTGCCCAATGCGGACACCGCTGGCAGGAGGTTCATGAGGCCTTGACAGAGATGTGCGACCGGTATGTGGCGTATCTGTTCTCACTGGATCCGGAGCGGAGCGAACAACTTAACGATCTTCATATGCTCTTTGGCGCTGTCTGTGCCCTGGCGGAGCTGCAACGAGCTCTTCCTGGAAAGTTGCATTCGTGTAAACCCCTCCACCTCGTTCTCGACCGCCGGCCTTTTATTTGATGCGTGAGGATGAACGCTTTGCGCTGTCTGCAGAGTACTCTCTATTGAGGATCCGCTGATTGGGTGGCAATTGAGAGATGCTGATACACAGCCCCACGGCTGGCCATGTGACGGAAGCCGATGCGTCCTTCGCTGAGATCCTCGACATTGGAGAGGTCCCAGTGGCAAAGACGGCGGATGTGGTCGGTTTCGATTTCAAAGAACAGATCCCTGCCATGTTTCATTAGGGTGATGCGGTGCTCCACTCCTGGTTCAAACAAGCCCTCCGGGCTGTAGTCCGGTTTTAATTCGGTACCCTTGAGGCGGCCTTTGGTCCTGGCCGGGTCATAGCGGCGTGCGCGGATGTAGGCCTGGCCGCTACCGTCGTTTGTGAAGGCCGCGTAACTAATATGAAGAAGGTTCATGCCGCCGAAGTAGTGGCTCATTTTGGGGACATCCCTTTTGTCGGCCCAGGAGGCGATGTTCTTCTCCCGGCCGTTTCTGCCGTCGCCCTGCGTGTGGAGGTAGGCAATGTTGACAAACCGATCGGCCTCATCGGTGCGGGTATAGCTGTATCGCAACAGAACATTGCCGATGTAGTTTTCTTTGCTCCAGAGAACGGCATGATCCGCATCTTTGCCTGCGGTTGGACCTGCTTTGAAGTGTAGACCTTCCTTCTCAGGGTTGAGGCGTGCAGTTTTTCCGTCCAAAAACCAGTGCTCGTGCCATTTTTTCCCCAGCATGAGAGGCTGGTTTTCCCACTCCTCTTTCAGCAAATTATGAAATCTCTGCTGCTGCACTTTTCCTGTGGAGTGCTGGTCGTAGCTTTGAAGATCGTGTTCGGGTGAAGGAGACGATGAGGGGGGGGGAGGAAGGCTCTTGGCAGGGAGAGGCGTCAGCAACTCATCGGGGATACGGAAGCGGTAGGCTTGAATGGTATGGTTGTCAGTTGGCCGGGAATAATAGAGGTATCTGCCATCGCGGGAAAAGGCTGGGTTGATGTGCCCCTTGAGTTCTTTGAGTAAGAATTTGAAGGATTCTTTGGTTTTAAACACATTCAGTGCCACATCACTCCCACCCCGCCGGTACAAATCCAGCTGCGCCCATTCCTGGTATTGATCGCTGGCTGCGAGCTGCATTCCGGGGTGCACAGCGTTATGGGCATGTTTCCAGGTTCCGGAATGAAAAGTTTCACGCACTTCTTTTTTCACCGACCAGATCCGCAGGGAGCCATCATCTTTGAGCCCATCCTTTACTTTGCCATCTACCCCCATGAGCGCATCTCCGTCCACGAAAAAGAAATGACTGGGTTTGTCGTGTCCCCAGAAGAAGAGGTCGCTACCGTCGCTTTTTACCGTGAAGAGCTGTTGGGACCACTTCTGTTTCGTGTGAACATTAAAGCTCATATAGCTGCCGTCGGTGGAGATTTTGCTGTGAAAGATTCGCCATTCCCGCCAGTTGTCGGACCCAATTAAGGCATCTACATAGTGCTCGTGGATGTGCTTCAAGCTGACAATCTGTTCCGCGCTGTCTGTTTTATAATCGTACAAATAAAGTCCAGGCTCGCCGAGACGACTGTCGGTGTTGCTGCCGGGGACGTTCAGTGGCGTGAGCCCGTTCCGCGTGGAGTCAGGGGGGTAAGCTCCCACAAACGGTTTCACAATATCTTCCCCCGTGCTTACATCGATGAAATGAACGGTCATCATTCCCTCCGCATTGGTTCCTTTGCTGAGAAGAACTTGGTTGTCCACCCACACGACCCCACTGCCATTGTGATATCCACCCCGTCGAATCCGCTTGCGCAGCAAGCGGTGGTTGGTCAAATCCTGATCGCAGACCCAGAGGTCCATCCAGGTCTGGTCACCCTTTTTCTCCAGAGGCCGTTCCCAGGTATTGTAGGCGATCAAGGTACCGGAGGGATTTTCAGGGCTGGTATGGAAGACACCGAAACCGGAGGGACCGTTTTGGGGTCCGACCCGTTCTTCGGCGGAGAAGAGAAACAAGGCCGGGACGCAACAGGTCCACAGGGCAACATTACGCAGAAATTTGATCAAGGGGATGGGCATGGGGCTGATTCCGTACTGGGGGTGAAACATGATCTCTTCTATGCCGGATTTTCACAGAAACCGTCTATGCCTTGAAGCTGTACAGCATGCACTGAACTGGATATGAATTGATAGATGAGCTCAGAAAATGTTCGATTTCTGGAGGATCTGCAGGATCCGAACTGGCAGCTTGGCGAACAGGCGGCCTTTCTGATGCCTTTGCCGGGGAGCTGGGGAACGGCTCCCCGTTCTCCCGGAAGGAGCTTCCCTGTTAACTATCTGTTCTGGTCTCCCAAGGCCCGCTTGCGAATTGTGCTTTCCGAGTGTACACGGGAGGTGGAGCCGATGACTCTCTGCTGGTTTCCTCCGGGATTGTACTATGAAGTGAAGATGCTCTCACCTAATCGGGTGGAACCCATTCTGCGTTTGCGCTTTCAATTGAGAAGGGGTTCACATCTCGCCGGTCCTTCCTCCGAGGCTCTGTTCCGTGAATATGCTACAGATGCCGGAAGCCTCTTTCATGCATGTGCGGAAAGTTTTGTCAGCTCCGGGAAGCTCGGGGAATATCGCCAACGCTGTCAGTTAGGCCTGTTATCTGCATATGCACTGGAAGCGACTTCAGCACCAGATCAGGGCATTCTGCCTCCCGGGGCGATGCAACGCCTGCGCAGCTATGTTGCTCAGCATCTTGATGGTCGCCCGCGCCCAGAGGAACTGGCCAGCTTGCTTGGGTATCAGCCGGCATATTTCCGCCGTGTTTTCCGTGCAACTACCGGCCTGAGTCCCCGCAGGTGGTTGCTGGAGTGGCGCCTGCATTTGGCCGCGCAACGCATCCTGGAAAGCCAGGGGCCCATCGGCGACATTGCGGCTGAATTCGGCTATGAGAATGCGCTGCTCTTCAGCCGTCAATTTAAACAGGTGCATGGGATCAGCCCCACAGAGTGGCGCAGAGCACCACGTGAACTTCGCTCCAGCGAGTTCTGAAGCTACCGCGGTCCTACGAAGAAGCGCAGTCGCATAGGCTTTCCGCTTCCTTCTCCCACTTTGTTTTCCCAGTTTGTTTTCTTTGGCAGATCCCTTGACCCTTGTTCAGACTTCTCTGACTTCAGGTGGAGCTCCGCTGTTCTTGTTGGCCCACAAAATGATCAAACAAGCCCCGGCCCAGGCTTTCACCGTAGAGACGGCACTGCCCCAGTTGGTCCTTCGTGGGGGATCCTGGCTCAAGCGTATAGGAATAGGTGGCCTGAGGGCCATCTTCTGCGACGGCAGCCCATGATTTGCAGGTGGTGTTCTGTGATTCAATCAAAAGACTGTCGGTTTCCTGCAACCGGAAGTGGGGTATCTCCTTCATCATTCGACTCAACAAAGGAAGAAGAGTCTGGCCATCATTCTGGAACATCATGCTGGTGTTGACATACATGAACGTATCTGAAACCCGCTCCGTGTTATGTGCATCGAGAAAGATTTCCACAGGTCCCTCCGCATCGAAGGCCAATGCTTCTTTGATTCGGTCTACATGATCGAGTTGCCCTCTGTCTTCAGGGCTCCAGATCCGATTGTGATCCCCCATGGGAAATTCGGGACCGCCCCGCACATATCCTCCGTAACGTCCTGCCGGGTTCACCATGGGATAGATGAGAGCCCGGCACTGTTGTCGCAGAGCCCCGGCCTCCGGTTCATCCGAATTCCACCACGCAACAAGCGCCTCCAGCACATAGCTGGCCATATGTTCTCCGGCATGATTCCCCCCAAACAGCACCACCACAGGCGCATCATCCGGAAGGCCCGGGGCTGCCAGCTCCAACGCATACAACGGACAGGGAGGAATGACCTGACCCGCGACGCCGGTGTATGCCCCGGAGCTCAGCCAGGGATCACCGGAACTCCGCATGATCCGCCCCATTGAATCGGCAGAGCGGCTTGGACGGATCCACGGCCCCTCCAGCCACTCCTGAACCTTTGAGGTCACCCGGCTGAGCGGATAGGGGGCTGTCCGGGCCAGCCACATCCGCTCTGTTGTTGCATGAAAGGTAAAGCGATAGTCGTTTCCACTGCCTGATGAATCGGAAACGATTTCCCACTGGACGCCATCCCGGCTCATTGAAACTTTGTTCTCAGCATTGTATCCATGTAAATCATATTCATCCGTCACAAAAGAGACGGTAAGTGTTGAATCTTTCGCTCCTTCTATCCGCACATAAAACCAAACGCCTCTGGGTCTTCCATTAAAGGCATAGGGGGCCAAATGAAGCAGGATATGGGTGCCCTGGACTTCCCATGTTTTAAGGGCGCCCGCATCAAAGTCTGCATGTACGCTTATGGGCATGATGGTTCTTCCGGGATGCTGTTCTGATTCATCAGCAGGATCCTAATTCAATCGTTCCGCCCACTCCAGAAACAATTCGCAAGGTCTGAGCACGTCCCTCGTGGTGTAGGCCGTGGAGGGTGATGGATTCGAGATGGGCGGGTAGGCAGGGTTCGATATGCATTTCGCCATGGTCGTCCACCCAGACGCCGGCGAACCCCTGAATAAGTAACTGAAGCAGTCCACCGATACCGGTCAGGAAACAGCCATTCTCGTTGTCAGGGGTTTCCGTGACCCAGAGAAAGGGTTCGTGCAGATGCTGCATGAGCTGGCCGAGACCTTCCCATGCGGCCTCGGCACGGCCGATCTGGCAGTCAACAATGGCATCGATGGCCACGCCCATCATGATCTGGTTGGCTGGATAGTGGGCACGGTAGTATTCGACCATTCTTGCCTTGGTTTCAGGGTCCATGGGGTAACGCCATGGGTGAGCCAATAGAGTGGCGTCGGCCTGTTTGATCCTTTGTTCATCCTGCCAACCGGCCATCTGCTTGGGAATGTCGAGTTCGTCGTCCCAGGGGATAACCAGGGCTTCGGCGAGTTCGGCCCAGCGTGGGTCTAACCTGGTGCCGGCTCGTTCGCTCAGGCGGGTGGCCATGCGCAGAGTCCAGGCCGCGCTGGCGTTGGTCATGGCGTTGTCGTCGACGATGCCGGCATCTTCGTCCGGACCGCAGACCCCGCGGATATGAGCGCTGCCGTCGGCATCTACAGCGATACGTGAAACCCAGTACTCAGCGCAGGCACGGATGACATCAAGACCCGGCCCGAGCAGATATGCCTCATCCCCTGCAGCGAGGGCCGACATCCATTGACCTCGGGCCACACAGCTGACGATGTGACGCTCGGCCTGGAAGACGGGCCGAGTGCAGCACTCCGCACCCGTAGCGGCGCTCTGCCAGGCATAACGGGCACCGGATTCGCCGTGCTCCTGTGCATTGGCCTCAGCCCCCGCTAAGGTGTTGTAACGATACCGGGCACAGGCCATGGCCATGCCGGGTTGCAGGAAGGCCAAAGGCGGGAGGGTCCACAACTCGGTATCCCAGAACACCGTGCCGTCCCACCCATCGTTGGTGAGACCGCAGGGACCATGGGAGAAAGGCTCATCTTCACGCAGACTGGCATAGAGATAATAACATCCGGCATTCAGGATGCGTTGCAGACGGGGGTGGGGGACTTCGATCCGGCCTTGCCAGCAGACTTCCCAGGCGTCCTCATGACGTTGACGCAGACCCTCAAGGTCCTCAATGGCGCGGTTGAGTTCACTCTGGACCAAGTCGGCAGGCACTTCGGCGTGGTGCTGGTTGGCCAGGGCGACCACCCGGATGACCCGCACGGAGTCTCCCGGTTTGAGCCAGATCATGCGGTTCCGGCGAATGATGGCTCCGCTGCCCTGGCAACGCTCTGGACCGATACGGCCACCCTCCTGAGTGTCGAAGCGCATTTGGCTGGCGATAGCCAGTTGTCCATCGAGGCGTTTCTCACGACAGCTGAACAGCAGGCTTTCTCCTGTCTGAGCCACCTCCGGGGCCTCCAAACCGGGCAGCTCCAATCCATCAAGACTCTCGCCAACTTGGATGGTGGCGTTGCTGTCACCTGCCGTGAGTCGGACAGTGAAGACGGCGACATGTTTGTCGGCCCTTGCGGTCCAAGCCTCGTGTTCGACCCTTACTGTTCCATAACAGCCGCTCGTGCGAACCACGCCATGTCGTAGGTCGAGGGTCTGCTGACCCTGGGTGAAGGAGAGTGCTTCGCGCCGATGCCCAACATGAAGGCGGATGCCAGCCCAACGGGGCAGTTCAGCCTGGGCTTCGATGCGTTCCGGCTTACGCCGCGAAGTGCCCCAGAAACCGGCCATGAGGCTGGCAGAGCCATCGAGCGGATGCAGACCGTCCCCATTGGCTGCGATGCGGCAGCCAATAAGGCCGTTGCCAATGAAGGCCGCGTGGTGGTCGTGCTCACCCGCATGGCTGAGTTGCCAGGGATCATCGTGTGTTCCGGATGCATGCTCCAGCCAGGTGAGGCCCTCGGTAGCTTTCATATGGATGCTCTCAACATGCTCAGGGACCTTTATTTTCCGAGCAGTGTTTTGCTGCCCAGACGGCCTTTGCTGGCCCAGAAAACAGGCACCATCAGGTCCTGATCGGTGCTATCGAATATCTGGTGCTGGGCCAGGCTTCGGTTGGCCGTGATCGCCTCCTGCCAGGGGAGGATGGTCAGCTTCATGGTCATCCCTTTCCTGATGCTGCGATCAGCTTGGGTCCAGCGGCCATCATGCAGGATCCAGTAGCGCAGACCGATGACACGGCCCTTCAAGGGCCCATCCATGATGGTTGCGGATACGTGCATGAGGGCTTCGTCATAGTCCAGCCTGCTGGCATCCTGCGTCGGCTTTGAGGAAACCTGGTTGATACGGACCGTGACATCCTGGGGGCCTGCAATCGCCTTTTGTTGGCCTGCTGCTTTCGGGGGGGGGAGGGGGCGTGGGCCATATCGCTTGCCATCACCCCAGAAATATTTGGGCAGAAAGGTCAGCACAACCACCCGTGGAGTCACGGCATTGTTGGGGACCACTTCCTGATAAATCTGCGGCGGGCTGAAGCCTGACCAACTTTTGGAACCCCAACGGAAGTATCCACCCACTTCGGCCATGATGAAGGCCGGCAGACCATCGCCATAAACCGCACTGTGCAGCTGGCTGTCGCCGATCATGACAAAATCGGTGCGCATGAGCCCTTGTGTCGGAGGCTTCTTCAGGGTCATGTACTGGAAACGCCGCTGCTTCAACGTGCTGCCGAGGTCCGGGGCGTCCGGCCTGAGAATCGCCAGCTTTCCTGGGTGTCTCACTTTCCAGGTCTTGGTGCCGGGGGGGAGATCGCTGGCTTTCTCTTTACCGATCTGTTTAAACATGTTGTTCACGGTGGTAATTCGTTGCGGCCACATGGCGCCGCTTTTTTCCTTCACCTCGGTGCTCCACTTGTTGCGGTTCTTCACCAGCTCACGGGCAAAATCATAGCGTTGCAGCCGCTCGGCAAGCGCCCTGGCTGCGATCTGACGGCCCGTGGACCCGGTGTGAAAGTCGTTCACCCAGCTGACCAAAACGGGATTCTCGGCCTCCTTCCGAAAAGCTTCCAGGCTGTCGACCACTTCAAGGTCATGTTCCAGCATTTCGATGGTCATCTGGGTCCACCCCGGGAAATACTCCTGTTCGGGTCCGATCCCGTCGACCAAGGTATGGGCATGAAAATGGGGCGTCGGGGGCAAGGGAAGGATGATCAGGTCAACACCCCGCGCCTTGAGATCTTTATTTAATTGTATGAAAGCCTTGAGCAAGGGCTCTGGCATGCGGTTCTGTCCCTTGAGCATGGGATCCATGGATCGGCGGCCATACACCAACTGGCTATTGGGTTCCCAGCCATAGCCTTTGTATACGTTCTGTAGAGCCTTATGCAGTTCCTGCATTTTGTCGGCAGAGGGCGTTGTCTTCAACCGGGCTTTCAGGCGAGTGATATCGTTGGCGATTGCCGTGGAGCGGGCCTCGAGTTCAGCCTGCCGGGTGCGGGCATCCACTTTGGCGTGAGCGGGAACGTTTTTCCAGTCGTTGTGGGTACTTCCCCAACTGCCTTCCAAGCCTTTGGTTACCGTTGCACCGAAGGAAAAGATCATCCAGAAACATAGAGTAGATAAAACATGTCGATTCATTCATTCACCTGTAGGTTGTCATGGAAAATAATGAGCAGCCCACATTAACACAGCAGACTCAAAATGGGATCCCTCCTGGAGCGCAATGTCATCTGCACCCTGCGCAAAATGAGCTTGTATTTTTCATCCCTTCATCTGGTATGTTCTCGCGTCGCGCACTCTGTTGATCGGGTGAAATGAAAGGGATCCCTGCGTCGTGAATATCATGTTCTGCTATGTATCATTCTTCTGAAAAGCCAAACGATCCGGCCCCCACATTCCGTATTGCAACCGTAGGCCTGGGACATTTCTGGCTACAGAACATGTTTCGAAGCGCTCAGAAAACCCTTCTCCAGGAACCGGGGGTTGAGGTTGCCGACTTTCATATACTTAAGGAACTGTCTCTGATGCGGGAATGGGGACCGGATGCCATCCTTGCCCACTTGCATAACGTGAATGCATTCAGAAAGATCCACGAAAATTTTTCGGTTCCGGTGGTAAATACAGCGGCTCTGCCCATTCTGTTGCCATATACCACGGTGACTCCAGACAATGCAGCGATTGGAGCACTCGCCGCCGACTTCTTGCTCAACCGTGGCTACAGCTCCTTTGCTTTCATCGGAAATCAACACGATCACTCTTCTGCCGAGCGTTACGGTGGCTTTCGCAGCGCGATCCCCAAGGCCATTACAATCCATACGTTCGAAAAGAAGCTTCCTCTCCACTCGGATCTTGAGCGCAATATTCTTTCACCAGAATCCGAACAGTTCACGGCCTGGTTGTCTTGGCTCCCCCAACATACCGGCCTCTTTGTTGCGAGCAGCCAGCAAGGTGCAATCTCGATTCGATGTATGAAGCAGGCGAAGCTCGATATCTTCAGCCGCTTTGGAATCATCTCGGGTCATGATATGGATCGTCCGATTGTGCCAACGCTAACCAGTATAGACGTGAATGAAAGCTCCTGGGGAAGAGAAGCCGCTAAACTCATGTTACAACAGCTGATGGATGACGCTGCGCCGAGGAATGATCTTCGGATTCCGCCTGTGGGAATTCATGAAAGGGAAACCACGTCTGCTTACGCGACCGATGACCCGGTTATCCGAAAGGCTACCCGCTTCATTCATCAGAATGCAGCTGGGAACATCAGCGTAATGGACGTGGTGAATGCGGCAGATGTAAGCCGCCGGACTTTGGAAACGCGCTACAAACAGGCCTTAGGCAAAACCCTCATGCAGGGTATTCTGGAAGCCCACATTGCAGCTGCGAAACGATTGCTCCTCGAGACGGATCTGACCGTGTATCAAATTAGCGAGCAAATCGGCTTCAGTGACGTGAACCGCCTCATCCGGCAGTTTAAACATGCTGAAGGCATGACCCCGGGTGCATTCCGTAAACAGCTTCGCCAAGATAGCTGAGGGTAGCGGATTCAAAACCTTTCCTGCTAGGCCTGGGACAAAGGAATCACCATGTTCCAGGACTCGCCCATATCGGCATGACCTCCATGTCCTCCCCCGGTGGCGGCAAACAGATGCGTGGGTTTTCCGTTTTGGATCAGCAGTTCCGGACGCTCAAACATGCCCTGGTGACTGGTGCTGCCGTCGTCCCAGAGGATTTCCCGGCTATAGGCCAGGGGGTCCGGCGCGGTGTGCCAGTCAATCCCGTCCCAGGACCAGGCATGGATTCCACCATAAAACGAGCCGCAGACTTCTCCGGTCATATCTTTGAAGATCGCTTCAAAATGATCGTCCTGCCACCAGAGGTAGGGATCTTCCACATCCGGAATCTTCCCATTCAGGGTAATCGGTTCCGGAGACAGGCGGCGGTAAGGTCCAGACCAGTGATCGGCGCCTGCCACTCCGAGATACAGGGGCGGTTTGGGCTGGGCGGTATGGCGCTGCCGGGTAGATTTGTAGAGCATCACCACCGATCCGTCGGGGCGGATGGCAGGTGCGGGGTTGGATACAATATCCGCATCCCATTCATCAGGACGTACATCCATAATGGGGGCCTCCCTCCGGGTCCAGGGCCCGGTGATGTGAGGGGCCGTGGCAATGCCCGTCCGTTTTTTGACAAAGGCCTGTTTATATTCTTCCTGGGTGGCAGGCCTGCGAATGGGGGCATCGCTCCCATCCAGTTCGATATTTAGCCCGATGTAATAGAGGATCCAGATTCCGTCATGGTAATGCAGAGTGGGATTATGCGTCATGGTGCCGTCCCAACACCCGGATCGCGGGGGCAGCACCACCTCTTCAAACGCGTAAGGTCCTTCCGGCCGCTCTGCACTGGCCCGAACCACCTCGCAACTCGTAATCCAGTTCGGCAGAAACGGAAGCTCTTTGGACCAACAGGACGCGAACATATGATAGCGGTCGTCCTCTCCCTTCCCGACAGAGCCACACCAGATCCAGGAATCCTTCATGCGGAAGCCTCCATTGCGGACGGCAGGTTGCAGGCGCTCCCGGAAGGGAATCAAAGTAGCAGGTGGGGCAGGTGTTCTCAGCATGTTGCTACCCCATTCAGGCACGTCTACGCAGAAACAGGGACAGGAGAACTGCCAATCCGCAAAGCATGATGCTGGAAGGTTCCGGTATTATCAGGAAGTCAGAGGAGGCATCAAATTCTCCGGGATTGAAGGTGAATAGACGAACTTCATCCAGATCGCCTTCCCAACCTGTTGCCCCCCCGGAGAGCACCCCCAAATGGATCCCGTCATTCCAGACCACATCAGCGGTCGTGGTCCCGGCCTGTGCGACACCGTCGATGTAAAGACTGCTGGTTCCGCTTTCATTCACCACCGCAAGATGAGTCCAGAGCTCAGCACTTGCGGTTTGCCCGCTTCCATTCGCTGCGCCAATCCAGGCGAGACTGTCATAACTTGCAGCCCACAGACCGTTGATCTGTGAAAACTTGAGGTTGCCGGAAACCACATCACCATCGCTGAAAATGTCGATGTTCTGTGAGGTACTGGCCGTCCGAACCCACATCTCCACACCCCAGTTGTCCGCCGTCAATACGGACCCAAGGTCTCCTCCGAAAAAGCCCGCACGACCGGAGTCTGCGCGTAGATCTATTGCGGTTGTACTGCCGGGAACGTCATCGGCGAGACCTGTCGTGAAAGGACTCGGGAGACGAGTCCCACCTGCATTCGTGTTGGACAAATCCAGGGAGCCCACAGAATCTGTCCCAAAACCATTTGTGAGATCCTCGCCCATGCGCCAATGAGTTTGAACCATGATGTCCGCAGTTGTATAGGTTGGATTCATCAGGAGGAGGCAAGCGGCAACTTGAATGTTTCTGTATAGAATTTTCATTGTTTCACCATGTATTTGGGCATGATTCGAAGAATGTATTTCTGTGTTTTCCTGGAAACAGAAGTGATCCTTGATGGTGTATCTTATTCGTCCCTTGAAATATTGGATACGGTTTCACGTGATCAAAATAATACATTTTGTGATATATTACCCTCTATGAACCAGGAGAGAACCCTGCAGGGAGTCCAGTGCCCCATTGAAAAGGTCCCACAACTTTACCTGACCCGGGTGGGGACTGTTTCTTTGAGTCCTTATTGGAACAGCATTGAATTTGATTCCGAATGGCGATTATACCGGATGAGGGGACAGGGCGCAGCCATTGCTTACAACGGCACCCACTTTCCGCTTACAGCGCATCAGTTGATCCTGGTGCCGGCATGGTTGAAGTTCTTGGAGATTCCGGGTGAGGGTCTGATCCAGGACTATCTTTCATTTTGTATCCCGGATCTTCCTCCCTACCTGGTGAAGGCTCATTGTAACCATGCGGTGACCCTCCCTGAGGATTCGGAGCTGATGCGGCAGTTCGGAGAGTTCATTTCACAGATTCAACATCAGGAAGACCGGGTCCCCGTCCGCGGTCTCCTTGCGCTGTCAGCCCTTCATATCGCATGCCGGGTTTTCCTCCTGTATGTCGCGGGCTTAGGGGATGAGTCCCGTAATGCTTTCGAGCAGGCCTACCGTCATCCTCATCCGATCCAGCTACTCGCAAATGAGATCATAGCCCGTCCTCTTGAGGACTGGTCCGTTCCCGTTCTTGCATCAAGAGCCCACTGCAGCCGGGAACATTTCACCCGAATCTTCAAACGTCATCTGTATCAGTCCCCTGGGCAGTTCATACGCGAACAGCGGCTGATTGCATCAGCAACACTGCTGCGGGAAACGGATGACAGCATTGAATGGGTTGCCGAACGGTGCGGTTTCTCCGACCGAAACAGTTTCGGCCGGGCCTTCAGCCGGCAATACAGCTGCAGCCCTTCTGCATACCGGTACCGGCAGAGGAACTCCTCTCAAGGGAAACAGGAGCTTTAGCTCCGGTTACGCTGTTCCGGTAAGGACCTGTCAGGACCACGAAGGCATCCGGAGGGATGACATGGGTGCTGATGGCTCTGGTCCTGCAAAACTAGTGCTCATCCGCCGATCCTTTCCAGCCCTGGTAGCTCCAGAAGGGGTGTTGGCTATCAAAGGCATGGAGCCGTCTCATGTGTACAGCCGCGGCTTTGGCGGTCTGATCGGCCTGTTTCGGGTCCCAATTCGCCAGAAGTTCTGCCGTCAGGTCCTGAATCATCCTGGCCTGCTCGGGGGAGGGGCTCACTCCCAGATCCTGCTGTTCTTTTGGGTCCTGTTCGAGGTCAAAGAGCTGCGGCCGAGCATCTTCCAGATCATGATAAATCAGCTTGTAGTTGCCCTTACGGATCATGGCGGCCGGGCGCTGGTTGGGTTTCCGGTTGGCGTACTGACTGAAAATGCTCCGTTGTGGATCTGCCTCCTCGTGTCCCTGAATGGCCGGCCAGAGGTTCTGCCCGTCCGTTTCCGGCATAGGATTTCCCTCCGCCTGAGAAATCAGGCTGACGCCGAAATCCAGCAGAGAGCTGGGGGCGTCAATCGTATGACCCCGGGGAATGCCGGGGCCACTCCAGATCATGGGCACCCGTACCGATTCTTCATAGAAGGAGGTTTTCCAGAAAGTGCCATGTGCTCCGGCGAGATCCCCATGATCAGAGGCATAAATAAAGATCACGTTGTCTCCCAGTGTGGCGGCGACTCTTTCCCGGAGACGGCCAACATGATCGTCCAGCGTTTGCACCAGTCCGTAATAGGCTGCTTTGGAGCGATGAACGGCCTCGGGGTCCGGGTTAGTCATCTTCAAACGCTCAAGCTCGGCGCGGACCGTGGGATGCAGATCTTCGGGTAGGGCAGGGAGAGGCGTGCGGGGAAGGGTGTCGTAGTAGTACTGATAGCGTTCGGGTTCGCAGACATAGGGATTGTGTGGCCCATAGAATCCCACCGTCAGGAAGAGTGGGTCGGTCACGTCTCCAGCTGCGTAGTCCTCCAGCCGTTGACAGGCTCCGTCCAATACGGCCTGATCGTATTCCATTACCCTGCTGAAGCCGGGACCGGATTCCTCCAGGGAGGCATGACCTGCACCATAAATTTTGTATTTCCGACTCCCTTTGGCCTGTCCTTTGCCCGCAAAGGAGGGATCTCCGATATCGCCGACCCATCGTTCATGAAATCCGTGATGCATATCCGGACCTTTGAAGTGCATGCGCCCGGCAAGTACGGTCCGGTATCCGGCATTCGCCAGTTCGTGGGCAAAGGTGACCTTGTCGGAAGGCAGGCACTGATCGTTGATGAACAGTCCCGTGTTCTGGGGAAGACGGGTAGAGAGCAGACTGCAACGACTGGGTACGCAGAGGGGAGAGGCGCAGTAACAGGCCTCCTGTGCGCAGCCTTCCGCGCGGAGCTGGTCCAGATGCGGGGTGCGCACCCAGGGATCTCCCCGCCATCCCATCACATCCGGGTTGTGCTGATCGGAGAAGCAGAAAACGATGTGGGGTTTGGAGCTCATGGTTCAGCCCATTTCCGGTTTGGGGGTGTCGAAGCCTTTCTGACCGGGCAACCACTGCGTCACCCGTGGGCAGTATTCGGCATAATGGCTGTCCATGCGCTGACGAAGTGTCGCAATGAGCTCCGCATGCTCCGGGTTGCCGTAGAGGTTGTTCGTCTGATCGGGATCGTTGATGCGGTCAAACAGAACAGGCTCCCCGTGGAAATCAAATCCCAGTTCCCATTCCGGGGTGAAACAGGCCACGCGTTCATTGCCATAGGGGTGGGTGAAAACGATGTTGTTCCAGTCTTGGCTCTCTCCGCGGATGAGGGGAGCGGCGCTGACGCCGGTAGCCGTACCGCTTTGGGGGACTCCCAGCAAATCGAGAAAGGTCGGGTGCATATCGATCATACTGATCATGTCATCACAACGGCTTCCGGCAGGAATGACCCCCGGGAGGCGGAGGATCATGGGAATGCGGTATGCGGGTTCATAGAGAAAGTTTTTTCCGGTCATGCCGTGTTCGCCCATGAGATCACCATGGTCGGTGGTGAACACCACCAGAGTCTTGTCCAGAAGCTGCTTCTGTTCCAGTTTTGCCAGAATTCGGCTCACCGCATCGTCCATGTTTTTCACCATGGCGCAGTAATTGCGTTTCACGTCCCGAAGGGTCTGTTCCCGGTCATGATTCCATTCTCTGCGGTTCTCGGCCTGCACAGGGAAATCTTTCGTTTCCCGGTCCCTGGCAATCCAGTCCGGGACATCCTCTTGTGCAAAGGTACTGGGGATGCGCACCGTTTCCGGAGGGAATTGAGAGAGATAGGGCTCGCGTGCTTTGTAAGGCTGATGGGGGTCCGGAAAACTGAGCATGTAGGCAAAGGGGGCTTCGCTTTCCACATCGATGAACTCCATACAGCGTTCTGCCAGCCAATCGGTACCGTAGCTGTGTTCATCTCCGATACGGTGTCGTTCGCCCTTCGGTTCTTCGTGTTCTGCTTCCCCCTCAATATGTTTGAAGTGACCCTTGTTCCACTGAAAGCGGATGTCTTCGAAGCCGAAACCGCCAGCGGTCTGCCAATTGCTCTCCTGCTCCTGTTGTCCGGAGAGGTGCCACTTGCCGGCATAACCAGTCCGATACCCGGCATCCTGCAATGGATGTGCAAAGGTAATCTGATCTTTGCCCAGTTCCCGAATGCCGGTGTAGATGCCGGTCTGACTGGGATAACGCCCGGTGAGAAAGCAGGCACGGGAGGGAGTACAGAGAGCGACATTGGTGAAAAACTGATCCAGGCGCATGCCTTCGTCGGCAAGTCGGTCGATGTGCGGGGTTTGTACCTCGTCGCCCTCGTAGGCACTGAGGGCCCAGGAACTCAATTGGTCGCAATGGAGAATCAATAGGTTGGGAGAGTTCATGGTAAACAGGATACTCAAACTGCGACCAATGTCTTGAAAGGATTGCCGGATATAGTTAGCATTATCGGCCATGGACTTTCTTTCCACTCATCTCGACTACCGTCCTCAGGTGCTGGATGGTGGGCGGCATCATAACCGGAGAGGCCGGAAGCACATTTTCGGACAAGCCATGTCCTCCACGCGTTGGCGGATTCTTTCCGTGATGGAAGGGCAGATCTCTTACCGGATCGGGGAGGGGGAGTGGGTCACGGTGAACCCCGATCAGTGGGGGATGCTCCGGCCCTTTCCTGAGGTCAGTGCATTGCACGTGACAGCCCAGGCCCGATGGAGAGAGCTTCGCTTTGCGGTAATGCCACAACGGGAGGAGGATCCGGGAAGTGAGGCCCTATGGGGCGTAGGCCTTCCCGAGCTGATTTCCGTAGAAGCTCAGCCTCATCTGCGAAATGCGCTGCAGGACATTCTTTCTGGATGGTGGCGGGATCCCTGGCATCAAGCAAGGGCGGATGCGCGTTTGGCTCTGCTGCTATTGGATGTGGTGCAACTGTTCCGGGAAGAGCAACCGCTTCTCCCCCGATTGAAGGATGCTTTTCGGCCAGCCGACGAAATCTGGGCCACCCGCCCCCTGGCTCCGATCGAAGAGGTGGCCAACGCCTGTCATCTCTCCGAGCGACATTTCCGAAGACGCTTTGCCGAAAGCCGGGGCTGTTCGCCCTCAAGTTGGGTCCGAAAATTGGTTATCCGCCAAGCCTGTGAATTGTTGAAAAATCGCCCTGACTGGTCCATCGAGCAAATCGCGCTTCACCTCGGCTACCGCCACGCCTCCACTTTCATCCGCGCCTTTACCCGCGACCGGGGAAGCTCCCCCTCCCAATGGCAACGCCAGAAACTGAATGTGTCAGGGTGATGAAATGCGTTGGAGCCTTTTCGCTGAAGCTAAGCTTGAAAAGGGAGGGAGACCTGAGCGATCAACATAACATGAGCAGTCCCTCTCACGAACAATCTTCTTGATGCCAGGTGTGGCAACTGTACGAATCTCAGCTGGATAAACAGAACCTTGGAGTCATGTTTTACCCCGTGAAAAAGCAATACCTTATCTGTTTGCTGCTGGGACTGATTCTACTTGCCTGTGCCCGCATACTACCAGAGCTCATGAAAACAGACCCGAAGAATTCAAGCATCTCCGATAACGAGGTGATGCTGATCCTCTCGGAGGATATCCGTAGTCATGTCGAAAAGATCCCGCCGGGATTCTATGGCTATGCACTGCTCCCCTGGGACATGACTACTCAGCCTGCGCCTCCCACGGTTGCTGTTGGGTTCAATTACGAAAAGGACATCAGCACAAAGAATAAAGGGGATGACTACTACCGCTATGGCGTAGACGAATGGGCTACATGGGAGAAGAGTGGTTTTGAACGTACCAACCAGAAACTCGCCACACTTTACGAAGAATTCAGAGCGACTCATAAAAAAGATCCTGAGTTGTACAGGTTAAGCGATGCGGAGCTCACTTTTCGCTCTAGGCTCTACTCCATCTACTTGAAAGCTCTGGAACATTTGAGAAAAGAAGGCGTTTTTGAGGATGATGTTTATCTCGTCATTTGGATTCCTGATTCGGGACAGGGTATTATGGACAAATCAGCCAAACTCCTGAACATTCAGGAAATATACAGCCGTTTTTTCGCACAATTTTCAGATCCGTAAAGTCCATTGATCAGCACGAAGAAGCAATATTCACGTCAGCATGACCACAGCACCTGTTCGGCCATGCTTACGCGAATCCGACCAGTGTAATTGTTTTCCCCGAGATGACCTTGAGAATGCTTTCAGGCCCGATCCTATTTGAAACGAATTCGGAAGAAACTTCGGAAGAGTTCAAGGCAGTTTTTGAATCTGTCATTCTGAAGAAATGCTATTCGGAAATCCCGGAATGGCTGGTGTATGTCGTTAGCGAACCACAAGGTTGGAACGGTAGAATTTTCAGAGCGGTGGAGTGTCCTGCAGGTAGCGTATACGCAAAATTGCTTCTCGCGGCTACATCGAAGCAGGGGCTTCCTAGAGGAATGCTCACTGTTCATCAAAGCGGGGGAGTACAGCGTTTGACCTTCATTGAAGAAGGTATTGAAAAAGAGGTCCAGTTAACCAAGTAACATCTAAAGAGTGATACAAGAAAAGTATGAAAGCTCCGGAAAATGAAACGCCGTAAAGCCACCCGCATGAAGCAGTTGCTCCTGGTCCTTCCAGGGGATGTGCAGCTGTTTCGGAAATAGATAATCATGGGTGTACTCTGGACAGTATGGCCACTCGACGACGAGATGACAGGATGGCTGGATAGACTTGAAATCGACTATCCGAAGGTCGCATCGAGATTCCCGACAGGGGCCGAGATCAAAGCCGTACTTGCCGATCTGGATGAATTCGAAACCGATATTACAGACAACGGACTCGGTTCGATGTGGCAAGTCTACGTCTCTGCCAAAATGTTGCCGCCAGGCGATGGAGCATGGACCGTGCTGAATATCACCGAATATTCTGGAGACGACAGAGAACAGAATCTTTGCTTCGAGAAAGGATGGGAAGAATTGATTTTGTTGATCCTCTCAAAACTAAGCGAAGAGTGTGGCCCACTGGTACTCGTGCCAGATACTGGTGAGGATCCCAGCATCATTTATGCGGAATCGCTCCCGTGATATCGCAGGAAGATCTAAACCGTCAGTCTATGGCTATGGAATGCAATCGAATCATGCCTGTGAGTCATTTGGCTGCATGGGAGAAAGTGTAGATGATGGATCTTCAAAAACTTTTTGATGAACTGAAAGATGAAATAGCCGATCTAGGGATCTGCGACTGCGTTACGAAGTCTGTGATACTCCATCCAGAAAGCAATAATTCTTCGGTTTTCATTCGTCTTGAAAACCAACGGTATGTTGCCGACTTTCAGATATGGGAAGCGAGCATGACCTACACAATTGGTCTGCTCGACATGGCAGATGAAAAAATGAGAATAGATATTGATAAATATTTCAGCGATACTCAGGAGCCAGAAAACGGCGCTTATTGGCTCATTTCATTCTTTGCAGGAATGCCGAAGCGGACAGTCGAAAAAGGAGGCCAACCGGATGCCCTCGGAACCGGTTCGCTATAAGTCGTTGTATGGATAAGAAAACGAAGAAACGAATCCGTATCGGGTGTGGAGTATCTGTTGCCATATTTGGAATTGGCTTTCTTGTGATCATGTTTTTGTGTGCCCGCGAGTTCGGAGAGTACTATAAGCCTGTCACAGAACTATCGCAGTATGAGGAGGTGAAAACCCTATGGCCTGAAGAGTTGGTTAGCCATTTTCCATCGTCTGCGACTGGAGACACTGGGTTTTTCTTTCAGCGAGGCTTCCTGCAAGGAATTCATTCTCTTCAGCTAAAGGAAGTCCTAAGCGTCTCCGATATAGAGATTCTTTTACAACGTTATTCTGAAAAGGCGCTCGCAGTCTTCCGATGGGGAAGGTGGGACGATTCCCCAAATGGGACGAAGCACGTTCCCATACCCTATTACTTCACGAGCGAGGATGGGAGTTTGGCATTCCCTGAAGATTTTGTGATTATGGTCCTGTTGGCGGAGGAACACAACGGAGGGAACCCCTGGAATCATGGCCGCACCAGCGGAATAGCCTTAAGTGTTGAGAGAAAAACGGCTGTGTATTGGGCGGAGGACTGGTGATGCCCGTTCGACCACATCACCCCTCCGAATGCGCTTCGGCGAACAAACGTGTTTCCTCTTTCGCTTAATGACAACGGTGGGACAGGAATCCGAGTTCGAGCATCCTACATAGCTGTCCAAACATGAGTATCCAAGGAACCATAAAGTCCGCTGTCCTGCGTTTACAACCTTATGCCCACGATCAACATCACTGCAGAAAATGCCGATACAGAATATGCGGCATCCAAGGAAGCTATTCGGGACATCCTGTATATGTACTTCGAAATCGCAGGGGACTGTCGACCAATTGGTGATTGGGACCGGGCGGACCTAGGCCGTTTTGCCCCCTACAGGTACCTCGATATTGAATATGAAGCTGATTATTGCATACGGAGCTCTTCCGAAGTAGAGTTTCTGCAGCAAGGTTCGGCCGTGAAACTCCTTTGCCAACTCGCATGCGTGTACGATCAAGATATGTGCAGTGGGGCCACCTTCATGAGAGACTTTTGCGACCCGGACATGCGTGAGCGAAGATCTGATGAACTCAGAGAGTGTCATCCGGAACTGTTCCGAATTCATTCAGCTTTTTCAGGCGGAAGAGTGCTGAAAAACCCTCTTCTACATGATGCGTTTTTTGCTGCGTTTCATAAGGAAGGTGATTTTTACCAGAGCTTAAGAAAGGTGTTGGAAGAAATAATCATCCCATGCCTCAAGAATCTAACCGCGCGATCTTGAGAATATAAACAATCAGAAGAGAGTGGGCCATTCATTAGGAAAAGTGGCAAGCATCCTTCAAAAATAGGAAGGTTCCGCCTTCAGGACCCTTGTATCTGTGTAGAAGGAGAGGAGGGGGGTACTTGTTTCGTTTACTTCGGGCTACGGGTGAGGTTCATTTCGGGATTAGGGTAGGTCCGGTAGCTGGGTGATGTATTCGCTACTGTAGGTGAACGAAAAATCCTGAGGATCGTCCAGATTGATCATAAGCATCCCCGCGGCGTGCAGGTGGTTTTTGGTGATCTGTGGGGGGATGTTCATCGACATGTAAGCCCGGCTGAAGGGCTGGCCTCCATGATTCCCGCGTTTGGTGCCCCAGCCACGTCCTTTGGGAATCTGTGTGCTGGAATGGGTAAGAACCACCGGATCCGCGGCCTGACGTACCCGCCAAAGCTGTTTGCCGCTTTTGGGATCGATGGCCGCGGCCCTGCATGGCTTTGCCGATTGGGTTGGCGAATATCTCTACGGGCCGTTGGGGTGAGTTCCTGTTGCCTGGAATAGCGTGCAAGAGCAGCGCTTTGTTATCAGACCTGTGCATTGTGTCGGCTTGGATCGTTCTCCATTCTTGTATCCATCAGTCTTTCTGGCTTTGGAATCTTCGACACAACCATGCACATGTTCGTTTCGAAGTCCAAAGCCCGATAGACTGCCAGGCTAACCGGATTATCATAGAAAAGGGGGTTGCGGATGGAATTCCGGAGGGGATGATGAATTGATCTATTTTTACCCAAACCTTTCTGAGCCAAGCTATGATCTCAAAACCTGAATATTTGAAACTCCGCGCAGTCGAGATTCTTAACGACCGGATCGAACGCAAGATTACGGCCCTTGGAGAGCGCTTACCTGATATGATGTTGAGCAACTTTGAGGGAGAGAAGGTCCCCGTTTCTTCCCTGTATCAGGAGAAGCCCTTGCTGCTCGGATTTATGCGGGCCTCCTGGTGTCCCTATTGTCGTGCGCAGGTGACCATGCTGGACGGGATGGCGGATGCCTTCAAAGGCCTTGGATGTGAGATTGTGGTGATCAGCCGGGAGACGGCGGAAGAATCCACCTTTACCACGGATAAATTTACGCTGGTGTCCGATCTAACGAATGAGTTCGGGCGAAAACTGGGGATGACCTATTTTGCCACCGAAGAGATCACCGCGATTTACCGGGAACTGGGCATCGATGAAGAGGTGGAAGGCTATTGGGATACCAGTGAGTTGAACGTCCCGGCTACCTACATCATCGATACGGACGGGCGCATTCTGTTCAAGCATGCCAAACGGGATTATACGCAGCGGGCCACAGGTTCTGAAATCATCCGGGAACTTTCCTTGCTCAATCAACGTGCGCTTCGCTTTGAATAATTTCAGCTAGTCCTGCATATCATCCTGCTATTGGAACAGGGGTTCTGCTAAGAGTGGCCGTCTGCCTTCAGGCTACGGGCCGCAACCCGGGCCCATGGAATAAGTGCCCATACCAGATGCCTTCCTGAATGAGCAGGCAAGCTCCCTGGGCATTGATATGTGTTCCGCTATCGTCCAACCAGAGCGCTGCAGGCGCTAGAGGCCCTCTTCTGTTCAAGGTTCGTCTGGGGGGCATGGCGATGCATCCTCCGCTGAAGGTAACGCCGTGGCTGTCTTGGAAATCTGAGCTGGGAGCACGGTTCATCAGATGGAGCATATGCACCAATTTTGAAGTTTGAATGTGTCGCGAGTGAGGCGTTACATTAGGGATCTGAACTCAATTGGATCCTTATGATGAAAACGATGTTTCTCCGAATCTACAAACTGTCGCGCCTCCTGTTCTTGATGGGCCTTTCGGGACCGGTATGTGGCAGTTCCACCATCTTTGACGGCTACATTGCTTCGATTAGCGATGCTGGCATTACGGTCCAACGAAGCTATTCCCCCTACAGCTCCCCCTCAGTGCTGGCCTCCATGACCACCAAGGTCGATGGCACGACCTTTGCCAAGCCGCTTAAATCGCAACGTCGCGGCAAGGATATCATTCATTGTTGGTATTTAGACGACATTCCGGTTTCCTGGGAAGAATTTAAAGCCAACGTGGAGGTCGGAACCCGGGTCTCCACCTTTGAGAACCGCGGGAGTTGGTATTATGTGCATGCCTCGCTGCGAGGGCATGGTAATGATGCCGGTACCATAGACCGGATTGAGGAGGGGACGGTAACGCTGCGGCGTACACAGGGAAATCAGCTCTCCGTAATGGGAGACTACTCAGTATACAAACAATACCTGTACAACCGCTTTGCGCTGGAAGAGGACGCCGTACTCATCCGGGAAGGAAAGCCGATGCCAGCCAAAGGTCAGCTCCAGCCGGAAGACGTGGTCTTCGTCCTGCAGGCTCGCAAACAGATGCGGGTGGAACTGCTTCCACCGAATTTCGGACAATGGCAGCCGCTGGTGAGTCGCTCCCTGCAGGCCCGCCGTCAGACGATTGGAAATTACCTGGGGATCTACACCGCCCCGATTCGGGAGGGAAATATCAATCTGGGCGGTCTGCACTACATGGGAGAGGATGAACCTGAACCGGGTACCGAAATCCCCTTGGAGCAGCCGGACAAAGTAGGCAAAGCAGACATTGTGTCTGCTTGGACCCTGGCGAATGCCATCGGCCATGAAGCGAAGCTGGTTCAACGGGGAATCTACCGAAAAGGGGGCTGGTGGATGTTGGATGGGATCTGGGTTACACACGACCCCCTCTGGAAGAATCCCGATGTTCCGGGTGCCTGGTTTGTGGCCCATTTCCGACGGGGGCGCAGTACCCCGGATAACTTTTTTCAAGCATCGGAGGCTCCTGCGGCCTGGGGCGTCATTACCAAGGTGGAAGGAAAAACGCTTACGCTGGAAACACCCGAGATTCCCGGCCTCACTGCCTCGCCGGCTAGCATCACCCTGGATGACGATGCCCTGTATAAACGCTTTTCCAAACAGATCCCTGCTGAGGAGCTCTTGCAGGTAGGAAATCTTATCCGCATCTACAGTCCGCGACCGCAGACCTTTCTGAGTAATGATGGTCAAAGCCTTCAGCGCATGGTCACTCAGAGTGCCTTGCAGGATGAGTAGGGCGTCTCGTCGTCGACCAAGCTCCTTCGCCGGCAAGATGCCCGCGCTCCGACTGTGCCATGCATTCCGGCAGGGCTTTGCTTGGCAGAGCAGCCTGATTCGCTGGCAAGATGCCCGCGCTCCGGCTGTGCCATGCATTCCGGGCAGGGCAGGGCTGAGCAGAGCAGCTTGATTCGCTGTCAAGGTGATCATGGTGTGGACGCCGGATGCCCCGGGTGGAGAGGCCGATGCGCGAGTGGCTTCGTTGACCAAGCAATATGGAGAGCCTGCGGCAGAATGGCGGCATCCTGAATACGGGTTTCATCAGTTTTGGTCTGGGGGGATGCTCGGAAGGATGCCTTCGGGCATTTGGATCATGGTAAAAACAAACCAAGCCTGTTGATCTACAATGCTGGCAGCAGAACGGGTGCACGGTCACAAAACAGGACTCCTGAACACGGAGTTGTGCATCTCTATTTCAAACACGTCACCGTGCCATCAACCGTAGTCACGAACAACGAACCATTCGCTACCGCTAAACCATGATAAACAATGTTTTCGGGCATGTTGAACGAGGAAATCTCGCTTCCATCCTCCATAGAACGCAACACCAACTCATCTGCAAATGGAGTCTGTTGAGCATTTTTCCGCCTGCCCTGAGCGGTGATGAGCGCGTTTTTAGCACGGACGATCGCCATGAAGTGTTCAGGCACCTGATGTGCCCAAACTTTTTCGGCGTGTGGTATCCGAGGCCCGCCTTTAACGGTTTTAATCTCTTCTCGGGTAACCACTTTACTGTAGCGAAGCGTGCCAGCGCGAAAGTGTATGACATCTTCCTGGTCAAATGCAAAGAGCTCCGCAACAATGCCCATATAGTCGCCACCCGTTCCAGGCTGCATCATGGCGGCTTGGACATTCGGACGCATAAGATCGATAAATTTGCCATTGTACCTATTTTTTGGATTGCTCCAGCCGGACTTGAACGCCGTGCCGAAGGCAACAGGCTGCTCCGTTTTGAGATCTACACCTTCACGATACCAGGCGATAAAATCACCATTCGTGATCATCGGTCCATTCACTCCTTCGGTTGGCCAGGGGCCATTTTCGTTGTTTTCTTCGGCTCCATAGTTGGGGTGATTTTCGGGAAGACCGGTTTCCCGCCAATAGACTTGGTACTTGGACAACATGGCATGCCGGCCGCTGCGTTTCACTTCGCCACTTTTGGGATCAAAGGCATACCAGCGTAAACCATGATCCATGGCTGATTGACGGCCGGCCGAAGCCCAAATCAGACCATCGTGAATCATGACCGTGCCAAAAACAGGCCAGGCTGATTCGGCCTGGCCATACGCCATGACGAATCGCTGGTGGGGGGCAGCAAGGTATCGCCACATGATCGCACCTGTATCCGCATTGAGAGCATACACCCAACCGGTGCGAGTGCCTACGTACACACCGCCTTGGTATAGAGTCGGTGCTGAATCAATGCGACCGTCAACGATGGTGCGCCAACGTTCACTGCCATCTGCCGCATCTAAACCAACAACCTGATGGCCGTGCGAATCAGCGACACAGATCAAGTCGCCCGCCACAGTGGGAGCCGTAACGGGGGAGCGAATCTGCGTATGATCACCCCATAACTCGCGGTAATGCGAACTTGGTGGCTGGGTATGTGGGACTGCCATTGCCCAGTGGGTTTGCAAGTTTTCTGGTGCAGCGTTATTTGTCCAGTTACCTCGCCCCTTGGTGGCTCTCCACATGGGCCATGCTTCGGAATCCGATGCCGAAGCCGGTTGCACAGAAGTGCGCCAAAGGCGCTCACCCTCCCAGGGCTGTTCGGGAAATGGCGCAGAGTTAAAGGCGACAGTAGAGCGAATAAAGGGCCAGCAACGGCATGAACTGCCGAGCATATTATAGACCAGACCATTCGCGGGCAGTGGACCAAAATCACAAGCCCCCCGTGTGGCATAGGAGCGAAAATTTTTGGACCAGTCATCGAGATTAACGAAGTACGACGATCCAATAACCCAGTTCGCCGTCAGCACGGAGGTCCCACAATTTTTATTACGGGTGCCATATCGGGTCAGGCGATCCGTTTTATCGGTGATCAAGTAGCCAATCGTCCCAGAAGTCCCCGTCGCCCACACCCGGTCATCTGATATGGCCAAGCGCACAAAATGGCCTCCCTTTTGCACTCCCCGATACCCGGTTTCTTTATCATTAGAATGTTGTTCCCAGAGGAGCATCCCATCCTCGATGTTATACAGCTGGATCTTATCAGAGTATCCCCACATTTTACCCTTGTTATCGTCCTCGCTGTAACGGAGAAGGGCGACATGTGTTGGATTGATGGCAACGTTACTCACATTGCCCCATTCCTCTGAAGAAATGTCTTTTTCCCACACAATAGTGCCACTTCTCAGGTCGCGTACCACCAAAGCTTCGCCCACCATGGTGGGTTCGTATGGCAGATAGCCACGCCAGAAGGTTCTCTTATGACCGCGGATAAAGAAGACCTTATCCCCACTCACACGGGCGAAGAGATACTCTTTCCCCGGGGTCTGGTAATACCACAAGCGTTTGCCCGTTTCAGCGTCCAGTGCCACCATCTCATGCGCTCGCACTTGAATGATGACGCCGTCCTCGACCACCGCATGAATGTAGCGGTGCGTCAGATCAGGATTTTTTTTCTTACGAACCTGCGGAGGTATGGCTCCAGGGCCAAGCAATCCTTCGTCATACGTCACCAATGGCTTACCGGTGCGCAAATCAAATGACCGCATGGGAAATTGAGGCTGTTCCCAGTCTCTGTTTTTGACAGTGTACTTTCCGGAAAAACCGTGAATATACACGCGCTCGTGATCGACCATAAACGAATAACGGTTTCCGGTATAGATACCTTCCGGATGCTGCCACAGCGTCACCCCGGAGAAGGCGTCGCGGGCCGTAAGCCGCCCTGCCGCTCCTGTCTTAAAATGACCGAGCCCATTTTTTTCGACTGCAACGTGAATGCCATTTGCTGAGCGCATATGAATTCGATCCCGTGTTTTATCATCGCCGGTCACCCACTGCAACGAACGGTTCGGACCCGCAAGTTCATCTGAACTTCGCATGGTTGACGCAGCATTGTATTCATAGTGCGTCCAGTCGTCCAAACGCGGATCTGCTGGCCGAATCAGGGTCCTTGAGCTCCCATTGGCAGCTAGAATCAAGGCGGCACCATGAGGACGCAAAGTGCGGAGAATCTCCTCGTCACTCGGCACCATTTTCCCAAGTTCAGGGCCATTGATGACGAAGAATGCGATCGAACTGTCAGGAAACGGCAAGCGTTCGGTCTGAATGACCTCATGCACGGTAATGACTCCGGTGAGATCGGCCTGGGCAAGATTCTGTCGGGCGACAACAGCAGCATCATTGCTGTAAGCCAGACCCGTCACCGCAAATGAACCCGCAGCGTGCATCTTTTGTTCAACTGCGCCGTCGGTTGAGCCGACATTCACCGCCCAACCACCAGGGTGATTCAACTGATCAACTACATTCTTTATATCTTGTGGACTTAATTCAGAGGCTGTGGCCGAGACCACACAGCACCATAATCCACAACACAACGAAAAGATTTTTAATACTAAGCCGGATGACATGACTACTCCAATTACTGAACAGAAGGATACGGGGAACGGATTTCAATTACTTGCGGTGATGCATCGCTAATCTGAAACTTCCTTCTATTTATTTTATAAAAGAATGACAAAGACCCGAATGTAATACTTTATGCAATAGGGAGACATTTCGTGCAATATGGGGCAGTTCAACGATCTGGGTCTGAGAATCGAAATCAAACTCGATGCGCCCCTCGTCGGGGCGATCCTTGACGGCTTCTTGCACCAAGCGCTGATTCTGGAGATGCCCTGAATCTGTTTTTCTGTTTCCCCTTCGCGGCTTTGCGGTAGGAGTCCGGCAGCTGTTCATAGGAAACACGTGCACAGTGCATGCTCCAGACTTTCCGTTGTAATTCCTCATAGGACATCATGGTAGGGTCAAACATAACCTTGGTCACTTCCCGTTGACCAAGAAACCCGGCTTCGGTGCTAAGGACCAGAGAAAAAGAGGCCCCTTCTTCAGCCTGACCCCTTTTTTCCTTCTCCTTCAAGATATCGCGCTAAATGTTTAGGTTTTCATTCCCCGCCCGGGAGCACTGAGTCTCAGCCTCGACGCCAGTTCTTTCCCGCCCTCTGCGGAAAAGCAAAGAACCCTTGCGATCGACAGCCTTCATCCGGCTGCAGAGCTTGCTCACACTGACATGGAGTCTACCAGGATGCCGGCAGCTCGGTTTGCAAACGTTGAGCTGCTGCCGACTGCTCAGAAATAACATTCGTTCCCTCGTTCGGATCCGAGTCCAAGTCGAAGAGTAGCGGACTACCATCATGTGGCTTACCATTAATGGGTCCCGTCCAGCCGTGGACTAATTTGAAACGGTCATCGCGGACCATACGCCAGCCGGGTTTATTTTTGTGGTCGAGTCCACTATGCACCACCGCGCGATGGGGAGTAGTGGGATTGGCGATGGTGGGCATGAGACTCCGAGCATCGTTCGGGTGATCGTTGCCCGTTATCCCGTCAGCACCCGCCATTTCGACAAAGGTAGCGGCAAGGTCATGAAGCGAAACCAGACTGCTGGATGTACCCTGCACAACACCCGGTCCCGCGATGACCAAGGGAATGTGCGTAGACCCTTCGTGCCAAGTGCCCTTCTGCCAGCGATCGTGATCGCCGAGCATTTCGCCGTGGTCGGATGAAAACACCACGATGGTGTTGTCGAGTTCGCCGCGTTGGTCAACAATTGCAAGCAGATCACCGATATGACGATCTATGTTTTCGATCATGGCAGCGTAGTACCGCCGTCGTCGTTTAACGTCTTCTGTTGTTGGTCCACTAGCCTGAATAGGATCCGGAAACTCAGCGTTTGACCAAGCCTCAGCCATCTCGGCCGTGACGTCGTAGGGGTCATGCGGCCCTGTAAAATTGACGGTTAAGTACCACGGTTTATTCGCTTCGAAACCACGTAAGAAACTCTTTCCGTTGTCCGCAATCCAGTTGTCACAGTAGGCTGCTTCCGTCAGCTCGGTGATGGCCGAGAAATTGAGGGATTCGCCAAGGATGTCGGCGGCATTATCGTACATCGCCAGGTGCTGGTCTACAAGACCCTGCTCTTTGAGGTACTGCATGTAGGGGCCGCGAGGCTGACAGTTATTCCCCTTGTAGGAGGTAATCGCGTCGCCTTTTCCTTCGTTATCACAGCCGCAGGTAAAGCCGTACTCGGCCAACATATTTTGCCCCGTTAGACCCCAGTCGCGGTCCGGTTTGTGGAGATCAAATTTGCCTACACCACACACTTCGTACCCGGCATCACGCAAGCAATGATACTGAGTAGGCAGGTCGACCGGCGTGTTGTGGAAATTGCTCACCACGCCGCACCGTTCATAGCTTCGGCCCGTGGCCAAACAGGCACGCGCTGGCGAGCAAACCGGAGCTGGCGTGTAACACTTTGAGAAGGTCATCCCACGCGCCATCAAGGCATCCAGATGTGGTGTTCTCAGGCCGAGGACAGGATTGGCTCCCGTCCAGTCGAAACGATGCTGATCCGGAAGGAAAAAGAGGATGTTTGGTTGCGTCACGGGAGGATGACTTTTTTTCATCATAGTCGCTTTTGTGTACTGGGAAAAATTGTCAAGGACGCTTTTACATCGGCAAGAGATATACGTGATTTAACGATTTGGTCTGTTGTTTTTTCTCAATGACAGATCGCGCAATGGGGGGGGGGTAGGACTTTGCCTTGCACCAAGGTCATTGGGGTGACCCCCGTCTTCGGTACCCTTGCAGTCTTGCTCTAAACAAGTTCGGGGTGTGAGGCTGTGCCTGCCGCAAAGGGGGTTCCAGGAAGGGGGGCAGGGGTTGAAGCAACTCAGTTGGCTTGCTTTGGGGAGGGAGTCTACCAAGAGTAGTGCCGCATCCAACTCGCCAAGCGATATCGCAACGGCGTTTTAATACAACGCACGGCAGTAAAAGCCCTTCCTCTTGCCACGAACCCGATTGAGCGGAGCCAAGTCCGGAGGTGTCGTAATAGGCATGACTGGTAGGATTATTGATGAAAGGCGAGACTACTTTCACGTTGACTTGGTTTGTTCAAGGTTCTGTGGTGACGACTTCAAAAATAATGAGATACCCTTGAGCCCGAAATGAATATTGCCAGCTACTGCAACCCCACGCCTCTTCCCAACTATCCGCAGGGAATGTTGGTTCCTGAAAAAGAAACAACGGACTATGGATGGACCTATCCGTCAGATCGACGGGATTTTCGCGAAGCCGCGGATCCTGCGGTACTCTATTTCGAGGGAAGGTGGTACATGTATGTCTCGTGCGGAAGCGCGTATGTATCATCTGATTTCATAAATTGGAAACAGCATCGTATTGAACCCTACAATGCTGAATATGATCCCAGGGTGACGCAGGTAGGAGACCGCTTTATTTTCACTGCGAGCCGAACAGCTCTGTTTGAGGGGGCAACCCCGCTGGGTCCCTTTACGAAACTGGGAACCGTTACCGAAGTCAGTGGCGAACCCGCGTCGTGGCAGGCCCCGCATATCTTCGAAGATGACGACGGCCGCGTATATGCCTATTGGGGAATTGCTGGACCGGGTTTGTTTGGTGCGGAAATGGATGCTGCGGATCCCACACGTCTAGTCACGGAGCGCAAGGTAATGTTTCGATATAACCGCGATCACGTGTGGGAACGGTTCGGGGCCTCCAACGAAGATCCAACCTTGAGCTACGTCGAAGGCCCTTGGCTGTTCAAACATGATCAACGCTATTACCTTACATACTCGGCCCCCGGTACCGAATGGGAAACCTATGCCTTCGGATATTATGTGAGCGATCACCCTTTGGGTCCCTTTACTTACGGAAAAGGGAATCCTTTTGTCCGGAAAACATCCGGCTACGTGGTAGGGACGGGTCATGGTTGTATAGCGCCTGGTCCGAACGGCACCCTGTGGGCCTTCTACACCTGTCTCGTTCGCAATGAGCACAATTTCGAGCGCCGAGTTGGTTACGATCAGGTCTTTTTCGACAATGAGGGAGTTCCCTGCTGTTCTCCCACCGAGCTGCCTCAAACGGTGCCGGGCAACAATCAGGCGGTCGATTGGCTGCCGCTCACAATCAATAAGCGATTCGCCTGCAGCAGTGCTCAGAATCGAAATGCCTCGGGACGTTATGCGTTAGACAATTACATGCGGACCTGGTGGCTTCCGTGTGCGGAGGATTCCTTTCCCTCCTTGGAAGTTTTTCTGAAAGAACCCTAACAGGAAGAATCACAGTATATCCTTCGCGCTTTCCGGATTCACTGGAAAGAGGAGTTCCTCCATTATGCCCAGAAACGCCTTCCTCAGCCTGTGGGTTACCGCGTGGAATACAAGGCATTCAATCGTGACAAAGAGTGGGTTCCAGCTGTAGATCTTTCTGACAATGCGTCGGACATGTTGCACGACTACCGCGAAATTCCCGCATGTGCGGCTCAAGCCGTACGCCTTGTCATCACACGTAACGCATATCCCGGAGAACTCGGCGTTATTGACTTCACGGTCTTCGGCGAGTCGTCGGGTCGAGAAGTGATTGAAGTGGTTGAGAAAGAAGCCTTCTCGTTGGATCGAGGTGACGTGTAGCCGTACGGGATACCTGAAAAGCATTGGATGAAATGGTGCTTTTACTCCAAATTTGAAGTCTGAGTCCGTTTGGGGTGAGCCGCTGCCCTAAGCGCATGAACTCAACTGGATCCTCATCATGAGACGTTTTTTTTCGAATCAGCTGTACGTTATGGGAGATTTCTCGGTTTACAAATAATACCTGTACAGCTCCTTTGTGCTGGATGAGGACGCCGTACTCATCCGGGTAGGCAAGCCGATGCCTGCCAAAGGTCTGCTCAAGCTGGAGGACGTGGTCTTCGCTCTGCAGGCCAGCCATCAGACGATTGGAACATACCTGGGGCGTCATTCCCAACGTGTAGGGAAAAACGATTCTTCTCGAAACACCCGAGATTCCCGGCCTCACTGCCTCGCCGGCTAGCATCACCCTGGATGACGATGCCCTGTATAAACGCTTTTCCAAACAGATCCCTGCTGAGGAGCTGTTGCAGGTAGGAAATCTTATCTTTCTGAGTAATGATGGTCAAAGCCTTCAGCGCATGGTCACTCAGAGCGCCTTGCAGGATGAGTAGGGCGTCTCGTCGTCGACCAAGCTCCTTCGCCGGCAAGATGCCCGCGCTCCGACTGTGCCATACATGTGGGGCAGGGCTTCGGAAATCAGGGCGGACCCAGTTTCTTCCATGCGGACAAGGAGCTCTTGCAGCTCTTTATCAGTGCGGACTCTGTCTCATATGGGGGAGAATCAGTTTCTAAAAGACCCAGGGGTCATCCCGGTGGCTTTCTTAAAATCCCGGTTGAATTGCGACTGTCCTCCGTACCCGCATTCCAGGGCAATCTGAATTAGAGGTAAGCGAGTACTCCAGAGTAAACGTTTTGCGGTTTCGATCCGGGCGTGTCGGAGTTCTTCAGAGGGGGTACGCCCCACATGTTTTGAAAACTGTCGATACAGAGAGCTTTCAGACATATGGAACTGTTTTGCGAGATCAGCCGTGTCCAAGCTATCTTCAAGGTGATCCCATATGAAATTCACAATTTTTTCACAGTGAGGATCCGCAATCACTCTGTGGTCAGTCGAACCGCGTACCAGGATGTATTGTGGTGGAATCAGGGTTTGTATGGGTATGGTTTCGCCATTCAGTTGACGGTCTAAGAGTCGGGCTGCTTCATAGCCCACTTTTTCATGGTTAAGGTAAACCGCACTGATGCCGGGTTTCAGGTATGGAAACAAAAAGGGATGTTCCTTCGGAGAGATGATTCCAATGTCTTCCGGGATTCGGTATCCCTTCTGCTGACATACAAAGTGGAGTCGTTTTGTATAATACGGATCACAGGCACAAATCCCCAGTGGTTTGGGAAGACGGCGGATACATTCACCCAGTTCCAGCGTGGTGCCATCCTCGGCCTGATGATAGGCCTCGCTTACAAACTGTGTGACATCGATGCCGTCCTGCCTGGCCTTTTCTTTAAAACCTTGTTCCCGTAAAAATGGATTGGGGCTCTTGCTCTGTCCCGTTTGGAAAAAGAGCAGGTTGCGGTAGCCCTGCTCAATCAGATGTTCCGCCGCCATGCTGCCTGCTTCCTGTTGGTCAATGGCCACACAGGGGGTTGCGGTGGAACTCAGAAAGATATGAGGACAGTCTGGTGATCCGATTCGATCCCCGGAAAAGCCGAAAATCAAACCATCAGGTTTGGTTTCAGCTGAAATGGGTTCGCTGTACAGGAATTCCAGAAGCCAATCCTGTTTTTTTTCTGCGTAGCGAACAATTCCGGCAAACACTCTCTGATACCAGGGCTGATCCGGGTTAAAACGCAGTCCGATGGTTCTAGGCGGCGGCATTGAAAGGATATGTAAATAAATTGATAGAATCAGTCAATACGCTTTAGGTCTCTCTTGATAGGATGGAACTTTTAAATCACCTCAGATATCGACCATCATGAAGAACTCCTCTCTCAACGCGCCCCTTCTTCTCTCTGCACTGCTTAGCCTTCCCTTGGGTGCAGCTATTATTGTAGATAATCCGCTTGGGTCTGTTGTCGATCCTGCTGGGGCTCAGACTGTCGATAATCTGGCATCCGGATCGGTCACAGTTGCTGCGATGAACGGCACTTCCGGGTTAAAGGTGATTCAGGACTGGTCTGACATTAGCAATGAGGTAGATTTCACCGATATCTTTTCGTTTACCGACCCTGGCACCCCGGATATTCGGTTGACGGTGGATGGAAATCCGGCAAGCTTCAGCTCAGGATATAATACGGGGAGTGGAAATAAAGACAGCTCTCTGGAAAGCAGCGCCGGACATTTTCAAATTGTATCGGATAATACCAACAGCATCACAACGCTGGTGACCTTTGAATTTGGAACCTGGGATGGAAACAGTTTCAGCCTGGCGACCGGAACGAATGGTGCAAATGCCGCAGGGATGACCCTGCCTAATTACGGAGCGGCTTTTACCGATGTAACGGTCCAGTACAGAAATACTTCCGGTACGGTAGTCAGTACCCAGTCTTTTTCTGGGGGAGGGGGAGATACGACCACTGGACCTTCCGCATTGGACTTTTTCACGGGCTACATCAGCGGCTCGACGGATCTCCAAAGTGTTTCGCTTGAATTCACTGTGAACAACAGCGGTCGTTCCAGTGGACTTGACGATTTTGCGTTTGCCGCGATTCCAGAGCCCTCCAGCCTGGCTTTGACCGCAATGGCCATGTTGATGGGCCTGGGTTTCCTTCGGAAACGCAGGGCATAATCCCGTAATGAGCTTGGAGTTTTCCTGGTGGCCCGTTTGAATTCGCGGGCAATCGGGTCAGGCTGAAAAGCCTGACCTAATTTTTCTTAACCTGACTCTTATCCTACGCATCCGAGAGCCGTATCAAATGAAATACAACGTAGTTTTATTTATCCTATTCGTACTTGGTTCTGTTCATGCACAGGAATTCATGCCTTTTCCGCCAAGTCGTCATCTACCTGAAAACTCGGTCATCGACTTGAGCCTGCACCTTCATGCACCCGCAGGCAAACATGGTCGTATCCAAGCGAATGGCCGAGGATTCAAACATAACTCCGGAGGGTTACGTTTCTACGGTGTGAATATGACCTTTAACTCGTTGTTCCCGGAGAAGGCGAGTGATGCGGAACAGGACGCTGAGCGTATCGCCCGAATGGGTTTTAATATGGTAAGGATTCATCACCAGGATTGGCAGACCTGGCCGCAAGGTCGCCCCAAAGGTATTGTTTTAAGCCGAGCAGAGCCAGATAAACTTCACCCTGTAGCGTTGGATCGTTTGCATCGATTAATGGCAGAATGCATCCAGCGTGGTGTGTATATCAACCTGAACCTACATGTAAGTCGGCACAATTGGTTGGATAAGAATGGGGAGCCCTTGTTTATAAAAGCTCAAGAGGCAAAGAAGGTTCTGGAGCAAGAACATCACACCGCTCTCTTGAAGGCGTATTCAAAGAGTCTGTTAACGACGGTGAACCCTTACACGGGGCTGAGTCCGGCTGAAGACCCAGGAATCGCAATCGTAGAAATTTCGAATGAAAACAGGCACAGCTCAGGAGAATGGTATGATGAGTTTGCGACATTTATTCGTGAAGAATGTGGCTACAAAGGCCTGATCGCCGGGACGCATGAGAATTTCAAACAGGAAAGCACTCAGGACCTTGAAATTACCAACCATTATCACCGTCATCCTGATTTTAAGGTTGGTTTTCAACCTGGTGTGGATGACGGCAGTATCGTGACGGGTAAAGGGAAGGGAGTTGGGTTTCAGGCATTCACGAAAAACTTTACAGGTGAATTTCCTACGATGATAACGGAATACAATCACCCGTGGCCGAATTATGCGAGCTCGGAAGCCCCCTTGGTGGAAGCCGTGGGTTTTCTTACAACCGAGATCGGTGGCATTCTTCATTTTACCTGGTCCCAGAATGGGGCGGACAAGGACTACATCGCCAGCTTCTTTGAGACATGGAAGAACCCTGCTCAATTCGTTCATATGCCTGCTGCGGTGATTGCCAGTAAGGGGAAGGGATATGAAGGCGCTGGCTTCGGCAAAAAAGCAAGGCAGCCAAAGACTGTGGGCGCTGTTACCTGGACCATGGGGAAAACGGGCCATGTCGCTATGCGAGGAAAGCGTGTGAAAGGTCTCTTCGGGTATCCTGCGAATCAACGTTATGATTTGGGTGATGGGGTGAGGGTTAAACCTGGAGCGGGGCGTGAGGGCCACTGTGCGTTATCCTTTACCAACCTTCAGGGAGATCATTTTCCCAATCAGGGTACATATCTTTTGGCGATCAGTGCAGAAACAAAAAACACTGGAGCGGAACATAAAGGTGGGGAAGGGCCCATACTCGCAGAGATACTCTCATGTGAAGTGGATCTTCCTGTTGCGGCCGATGTAATCACTGTACATAGTCTGGATGCAGATGGCCGAGTCCAAGGTAGGATTCCTGTTCAGAATCATGATGAGGGCTGTCGAATTATCCTGGGGAAAGAACATCCCAGTTTATGGTACTTGGTTACCATGAAAGAGCAGATTCCATGAAAACGTATCAAACCCGAATCCTGGAAAGCTTCTGAGGCGTATTGAAACAGACGAACACTGTCACCTGGAGTTGAGTGGATTCCCGTTTTCTCCAGACTTCTGGAGCGCTTTTTTATGTGAATGTTCCCATGACAGGGATCCGATTTTTGCAGGGTTTTCTTCGCAAGCCATCGACATTCCGACCATCATCGTGAGTGGGATGTTTATGGAACAGCCGTGGCCGCATGATCCTGCCCCATGTCCGGAGTCAGGGTGCCGGTCATCCGGCCTGTTTTCTCCCAGGCGATGCCGAGGAGGGAGTCATGGGTTCCTTTCCAGGCTTCGCCGGTCCGGGTGGCTTCGATCTCATGCCGGGTGCATAACAGGCCGCCTTTGCCACTGCGGACGGTGCTGCCTTCGGGCGGGTTCAGATCATAGGATTTGTCATCCCGCATCAAGACCGTGAACGCACCGGAAAGTGTGTCTCCTGACAGAGTGAGATCAGAGAAGTCCACTTCGTAGGTTCCGTTGTTCACTTTACCCGCCCGGGCCCAGGCATGGGAGATGCTGTCTCCTTTCGTGATCAGGAACAGGGAAAGATGTCCATGCACCTTGTCGGCGGCAATGCCTTCGGCACTGGTGACCGCGTTCTTGATGTAGAGAAAAATCTCTTTCTGACCGTTGCCTGCCTCTTTTGTGTGGCCGTCAATGTCTCCGGTTGCTTGTAGAGGCTTGGGAACGGGAAGGGCTCTGCGGGTGTAGGTGCCGCTAAAGCTGTTGCCCTCGCGGGTCAGATCCAGGGTCCACGGTTCAAAATGGTTCCGGACGGCCCGGAGCAGCAGATCTCCACGCAATGAGTCCTCGCTGAGGCTTAGCCCCTGGGGAAGCGTGGCCTGATAGACACTGGTCGGACTGCGGGTTTCTTTGGCTCCTACCGAAAGCAGTTCCCCGTCCTGGGTCCGGATTCGCAAGGAAATGGAATCCTTCTCGGGTGTTGTGCCCAGCAGGGCGTCTTCTGCGGTCAACTCGATAACCTCGGTGTTGTAGTCTTTGGGGAGTCGCAGATCAAAACAGGCCAGTTTACCGGAAAGGCGGAGAATGATACGGCCGTCCGATAGCGCCGGAAGATTGGGCGCGGCATATCCACCGGCGACATCCATGTCCAAGCGGCCGGGGAGGGGGCGGAGCCCTTCGTCGCCGGTCGTCCATTGAATCAAACCATCGGTTATGATCCGGTCCTTCATGCCCAGAAACCAGACGCAGTCGCCGTTGATTTGCGAATAGGCGTACACATGCTGCTGACGGGCCAGCACCTCGCCGGAAGTTACATCCACGGCCACAAACCCGGAGGGTCTGGAAGAACTGTAGGCAATGCCCCGGTGTAGCAGGCCGAGTTGACGGCGTTGCTTGAAGATGATGTCCTCCTGTTTCCAAGCAGATTCTGCAGTGTCCCCTTCGAGCCGGGCGGCTCCCAGCCGGGTGACCTCTGCATTCCGTTTCGCCTTCTCTTTGGCTCCGGCGAGGTCTTTGACCCAGTTTCCGAGAATCATGTTGTCGTGAACCAACAGTTGTCCTCCTGCATTTCCCAGAGCATCGCTTTCCAGGAGGATCTCCCCGTTTTCGGGGTTCACAATCACGAAGCTCTCAGGGACCGGGGTTTTGTCTTTGTCCCGTTTCCCGGGAATGAAGGGAGAGCGGGGCAGGGCGATGCAGGTTTTCCCCTGGTAGTCAATGAGTCCTGGTAATCCGACGTTGCCTCCTCCGGCATTGTTCAGGATCCATTTCAGTTCGCCACTTTCCGGGTCCAGACCCAGGGTCTGGGTCCGGTTTTGAAGCCGGTTCATCAGAATCAGGGTGTCTTTCAGGGCCACCACCGATCCTTCGGGAGGGGCCTGCCCGATCCCCAGAGGCGTCCCAGAGGCCTTTCCTTTCCTCCAGATCAGCGCACCCGTATCGGCATCAAAACAATACAGGCCGCTCATTCCGCGGACATACAGCTTTCCTTTGTAATAGCAGGGGGTGCTGGCCATGCCCTGTTTACTGAAACGGCTCAGGGCCTGGGTGGGGCCGCGGTATTCCCAGAGCTTCCGACCGGAAGAGGCCTCATAACAGAAAATCGTATCCTGCATCTTGCCATACTCGATGCCAAGACCCCGAGGGTCCAGACCCTGACGCACGTAGGCATCCTGTTCCAACCGTTCATCGGCCAGGACCGCCTCTTCATTCGGGAAGTGCACATGCACGAAGACCTTATGGTCAGCCACAATGGGACCTCCGTATCCGCCAAAACCGTAGAACTTCCAGTTGTTCGGGAACATGGAAAAGTCGCCCCGTGACTTTAACGAGCCCCGCCCGGAGGTCAGAGGATCCTCGGCCACCCAGACCAGACGGGCATCATGAAGGTTTTTGACCAACTCCCCCTCAAAGTCAGCGGCGGATCCGGTGAGGCTGGGCCCATGCGCCATCGGCCATTCAGTGCCGGGCGCGAAGGACTGATCCGCTTTAGCTTCCCAGTGGTCGTCGACCTTTGACCCGCGGACCTTCAGCGTTCGCGTTGGACTGCCTTTTCCAAATAACAAATCTCCTTCCCGGTAGGGCCAGACCTCAGCTGTTCCTGTGGCACGGTTTCCTGCCAGATTCAGATCAAAACGCATCCGCATCACCACCGAATCCCGACTGCTGCTGCGGGGGGAATCGACACCTAGGAAGCGAACATCCACCAGACCGACGATTCCCGTGTCCGTGATCTCCAGATATTCCTTGGGGTCCTGCTTTAAGTCGATCTCCCCGTCCTCATATTTTTTCTTCCACACCGGGAAGATCTTGTTCTTATATCCATAGCGGTTTTTCATGGGCTTGGGGATCTCAAGCGGCTGACCTCCCCGGTCGACCCATACGGAGGGCTGAGCCGGAGTCGCATCCACCTGATGCACCAGGTTGTCCCGGGTCGGGGTGAGGAGATAGCCGTTGATGACCCGACCCTCCCTCTGGTAGAGGATGAGTTCGGCATCATGTGCCCCGTCTTCATACAAACCCGGGAGCTGAAGGCTCCATACCTCTGCCGGTTCAAGGCCATGAACAAGGCAGCAGAAGAAGAATAGGAAAAAAGAGAAGCTTCTCATCATCACAGCACCCGTTTATTGTTGAAGGGCTTTGACCCGATTCGGCAGGTCGCCTTCTTTGAGAATATGCCGGGTCCCATCTACAGCATACACGCTTTGTTCCAGGTGCCCGAAGGTCTTTGACGTGGAAAAGTCAGGATAGGGCGGAAGGCTGAGCACATCCACCCGCTGGGGCAGTGGCTGATAAATGGAAAGCTGCATGCCGGCTTTGAACGCTTCAGCTGATTCCACGGGCAGGCCGTTGAGGAAAAAGGAATCCACTTCCGCGAGGGAAATCTTTTCTTCTCGTCCGTCTTTTTCCATCACAAGGCTGATCTCTTCCGCGCTTACAGAGAGGACCCTTCCATCTTCGATGCCTCTGATCTTGCTGCGAACCACGAGAAATTCAGGCCCGATGACTTTTTTCGCGCTGATGTTAAACAGGATGGCCTGATCGCATTGAGCCAAGAGCTGTTTGCGAATCGCAGGGAATTGATACTGGCCGTCTACCAGAACCGTGGTTTTTTTGCCAAAGAGAGGTTGGTCTGCCATTTTCTCTCCCCCTGTGGGAAGAAAGGCCGCAGAGCCTTCTTCCAGGTAACCACGGGGATGGTAGCGTTTGGTTTCCGGTTTTGCTTTTTCCGCCATGCCGTCAATCAGCGCATCGTCGCTGAAGGCGGAGAGCATGAACGCTTGCGGAGCAAAGACCCGCACGCTGCGTCCCGCCTGCAGGGCTTCCTCTGCGGTAGAAGGAGCGCCATCCAGGAAATATTCGCTGTTGTCGTTCAGGGTCTGGGCCTGATCCACATAGACGATGCCTGCGGATTCAAACTTGTTGGTGATCAGACGTCGCGTGGTCAGGGTCTTTCCTTCCAGAGACTGCATTTCCCCCATGCTGGGGAAGGGTACGAGCGAGAAAGCGCGGAACACCGCTTTACTTCGATTGTTGAACACAAAAGCCTGACGGTCTTTCATCAGGAGATGACTTCCGGCTTCCGGAGTCAGGACCTGACCGTCGAGAAAGAAGGGACCGGCCGGAAACCAGGCTTCACTTCCACTGAAACTGCGGGTGTCACTGGGTTCCTGGACTTTGGGCGAGGAGAGGTACTGATTGAACAGGATTCTTCCGGTAAAGGAGCTGCCTTTTCCCGTTGCTTCCCCCGCTTTTATGGAGGCATTGAGAATCATCACTTCGACACAATGTGTGCTGGCGAGGAGGCTCTGTGTGCAGAGGAGAAGGCTGAGGAATGCTTTTAGTATGTTCGTATGCATGATGTTCCTAGTGTGAGGCTTGAGGTTCGAATGGGAAAGGCTGTGGGGAGATGATTTAGTGGAGCTGTTCTGTGGCGTTGTGCAGGGGGCAGAGGGCCACGCTGTTCTGATCATAGGCACTGCTGCTGTAAATCAGCAGGCTCCCATCTCCACTGAAATGGGGGTGGGGGTCCAGGTGCCAGGCTCTCCATTTTCCGGGTGGCACCCTGGGTTTGGGCAAATCGGAGGCGATCGCGATATCCTGTCGAGTCTGCGTATCAAAGAGGTAAACCTGACAAGGATTCCAGGTGTAGGGCCGAATATCTGCAGCCAGATAACGACCGCTGGGATCGATCTGCCCATGCCAGGAGGGCCGGGGCCAGATCAATTCCCGACTTCGTTGGGCATCGGTGCCGCTTTTCCAAATACCCTGTTCATAATCGCACCAGTAAAAGCTGCCGTCGGGACCGAACCATTCATGGCAGCCCTTGGCCGTGCGGTTGAAACACAAATCGCCGTAGAGTGGCTCGTAGCGGCTACCGTCCAGGGACATCAACCACATGCGCACATGCATCTCATTCTTGATACCGGTGATGGGGTCTCGCCAATGGTTTTGGTTCACCGCAAATAGATTCGGATCCGTCGGGCTACAGAAGCAGTGGATGTGAGCCGTTCCGAACTCGGCACGTTTGGCATAGTCCCCGCTTTGTCGGTCTACGCATCCCATCATCCAGCGATTGCCCACATGGGTGCTGAGCAGGTAGTAGCGGTCATCGCAGGTGACATCGAGGGTGGTGGTGAGGCTGAACAGGTGACGTCCGGCACGTTCTTCTTCAGGAAAACGGAAGATCTGTTCATAGCTGCCATCCGGATAAAATCGGTAGAGCCCATCATCCACGGGAGCCACACAGCTTTCTCCATCCCGTTCAACCCAGGGATTCCCGGACAAAGGCGACCCGGGGAACAGACGGATCTCGGGATGCTCTGGATCCAAGCTGACCACGCCCAGCAACCAGGTGTTTCCAGGCGGGTGCAGCGCCTGGAACCATAACCACTGGCTAGCACCTTTGATGCTTGGCGTTTGAAAGTAGAGGCTTTTTTGAACTTCAGCCAGTCTGTGGGTCAGGATGTAGGAACGGACTCCGGAGGCTGGATCTGTCCAGGCGCTGAAATGGGGGTGATGCTCAAGGGGATGATCGATGAGCGTTGTGGACCTGTTGTTCATCGCTCAGTTCCCATTCGCGTTGGAGGGAGCTTCATCCTGAGCCGCCACGCCGCGCCAAATAAAATCGCGGTCATAAGGACTTCCGTCCATATCCTGTTGGAAGGCTTCGAGAGGGTCGAGAACCCGGCCATCCCATTCGGCGAGTTTGATGGGCAACAGCGTGTACAGAGCTTGATTGGAATCGGGGGTCGCCGAACTGCCCTGTTTCCGTTCTCCGTTTACTTCCATGCCGGACCAATACCCGGCATTAGATGCGGAGGAACCCCGTTTATTCCAGCGGGCACGTTTGATCGCGACCTCTCCCGTTTCGGTGAGACCCAGACCGCTCATGAGCAGAGATTTACTGGCTACCGTGCGGTTGCTACGGAAACGATGCGGGGAACGGGGGCCACTGGGAATCTCCTCCTGACGGAACCGGGTCATGGGCAGAAAAATACGGGCACGGTGCAGGACACTGCCATCCTCCGGGTTCAGGGCCCATAACCAAATCCCTCCATCCAATTCGGCATGGCGTCCGGCTGCTACATAGAGGGTTCCGTCTTTGAGTATGCTGTTTACGGCCGGCCAGCGGCTTTCGATCTGCCCGTTGACAACGGCCTTTTCATAACCGGGTGCCGCCAGGAAACGCCAGAGGATCTGTCCCGTGTTCCGGTCCACTGCGGTCAGGGTGCCTGCCGTGGAGGAGACAAACAACGCGTCCTGGTTCATGCTGGGCTGATAATAGATCCGGGCATCGGAGCGGTAGGACCAGTTTTTAGGTCCACTGGACTGGATCGCCTGGCGCTGCATATCGATGTCGAAACGTTGTTCTCCATCCTGCATGGATTGTTTCCGCTGCTCCCACACATAGCGGAGATGATGTACCTGAAACATATCCTCTTTGAGGGTCTCGGAGGGAATCTCCTCATGGGCTTGGAATCTGGGTGCGTTCGGATGGCTGAGGCGTTCGGCTTCGGGCAGCACCTGAAACGGAGCCCGTGCCGGGGGCAGAAAAGCCGTATGACCCCGGAGGCCATTGTAGCAGGAACATTGCTGATCTCCCGGGGCCAGCAGGGCGCCATAGGCGGCATAATTGGGCATGGCGCAATTGCCGCGGGATAAACCGGACAAGGTCCACTCACCGTCTTTGCTCAGGTAGGAGTTAAACCCAAAGAACAGATAGTTGCTGCTCCCACTCAGACGCACACAGCGGGTGTTGCCCATTTGTGAGGTTACCGCGCCCCATTCCATGTTTTCATTCACGGTTTTGGGCAACTTGGCGGCTCGGTGATACATCTCGCCGTTCCAGATCACCATGTTATTGCTGTAGATGGATTTTCTTTTTTCAGCAGTATGATCGACGAAGTTGATCCCGGGATGATGAAAGCGAAGTTTCCCGCTTTTTGTGTCAAAGGCATAGAGATCCGCCGCGCCATCTCCTCCCAGGTTCGCCTCCTGATCATATGCATAGAGCGCATCTCCCAGCACCACCATAGCGGTCAGGTTGGGATATTGTGGATGTTTGACGCTGTAGCGCCGTTTGGCAAAGGCAGGCGACATCTGCTTTTCGAAAGGGTGCCGCCACAGTCGTTCGCCGCTGTTGAGGTCGTAGGCCGAGATGGCGGAGGTCTGCGCAGGAGCCCAGCGGGGACCGAACTTCTGTTTATCTTTCGGAATTTCCTGAACAAAGAGCGTGTTGCGGTCCGGGGAGACGGCGGCCCGGGCTATATAGTCTTCCACCGTTACGTGGAGAATGCGATCTCCGCTCAGCACATTCAGGATGACGACCTCTTTATTTAAGGCCTGAATTAAGATGTCGCCCTGAATCAGAATGGACCCGGTCCGCTGATGGGCCATCATCACTCGGTCGCGTTTCAGTACCTCCTGTCCGGCCCGGAGACCCTGATCATAGACCATGGTGACTTCACCGCTGAAGGGATCGGTCCGGACCATATATGCTCCTTTTTCCGTATTCAGGTGAATAAAGCCGCTGGGATGTGCGGCGAAGGTTTCCCGCATATGCCAGGTGTTTTCGGGAGTATGACCATGTTGCCAGAGCCTTACTCCGGAAAAGGCATCCCGACCCACGAGACGCTGCTGTTCTTTGGGCATACGACCCTGATCCAGCGTTTCTGCGCTTTTTCCCCACACGGTGAAATCCGATGCAACCACGCCATGGATGGTCCGCATATTGGAAGCAAACATGCCCTGACTCATCCAGCCCAGCCGGTTGGAGGGACCCACCGCGCTGTCCTCCACAATCCCGGTACCGTTGACATCCGCCCGCCAATGTGTCCAGTCTCCGTAGGCTTCCTTCCGGGGAACGGTACTTGTTTTACCCAATACCCAGAGCGTCCCACCGGGAGCGGTAATCCGAAGGGCTTCCTCCTCTGGAAAGCTGGCGCCTTTCGAAAGCAGGGTGGCATTCACGGTATCGCTGCTGAAGGGGGCGCGATCGGTCATCTGCGAGACGGAGATGATGGAGGCGAAGCGCTGAGTCTGTTCACGAATCCGTTCCTCCTCCTGGGGGTCGTCGACGACAATGTGCAGAAGCCAACGGCCACTTGGCGCGATCTCCAAGGCCTGGCGGATGCTTTCCTTTCCGCTCAATACAGCCAATCCACCGGGTCGGTCCAGTTGCTGGACTAGCTCCGCCAGAGCGCTGCAGGGAAGGATGAGAGCCAGAATGAGGACAAGGAGCATTTGCACTGCAAGTGAGAGTGGTCCAACGTGAAAGAAAGAGAACGAATATTTCATTATGGGATGGGAAATTGGAATCTGATGTGAAGATTCGGTGGATAAGAGGATTCAGAGTAAGTGTATTCTAGACTGTAGGCTGTAGCGGGATTCGCTTGCAATCAGTAGATCTGGTGCAAATGCTCCAATAAATGTTATTATCCGAGACCCATCACTATGCTCCTCATTTGCTGAATGCCGCCAAGGGGAGGGTCGGAAAGGGGAGGCAACGGCAAACGCACCGTTCTCTCCCGAAACTGCCCTGGTATACCGTGCACTGTTTCTCTCAGGGGAACGTGAAGCTTCACACTCCTCAGGGAAGCAGGTCCTGTCCCGAAAAAGGCGTCTGTGTCATCCCGCCGGGTTCGGAGGTACAGCTCAGCGTTCCAGCACTCTGTTCGTATTCATGGGTGGATTGGGGGGTGAACACGGGTTCCCGCATCCCGCGTTCTCCCGGCGCCAGAGCGCTTCGCTATTCCAAACGGAGCCACCAGCCTGGTCCCCTCGAGGTGTGGGGGCTGGAATGGCCGCTGCTGCTTCCTGCCTCGTTGGTGGAGTCCAGTCATCAGGCGGTCCGGAGGATGATCGGGGACTGGCAGTCCGGGGACTGGGGACGGCTGAGGGCCCATGCGGAACTCGGGATCTGGATTGCGGATGTGCTTCAGCGTCTTGCTCCAAAAGAAATGAGCTGCCGTTGGATACAGGACCTGCCGGATGGCCGTGCTCGAAGCTATCTGATTTATGTCTGGGAACGCTTGAGTCTGATCTCCACCGTGAATGCCTGGGCGGAATCCGTGGACCTGAGCCGGCATCAGCTCAACCGTGTTCTGATGCAGGAGCTCAACTGCAGCGCCAGCGACGCTTTGAATCGTCTTCGGCGGGAGAAACTTCAGCAGATCATGGCCTCCCATGAAGGGGAAGGAGGGGAAACCTGGATGGGGTCGATGATCGGCTTCACCCACCCCCGCAGCTTTACCCAATGGTACCGGAAACAGTTTGGGAGATCCTTTTAAGATCAGGAAAATGACTTTAATTATAGGAAAAAAGCGAAAGGGTTATGCATGATATGTGCACATCATGCATGAACATTCCTGTTGGTGACTTCCCTGTAACCCGGGTAGCATCTTGAGTGGGGTTTCCGGAACCTTCACCCGAAAATCAGCGGGGACCCCTCTCTTGGTTTCATTGTATGTTGGAGAGTGTGTCATGCATCCTGTTGTTCGTTTCCTGTTTTGTTTCATCCTGTTGAAAACACCGCTGCTCTTGGCGGTTGAGCTTCCTGATATGGAGGAGGTGATGAAACAGCTGAATCGAAAGGGGGGATGGGCGGTTCATGTAGGTGCTACGGATGGGGCAATGGAAATGGCCATTCATGAAGCAGGCTCCTTCAATGTCACCGGTCTTGCCTACACGGCAAAAGATGCTGCGGCCTCCCGTCAGGCATTGTCCGAGGCAGCCCAATATGGAGAAGTAACCATCCATGAGGTGATTCAGACAGAGCGTCTTCCCTTTCCCTCAAACATCATCGCGGTATTGATCGTCCAGGATTCGGTTCAGAACGCAACGGGTCTTTCAGAAGAGGAGATGATGCGGGTATTGCGTCCGCAAGGGGTGTTGGTGATCCAAAAGGGGGCAACATGGAAAATCTTGCAAAAAGCGGAGGATCCTGAGACCGACGATTGGACGCATTATGAATACAATGCGGGTTCTGCCAACCGGAGTGGGGATGAACGGGTAGGCCCTTCCCGCTCCCTGCAATGGCTGGACGGGGATGTCACCATGAACACCGATGATTTACAAATGCGGTCGATTCAGGGAATCCATGTGACCGCGGTGCGAAATACCGCAGGCTCTAGACTCGGTGGGACCATGACCGCCACCCTCACCGCCCGGGATGCCTTTTCTGGAGCTGTTTTGTGGACACGCCCGGGAATTCTTGTGGCCAGCCGTTGGGCTTTCATGGTTGATGATGAACGGGTATACGTCAATGCCGCTTCCGGTGAAGTAACCATGGATTTGAGGAAGAATTTAGGGCAAGCGGTTTGGCCTCTTCGGGCCTTTGATCTTCACAGCGGTGAAGATGTTCGGACCTATGACGAGGGGATCAAAGGCGCGATCAGTGATGGGGGGAGCCGTGGTCCCGGGCGTCTGATGCACACGGTCGTGACGGATGGAGTGATTGTGCAGAGTTTTAAAGAGCACTTGGCGGTCCTGGATGCCCGTAGCGGAAAACGACTTTGGAGCAAGAGCTTGGACGAAGGGGAATGGCAATTTCCCCGGGCGGCAGGGGGACGTTTGTTTATGGTCCGGGGGGATCAGAAAATTCGTAAGTTGGGATACCTTAGCGAAACTCCAAGTATGACCGTTAAGGCTATTGACGCTTTTGATTTACGCTCTGGTACCCCTTTGTGGTCCTACGATAATCAACTGGATGAGGATCATGTCACCTATATGGCTGCGGATGACGAAGTGGTTGCTACATTTCACTATCCGAAAGATGGGGCACAAAAAGGAAAATTGGTGCAGCATCTGGTAAAGGGGGATCTCATGGTCCAGGTCTTGGACGCCAAGACGGGTCAGTTGAAATGGACGCAGCAATCCAGCGGACCCTCAGGTTTCAATGACACCAAAGGCGGCGGGCATTTCAATCGTCTCGCATTGGGTGATTCGCGGGTGTGGGTAACGGGACCTTCTGGATCTGTCGGATATGGGATTCATGACAAAACGGATATCCTGCGCCGTACGGGGGGGCGGAATTTTCACTGTGCAACTGCAGTTCTCACTCCGAACTGGAGTTTAGGGGCTCAGTATTACGTCAACCTGGAAGACTGGTCTAAGAATTTTTTCACCAACGCCTTCCGGGGGCGTTGTGATTTTGGCCCCCTTCCTGCCAATGGATTTGTGTACAATCAGAACGGCTCACATTGCAAGTGCGCGGCCTTTGTCCGAAGTTATGCGGCCTATGGGGAAGAACGCTTTCCCCAAGCACCGTGGCAGGGGACACGACATCTCAAAGGTTCCGCCTCTCCTGCGAGCTCTTCGGGCTCTGATACTGGATGGCCGATGTGGATGTATGATGCCAAGCGGTCCAACTGGACCGAACAGTCTGCACCCGATGCTCCCGCGTTATCCTGGAGTGTCATGATCAAGCGGACGGAGACATCCAATCCGGTGCTTCAGGATCAATGGGACAGTCATGCAGATATTCCTTATCCCATTACGGCCGCAACCGTGGTGGGTTCCCGTATGTGTGTCGCGGACTCACATGGTCATGAAATTGTAGGACTGGATGCCACGACAGGTCAGGAGCTGTGGCGAACCCGTGTAGATGGAAGAATTGATTCGGCACCCACCCAGCATGACGGGATGGTTTATGCAGGGACGCGCACAGGGTTTGTCTATGCGCTCAATGCAGAGGACGGTGCCCTGGTCTGGCGGTATTTTGTTGCCCCGCATCAACGACTCATTCTTGCATACGGTCAGGCCGAATCCGCCTGGCCTGTGTTTGGCTCTCTGATTGTTCAGGATGGCGCCATCTGGGCGACAGCAGGACGTCAGGCCGAGTTGGATTATGGATTGTATTGGGCCGCACTGGATCCCAAAACCGGCGAGGTGAAACGGGAGGGCCATTTCGGGCAAACTTCAGATTGGCATGCTTATCCCCGGGGGATGGGGCTTCACGAGGATCACCCCTTGCATGGAACAGCTCCCTCGAGAGAAAAGGGCCCTTATCCCTTGCATGGCGTCAATGGCCCCATGATGTCAAATGGTCGCTACATGGTGTGGTGGAGAGAAGGATTTGATCTCGAGACCGCTGAGCCGATCAGTTTCAGTGACTTCAAGGTGCATAAAGCCGGATGGACAAAAGTTGTGAACTTTAAAGATGGGAAATATGGCGATGTCTTAGAGCCTGGAACCCGCTGGGGATTGCTTCGCCCGGATACAGCGGGCTATGGCGGAATCAATGGACTTATGTTCGCATTCAAAGGGGATGATGTCTTTCGGGTTGGGCAGTTTGGCATCGCCAAGTACACGATTCAGGATTGGACATTGAATGAGGGGTACGAAAACCGACATAGGAGTAAGAGTACCTGGAGTGTGAAAAACAATGAGAACATTGAGCAACACTGGAGCCAAAAAGTGATGTCGACGGGTCGGGACAAAAACTTTTACTTCTCTGCCATGATCCGAGCTACCAACCATTTAGTCACGGTTGAACCTCAGGGCAAAGTGAATCCAACGAATTCAATTCTTCGGCTCCGATCGCTGGAAACCGGGGAGGTTCTTCATGAAGTTCCAGCCAAACATGCCGTAATGTACCAGGGAGCCGCGTTGGCGAATGGAGCGGTGTATTTGACCGGGCGGGATGGCAGCCTGATGTGTTATCAGTGAGATCATTTTCCCGCTGAGGTATCTGTATCTTCCGGAGGTGAAAGAATGTGCTGGAATCGGTTCCAGATTCAGCCTGCATTCACCAGGCGCCATTCTGAGGGGGAGAGACCGGTATGTTCTTTGAACCAGCGACTGAAGCTGGTTCTCGATTGAAATCCACATAGGGAGGCCACGGCGCGAATAGGATGTGCGTGGTGCAGGAGCTGGAAGGAGCGCTCCAGACGGAAGTGATCGATGGCTTCTTTTGCGGTCAGGCCCAACTCATTCCGGAGTCGCTCTGTCAGGGTTTTACGACTGACACCTGCCATCTCTGCCCAGCGGTTTACCGTGAAGGGCTGATCAAGGTGCCGGTCGGCAATTTCTAAAAATTTTTGAATCACAGGATCCGAATGGGTACTTGCTTGTGGAAGATCCATGGAGGGTGTCTGGTAACATTCCTGCAATCGAAACAGCCACAGGCTCAGCAAATGATTGGCTTCCAGCCAGTCCCGTTCATTCCTCCACCATAATCCGTTGATACGGTGACACAGACGTACTGAGGCGGAATACATCGTATCTGAAAGCTGTAGCGGAACTGACACACCCAGCATCTCATCCAGTGCGGGCTGCTGGGCTTTACCCCGGTACCGGTACCCTCCCTCCTGTTTTCCTCTGCGTACAAGGGGAGAAGAGGAAATTCCCCACTCCACCCAGGCGTATTCGGTCACAGGTGGAATATCCAAGGTATACTGGTGACCGGGCGGAAGGACCAGTACCGCTGGGGACGTAATCTCAAGAGGCGGTGCGGCATCTACGGAGAGTGTTAGATGACCGGATTCTATGATCTGCAGCGTGTACCACCGAAGCTGCACACCGGCACTGATATAGGTAGGGGATTTCCGCCCGACCTGCGGTTTTGCAATGCCACCACTTAGCACATGAGGTAGAAGTATGGGTTTCATTTCTAGATACATACTACCCAAAATGGATTATTGTCGATATGAATGCATCCTGTTATCTTGATGGGGTTCGCTTATCCGTATGCGCTTTTCTCATTAGAAATTCTCAACATTCAGGAACATCTATGAAACAAAATTCGTTCAGTATCTGCCTCCTTATTCTATGTTCATCGGTGACGGTTGCCATGGCCAGTTCCACGATCCTGAATGGTATGATTGAAGGCATCACCACCAACTCGGAAGGGCAGGTGACTGCAGACTCCAAGGTGAAGTTGCGGGCCACACATTCACCGTACTGCTCGGAAACTCCGCTCAGCCGGCTGCTCACCCATCGCTCGGGTCATTACGAGCCCTTTACCCGGAAAATCTCAGACTACAAAACGCTATTCATTGACGAAGTGCCGGTCACTCCGGAGCAGATGGCCGCAATATTAAAACCCGGGATGCGTGGCACCATGTTTATGAACAGGAAATTTCCGTACTTTCTACGGATCGAAGCCCGGAACCCCGGGAGCCAGATTGGGCATGTTGCTGAAGTGAGTAAATCGGGTGATCATGCCGTGATCTCCAGTCCGCAGCACAATCACGGTCCCGGACGGGAACGCGTGATCGGTAAGGAAGATTCCCACTGGAAGGGGACCTATCATGACCCGGAGGAAGGCATCACAACCTTCAGTGATACCCATTATCCTCCAAATCTTCACGAAGTTGCGATCAAGGAGGCAACGGAAGTGATTGCGGTGGATGGATCGGTTCAGGGGACTGGGGCCGATGCGGTTCTGGCGATTGTCGGGAAGGCGGTGTTGTATCAACCGGAACGGAGCGTCCAGCGTATTGAGCTACTACCCGAAGGCTATGGAGACTGGAGTCTGTTGCAGACGGAGGCCTTCCTCGGGAACCACCCACAGATGAAATTCAGTCAAATGGGGGTGATGCGTTCCACCCAGGTGGTGCCTCACACCATTCCCGCCCGGAATTCGGATGGTTCCCCGCAGCTCACCAAAAGCGGAGACCCGAAGCAGATCAAAGGTGGGATCTCGTATCACATGTACCGCCTCTTGGGGATGGACGGTCACGGGGAGCGTTTCGGGGAATCCTATGTGGGGGACTATCAGGTTCCGATCTATCATAAAGGGGCCTGGAACATTCTCGATGGTTACTACAGCATCCGTTTTAACTTTGACCACCTGATGTATAAGCCCGGGAATTTTGTCGTCTCCACCGCCCGACGTACCCGGGTCACTCCGGACAGCATCATGTACAGCACTGAGCAACCCTCGGCCTGGGGAACCATCACGGCCATGGAGGGGAAGACGATCACGGTGGAGGCACCGGAGATTGAAGGCGTTCCGGTATCTGGCATCCAGCGCTTTGAGGTAGCGGAGGATACGGAGTTCGTTCATCTGTCAAAGCCCATCCCGCGTACAGATGCCCTTAAAGTCGGCGCGCTGGTCAAAGTCTTTAAGCCTCATCCGGCCCGGTTCTTTCTCGCAAAATAAGTGATAAAAGTGGGGGGGGGAATTTCAATTCCGAAACGGAGATGGTGGCATGGAACGATACCGGACCATGAGCTGATTTAATGGGAGCTCAGGGTTTGATCATGTGTCATCGCTAATGGGCGATGGGACTTCTTGCATGCAAGCGGGTGCCGTGCCTAATAGTAAAATGAATCCTTATGCTGCTCCGGGGCCATGCAGTATGTCTGGAACTCCGCTAGAAGTTCAGGGAACGTTTCAAATTCTGCAGGGTGAATGCAATCCTCGGCTTCGCTGCCGAGCCGTTCATGATCATAAAATCCGATTCGACCCAGGCGACTCATCACGTAGCAGTTTCCTCCAGCGGTCCAAAAAATGGGCATGGCAGCTTCCCATTCCGCCTCTACGTTTCCCCAATCCCCATCCTGGTCACGTACCAGCCATGGCTGCGCAAGTGTTTCGAACTCTCCAAATGAGCTTTTAGCTTCATACGAGGGGCACATTCCTCCGAAAGCCAGGAGAAAATCCCGGAACATCGGATGGCTCTCCCATGGGAATGGAACTGTATTCAGGATCTCTTTCTGCCTCTTCTGCGGGTACAGATTTAGATGCCAAGGGCCTTGCCCGCATTGAAAAGAAAACCAAAAGGAAATTCCGCTATCATCGGTTAAAGGAGGATCCCTTTTCAGTTCCTCAAGTTTCATTTGGTATTCCAATTGGTAATGTGCCGATCGTTGATCGATCTCGATCTGATCCGCATCCGGATCTAAGTCTCTAAAACCCATTTCACCTGAAGAATTGATGGAAGATCCGCCGCTCAAGAAGTCTTCCAAAAAAATCTCTGAACTTGTTTTGGGAAACTCCATCCGCTCGACCTTCACCTCTTTATCCAGAATATTCAGTCTGGTTAACGGGAGCTTCCCTAAAAAAGAGATGAAACCCTGTAATCCCGGATCGAGATCATCAAAGAGCCTTTGCTGAAGCCTCTCCCAGACCTCTTCAGCAGTACAACCAACCAATGAGCCCAGTAGAGCAGATCCTACGCGTGAGTGACGAGGGATAGGCTGAAAAGGGAATGCGTAGCTGAACAACAGTGGGCCGGTGGGATCATTTGAGATACTTGAGATACTTACATTCATGGAAACTTCCTGCGTTCTCCTATGCGTAGGAAGACTCAGCCCTCATAGCGAGAAAGGATTCCTGTGAATGCGCTCTTTAAGGGATTTACGGCTGAACCCGCTGCGATCTTCGGAGTAGTGCTTATGTGAAGGGGCCAGACCTGTTGTGGAACACAGTTGCGTAGGAACGAAACCCTCCCCCCGTTGGCCTGAGGCTTCCGTCTTGCATCCAGTTCTGTTCGCAGCAAGGATGTGCGGGTTATGATGTTGTCCCTGTTATGTCGTCGAGCCCTTCTGGGGCTGCTGGTTTGCCTCTCGTCCTTCGCGTTTGCGGAACCTTCAGCCGTAGAGACGTCACATAGCGTCTCGCTCAAAGAGTTGAAGGCTGACGAGCATCCCGCGATTCAAGAGATACTTCATCATGGTGAAGAGCCGCAGATCATTTATGTGCCTATTCATCACGATGGCCCGTATCATCATTTGTCCAACGTGCCCATGGAGGAGATGGAGCAGATTCTTGCACAGTGTGAGCAGATCGCCTCTCTTCTCTATGATGACTATGCGCTGAGGCATGTATTGTTGGAAGGCATTTCGGCTCCGGTGGCGGAGTATTACAATCGTCTGGAGGATGGCCGGAAAATCAGTTTTAAATCCAACATGAAAACCTGGCAGACCTGGAAAAACATTCTCAACAGTCGTGACTGGCAGGCCGTACCGGAATCGGAAAAACAGATTGCGGGTCCGTTGCAACGGCTTGGCCGTGAGTACAGTCAACGGATCATTCAGGCGATGGATGAGGCCAAGGCGAAGGGCTGGTTCCGCTCCCGGGAAAACTATGAGCAACATCAGGAAGAGTTTCAGGGCCTGATGGAAGCGGCATGCCGTGGATATAACGAAGGCGTGGACAAGATTCTGGAAACGGACCCAAAGTTGCTGAACGAATATGCCAAAGTGGTGACCGAGCGCAACCGCAGTATGCTGGAACATGCCCGAGCTACCCAGTCTCCCGTTATTCTGTTTTTAGGTTCAGCTCATACGCATGACCTGATCGAGCAACTCCAAGAGTTGGACATGGACTATACCATCCTGGTCCCCAAAGGGGTAACCTGGCCGGTACAACCCAAAAACGAGGAAGAGATCTTTGAGGATATGCTTAAAATGGGATGCCAGCTCAAGAGGGTGACCTTAGGTTTCGGGGAAGGGGGCAGTACCAAGCTCACGCTGCCTCTTCGGTGAAATCTAGGCTCCGCCAAACCCGAGGACTTTTTCCGTCTGCCCCAGGAGGGAGGCCATAAAGCGTTGTCCCAATGCGAGAGAACCCAAGGTAGTGAAATGCAGGTTGTCGGCTTTCTGGGGAAGGTCATCCGTTTCGATCAGTGAGGCCTGGTCATCCTGTGCACAGACGGAACGCTGGGCGTCCCGGACCCGTTCCCGGTATTGGTGGCGATAACGGTCCAGGCTGGGTAGGAGGGTTTTGGGGGTAATGAGGCCGATGGCAGCTGGTAGCTCTACACGGTCAGTAAGCTCCCGTACGCTGTGGAGTAATTGCTGTAGGTGGCTTTCGTAGGCGGCGGACATTCCCGGCCAGACCGAATCCCGTTCTCCCTGCATCCAGGCAAAACCCTGCCAGTCCAGATGGATCTGTTGAGCGGAGGCCCAGTCCCGGGCATGTTGCACGGCCTGAAGCAGATGAGGCCAGCAGGCAGAACGCAGCTCGGGCTCGGCTTCCACCCTTATCGATCCGGAAGGATTCCATTCGTTGGCCAGGTTCATGCCCCCGAGGGCATATTTTACCAGCAGGCAGGGGGCTTCCCCCCGGAGGCTGTGCCAAAGCTGGGCCATGCCCCATTCAGGTCCGCCGTGGGGTAGGTCCTTGGGATTCATGAGACCCTCCTCGGAGATCAGCATCACCTGCTCCGGCCAGGTAAATGCTTCGGGAAGCTCATCCACCTGAACGCCTCCTGCCATGTTGGACTGACCGGCGAGAAGAAAGCTGGGAATGTGCTGGGTAAGAAGATCCATCTGGGCTCCAGGGTAGGGGTGAGCACAGAAGGCTAAGGAGATCGGCCGCTTAAGTCAAGGTGGGTGGGGGCTTTTGGGATCGGACAGAGCATTTCAAAAAAAGGAGTCGTTTGAAAAAACGTTCTCATCAACAAACGGCTGTACTGGAAGGATGATCCACGTGTGGTCCGAAGGTGAGGAGGTTGACTCAACTTAATGTGCATTCGTGAATAGATGCTGCTTAAGATGATCCTCTTTAACCCACATCTCGTGTGGGGACTATTCACGAAAAAGGTGTATTCCAAAATTTTCGAAAAAAAATCCGGAAAACTCTCATGTCAGCGGCTCTTGAATATGAACCTCACTAGGAGACGCTATGTTATTGAAGCAGGAAAGTTATCGTGTTCGCAAAGCTGTATATGAAGTGAACCGGGAGATGGGATGCGGATTTCTTGAATCGGTGTATCAGGAGTGTCTGATGGCTGAATTTGAGAACGTATCTATCCCTTTTGTTGCTCAACCGAAGTTGAAGATCACATACAAAGGGCGTCACTTAACGCAGTGTTATATCCCGGATTTTGTATGTTATGGTAAAATCATTGTGGAACTTAAATCAGTGAAAAACCTACTGCCAGAACATCAGGCTCAGATCATTAATTATTTAAGGGCATCAAAGCTTGAGGTGGGTTTTCTGGTGAATTTCGGGACCAGTCCAAAGGCTCAAATTCAGCGCTTTGTCAAAACGGTTCAAGCTTAAGGAGAATCTTGTGGAAGGGTACAACCGCGGACCACGCGGACTGCGCGGACCCATCCTGTGGGATTTTAGTGTGGTACTGGATTTGTCCAACGACACGGATTCAGCGCTTTGTCAAAACGGTTCAAGCTTAAGGAGAATCTTGTGGATGGGTACAACCGCGGACCACGAGGACTTCGCGGACCCAGCTTGTGGGATTTTAGTGTGGTACTGGATTTGTCCCACGAAACGGATTCAGCGTTTTTCAAAACGGTTCAGTTGTAATGAGAATCTTGTGGATGGGTACAACCGCGGACCACGCGGACTTCGCGGACCCAGCTTGTGGGATTTTGGTGTGGTACTGGATTTGTCCAACGACACGGTTACAGCGTTTTTCAAAACGGTTCAGTTGTAATGAGAATCTTGTGGATGGGTACAACCGCGGACCACGAGGACTTCGCGGACCCAGCTTGTGGGATTTTAGTGTGCTACTGGATTTGTCCCACGAAACGGATTCAGCGTTTTTCAAAACGGTTCAGTTGTAATGAGAATCTTGTGGATGGGTTCAACCGCGGACCAAGCGCGCGAAGTCATCCTGCGGTACTCTTGTAAATTTTAGGACCTGCCAAAAGGTTGGTTTTAGGGGATATTTATCAGCTTTGGCTTAAGGGAGTTCTTTGCATGTATAACTACCAACTATGTGGAGCTTTCTTATAGGGTTTTGGTTCTTGCCCAGAGCAACCTAATAATCCCTAACACGATGTGCTGGTTCGCGCTGTCCGCGTGGTCCGCGGTTGTTACCCTGTTTCTTTCCTCAGGGTAAAGATCCGTGAATCTAAACCAACACAAGGGTTCCGCTTGCTCTGTTGTTTCGCTGGATTACTCCTCAATCATCACGCTGGCCATGACGATGCGGTAGCTGTTGCTGCCGTTGAAGCGGAGGGTTTTTTGTTTGGCGAGTTGGGGGATGAGGGACGGGGGAATGGGTATGTCGGTGACGGGAGCGATGCGTTTTAGTTCGATCTCTGTTCCGGCCAGGTTGAGTGTGGTTCCTGCCGGGATCCTGTCGGAAACCAGGCGCAGCCAGGCGCGCTTGGGTTCCTGTGTCGGAATGTTTCCGATCAGGTTCAGTATAAGCTCTCCCTGATCTCCCCCGGCCTCCAATAAGCCTCCCTCTGCGGGAAAAAACTGTTTCCGGGTCGTTTCTGCAGAAATCTGCAGGGCCTCGGGCCAGGTGATGAGTACTGCGGTCCGACTGGGAATCTTGATGTTTCCGTTTACGGGTTCGCTGATGGTGCTGAGCAGCGGCGTTTCTCCGGTCACTTCGGCAAGCTGGCTCAGGTTATTGGCTTGGAGACGATGTAGGGTGGCGTTTCCGGCCTGCCAGTGCGGCAGACTCACGCTCATGTCTTCCGGAGCACTGTTGTAGAGGGCGAGGGTGGTGCCCACGGAGTCATGCTCACTCGGAATACTGGCTGCGGCCCAGAGGCGTTGGTCATCGCTTTGCATAGCAATCAGATCACCGCGCAAAGGTTTGAGAAAACGCAAGGCCCAGCCGCCTCCGCTGCGTGGGAAAGCTTTGCCACTGAAGTTGTGAATGGTCCTGGATCCTGCTTTTGCAGGCGTATTTGCGATCAGGCCAATGATATCTGCCAGGTTATATTGTGCCTCCCAGAAGGCCGCCTCCGCCCGGTCCGGAACCTTTCCTACGGCATTGCTTACCTTGCCATACACCGCGGGATCCAGACGGCCCTGGGTTTCGGTATTCCAGTTTTTCAGCCAGCGGCCGGTGAAGGCCATGGCTTCGCCGGTTCCCAGCTCATACCAGGCCTGAATCAATGCCGGTTCGATGCCGTAATGATGTTCGGTCAAGCCGTCAATATGCTGTGGGAACTGTTGCAAGAGAGGGCGGTACAGTTCGGACCATACCGTCCAGTCGCCGGCAGAATAATTGAAGTCCCAACCGCCGAGGATGGTGATATCCGGGTTGCTTTCTCTCAGGGTGCGGGACCAGACCGCGAACATCTGACTGTAAAACTCCAGGGCCTGACGGCCGGACCAATATCCGGTTACGGTGGGATCCCAGGGACGCATGATCTCCGTGACGGTCCAGGTCTTCATCACCCCGGGTTCCCGCCAGTAGCGTGTTTCGGCAGCCTCAAAGGTATCTCCAACCTTCAGCCCCTCCGGAATGTCAATATTCCACCCGATCTGCAGATGCTCCCGGGTATCTCCATTGCGGAAATTGCGGCCGATCGCTTTTCGGGTGGGCCAGATATTTTTCCACACCATATGCGTAAGGGGTTTCTCTACCCCTTTGATATGAACCGGGCCTCCCGGTACCGCGCGCTCCATATCATAGCGACGGTAGTCATAGATACTGGCCCCTCCGTCAAAGGCATCGCCCGCCGTCCGCTCGGCCCAATTGAGGTAGGGCTCATTCCACCACTGGACAATCCCATCCCCGGGGTAGTCCGTTTCGGCTTTAATGCGCTTCCACTTTTCACCGTAACGACGGGCAATGCCCTCCACCTGCTGCTCCCAGTCCTGTGTGCGAATCAATTGCAGCGGGGGCATAAATCGATCCCCCTCACAGTCAATAAATACATCCATCTTGCCGTTAAATGCATGGAGCTTCATTGGCGCAGGGGTCGGGGTGGGGCTAGGCGTGGCTACGACCTCAGCCTGCTTCTTGTTCTTCCGGTTTTTCTTTTTCTTTTTGCGTTTCTCGCGATGCAGAATCTGGGTGTTGCCACTGGGACTGTAATTGATCGTCCGGTAGGCATGAATGCCCAGCTCTTCATCCATGCCACTGAGATCGCCACGGAGGGCATGAGCTCCAAACAAGCCTACGGGGACTTCACTTTGACCGTTTTGGTTGAGACGGGACCCGTTGCTCAAAACCTGAACTTCCAGTTCGGCGGCAAGGCTGAGGCTGCAGAGTGTGCTGAACAGTGCAGCAGGGATCAGGGAAACGGTCTTGAGCAACATATGGGGTCCTTTAGGTATTCATAACGAAACCGGGATGTAACGGTAGGTCTTGCCTTCTTTGAGCACCCGGCCAAATCCGGGGAAGTGTACATGGGATCCGCAGAGAATGGTTTTGTCGCTGGCGAGCTGGTCAAAGAGTTTGATCCGGGTCGCAGCAGCCTGTTTGGAGTCTACATCGAAGCCAAAGGCAATGTCGGGAATCGCGGTATAGAGTTCCGCAGAGTGGAAGAGATCCGCCACCATCATCAGTTCTTTTTTTCCAGCATCCACGCGCAGCACGCTATGCCCGGGGGTATGGCCATGGGCCGCCTGCAGGGTGATGCCTTTGGCAATTTCTTTTCCTGCGTCCACCTGGCTGAGCTGATCGCCGTAGGCTTTGAAGCAGTTCTGGGCAAACTGGAAAATTCCCTGGGCTTCCTCCGGGGCTTTAGCCATGGTTTCCGGGTTGTTCCAAAAGGCGACTTCCTCCCTGGCCACGACCAATTCCGCATTGGGGAACACGGCATTGCCCTCTGCATCCAGCAGGCCGCCGATGTGGTCCGGGTGTGCATGGGTGAGTACGACGATGTCGATCTGAGCCGGGCTTACGCCTGCTGCCAGCAGGGCTGACATCATGTGACCGTATCCGGGGCCCATGGCGCTGATCGCGCCCATGCCGGCATCCACGAGAATGTTTTTGTCTTTCGATTGAAAGAGAAAGGCGGAGACGGGGGCAGGGACAACCCCTTCGGTCAGGCCAATTTCCGCAAGCACGGCATCAATCGCCTGTTCATCCCCGGAAAAGTATCCTTTTTGCAGGGGAATGATGCCATCGAGCAGTGTGCTGATCCGATAGTCCCCAAACTCTGTGCTGAACAGTCCTTTCGGAGGAAGCAGCTTGGTCGGCTCTTCGTTCGTTGTTTTGGCTAGAACTGGCGCTGCCAGCGTTCCTGCGGTGGCGGCAGCGGCCAGACCGAGGAAGTGACGTCGTCCGAGAGTACTGTGTATGGGGTCTTTCATAGGATTCCGGGAAGAGGGGTTGAGAGGAAGACTCCCGCCTTGCATCGCTGCGGAAATCTGTCTGCAACCAGCCTACCCGAAGCTGCCGGATTTACTTCGAGAAAAATGAAGTTCCTTTTCGCTCAGTTCTGAGCTTCCAGTTCCGCGGCTTCCTTGCGCAGGCGCTCCACATCATGATACCAAAGCCATTTCTCGGCCAGTTCCTGATCCGCCATCCACAGATAGTCTTTGCGTTCCGCTTCCGGAACCTCGTTGTAGGGCAGAATCAACTGCTCCACGGGAAGGGCACCGTTGGCAAAACGTTCCTTGAGCACCTGTTCGGCGGCCTCTTTCGCGGCCTGACTTTCTTTGGCCATGTTGATGTCTTGTTCTGTGGCTTTGGTGAAATGTGGCTCCACATGCCCCCAGGAGGCCCCGTCCATGCGGATGCCCATGGCCAAGGGGTAGAGGCCGGGCTCCAGTTCGATCACCTCACGATGATCGATGGGCTGCCCATTAAGAACGAGCTGCACGCGTACGGCCAGGGAGAAACCTGCATTGACTTTATAAATGCCGGCTTCCTTGACCTCGAGCACGGTGTAGCCCAGCACGCTCATTTTCCGCGGCCACCCTGAGGGTTTGATATCTCCCTCCATGGCAATGCCTCCAAAGCCGTCTTTCCGGGTGCCGCGCTCCCGTTCGGCAATGGGTTCCCAAGTAAAGTCTTTGCCATCCACCTGGATCGCATCCCCCGGAGCCGGGCGCAGGTCTTTGAACAGACTCTGATCCTTCATGGGGTCGGTTTTGGTGGCAAAACGCATTTTTTTCACCAACAGCCAGTCCTGCGGTCCCATTTTTTCCTGCAGGGCCACCACGGGAACTCCCTCCGGGGGCGTGTAGCCCGAAGCCGGAGAAATCTTGGAATATCCATTCACCGGAGACTGCGGACCTTCCACAGCAGGATAGCTGTCACCCACTTTGGTTAGAGGGTGACGTTCCGACTGAAAACGATCTTCAATCGCATGAGGTTTGATGAGCAGGCCCTGACTGGGATCCACCTGTTTGAGCTCAAAGGGTTTTTCGCTGGGATAGCCTTCCGGCACACGCAATTCCATGGCCTTGTCGATAAACAGAGCCAGATAACTCCAGGTGTCTACACAGCGGATTTGTCCGGGATGCTCTTTTCCCCAGCCTTCACTGCCGCCCACATCGGGATAGTTTCCGTGCCCGATGTCTTTACCGACCAGAATATGCCCGAGAACATTGGAGTGGTTGCGATAATTCAGCAGGGCCGGGCGAACATGTCTGAAGTAGGTTCCGCCCCATTCGGTTTCGCCGTTGGCACTGACATGCAGAATACTTTCATCCTGCAAGGTAGACCATTCCTCCATAGGCCAGGTTGGCGTTTCCGCATGGTAGGAGATGGAGCCAATGACCCGGGAAGGATTGTTCCACCAGGGGTAGAAGGCATGTTTGCCCATGGAGGATTTGCCGAAGCTGAACCAGGGGGCATGCGCAAACTCTTCGATCTCAAGGGTCTCCGCCAGATAATCCAGCAGGGGCTGGGTGTCGGTGAGATCATTCTGCAGGGCAAAGCGCATATACACCACAGCGATATCGTGCTTGCGGCAGACATCGCGCACGGGCTTGGACATGCCGAACTCCTTGGAGTCCGTATTGGCCACAATCATGATCATGGCGCGGATTTTTTCGCTATCCTCCGGAACCCAGACCAAGACCGGATGTGAAAAGTTCACTTCCCTTTGCTTTGTCTTTTTGTTGCGGCGCATCTTCGCGTCTTTGACCACGTCCAACATGGAATCGGGAACCCCCGGAGCGTAGGTCCAGCCTTTATCCAGTGGCCAGCTCTTCATCGCCTCCTGTTTGCTCATCGGCGGGGGAGGCGGGGTCTTTTTGGGTTTCTTTTCGTTGGCCTGAACAAGGGTTCCCAGGCTGATCAGCAACAAGGCGGTAAGGATGGATTTCATAAGATGGCTGCTCGGACGTGTTGAAACATGTGAGGTGTACCCCGAAAGGGGTTACTAATGCGTTCCTTCATCAAACCGGATCTTGGGCACTTGTGCAATACTTAAATTGAGGGTTGAACATCTTAAAAAGCGAAAGGGTATTTATTTCGAATTCCCATGTTGCTGCCGGTATTCCCCAGGAGTCAGTCCCTCGACTTCCTTGAACACACGGATAAGCCGGTGCTGATTACTCAGACCGGAGCTGCGGGCGATTTCATGGAGGCTGGCATGGCTTTCGCCCAGAATCTGTTTGGCCCGTTCTATATGTGCGGTGCGAATAAGACTGGAAATGGAGCGCTCCAGTTCCTGTTTGAATTTCCGTTGCAGGGTGCGTTTGGGAATTTTAACTGCATCCGCGACATGGTCGACACTGATATCCAGGTGAGCATGTACCTGAATGAACTGGATCGCTTCCCGGATGGCCGGGTCCTGACTGCCCACAAAACAGGTAGAGTCCCCCCGACGAACCCGTCCGGGTAGAAAAAACACATCTTCAGCTTCAAGACTCCCGGATGCCAGCATGTGGAGCAGGAGTTTTGCGGCTTCCTCCCCCCAGCGTTCAAAGGGAACCGGGATGGTGGTCAGCGCGGAGTAGGTACTGACCTGTAAATCATGACCGGAGATCACCCCGATGTCTGCTCCCGGCTGTAGATTCATCTGATTCAGGGTTTCCAGCAGAGACATGCCACTATGATCATCTTCTGCGAGAATTCCAGTTGGGGAGGGCAGTGAGCGGAGCCAGTGTTGGTAGGCTTCCAGATTCGGGTCCGCCCCCTGGCGTTGCAGCTGTCCGTAATTCGGATGAGGATCGCTGTACACCGAGAGCTGACTTTCCGGGGACAGGGCATCCCGAAAGCCCTGAAGGCGCAGTTTGGAAAAGGAGCTGGTTAAGCGGCCGGAATAGGCAAAATGCTGATATCCGGATTCCAGCAGATGTTCCGCAGCCTGACGACCCATAGCTACATTGTCCGGCGAAACCGTGGGTAAACCGGGATCCTCTTTGAATTTAGAGCTGTTGATGGCTGGGACGCCCAAAGAGCGGACCAGATCCCGGATGCGCTCATTATGAATGTGGGCGACAACGGCATCGGGTTTCCAAGCCACAAACTCCTCCTGTTCCAGCTTAAAGGAGAATTCCGCCACCCGCCGAATGCCGCGTTGATACAGAGAACCCCGCACCCATTTGTTGATGCTGCGATTAAAGGGGGTGCCGAGGGAGATCATGGCTACCCGGATTTCTTTCTGGGACTTCATCTGATCCAGTGAAGCATAGGTTGTGGCGCGAAATCGACATAAAATGGCGTGTCTTGTGCCTTTTTCTACGCCGCATTCCCTGCGATGATCTTTCATCACCTTAGATCTCAGCACGGAACCTATACGATGAAAGCTACTTGGATACCCCAGTTGACCCTCTGCATGCTTAGCTGCGCCCTGCAGCTTCAGGCCAACAATTTAGAAGGAGGCTTGACCACGACCTCCACAAACTGGACCCGCTCACTGGTCCCCACCGGCACTCCGCCTACGGAATCGGAGCGAGCCAAGGAACTGGCACAGCGGGAGAAGGATATCGCTGCTGAGACGGCAAAACTTCAGGAACGTTTATCCCGTGTGCCTTCTGCCGAAAAGATGGAGCAGCTTCAGGCAAAACTGAAAGACATTGAAAAAAACTACGGATGGGTACCCGAGATTGAACATGTGTTCAGCCTGCGGAACCTGTCATCGATGACCGAACAGAAGGAGACGCTGGATCCGGGCTTGTTGGCGGGCTACAAGCAGTTTCAGGCGGATTTGAAACAACGTGGCATTGACCTGATTGTTATCCCGTTTCCAGGCAGTTGTCATATCAACAGTCATCTGCTGGTGGATGGACTGGAAGCCTCGGATGAATATTATCCGGGCTACGCCAAGATGATGCTGAGCTTTCTCGAGAATGATATTGAGGTCATCGATGTGATGCAGGAATTCCGGGATGCAGCCAATGTCGAAGTTCCGGTGAAGTGGCCTAATGACGGGCACACCGCATCTCTGGGCCGGAAGATTGCGGCAGAGATGCTCGCGGAGCGTCTGCAGCGGTATCAGTTTATCCGTGATGCCCAGCCAGTGGTGGATCAGGTCCGTTATGAGGATGTCACCTGGAAGGGAACGAAAACGGGTTACAGTTTATTTTTCCTGAACAAGGGTTTGGTGAAAAACAAAGACAAAAGCTATTCACCCGCCCCGGGTGCTCCGGATATTCTAGGGCTGCTCAAAGAGCGGGAAATGACCCGGCCTGTGATTGTGTTTCCGAATGCGGTGCCGGATCATAAAAATCCCAATCGTCGGATGGGGGCGCCGAATGTTCAGGAACACGGGAGCTGGGATGTCGTCCTGGTTGGGGACAGTCAGTTGCACACTCCCGTGTTTGGTCAGGGACTTCCGGCCTATGTCTCCGCGGCGACGGGAGTCGCCCCCCGCTGGGGATCGAAAAGCTGGAGCGGATTTGATCTGCCGAAAATCTATCTGGAAACCGTTCCCAATGCTGCGGAAGTACAACCCCGCGTCGTGGTTGTATTTCACTTGTTCTTCAAGCTCCCAGCATCCGAAAAATCAAAGTACAGTCCCAAAGCTCTTCCTGAACTGGGCGAGACGCTGGCGGCCGATCGGGTGACCCAACCTTTTAATGCCCGCGTAGTCATCAAAGAATTCTCCAAACCCAAAGATCCCTCCACGGTGGATTATGATGCTGCACTGATGCAGGTGGAAGCCACCATCGTCGATGGCCCCTTGAAAGGGGAAAGGGTGGGGATTCGTTTTGAAGCCATGCATGAAGGCAAGGTATCGAAAATCTTCGGAAAACGCTCCCGTACGGTGCAACAGCTCACTGGACAGGAGACTAATTTCCGTCTGACTCCCTGGGAACAGGCCGTCAAAGCGGAGCCGGTGATGGGAACCACCATGGTCTATGATGAAACGGATCTGGATCTGACCGCCCCGATCTTCTGGGTCTCCGGGGGCTCACTGGAACGCTCACGACTTCGCAAACGTTAAGGAACCCCTATGATCGATCACAATTCTTTTCTTCCCAAGAGCTATCTCCCCACTGCGGAACAACTGTGGATCCACATTGACGGGCAACCGGTACGGGTCATCCGTTATCAGCAATTTGATGAACCTGTCTATTTCGCACATGTTACCTGTGATGCCGGAGCACATGAGGTGGAAGTATCGATTCATCGTAAACAGCATCAGGTTCAGCTCCACACGCTGGAAAAAGGGGTTCGTATGAAATGGGGGCCTGCGAAACGCTTTCCCTCTTTGCTGTTTACGGTGTCGGAGCCCGGCCAAGTGGTGTTGACGTCGGATGCCATCGGTTATGTCTGTATCGCTTTTGATCCTCCCGTCAGCGAACCCGAAGGGCCGGGAGTTCTGGAGCTCGGGGATGCCGGGATGCAAGCAGATCCGGTCACGGTTCAGACTCAGGCATTTCAAGAGGCTTTGAATCGGGTTTCCGCTTCAGAGGAACTCTCCACCCTGCTGGTACCCGCTGGGCTGTATCGCTTGGGTCATATTGATCTCCCTTCCCATTGCCGTCTCTATCTGTCCAGCGGTGCGGTTCTGCTTGCGAGTGATCACAAATCGGATTTCCTCGATCCTGAAACAGAGGCCGTCCTTCCATTCTTCAAGGCCCGCGGACGAGAGCACGTGCACATTGAAGGACCCGGGCATATCGATGGAAACCGGAGAATGCTGTTCCATGACATGTACCATAAAGGATTGATGCATATTTCGGAGAGCCGGGAGATCCGCATCGACGGCCCGGTCTTTAGTGATGCCAGTGGTTGGAATACGCATCTCCGGCATTGTGAACAGGTTCAGGTGCAGTGGTTGAAAATCCTCAACAATCGTCCCAGGAAAAAATGCCTCAACACCGATGGTTGTAACCCCGATGGCTGTCGGCATGTCCGGATTGAACAGTGTCTCATGCATACCGGAGATGATGCGGTTGCGGTAAAGTCGACGAACTACGGAGGCAACCCGGCCAATACTCACGATATTCTCGTCCGCAACCTGATCGCGATCAACAACTCCTCTACCTGTAAAGTCGGCACGGAAACGATGGCGGAGGAGATGGATCAAATTTACTTCGAGAAGGTCTACGCTGTGCGGACGAACCGGCTCATCGTCATCGACGCATACGACGTCTCCCATATTCATGACATCCGTTTTCAGGATTGCCACGTACATGAAATGGAGAGTGACTGGTATCGTCCAAGGTTGGTCGATATCCAGGCTCCGCTCAAAGCCTTCCGAGACATACCCGCAAAGGCCACGGTACAAGATGTCCGTTTAGAGCGGATTAGCAGCTTTGGCCCTGCGTTTGGGCGGGTTCTGAATCGCATGGATGAGTCAGGCCCAGCCATTCGGGATGTCGAGCTCCTCGACATCTCCGCAGAAAGGGTTCCGGTGGAACTGGAGCAGTCCTTTGCAGACGGGGAACACGATCAGTACCGGGAGCCTGCATTGACGATTTGTGAGTTGGATTGAGTAGGTAACGGCAGTCAATTCAACAAGCGTGGTCCACGGTTGAATCCTTCTTAGTCCAATTTGCTTGATATTACCCACTCATCGTGGGCATGTCGGCCAGGTCGTAGTAGGCAATCATGTAGGGATGCGATTCATCGTATTGGGTCAAAGGCTTGGCATCCTCGCAGTGTCCGATTTCCCGAATGCCTTTGCCTTCAATGCCCAGTCGTTCATCCCCCAATTGTTCACGGTATTCGGCGGCCAGAGCTTCGAGTTCCTCTACAATCTGAGGATGATCCGCGATCACATTGTTCTGTTCGCCGGGATCTTCTTTGAGGTTGTAGAGTTCCGAGATGACCTCGTCTTCCATGCCTCCCGGGGACCAGCCAATTTTGCAAAAATGCAGTTTCCAGTCCCCCTTGCGAACGGCCTCCAGATTGACGCTGCGATAATAGGCGAAGCTTTCCCGGGCACTCTCGGCTTCCTCGGTGAGGGTTTTGGCTAAGGAGATGCTGTCCAGGGGAAGATCCTCTTTGATCTCGGTTCCGGTCAGTTCTGCCAGCGTGGCCTTGAAGTCGATCGCTGAGGCGATGCCATTGCATTCCGTTCCCGCAGGTATGTTACCCGGCCAGCGGACAATGCAGGGAACCCGCTGCCCGCCTTCCCAGGTCTGCGCTTTGGTTCCGCGGAGCACACCATTGCTGCCTCCCTCATCCATCACCCGGGATCCATTATCCGAGGTGAAGATCACAATGGTATTTTCTTTGAGATCCAGGCGTTCCAGTTCGGCATCCAGCATGGCCCAGGCCCAGTCAATACAGGCGACCGCCCCGCCATAGGCCCCATTCTCCGAAACATCCAAAAACTGCCTAGGGACAAACAAAGGTACATGTACGTACATATGCGCGAGGTAGAGAAAGAAGGGCTCGCTGTCATGGTCGCGCATGAACTGCAGGCACTCGTCTACGTAGCGTTCGGTAAGGCCGCGTTGATCCGGTTGCTGCTGAATGACTTCATTATTGCGCATCAAGGGCAGGGGTTTGCCTTTCATGTTTCGCACGGAACGGCCCATGTCATTGCTGAAGGGAATGCCGAAGTATTCATCAAAGCCATGGCTGGTGGGCAAAAACTCGGGTTGGTCTCCACAGTGCCATTTGCCCACCAGTTTGGTGGCGTAGCCATTCTCTTTGAGCATGGAGGCCAGGGTGTTTTCGTTGGGATGGAGCCCGACATCATTTCCGGGAAACAGCACCTGATAGTTGCCAAAGCCGATGCGCTGGGAGTAACAGCCGGTCATCATGCCCGCACGGCTGGCGGAGCAGACCGGGGAGGCCATGTAGAAGTCATTGAATTTCATGCCCTCGGAAGCCAGACGGTCAATAGCGGGGCTTTTGTTGAGCGTGGAGCCGTAGCAGCTCAAATCGCCGTAGCCGAGGTCATCGCAGTTAATGAGAAGGATATTGGGTTTGTTCATAAAGGGATTCAGGGGTCAGGCGTAGCGTGTGCGCAGGAGCTCGCCCATGCTGCGGTTTACTTCGCGGTTGTCGGCCAACGCGGCACCCGTCTTGGGGTCAATGGCTTGGTAGGGGAAGGGACCGAATTCGGGGCAGAGTACCAGAGGGCGTTGTTGGGCTTTGGCAAAGGCCACGGCCCGGTCCCATAAGCCGAGAAAGCGTTCGAGTTCCGGCGCAAAGGCTTCTGTATTCCAGTGCGGAACCTGTGGACCCTGGGTGTAGCCCACCCGGGCATGGACCAGCAGGCTGCGCGACAGGGTTGCATCCAAGCGTTCATCCTGTTCCTGAAGCAGGGATTCATGCACGCAGGTCCAATGGGAGAGGTCGGCGCAGAAATGAAGGTCCGGACGCAACTGGATCAACTGCTCCGTTGTGGGAAGGTTCCACGTGGCACGTCCCCGGTGTGTTTCATGCACGATGGGAATGCCGTGTTTCTCTGACAATTCCGCTGCCAGATCAATGGGGGCCAGGTTTTCCTCCGGGCTTTGAAGATCGGATCCTGTATGCAGGTTGATCAGTTGCGCATGGCCCTCTACCGCGGACTCCACCATGCGGGTCAGTCGCTCCGCACCTTGATTGGCCCAGGCCTTGCGTGTATGAATCTGCGCAATCCATTTCAGGCCGTTCTGTTCCACAATCCCGGGCAGCCTGCCTGCGGATCCATCCCAATAGGCTTCCACCCAGTCAAAACCATCCTCGGCCACCTGGGCGCAATCCACTGCCGGATCCTGATTGGCCAGTCCCCAAAGGCCCCGTGCATAATGGATACTGAACTCGTTGCTCATGCCTTAAACTCCTCCAGCAGCTCTTGCCGTTTGTGGGTTTGATCTCCACTCAGCACAAAGCCGGATAAGCTGCCTTCCTGACCCCGTTGACGGGCTATGAGATTCGGGCCTTCTCCTTCGGTGCTCCAATCTCCCTCCAGATCTGTAGGCAGAATGACCAGGGGAAAGGCCGGGGTTTTTACCAGAACCGGCATCGCTGGCCAGGTCACTTCGGTCTCTTCCCCGGCAAGACTGCGGGCCATGGCTTTGGCTGCATGGGTAATGGGCAGAATGTAGGGGAGAAGCTTTCCGTCGATTTCGGCACAATCACCGAGGGCGTAAATGTGCTCATCCGAGCTGCGCATGCAGGCATTTACCTGAATGCCTTTCCCATGATCCAGCCCGGCTTCCTGTGCGAGCAGGCTGCGGGGGCGGATGCCCACCGCGGAGAGAACCAGATCACAGGTCAGGGTGTCCCCGCCACTCATCGTGAGTTGCATCGGAGCGTTATCTGCGAGGTCTACCCGGCTTACGCTTTCGCCCAGGCGCCAGGAAATTCCCAGCCTGGCAAAGGCTTCTTTCATTTCGGCACTTACCTGAGGCGGAACCAGCCTCGACAGGGGACCGTTTGCGGGATCGATCAGGGTAACCTGATATCCTGCTTGTTGCAGGTCATTGGCAAACTCACAGCCAACCAGGCCGGCGCCCAGGATGGCTACATGATGTCCGGGAGCGAGTTTCTCCCGGAAGTTCCGGTAGTGGTCGAGGTGATTTACACTCAGCACCTGATCCGCCGCAGTGCCTTCCAGAGGCAGTTTCACGGGATCACTGCCGGTGGCAAGTACCAACTTACTGTAGGAGATTTCTTCAGAGGGGGTGATCAGGCAGTTCCGTTCGCGGTCGATCCGGGTCACTTCACAGTTGGCCTTTAAGGTCACATGCAGTTCCTCTGCCAGATCGGCTGCGGATTTCAGGATCAACTCCTCCGGGCTGCGTCCTTCGCTGAGCGCATTGGAGAGAGAAGGCTTTCCATAGAAATCACCTGAATCTGCGGTCACCAGAATGACTTCGCGCTTCCGGTTCAGGGCACGGTATTCGCGGGCCACGGTAACCCCGGCCTGGCCGGAGCCCAGGATGACGATGGGACCGTTCTCGGCAGCGACCTCAAAGCTGCTGGCAACCGCTTCCCCCTGGCCGCGTTTGAGCTGGACCATATCGAAATCAGCTTTGGCCACTCCACAGTCCGGGCAGCGCCAGTCATCGGGGATCTCTTCCCAACGGGTACCCGGAGCAATGTTTTCCGAGGGCAAGCCCAGACGTTCATCATAGACGAATCCGCAGACACTGCATTCCCAGAGCAGCCAGGGTTTTCCATCCGGGCCGACATCGGAGAGGAGGCTCTCCTGTTGATTCTCTTGAGACGTGTTCTTACTGGAACGTTGGATGTTGCTAGCATTCAGATCTTTGGGCGTATCGCCACCCGGGAGTTCCGGGATGTAGACGTAACCGGGTTCATACTTCTGCCGGTAGAGACAGGTGATAATGTGGAACCACATTTCAACCGGATTTTTCCACACATAGGGCAAGTCTTCTTTGACCTCTTTATGCAGCTTGTGGAGATTGTAGCAGGGCACCCCGGCAAACATGTGATGCTCGATATGCCAGTTCATGTGCCAGTAGATGAAGCGCACAATCGGATTCACCTTGAAGGTGCGGGAGTTCAGGCGGAAATCATCCACATGATCCTGCAGGCCCACATGCTGTGTTTCGTTGAGCAGAAACTGCAGAGCCCGGCCATAGAGCGGGGTGCAGGAGGTGAGAATGGGTAACAGATACCAGCCGTTGAACAGCGAAATCACCAGAATGGCGGCATGCCCGGCGAGCACAAAGCGGGACCATTTGAAAATGGCAAAACGGCGGGGGTCCTCTCCGTAGAGGTAGCGGCCCCAGTTGGAGACACAGCGCCCACGGGCCAGGCTGATATTCAACTGCAGGACCCACTTTCCTGCCGCGTAGTCAAAGAGCAGCGTGCGGAGAAAGCCTTTCAGGGTGAGCTCCATGGGCACCACCACTTCCTGGTCGTGTGGATCATGCAGAGTGAATTTGTGATGTTCCGAGTGGCTGGCCCAAAAGGCGAGGTGATTCTGCCAGTAATGGAAGGAGAAGAGTCCGGCAAAGAAACTGTTCAGCTGCTTGGTTTTGAACACCGTGCCATGCACCAGTTCATGCATGGCATTCACGCAGAATGCGGACACGGTTCCATGCAGAAAGAGGGCGGGGATCAGCCAGGGCCAGGTCAGATGTTTCCACACAAACCAGGCGAGGCTGCCGGTTGCGATCAGGATGAGCAGAAAACCACCGGCCTGGATGAAGCCTTTCAGGTCACTGCGTTGGTTTAACTCGGCCAGGCGTTCCCGGTCAATGGGACTGCGGTACCAGTCCACCCGGTAATTAGGGTCAATAAATGTATCACTCATGAGGATAGGGTCTGAATTCTGAAATGGTGTTGGTCTCGTAACATGCTAAAAGCGGGAATTAAAAGGATTATAATGCGCCTTTTGGGGGTCTGCACATAGAGAGATCCATTTTTCATAGAATCTCTGCACATCTTGGCTCCCGTTCGTTGACAAGCCGAGTGTAGGGTTGATCTTGAAGTTCACCCGAGGACTCCATGAATCAGACTGTTTACCTTTCTTTTCTTCTTCTCCTGGCCAGCTTCAGTTCTGCCCAAACTTCCTTTGAGGAACTGGGTTCAGATCAGTGGGAAACGGTGGCTGAACTGCAACAGGCTCCGGGGAATATCACCGCAGACAAAGATGGGCGGATCTTTTTCAGCCTGCATCAGCATTATCAGCCCGCACTGCGCATGGGGCAGTTGGATCCCAAAGATTCCACAAAGATTCTTCCCTTTCCGAACCCGGAACTGGCTGTGGATGCGAAGGAAAGCCCCCTGGCCCTGAACAGCGTACTCGGTGTGCAGAGTGATGAGCAGGGCGTGATCTGGATGCTGGATAATGCCATGCGGGGGGACAGCGTTCCCAAACTTTTAGGCTGGAAGCCTGGCGAGGAGGGGGGCAGCCTGCATCAGGTCATCTACCTGCCACACCCGGTGGTGGGGGAATCTCCTTTCCTGAATGATCTCGCCGTGGATCGGAGCCGGAATCACATCTATATCGCGGATACCAGCATGGATGGGAATCCAGCCCTGATTGTTGTCGACATGCAAAGCGGGGCCTCCCGACGGGTGCTGGAGAATCATGTGAGTGTGAAAGCCGAGGATATTCCAATGCTCGCCGGAGGGGAGTTGGTGCACATCGCCTTGCCCGATGGAGAGGTGATCAATCCCAAAGTGGCCGTCAATCCTATCGCACTGGATGCAAAGAAGGAATTTCTCTATTACGGCCCGATGACCGGAACAAAGCTGTACCGGGTTCCGACCGCGGCCCTGAGGGATCGCTCTCTGAGTGCTGAGGCGCTGGCAGAACAGGTTGAGCTCTGGGCCACGCGTCCGATTTCAGATGGTATTTCTCTGGATCAGGCTGGGAATGTCTACATCAGTGCTGTGGCCACGAATGAGATTGGGGTCATCCGGGCTGACACCCGCAGCTACAGTCCTTTGTTTCGAGGGGATGAGCTGTCCTGGCCGGATGCCTTCAGCTTCGGAGAGGATGGATGGATGTATGCGGTGATCAATCAACTGCATAAGGGCCCGGTTCTCAACGGGGGGAAAGATGAGAGCCAGGCCCCATATCGCATTATCCGTTTTAAACCCCTTGCTCCCGGCGTGGTTGGGCGCTGAGGGAAGAGGAGGTCCTGCCTTAGAGACGTTCGGCCACCTTGCGGGTTTCCCCGAGAAAGATCCGGAAGCGGTCATCCAGGTCCGGGCCTTGGATGTGCAGGTCAATGTAGCCGTCACCTTCTCCGATTTTCCGGAACTGTTCGACCGGGCTCTGGCCCTGATCCACGGGCACATGCAAGGCCACAAAGGTGCTGGCTTTCGCTTTGCGTTGCACCGCGATGGAAACGCCTCCATATTCCGGGGTGAGCAGAGGCTGATACTCTCCGCCACCGCGGGGTGCCCGACGGGAACGTTCGGATTTGCCGAACACATATTCCAGGGGCGGCTCATAGGCAAAGACCTTGCTACCCGGTTCCCCCAGCATAAACAGCTTTACGCCGACCTTGCGTTCATACCACTCGGCCCCGAGTCGGGTCTCCTCGATGGGGATGGCTGCATCCTGCAGGGTGAGCAAAGACCAGTCGGCATCGCTGCTCAAGACACGTGCGGCTTTGATGTCGATTTCGGGAACATTAAACAGAGTCTGCTGCAGTTCTTCACTTTCCTGCCAGGCATCCGGCTCCGCAAATTTCGCTGACCCCAGAGGGTGCACCAGCCAGTGCATCATCCGTTCCCGATCCGATTCGACGGCAAACACATCGATCATGTAGTGATCGGTCAGCAGCAATTGACGGCTGAGATCGGTGCCGGGATACACCTTCTTTGCTCCGGTTTTGGGCTGATCACTGGAGCGGAGTTCCTGACCGCTGTAGGTCGTGGAACCCGCTTTCGGGGTGTCGATACGAATATAGCGGAATTCCTCCTGATCAAAGTCATGAAGGATCTCGACGGGACCTACAGGTTGGGCCTGAAGACCATCCACAACCACCCCGCAATGGGAGCGCACATTGAAGTCGTAGGAGCCTCCATTGTAGCCGGAGGAGATGGGCCGGTTCACATAGATGGGGCGGTTCTTGGCGACGTAGCCCAACAGAGAGAAGGAATCCGCGACGTAATGAACATAGAGCTGGGAAAACTGCAGGGCTACAGCCGGAGCGGGGCTGTTCCAGTACTCGGGGGATTCTTCTGCACGGAGCATGGCAAAGCCCCGCTCTGGAGCCACATAGGACGGGGCCGGCGGAGGATTGCTTTCTCCGGGAGCGATGCGTTTGCTGACACCGAAATAGGGGGTGGGCAGATAGGAATCCTGACCAAATTCACGCATGTGTGCGAGAAAGAAATCAAAACCCGCGTCCGGCCACTGGGTATGGGCCAATTCGTAGAGCCAGGGGTAGCCGAGTTTGGGCAGTTTCTGCCCGCGATGATCCCGACCGTTCATGTTGTAGTTGGAGACCAGTTGTTCCCCCCCGAGTTCGGGGCTGATGTAGCCTCGGACCACGCCATGTTGAAACATCTTCAAGGGGCGCAGGCTGCCTTTTTCTTTGAAGGCGCTGCCTTTGGCATCCCCCATGGTAATACGGGGGATGTGCAGGGTGCCGTTAGGTAGGGGCACGGCCGGAAAGGCCTGATCCACGGCAGTGGAGAGCATATGCTTCCGCATGGTCGCTCCGCCCGTGCCGGTATAGCCGAAACCCAATTCGTTCAGTCCCAGCTGTTCCAAGCCTTTGCAAAGCAGCATCATTTCGGTGAGCATGACCCGTTGTTTTCCGAACTCTTCAAAATAAAATCGGCCGTCCGCCAGATAGTCATTCATGTAGGGAATAAAGCCGCCATTGGCATGGAGAATTTCCCGGATCAGCGCCTCATCGCCCAGCGCAACTGCCATGAGCTGCGCAGACATCGGGCGGGGCCACTGCATATTCGGTAGCCAGGCCACCCGGCTGTAATCCTTGGTATCTGTGAGCTGATAGGCGATGTGTTTGCGAAAGGTCTTTTCCACCTGCTCCCGTTCTTCCGGACTGAGGTGATCATAGAGCAGGTCATAGCGGATGACATCCAGATAGCAGGTGAAATGACGTCCGCCATGCTCCAGCTTCTCAAATTGCTTGGGGTGTTTGCCCACGATGCCCAACAGGTATTTTTTCTCTGCTTGAATGGCTTTGGCATCCTCCAACACAGCCACTTTAAAAAATTGAGCGTAAGGCTTGGCTCGTCGTTCGCCTGCATAGCGGGCCCAGGATTCTTTCATCACCGGGTCCTCCTGCATGCGCTGCTTCATGGCGGCGATATCCGCCTGGGTCCAGAGAATGAAAGGCCGTTCGATGGCAAAAATGGACGAAAACAGGCTGAACACAGCCACAAAAAGCAGTGGGAGTTTATACATGGGAAAAGGTACCTAATGTGTGGTGAGACGCAAAATAAGACATAAACATACTAATAGTGTTCATGGCAAGCATGCATTTTCCAGGCTTCTCGCTATTGAATCTGGAAGATTCTCACATCATCGAGCGTCATACGGTTCAGGTTGGAGTCACTCACAAACTGAAAGGAGAGCTCGACCTGCTGGCCGGCGAATTCTTTCAGGTTGAGCTGAATCCGTTCTCGTTCCAGCCAGCGACGGTAATCATTTTCGCTTTCATGAAGGAGCTGGCGTCTGCCGGCTTCGTCCACGAGTTCGATAAGGAATCGGTAGGCGACCTGTCGGTTCTCCTCTCTGGAATTGTACCAGCGATCCAGTTCGAGGCGCAGCTCTCCGTCTTCGGGGAGTTGCAGGGACCGGACGGCGATGTTCCGCTTCCAGTCAAATTCAAGATGCTTGCCCCGAGGGAAGGCCAGTTGCGCTTCCCGTGCGGAACCCCGGTGCCAGCGCGGACTCTGCCAACCCACTCCGCTGCGCAAGCCCTGACTAAATTCATCCCCTGCGACCAGAGTCCACACACTGCGTTGTCCCGCAGAGACCTGCAGAGGCTTACCTCCAATGGAGGCGATGTTGACTTCACCTTCAATCACCTCAAGCAGACTCATCCGCTCTTTAGGGTCATAGCTCAATTCATAGATCGTACCACGAACCCGGGCCTCTGTGTAGGGTGTCCGGGTGAGGAGGGGTAAGCTCATGGAAGCTTCCGGCAGATCTACCAGCAGAGCTCCCTGGCTGAGGGTCAGCATACTGCTGTGGTCATCCAGTTCGATATCGAGTTCACTTCCAGGACCAACAGTCACGCGGTTTTCTGTTGCTGTCCAGGTCAGCTGCACAGATGCCGGGTTACCGCTTCGAAGTTGGTCCCCGCTTTGCAACGCGGTACCTTTGCGCAACCGCTGCCAGGTCTCCTCCCGTTTCCATTCGCTGCGGCCGCTGAGCTGCGTGACTTGAATGCGACTGTTTCCAGGGGAGAGGGCGGGGTTGAGTCTGAGATACAAGGCTGCCCCCAGGACCATGCAAAACAAAGCCGCGGCGGAGAGCCCCAGAATGCGGGGCAGGCGGGAAGGAGGGCGGAGGGTGGAAGAGGGCGGGCGAGGTGAATGGGGCCGGGTTCCGGAACGGGTTCCGCTTGGGCTCCTCCGTTTTCGGATGATCCGGCGATTCTGTGCGGGTTCATGCTGATAAGCACCTTTATCCCAGAGAGGATTGCCAATACTGTCCTTCAGGCCTTGCTGAAGCTGCTCATACACCTGAGTGGCCAGGTAAAAGGCGGTCCATTCCAGAACATAATCCACCATAAAGTCCGCGCCCCGGCTCCGGGCAGCTTGGAGAAGATCCTGGCGGTCCATGGCATCCGCGGCTCCCCGGCAGAGACGCTCCAGCTGGAGATCCATGCCGCTGTCCGCTCGCTGGCACCCTTCAGAAAGTTTGCCTTCCATACAGGCTTTCATGCGGCTGCGCAGATGATGTAGTTGGCTGCGCAGATGGCCATGACTGACATCGTGGTCCTCGGCCACATCCTTGCCCGGCTTTTTGTCGGCATAAAACTGCCAGAGCATGGAACGGGCTTTGGGTTTCAGGTTCTGTAAACAGTCCCGAAGGGCATTCAGGCGCTGTCGGAGTCGTTCATGCGTGTCCTCTTCGTCCCAGTGCTGCTCCATACGCTGGAAGAGTTCCTCATCCTCGAGTGTCCGTTCGCGGGACTGCCTGCGGATGGCTTCAAAGGATTTGTTGCGAACAATCCCCCTGAACCAGGCGCGGCGGGATCCCTTGCCCCGGTAGCGCTCCGGGTTCTGTTGCACATAGACCAGAGACTCCTGGACCACATCCTCAGCCAGAGCCCAGTCATGCAGAATGGTGAAGGCATAGGCAAGCATGCCATCCCGGAGCTGCAGGATTTCGCGGAAGGGTTCGTCAGGGTGTGTGGAAGGAAAATCGGCCATTCTGCAAAGAGTGTCCTGCTGTTGGCAGATGTTGTGGCCCCCCCAAAAAAAAAATACCCTAGCGATACTGCTTTCTGCAAAAGGCCTTCCAGTCCTGCTCCAGGCTCTGCCACTCTGAGACCGGGAGCTGTTGCCAATGCGCCTCCAGATTGGTGTTTCCTGAATCTGACATGGCCTTCACCAGTTTGGGGAAGGCGTCTGCATATTTTGGGTCTTCCATGAGCATGTCCACCACCGTGACGGCCTGCCAGTAACGCTTCATGGGGATCCGCCTGCCGGAGCATAGCTCCTGTAACGAGCTGCGGAAGTCCGGGTTTTCCAGTCCTTCCTGAACGATACCCTTAAAATTCTCCTGTGGATGAAATCGCAACTGTACGCTGTTGGCCATGCCTTCCTGAAACCAGTCGCCGTTCTCGGAGGGGATGCCCACGACCTTGTCCAGATGTGCATGGACAAACTCATGGACAAACACCGGTCGGATGTGTTCGGGCTGATCTGCAGCGGAGGAGCTGGCGATTCCGAGGACCGCATAGCCATCTGATTCGGGAGGAAGAATGTGTGCGTTCAACTGTTTGCCCAGGTTCCGGTGAAAGTCCCGGTAGTCTTGCTGATGCTGAAATACCAGAAGGGTGGGCAGGGCCTCCGGGGGCGGCAAGCCTGGAATCTGTTCCCGGATCCAGGTGTCCGCACGCTGAAGATGATCGGCAAGTTTTTCCGCATCCAGTTTCTCTTCATCCGTGATGACGGCCAGACGGCCCTCCCGTATGACCATGCGGCCTTTTCCATCAAAGCCCAGTGCAAACAAACGCGCGGGGCTCATCCAGGCAGTCTCGCCTTCTTTGGCAACGAGTTCAATCCCCTCCAGTGTCCCCTCAAATCCGTTCCTGAAAAACAGGCCGAGGAACAGTACCCGGTCCCAGTGAGGCTGCTTGCCAGCCCCGGCCCGGATATAGGCCAAAGGCAGTTCCAGTTGGCTGCGTCTGCCCGGGGGAACATTGATTTTTCTCCAGAATTTGCCCCGGCCGCCCTGTTCCAGAAACTGCAGTTCGATGACAGAGGCCTCTTCTCCCTCGGAGAGCAGATGAAGCCGGACATGACTGTAGGTGGACAGTTCGGAGGGGAGAATGCCTCTACGGGTGTACAAAAAGGCGGAGGGTCCTGCCTTCACCTGGAGACTTCCGGCCTGCTTCGCGGCAGACAGCTTCAGCTCCCCCTGGGGCTGATTCCAGGTTTCGGCGGAACCAAGTGGGAGCTGGAAGGTTCGGCTGACAACAGGGTCCTGTGCCTGAAGCGGCAGCCGGGCCTGGAGAGCGAAAAGAACACACAGAGAAAAGCGGAGCAACATCATAGGGGTTCCTGGAACATGGCAGGCACGGGAATGCGCCGGCTGATGCCCGTTTCAACATGAAATGATCTGATTGAAAAGAAAGATCACCTTCATCCGAAGAAAACAGGACCTATCCGGGGCACATATCATGAACACGCCCAAGATAAAGGTTCCAGGGATTAAGGCCGGTGAAAGAGATCTGTCTCGGATACCGGTTGGAGACGGCCACCGTCTTTCTGCCATGAAAACCAGAGCGAGCCGCCATGGACGTCTGTGCTGACAAACGACAGCTTCAGTGGGTAGAACCCAGCAGTGAGAGGGATCATCGGTGTAACGGGTTGATTGCCTCCGGAAATGATGCGCTTCCCATCGAGCTCCAGTTCCACGGCTCCATTGGTCCCCAGCTCCAAGCGGTACTGCCCATCCTCCGCTACCTTGAGGTATCCATTAAACTGGAATGCGTATGAAGTGTCTCTTGTCTTACCCATACTCTTGGGATGGGCTTCCATTTTGGCGACCACGTTTTCGGTTGTACCGCTAAAGGCAGAGGCCTGCTCCTCCAATCTGACCATGCGTTTTTGCCGTTCGCCGAATTCATAATAGCTGTAGTGCAGCCCTGGCTTCAGGTCCGAGGCGCTTAACTTTGCGGGTTTCGGAGGTTCCCTGCGAAGTTGAGGGGAGACGGGGCTGCGCCCATAGAGGTAAAAGGCGGTGTCATTTTCGTTAGCGATAAAAGGTCCTGCATGGGTGGTGAGTTTTGCTCCGAAGCCATTGAAGCCTGCCCGCAGTCTGGGTTTGTGCTCCTCAAAAAACATCCGGGTCCGTTGGATCCGTTCCGACCAGGCCAGGATTCCCTTGTCCAGATCCAGACAGCGGATGAAAATGCCGTCATCGTAGGAATCCCGTCTTCCGGCGGCAATGAGAAGTTGACCTTCGTCAATCGTAAGCCCGGTGATCGGCCATGCCGATTCCACCTGCCCGACGGCCATCATACGGCGTTCCATCGGTGCAGCAAGATAACTCCATCGCAGAGTCCCGCTTTCGAGGTCCACGGCATGCACCTGACCGTCACAGACACCGACATACACCGTGCCGTTTGCAATCACGGGATCGGTAATCACACGCCCGCCGAGAGGAAGGCTCCATGTGACCTCCTGGTTGTTCACCGCCTCGAGAAGGTTTCGGTTGAACACAGCCCGAACCGTCGTGCCGGATGCTTCGGCTTTCCGTACGGGATCCTTCGGATTGTAGAAGGAGTTCTGGAAGGTTTTGCTCTGGGCCGTGGCGGTGGCTCCTGGAACAGCCTTCCAGTCGAATCCCTTGTGGCCGATGGCAAAGGTCATGCCTCTTCTCCAATCCGAGATGAAAGGACTGTTCACCTGCAGGTCCGGACAGGCGGTGGGAAGGGCGCGGGTTGATTCCGTTCGCATCCGTTGCGCTTCTGAGAGTTCTTTGAACTCCGGCAGGGGGTAGTAGGCGCTTAAACCGGAACGCATGAAATTGGAGCATCCGCATTTGGCGCCAAAGAGATACAGATGTCCGTTGGCGGGGTAGGTGGGAATCTGGCAGTCAGGCCGGCTGCCGTCTGCCGCCCAGGCTTTGCGGGGGTCCTCACGCGAATGGAGGGTGAGACCGCGGATGATGAACTCCGGGGTGTAGGTGGGATAGCTGCAGCCGGCCATATCGCCGTCGATTCCGTGGCCGTCCATTTTTTCGCCCGTGAGAATGTCATAATCCGAGGATCCGGCCCATCCATCCGTGGTGACCCGGTCTTTGAGGATGATGGAGTGATTCCTGACCCGGGTGGTCTGCCAGCGGATCTCCCCGTTGGACGTGTTGATGGAATAAAAGCCCTTGTTTTCCAGGCCGTGTTTGCCTCCGCGGATATGTACCAAAAGGGTATCTTTCAGGGGGCCGGTCCAGGCATGGAGCGAACCCGGAGTGGGCAGAGGGCGGGTCCAACGCGGACGAAGGGTATCCGCCGTGAGCGAAATCACATCCTCCTGGCTGACCGCATACACATGCCCATCTTCACCCACCAGAACCCCATTCAGGGGCAGCGCATGCTGATACCGTGCAAGTCGCTTTCCTGTGGCCTGATCAAATACAAAAATCTCCCTGCCGTATCCCTGAACCAGTTTGTCTCCCAACACAATCACAGACGAGCGCATGAACCGGTCAGGGTCCGCAAACGGGGATGTGCCGGGTTTGCGAGTGAAGTACCCCGGGATCTGTCCTTCTCCGGCTTCAAGTTTTGCACCCTGATCATAGATGCGGACTACCTCACCGCTGTCGCCGTCCAGTGCGGTGAGATAGCTCCCGGCTTTCGGATACAGGTAAAGGCGGTTGTTTCCCGCAGCCCAGTGATGGCTGAATTCCATGGAATCCTCCCGGCCATGGTTTCCTTTGTACACGGGCATCCAGTCCAGATCATGCTGCCAGAGAAAAAGGCCGTTGTAGGCATCCCGGGCGATCACCCGGAAGCGGGCCTTCCGGTCATAGGTTCGTTTCCCCTGATCGTTGGTCACCCAGCCCCGGGTGTATTTAATCATGAAATAGATTTTTCCATCTGCAATCCGCATGCCGGTGGCATTCTGCCCAATCCGCTCATAGGTATCGGCCATCCATTTGAGCCCGGACATGTGAGGCTGGATCCCACGGTCGGTGGAAACCGGCCTGCGGTCGGGTCCGCGCAGCGCATGGCCCCATTCGTCGAGCTGCTCTGGGAAGGGATTATCCAGCACCCGCCAGGATCCGTTTTCACGGATGATGGCCTTCCCTGTGTAGGCCAGAACGCTACGGATGTCTTTCTCCGAGAGGGTTGTCCCTGGGAGCGCATCCAGATCCACAACGAGCAGATTAATCAGGTTGGGAGCGTAGGGAAGGGCAGAGTGTTCCAACCAGGCTTGTACATTGGCCAAAGGAAACACGCCTTGGTCTGCGAGGCGTTTCCGTTGCGAGAAGACCTGTGCGGGTTGCAGGCTCAGGCTCTCGACGAGGAAGGAGCCTGTTTTCGCGAGTTCCGTTTCGAGTTGGCCATTACTGTGGGGAAGGATGACCACCAAGCCCTGCTTGATGCCGCTTTGAGAAATCACGTCATCAGCTGAGATTTCAATTGCATCGAGAGGAATCCGCAGCAGGACAAAAAAACTAATGAGAGTGACATGCATTCTTTTCATGATGAGCATCATACACTCAAGTTGTGAATTGTATACAATAAACATAATCGGATGGCATCGACTTTGTGTTGTTCACATGGCTAGGAAAGAGGTTCCATCTTTTATCTGTCAGGTCCTGCCGCGATTTCCATGCGAACCCCTTTGAGCTTATGAGCAAACCCAACATCCTTTTCATTCTTTGCGACGACCTTGGTTATGGAGATCTGGGCTGTTATGCTTCGGAGAGCAAAATTCCCACCCCGAATCTGGACCGACTGGCAGCCAATGGAATCCGTTTTACCGACGCCCATGCCAGCACCGCGGTCTGTACACCGAGCCGCTATAATGTGCTGACCGGACGTTACGCCTGGCGTTCCCGCTTGAAGCAGGGAATTGTGTGGGAATGGGATGCGCCTTTGCTGGAGGAGGGCCGGCGAACGGTGGCCCATCTGTTGAAGGAGAATGGCTATGCTACACACTGCATTGGCAAATGGCATTTGGGCTGGGACTGGGAATGTCTGGATGGCAGCCGCGCTCATGAGCACGTCGAGTTCGGGGTAATGCACAACCAAGCGCCCACTCGCACCGAACTGGGCTTTGAGATCAACTACGATGCCCGGATCGGGGGGGGACCGGTGGACCGGGGCTTTGACAGTTATTTCGGCGTCGATGTGCCCAACTTTGCCCCCTACACCTGGTTTGAAAACGACCGGCTGGCTGAAATCCCGACCGCTCCCAAAGCCCATGATCTTTATGGTCATAAGGGCTTCGCGTTGCCGGACTGGAAACACGAGGATATGCTTCCGCGCTTTGCGGCGGAGGCGGAACAGGTGATCAAAGCCGAACGGGATCAGCCTTTCTTTCTCTATCTGCCCCTGACTTCCCCGCATTCACCGGTCACGCCCAATGAGGCCTTTCAGGGACGCAGTGCTGCCGGGAACTATGGGGATTTTGTCTGTGAAACCGATTGGGTGGTCGGGGAAGTGCTTCGGGCTCTGGAAGAAAGCGGACAGTTGGACAATACCCTGATCCTCTTCACCAGTGATAATGGGCCTGAATGGCGGACTCCGGACGATATCGGGGTTTATGAGCGTTTCCTGGACTATGGACATTCCAGTGTGGGGGAGCTTCGTGGAATTAAGCGCGATACCTGGGAAGGCGGACACCGGGTTCCCTATATCGCCCACTGGCCGGCGAAAATTCAACGTGGCGGGGTGTGTGATGAGTTGATCACCTTGGGAGATTTGATGGCAACCTGTGCCGGAATTTGCGGCGTAGAACTCGGAGCTGAGGAGGGGGAGGATAGCGTGAGCTTCTTACCCCTGCTCGAAGGTGAGGAAGGCCCAGTGCGCTCGACCTCCATTTTTCACGGTATGCGGGGGACCTTCGCCCTCCGGCAAGGCGACTGGGTATTCATCGACGCTCCCACTGGAGCTGATTTTCCGGACCGTGAACTGCCGGAATGGAATCAAGCCCGCAGATATAGCGATGCCAGCACCCCCGGACTGCTCTATAACCTCTCCTCCGATCTAGGAGAACGCGAAAATCTCTACGATCAACATCCTGATCTGGTTGCCCGCTTTCAGAATATGCTGGAGGAGCATAAGCAACTTGCGTCTTCCCGGGAGGCCTTCCGCTATTCGGAAGAAGAGCTGACTGAATAAGGGGTTCAGCTGAACAACCGGCTCTGCTGTTTTATGCTTACATGCCACTTTATGTTAAAAAAGCGTTAGCGTTTTCTTTTTATGCGTCTGTATTGTGCTATCCTATAGGTAGTTAAAAAACCTATAACCTTTGTGAAGCGCCGGCCTTGACTGATCCGTATCTACAGATCGGTGAACCGCGTCCAAGCTTCCTATCTCATTCCGGGGGAACCCCATGAAGTACAAGACCTTAACCCTTTTGATTTGTTATAGTTGCTTGTGCAGCTTTGTCGCTGCGCAGACTCTATGGAATGGCATCACAGATGATGACTGGTCTAACCTCGGAAACTGGAGCAGTGGGGTCCCGACATCCGCAACGCTGGCTCAGTTTGATGGCACAGATGGCGGGGGGACGCTGAGCATTGGCAGCAGTAGCACCGTGCAGGCACTGGGACTCAACTTCAGCAGTGGTGAATCCAGTAACCGGATTATCGGCAATAGTTTCAATAACAGTCTGATCGAACTGGGCTTGTCCGGCATTACCAACAGCAACAGTGGAGGTCAGATCCGCATTGATTCCGCCATTCAGCTGGTAGGAGGCAACCAGACCTGGACAAATACCGGGAATTCCCTCCGCACCCGAACGGTGAATCTGAACGGAAATGACCTCGGCATCACGACCAGCAATACCCACAATTTTTACGGTGCCTTTTCAGACAGCAGTGCTGCCAGTTCGGTGAATCTGACGCTGGGGGGCGGGGGCACCTTTACCACCCGTGGGGGAGGCTTTAGCTATCAGGGCGGGCTGATCATTGACGGGTCCATCCTGAGCTTTGACTCCAACGGCTCTCAATCCACGGTGGCCTCCAGCATTGATGTCACTCTCCAGAATAACGCCACCCTGCGTCAGTTCCGGGATAATGTTACCGGTACGATTGGCGGGACGCTCTTTTTTCGTGGGGATAATACCGTCAGGGTGGATAAGGACGAGGATTTCGGGGTAGGCAGCCTCGACGGCCAGGACAGCAGCATCAATGTTCTGAGTTTTTCGGATCCCACGACGGATGGAGACGGCTTTCTTTTGGTCAGAGATAATGGGGAACTTCGGCTGGAGGTGGATGCGGGCCTGAACCTTTCAGACCGCATCCAGTTCAATGTCAGCGGAGACCGCGGTATGTTTGAGTTTGGTGCCAATACCCATGTGGATATCGCGGTGTTGAATGGAACTCCAACTGCAGGGCAACAGTTTACCATTATTGAGGATGCTTCCTCGATTACGGGAACCCCTACGACCTCCTCGGAGTGGGTGTACTCGACGATCGCGGATGGGGATGGTTTTGACGCCATTCTGACCTATGCGGTTCCAGAACCCAGTACCCTGACCATGTTGTTGCTGAGTTCTGTGGTTGGTTTTGTGCTCTTCCGCCGTCGTCGTTGAGCTGCTAGCCTCAGCCGCTAGCTTGAAACTGGGACCTGCTGTTTTCACTGCCGAGTCCGTGATCGTATGGTGTTTAGTTGTGAAATCGTCGTAAATTGTGTTTGTATAAACACTTTTTTCGACTTGTAAATCGGGCTGAGATTTCCAATTCTGGTTTTTTGCCCAGTAGGAATTCTCAGTATGTTTGCATCTCATTTTTCTCATTCAGCTTCTCATCGTGTTCGTTCTGCTCTCTACGGATGGCTCGCTTCAACCGCTCTGTTTCATGGAGCCGTATTTGCCGCAGAGGGCAAGTCGCTGACAGAAATTGCTCCACTCGCATTCAGTGGAGCCGAACAGAGCGGCGCTCAGGTTCAGTTTGCTTTCGACCTCGGTACACAACGTCGCAACTGGACGCACAACCGTTGGTCGGTGATGCCGTTTCCGGCTGAGGTGGACCTCAGTGCCTACAACGGGCTTCGTCTTCAGGTGTCCACGGACAAGCCCCGTAGAGATGTAGGCGTGTACGTAGCGATTCGCGAAGCAGATGGTACCTGGTACGCACACAGCTGGGCCTGCGAGTTGACCCAGGCTTCCAATGAAGCGACCGTTCGCTTTGCCGATTTCGCACAGCCTTTTTATTCCAACCCTCCAGAAGGTGGTTTCAAAGACGAAAACGACCGACTGGACTTGGATAAGATCACGGGCGTGGCGATCGGGGTGATCAACCCCTTGGGTGTGGGGGAGGTGAACTTCAATCTGGAGGCTCTATCCTTCGTGAAGATGGATGAAGAGAAGGCGACTGCAGTTACGGTAGAGGTGACCGGCGAATTGCTGGATGTGAATGGGACTACCAGCGTCCCCCCGGGAACCTTTGGCAGTTTTAACCTCAAGAGCATTCCCACCGGGGAAGAGCCTTTCATGATGATCAATGGGGAACGCCTGCCGGTTGTGGATCGAAAAGTGACCTATCAGGGTCAGGAATACACCCTGGATAAACGGAACCGGGTGCGCATCAAGATGCCCGGGGAGAAGAAAGCCAAACGCTTTACCGCCACCATCCCCAGTATTCCGCGTGCGGAAAAATTCCGCAGTGGCTCCACCCGGAAAATTCATTTTCAACTGAACGGTGGTGCCGAAGTAGGATCCGAGAAGATTCCGATGCGCATCAACTCCTATGGGGACCGCACGCAGCCTCCGGTGAGGGTGGCGGATGCCAATTGGAAGCAAACGATGGCCACTCTGGCCAAGAATGTGGCGGCCAAGGCGGAATCCTCTGAGGGGCCGGTGATTGTGGAGTTCTGGAATGAACCCTATCTCAACTGGGCCAATGATAACCGAAAGGGTTTCAACCCCGCACATTACGATGTGAGCAAAGCCACGGAGGGTGGCCCGGTACAGATTCGCCATGACGGCGCAGTGGCGCCACACCTGAAATGGACCCGGGATCGTTCTAAACTGCCCTGGGACTGGACCCGCAAAGGGAATCAGGAATTCCGCCGCGGCCGTGCAGAAAACGGCGGGGTGACCATGGGCTCCTGGGCCCGTAAATATCAGACCCCGCGTCATGTCTGGTATCAGCAGGTGGAGAATGAAAATCCGCCGGATTCGGTCAAGGATGGGGAGACCTATACCGCAAAGAACGGCAAAACCTATACCGCCTTCACCCCCTGGACGATCTACGACGAAACCCAGTTCACCTTCTGGTCGGGCAAGGGCATGAGCAAGATGTATGATGAGCCCCTGGTGGAATTTGCCCGTGCTGCCAAAGAGCAGGCCGGGGAGAAGGTCATCATTATTGCCGGGTGGGGGAACCGCCCCAGCGAAGACCACTGGGCCGGTTTTCATCAACTCTATAAACCCACGATTGATGCTTCCTGGAAATACATTGATGGGATCAACGATCACGATTACGGCGGCAGTCCTTTGCGCATGCCGGCCAACTATGAAGTGGTGAATGCCTACTCCGAAACCGTGTACGGCAAATCGCTGACTTTCTGGAACACGGAAGCGGCCTCCAACATGGATCCACAGGCCCATGGCGGTGCGGAGCAGCGTTCCGCGGATGCAATGAAGTTTCAGTGGGTGAGTCGCAAAATCGCTCAGTCCCTGGACAGCATTCCCGACAAGATTCGCAATATTTCCCACTTTGGTCTGGGCGGCGGCTTCTGGTCCGACGGAGGCGAAGGAGTGGCCTTTGACCTCATGCGTGAATTGCGCGGACGTTTGGTCTATGCACATTCCCCGCAGCAGGATGTGTATGTGGTGGCTTCGATTGATGGCACTGATGCGCTGGCGCCCCGGGGAGAGCTTGGGGATCAGCAGGTGATGACCGTGCTGGTGCTGAATGATGCTCTGAAGGCCCGGCAAATCAATCTGTCTATCCAGGCACCCGCTGGAGCCTCCTTTGCGGCCAAGGGGCGTGTCCGTGCTGCCAGCTATGACTGGAGCAGTGGCAAACCCGTGATTGAAGAACAGGAAATCAGCACGGATGGACAAGAGGCCAAACTGTCCCTGGAACTAGCCAGCCGGGCTCCGCTGGTGGTGAATCTAGCCCTGGCCAAGCCCATCGACCCTCAGGCAGCTGCCACGCTGAAACAAGAGCAGTTTTTGCATAATGCCATTCTCCACGAGGTTCATGCGGGTGCACCCGCGAAAGCGATGATTGCGATTCCTTCCGCAGCTTCTGTGAAAAAAGCCAGCCTGCGCCTGGTGGTGGAGCGGCTGGCGGATGGAGAAGGGCAGGTGCTGATCAATGGGAAGGCCTTGGCTCTCCCAGGAGCTCCCACAGCAGAGGGAAGCCCCCTGATTCTGGAAATGCCCTTGGACCCTTCCTTGCTGAAAGCAGAGAATGAAGTGATCTTTCAGGTCACGGATCCAGCCCGTGCCGGCTATCTGCTGGGTATGGCCAGTATCGACACCCTTCGTTAACTGCTGCCGGGGATCTGCTCCTGATTCTGTGACCGCAGAACAGGAGGAGGTCCGCTACATCCTCTTTTGGGGCTCCGGAAGGATGAGGCCCAGTAGGTCGCCTGGTTCATATCCTGTTCCTCCATACCGGGGCATAGCGAATTTTCGAATGATCTTGCAGGGATTCCCGACAAGAACACATAGGCTGCCCCTAAATTCAGGGCGATTGTCTATTTTTCCCTTGAATGGGAAAATGACTCTTTTGTAACATATCTCTAACAAAGCGTTCTGCTGCTTCTCCCACGCAGTGTATCCTTGATTGGAGACATCTTATGAGACCTTACCTGAAGCTGTGTGTGCTCACAGTCTTGTCATGTGTTTTTCACTCGGCCCTGTTTGCTCAGGCCCAGTGGACGGGTGGTGCAGGCGATGCGAACTGGGACAGCATCCTCAATTGGAGTAGCGGGCTCCCTGCGGCTGGGGCAGATGTGGAATTCGCCACCGGACTCAGTTCGGGTACAGTGATTGATACCAATGGCGACCGAACCGTAGGGGTCTTGAACCTGGACAACTCAGGCGCAGGGGTGGGGGCCTTTACCATCTATGGGGCCGGGGACACCTTGAACATTCAAGGGGGGCTGAATTATACAGGGTCAAGCGGGAATATTGATCTGGGAAGTTCTGCGGGATCCGCCAATGATTTTACCGTCAATGTGGGGGCCTTCAATCAAGCCTGGAGTATTCTCTCGGGCAGTCTGTATTTGGAGGGGAACCTGACGGGAACGGCGGATATCACTAAATCAGGTGGGAACCTCCGCATGGGAGGGAACAACAGTGGTTTCAGTGGAAACTGGTTTATCCAGTCTGGAAACATCAACATCAGTTTCCGTGCACCGAACCAGACGGCTGCGGACAACACCTTCGGTACCGGAACGGTCACCCTCGCGGGAAATGGGGCCAATATCAGCCTGAACCGCAGTTCGGATGTGACCATTGCGAATCATATTATTAATGATGTCGCCAGCGGGGATCCGAGTTTCCGCTATTCCGGTGGGGCTGGTAGCGGCGGGGTGTTTAACCTGACGGGCCTGTTCAGTACAGGAATGAATGCCCGTGCGAATTCCCGTCTCCCTTTTTCTGCCAAAATGGGTTTTGGCGGCGCAAACAACTTTAATGAAGGCCGCTACGTTCTTTCCGGGGACTGGTCGGGCTACACTCCGGGTGGTTCCTCGCTGATTGCCACGGGGGAGGGTACGCTGCAGATTGATGCCGCGCAGGCTTTGGCGAACTCTTCCATTACCTACACCTTTAATGGGACCTCGACCGACGCCATCGATCCCACATCCAACTCGCTGGTGGAAGCGGGTATTACCACCCTGACCAGCAAACTCATCTTTAACAATGATGTGACTACGGTGGCCAATAACATTAATTTCGCGAATGCTACCGCAGCTCCTCCGGCCTGGGTGGGGGAATCCATGCAGTCGGTAGGTACGCATGTAAGCAGCGGCATGACGGATGTTTCCGGAAATGTGAATATTGCCAATGTAAATGCGGTGAGAAACAATCTCTTCTCGGAACATGCTGGCGCCACTCTTCGCGTGAGTGGCGTCATCTCCAGTAGCGGGAATTCCGGAAATGAATTGATCATTAATGACCGCTACACCTATGCCTACGGCAAGGCCAAGGATCCGGTTTCCGGGAAAGAGCTGGCCTGGCGGAATCCGAAAGGCACCGTGGAGTTTACCGGGGCGAATACCTACAGCATCTCTACCATCGTTGAAGCCGGAACCTTCAAGGTGAACAACAGCACGGGTTCCGCAACGGGCAGTGGGGATGTGAGTATTCTGAGCGGGGCCACCCTGGGCGGCGCCGGGACCCTGGGTGACGGTGGGGCCGTGGTGGTGACTCTGCAGGGGATTCTATCTCCCGGAAATTCTCCGGGAACGCTGACCATGGATCTGGGAAGCGGCGAACTGGATATCTCTGCAGCCGAAAGTCTGGTCTACGAATTGGGCAGCAGTTCGGATCAGGTGCTCCTGAGTTCCGGAAACCTGAATATCGGAAATAATGCCATTGGCTTCAGCAGTTTCACTTTCTCTGATTCAGGCGGGCTCGGGGTTGGAAGCTACACCCTGTTCGACACCTCTGAAAGCATCACAGGCACGCTCAATGCGGCAGATCTCAGCGGCAGTGTCGGTTCCTTTACCGGAACCTTGGAATTTGCGAATAGCAATCAGGATCTGGTTCTGACGGTCATTCCGGAGCCCTCCACGTTCCTGTTGTTAATCGCCTCAAGCGTGTTTGGGATCCTGATGCATCGCCGTCGGCACTAAGCTAGTTCTCAAGCTTGCCGTAGCTTCGTACGCAGCTCTGAGGAGAGTTCTTCTCTCCCTGCAGCTGCGTTTTGTTTGGCCTGAGCCGGGCTTTTTGCTCCGGGAATGCTGACGGGCAAGGCGGGGTGGCTGAAGGAAAAACGTAAGGCCGCTTCCACCATCTCTGCCCCGGGGCTGATGTGTTCGGAGAAACGCTCCACCTCAGCGACCTGTTTTAGAAAACGTTCCCGTGCCTGCCCTCCCGGGTTCCAGGAGGCACGAACCATGTCGTCCGCGGCAAATTGCGACTGGGCATGATAACGACCCGAGAGCATGCCTTGCGCTAAGGGTCCCCGGATCATGACCGCAATTCCGTGTTGTTCACAGTAGGGGAGTAACTCTTCTTCAGCTCGGCGATCCAGTAGGGAGTAGCGCAGTTGCACCACATCGCAGCCACCCCCCTCGTGGAAACGTTTTACCCGTTCGAGGGAATCGGTTGAAATTCCACTGGCCCGGATCAGCCCTTGCTCTTTTAACAAGGCAAAGGTCTCCAGATAGATGCTGGGATCTTCAATATTTCCTTCATGGCAGAGCAACACATCGATCCAGTCTGTCCGTAAGCGGTAGAGACATGCATGGGCACAGAGTCGAATCAAATCCGTACTGGTCTTGGGAACGGCATCCCCACTGCGCTTTCCCCAATTGCCGATTTTCGTTACCAGGGTGACCTGATGGCGTAAGCCCGTGAGGGCTTTGCCCAACAACTCTTCACTGCGCCCGTGAGGGACCCCGTAGGATTCAGCGGCATCGAAGAGCATGATGCCGTGATCAAATCCTGTACGGATGGTATCGATCGCTTCACTGTCAGACAGCTGCCCCCATTGTCCACCCAGATTCCAGGTGCCCATGCCTACCGCCGAAACCGGCCAGCCTAATCTTCCAAAAGGTCGTGTGATCATTTGATGGTTCTCCTTGCGCTTGCAATGGTTTTCACACGTGGAAGAGAGGAAGGCAAGAGTTGGTTTTAAGGGAGAGGGCGGGCAATGGTATGGGCGGGCTCTTTCCTGATGTCTCGAAAGCGGTAGCATCGTTTCCCTCGCTACACGCAGTCCAAAGGCGCTTCGCACCTACGGGTTCCGCAGAAGTGGCGCTGCACTTGCCCGAGCTGTCGCTCGCGAGGGCCAGAGAAGCATCATTGGACTGCGGGTGCGACCTGTCACGTCCTAGCGCAGGTGGCCTTGACTTCAGCAGGGCATCTTCTCGTGTCTCAAGGTACTCCTGCATCTTCGGTACCATGAGGTTGCCATTCTTGTGCCGGAGGTTGTTGTCTGGCCGCTGCGGGAAAAAACCGATGAGGTGATCTTTCAGGACATGTTGAACCAGGGAGGTCAGATGAACAACGTGACTCTGAAACTCGGAGATGGGAGCTCCGCAAGGATCCAACTGCCGATCAAGTGATTCCTATTTACAGGAATCAGGTCAGCCGGCAGGTCTGTCTGCGATGAGAATGCGGTATGTTTCATCAAAGGTCTCGCCCTCTGAAACGGAGAACCCTCCAAGAATGGTCGGGCCGACGGAGAGGTAGGGGAAGATTTCCCGGAAGGCGAACCAGCCGAAGTCCTGCTCCTGCTGGATGGTGACCGAGGCTGTTGGAGGGGCCCAATGCCCATCCACCTTGCTGGAAAAGCCAACCGAAGAGGCCCGGGTGCCGGAGGCTTCTTTGTAGCTGACCGGTTTCCCTTCGCATTCCACAGTGCCGTAGTTTTTTCCTCCCCAGCACCAGGCCCAGGGAAGGCGGATGCCCAGTCCGTGATAGTTGACCTTGCGACCGTCCTCCAGTTCCAGTAACCAGAAACTGACATCCAGCTCGTGATCCCGCAGGGCCCTGCGCTGGGTGCGCCAGGTCCATTCGAACGCGTTCTCGATTGCACGGCAGGTGATGGTCCGAGTTTCACGGTAGGTGTGGTTTCCACCCATTTCTTCCCGCCAGTGAATGTCCTGTTGAAAACCACCTTCGATTTCCGTGGTGGACTGAATATCCTGTACGCCGCAGTGCCCGGTGCCTGGGTCCTCCTCCCAGAAGTTCACATCCGTGGTTTTCAGGGCATACATCAAGCCCTTGTGGTGACGGTGATCAACCGGACTGACCATGGTGGCGCTGAGTCCGGCAGGCGTGTACAGTTCCCGGAAGTGAGGTTTGTAGGGATCGTCGAGGACGTAGACAGCGGCGACCTGATCGTCGGGTCCGTGGAATTCGATTTGTGTATCGGAGATCGTATACTTCATGATGGTCCAGTTGGCGTTAGATTGGGGGGAGGGAAGCAACCGCGGACCACGCGGACAACGCGGACGCATGTTGTCCGGCTGGGTTGAGGGAACGAAAATTGTATCTGCTCATCCACTGCGTCCCCTGGCCGTCTCCGAGCGACGGCTCGGGCAGGCGAGAGGTCCGTGAATGTCCGTGCTTGAATGATTTACAGGATGTTATGAAAGAGTCTCTACCTTAACAGTTTCCCCGCTCTGCATACTTTTTGCGATGGCTTCGAGAACGGCGATGGTGTTGAAGTTTTTCTCCAGAGTATTCTCTTCGGGTTTGCGGTCTTCGAGAATGGCTTCCCGGAAGTGGATCAACTGCAGTGCAAAGGGATTGCTTTTCTCCGGGTAGGCCTGTTTGACCTCCTCCGCAATCGGAGTGAAGTTGCCGAACATCGCCATAAAGTCATCAATATGCGGATCTTCACTCACCATCGTGTAGGGACCAGCATAGTCGCCGATCTTGTTGTTTTGGAACAGGCTTCCCCGTTCTCCGAACAGGACCAGTCTTTGTGCGTAGGGAATCCTGGGCGGTTGATAGGAGGCATGTAGGGTGCCGGTCAGTCCCCCGCTCATTTCAAACAGGGCTGAGCAAGAGGATTCGGCCCCTTCCACAAACGGGGCATCAAAGCGTCCCTTTGCGGTCACTTCGACAAAGTCCTGCCCGGTGATGAACCGGAGAATGTCCAGCGGGTGAACTCCCACGCTCGTACAGATGCCGCCACCGGCTTTTTTACCATTCAGAATCCAGTGATCGGAATTGCCCCGGGTGTAGCCGTGAATGTTCTGCCAGATGTTCAGGTCAAAGGATATAGGACGGCCGAAGCGTTCCGCGCTTTGCACAAAATCCTTCAGCCACCAGGCTTCGGGATCGAAGCGTTGCATCTGTCCAACCTGGACAAAGGCTCCTGCGGTTTCGGCCGCCTGAAGCTGCTTCAGTTCAGCAAGGTTCAAGGTGACCGGTTTTTCGATGAGGACCGGAATGCCGCGCTCGAGGAAGAAGAGTCCTCCGGGAAGGTGGGCGTCATGCGGGGTCGTGAGAACCACGCCATGCAGTTCGGTGCCGATGGCGTCGTACATCTCCTCTATGCTTTCGAATATCGCAGTTTCGGAACCGAAGCGTTCCGCCAGTTTCTCCGCATTGGGACGGGTTGGATCGCATACCGCGACCACCTTGAATTCATCCGGAAAGGAGAGAACGGCTTTGGCATGTTGGTTGTAGGCGATGCCGCCGCATCCGACGAAGGCGATATGGGTAGGTGAGGGGGGAGTGGTCATGAGGATCTTTGGTTGGGCCCTTCGGTAAGCTCCCTTCGGCAAGCTCAGGGCAAGAGGTGGGAATGCTCGGTTTGGGTTAGGGCACGTTCTCCCAGTCATCTGAACGGAAGATCTGCACCGGACGGCCATTGGCGCCAAAGAGGTTGGCCCAGGGGGCGACGGGAACTGAAAACTTCGCAAGGTAAGCGCGCTTCGCATAGGCGTAACGAACCGCAACCGGTTTGCTGACCTTGGCGCTGGAGACCTTGACCGTCTCTCCCTCAATCACGGCATCCGCCCAATGAAAGACCTGATCTTCTCCTGCAAGTGCGAAGCCCTGAATCGTGCCAGTGCCTTTGACGGTCAACCCCTCTCCAATATGTCGGAAGTGTACAGTTGCGGTATCTCCTTGAAACGTGGCTTTTTCAAAGGCCGGTGCCCGCCAGTCATCGCTGCCGATGCCGTAAACCTCGCTCAAGGCAATTTCGCTGGCGCGGAGGCCATTCATGTCCTTCCGGCCAGGATGGACACTGGTGATGAGGTCCATGGTATTCACCATCCAGGTGCCGGGTTCGTCTTTGAGCGTGAGATACTCGTAGGGCTTATGGCCACTGGTCCACGGGTATGTTGGAGGTGTCGGAGGTAGCTCTGCATTTTTACCTTCTTCGGGAGCTAGCCGCCCCCAGGTATTGCGGCCTTGTCCGCTGGGCTTCTGTTGCACAATGAAGGGCAGTTCCGGCCAGTGTTGACGCCATTGCCGAATCAGAAAGCGGGTGCTCATGCCCAGGCCGACCCGTCCATTGAGCATGCCGGTACCGGACTCGCCCTGGTCCCACACCACACCCCGCATGGCCATGCCCAGCATGGGTTCGATGAACATGATGTATCCAACGCCTTTCTTTCCGGTCAGCGATGCGTCGCGAATACGCGAGGGCGTTGCATAGACCGGTTTCTTAACCGGAGAGATTTTCTCGCCAGTAGCGGCAACCCTTTCTTTGATCTCCTTGACGTAGCGAGGGTAGGCGGCCTCCAATTCGACGGCCCTCGCGGCAGCCTGCGCGGTTTGGGCGTTGGCTTCGGAGATCACCTGTTGGACGAATGGATCTGCTGCCAATTCCCCCTGATCCAGATGAAAGCGGACCGGTGTGCCGCCGACGGCTCGATTGACGATCCCGATCGGAACCTGAAGCTCCCGATGCAAGGCATCCGCGAAGGCAAACATGATGCCGCCGAACTTCGGGATATTCTCTTTGGTGCAGACCATCCATTCCGGATTCCACTGCATGTCGTGTGGTGTCTTGGAGAAGGGCTTTCGCTCCTTGTCGGAAGGCGGACGCGAATAGCGGATCAAGGGAAGGTCCTGATCCCTCGCATAGGAGCTGGGATATCCAGCACCACTGACCGGGATCACCATGTTGGATTGACCCGCTCCCATCCAGACCTCACCCACGAGGATGTCTTTCAAAATGACGGTGCTACTCCCTGAGGCTGTGAGCTCACGTCCTTCCGCACTCGCCTGCATGGGGTCCAGGACGGCCTTCCATATCCCTTTGTCGTCAGCGATCGCCTGTTTTTTCTGTCCTCCGAATTCCACGGTGACGGTGGTGCCGGGAAGATCTTTCCCAAATACCGGAACCGGCATTTCCCGCTGGAGCACCATGTGATGATTAAAGACGGCAGGAAAGGAGAGTTCTGCCCGGAGCATGGCCGTGTGCAGGCTGAAAATCAGTGCGAGTGCAGCTGTGCAGAATCGGAGAAAGGTTGGGAGCTTCTTGATCATAATCGCTAATGTGTGGTGAGAGAATGTGTCAGTGATAGTCGTAAATGGCTGTCAGAGTAAAGAGATGAAATTCCCTTAAGCTCTAATTTTATTGATAAATTCCGATTGGTGATCATATTGTGCTTGTGATTATACATTTTATGCTATGAGTGAGTGCTCTCTACGCGCAGAGGTCCAAAACCTGCCGGAACAGATGACCACGATTTGGATCGGCCGGAATCCCTGGAGAAACGGGGACGAGGAAGTACCGCATGTCCATAACGGAAATGAGTGGAATCTACTGCTGGAGGGGAACACCCGGAGAATGATCGATGGAAAGGTATATCCCTGCCCAAGAGGTTCCTTGACCTATCTGCCCCGTGATTCGGTACACAGCATGCTGCAAAGCCCGTCGAGTCTGCACCTCTGGGTGATTTGGGACCTGCGCGGCCCGCGTGAGACCTCGCCCGGGGTGTTTACGCTTCCGGAGGCCCAATGCCGCGAATTGGATGCGTTGTGTCGATTGGTCCATGAACATCGGAAGGAGCAGGATCCGTCCCTGGCTTTCCATCATCTTCATCTGGCCTTGCGGACCCTGCTCTCCGCCAGGTGGCGTGCAGCTGCGGATCCGGTGCAGGGGGCCCGGCTTCATCCGGCACTTCAGCAGGCCATTGAGCTCCTGCATGAATGTTCCGGTCTGATCGAACTTGAAGACCTGGCAGCTCAAGTTGGGATCAGCCGTTCACGTCTAAGTCATCTCTTTACCGAACAGATGGACCAAAGCCTGCACCGTTACCGAAGCCGGGTGCAACTTCAGGCGTTTGATGAAGCGCGAAAGCATAACCCGAATGCCAAGCTTCAGGACATCGCCCGTGCCTGTGGCTTTTCCAACTATACCCAATGCTACCGCACCCACTGCCGGGTGAGGGGAGTTCCCCCGTCCGGCTTAAGCTTGTAGCGCGTTCGTTTTGCCTTACTGGGGACCGTTTTCCGCGCTCCCAAGCTAGTTGAAGGAACTTCTTCGTGGAAAGGTGCTCTTAGGCAAACCAGCTCTGTAATCGCTCAGCAGACTCTTTCACGGCTTCCTCGCCAAACACTTCGAGGGTGGTGGGCCCGTCGAAACCGATACGCTTCAGTTCGCTGGCAATTTCCGGGAGGCCGATGACACCATCGCCCAGCGGAATCAGGCCCATTCCACATCCATACTGCGTGCCGCGTTTGCTTTCCCAGTCTGCTTCCAGATCTTTCCAGTGCACATGTTTGATGCGCTCCGCAAAACGCTCGATGTATTCAAAATTCTCTCCGCCCCCCAGCCAGAGGTTCCCTGTATCCAGGTTCAGGCCCACCGTTTCGGGATGGCCCAAGCGTTCAAGGATTTCTGCAGTGGCTTCTACTGAGTCCGTGAGAATGCCATGGGGTTCCAGCAGCAATTCAATCCCCAATTCGGCTGCCCACTGCACCGGCCAGTATAATTTCTCTACGACCGAGAAAATCTGTTCATCGTGACGGAGTGATTCGCCGAAAGCGGTTTTGGGGTCCCCTTCGGTAGTAATCACCTGCTTGACTCCGAGATCCCGGGCCAGGCGGATGGCTTTGATGATCTGAGCCGTTCCATAGGTATCCGGTCCGCTGGGATCGAGCAGGTTGGCGTGTGCGCACACCGCGGTAAGTGACAGCTGATGCTGTTCGACCATGCTGCGGACACGGGAGGGGTGAGCATCCAGGCTGGCCGCGGCGGTAAAGCCGAATTCATTGCCGAGGATGGCACCGTCGTGACTGTCGGTCAGGTCGGCATAGTCAAAGCCCATTCCGCGAATGGCGGCAAACTGAGCTTCAAGAGGAGAGAAGGGCGAAACCAATGCGAAACATCCAATTTTGATCATGATTGAAGTGTGTCAGTTCCAAACAAGCTTGACGTCTACCTGACTCCGTGGAGTATTGTGCACATGCGTTCTGTGACGAAAATTGCCTTTCGAGCCGATGACTGCAGTCCCCTGGTTCTTGCGGAGGAGCGGGGCGAACTCAGCCTGTCCGGATATGGCCGCGGGCAATATCCGGGGCTGCGGTTGGCCCCGGGGCAGTTGCCGGGACTTCGATCCATTGGGGTATGGGATGCGGTGGGGCGACAAAACTGGGGACTGCCTTTTCACCGCAATGAAGGGATCGAGATCTGTTATCTACTGCATGGGCAGTGTGAGTTTGCCACGGATGAAGGCTCCTGGAGCTTACAGTCCGGGGATATGACCATTACCCGCCCCTGGCAGCGTCATCGCGTAGGAAACCCTCATATCCACCCCTGTAAACTGTTCTGGTTTATTCTCGATGTGGATGCGTCCACGTCTTCTGGACGCTGGAGTTTTCCGGACTGGATTGCCCCGGATGCAGAATCCCGTCTCGAACTCCTGCGTTGCTATAGACAGCATCCGCGCTGTCATCTCCGGGAGGAGACTCAGGAACGGCGAGGGGTGGTGGAACAGCTCTGCTCCTCATTTGTTTCAGAGCCCTCACGCCTGCAGGTGGCCGCACTTTCTGCAGGGATTAATTATCTATTGGTCTCGGTGGCAGACAGTCTTAGCCGCCTCCCGGAGGATTCTGCACAAGATCCGGAAGGCTTTGATGCCACCATCCGCCAGTTTTACCGGGGACTCGAGGCTAGCGTGGAGAAAGCTGCGGAGGCCTGGACGCTGGAGGAAATAGCGCATGCCTGCCGGGTCGGAAAAAGTTACCTCAGTCTTGCCTGCCGCCGCCTCTTTAACCACAGCCCCGTGGGCCAGTTGAATGTGATCCGCCTGGAACATGCCGCCCGGATGTTGCGGGAGAAGCCCCTCATATCGGTCACAGAGATCGCGTTCACCTGTGGGTTTAATTCCAGCCAGTATTTTGCACGCTCCTTCCGCAAACGCTTTGCATCGGCCCCCGCAGCCTATCGCCGACAGCCGCCGGGCTGAGGGACGGGTTGAGCCGGGTACCAGTCTTCAACGTAGACAGAGCACATGCCCATCCAGCAGGGTGATGTATACCGCGCCATTGGCGACGGCAAGACCGCAATTTACGGGGTGTCCGGGGAGTTCAATTGACTGAAGAAAGCTTCCGTCATCTTTGTTGTACACTTCGAGAGCATGATGATTCCGGGTATCCGAAGTCAGGGCCAGAACTTTTTCCCCCGCCACGGCGATGCCATAGCCGGTAAAGGCTTTGGATTTCTGTAGACGCCGAACCTGCAGATTGGTTTTCCATTGTTCCGTTGCGGTGGAGGCCCGGCTTTCCGATTCCTTCAACGCCTTTCCTTCCAGTTTTTCCGGACGCCGTTTCCACCTGGAAACGGTTCCACTATATCCACGTCCGTCCCCCATCGCGCGACGGCCACCTGCATTGGAAACGGCGGCCAGACCGATGGTTTCGCCCTTTCCATTATAGGCGATATGACTGCCTCCCACTCCGTAGACATGCCAGGTCCGCCCCTGTCGGGAACTTTCCCAGCGAATATCCCCTCGATGAAGGGTGGAATAATTGCTCATCAGTAACTGAGAGGTCGCGTGATGCTCATACCCATACGAACTGACTCCCGTATTCCAATCCGTCCCAGGGATTGCAGGTTCTCCACTAGCCACTTTCAGGCCGGCACGGTGAAGAACGATATGCTCCCCATCTGACACCCAGGGGGTATTCTGACCGGTTTGCCTGGCCCATCTGCCTTCGCTTCCCGGTTTCAGCATGCCTTCTTTGGCGACCTCACCCGTGGCCGGATCCAGAGCCCACCAGGTGACTCCATGATCGATTTCGACATGCCGGCCTGCATTGACCCAAACAAGACCGTCCACTACACTCACTGTGCCAATGGCGGGTTGTGCATTTTCACTTCCCCAGTTGGCCAGAATCAGCTCAGGCGTCGCCGAGGCAAAGAATTTCCAGATGAATTCACCCGAATCACGGTTCAGGGCATAGATCCATCCGGATCGGGTACCCACATACACGGCTCCGTTGTAAATGGTAGGAGGGGAGTCGATTCGTCCGTCCAGCGCACGCCGCCAGCGTACGCTGCCTGATTCCGGATCGAGAACGATGACTTCATGGGTGTCATAACTTCCCAGCGCAAGCACGCCTTCTGCTACGGTGACCGGAGTAACGGGACCCAGCCGTTCTTTTGCCTGGGTATGTTCGAGAAGTTCTGCCCAGGCTGGAGTGGACTTCAAGGGGCTCTGGGTCCAGGTGACCTGGAGTGAATCACCCAGCTTTGTTGAACTCCAGGAGCTACGCATGGGGTCTTTTAAGTACATGGGCCATTCCGTTTCCGCGAAGTGACTCCGCCCGTTCGTTGCAGGACGTCCCGAGCCTTTGACCAGACGGGTTCCGCTGAAGGGGGAGCTGAGCGGGCGGTGATAGAAGGCTGAATGCCGCCCAATAAAGCCATAACATCCGCAACCATGATTTGGCGTCTGATACAAAAGTCCGTGTGCAGGTACCGATCCCATGTCGCAGCCATTCCGGCTGGCATGCGAAAGGGAACGACTGCCGTCAAGAAACGATTCTCCTGACAGCCACCAGGTCACTCCATTCGGGGTCAGGCGGGGGAGGCTGCATCCCCAGAGAGGGTTTGCGCTGAAGGCTTTGTTTTTTAACTGGGTGCTGCTGTCTGGGGAATCCAGTCTCCAGCCTTTCACTTGCTTCGTGTCCATGGCCCATACCGTTCCATTCCCTACCGCAACCCGCTTTTGGTGATGGTAGCCGGAGCCCCAATCATCTCGCGAAAACTGCTTCTCACCGCTAGCCGCATCCAAGACCAGAACGTGGTGGGATTTCTGCGGATTTCCTCGTTTGATTTCATATTTCTCTTTGTCCCCGATCTCGAACAACACGGCGACAATCCCATCCGCGCTTGCGAGGTTGCGGACACTGGGGTGTGTTTCTTTCCAGGCATTTTCGTGGCGCCACTGTGCTTTGCCACTACGAAGATCCAGCCCCACCACGGCGTTGGTGTAGAAGAGCTCGCTGTCTGAAAAGTAGTTTGCGGATTTCCGAAACTTTTCCTCCGCACCGCCTTCCAGGATCACGAGGGTTCCCCCTTGTACCAAAGGCCGGTTATAGGTTTTGCTCTCGTCCTCCTGGAGCCACAACCGCTTGCCTGTGTTCACATCGAGTGCATAGATCCGGTGCATGTAGGCCTGGATTAACACCCCATTTGCCACCAACATCCGAGCCGGTTCACCACGGTATCCGCGTGATTTCCCTTTTCGAAACCAGGTGGCCTGTTCGTATTCATTGATGTTGAAACCCTGATCGTAGGTCATGAGTTCTTCGCCTGTTCGTAGATCGTAGGCTTTCAGATGCGGTTCGGAGGCCCAGTGCACAAAGACCCGTTCCTCATCGCAGAATAGGGCGTAACGGCTGTCAGGCCGAAAAGGACGCTCTCCTCTGGGATTGACCTGCGTTTTTTGCCACAGTACCGCGCCGTTGAAAGCATCCCGTGCGGTCAGGGTAATGTTGCCTCTGGCAAAATGAGGAGACTCAATTGAAATCGAAACCCCGTTCGAGACCCGGATTCCCATACCGCCGTCATTTCCAAAGGGACCGCCTATCCATTGGACACCGCGGGCATATCCGGCGTGTTGATCTTTCGAAAAGTCGTTGGAATTCGCTCCGTAATCATAGTGTGTCCAATGATCATAGCCCTCAGGCAGTTCCTTGTGCCAGGTCTTCCAGCTTCCCTGTTTTCGGACGAGAGCCTTCCCGAAAGGAGCAAGTTTTTTCCGGATTTCCTTTTCGCTGATCGCGTAGGTGTCCAGGTCGACAATGATCAGGGTCAGACTGTCGGTTTTCGCCGGAATCGTCTCTGGATCTATATTCTCATAAATATGGATGTTTCCCAGGAGCCCCTGATTGAGCAGGGTTTCGCGTAGCTTTTGGGCATCCTCTCCAGGGGGCATGACTCCGGTCACCCGAAAATTGTGAGAAAGGAGTTCGCTTTCCAGCTGCCCGTCGCTGCTACCCAGGTGCATGGCCCAGCCACCTTGAAGAGGGTTTTCTTGAAAAAATGCTGCCAAATCGGGTTGTGCCCAGAGGAAGGCCGGAAGAAGAGTCAAAAGCAATAAGGTTCGTTTCATAAAGATTCAGTCCGTGTGTTCTCTACATCCTAGCGCTGAATCCTTTATGAAATCAATATACCTAAATGTGGTAATAAAAGTATATGTGTGAAATTTAATCTCTGGTGGTTTTGGCGTGTTTAGGTCAGGTTGTTGGGAAATGCTCTACACAGGTTAAGCCTCTCCATGGAAGCACCGGGTTTAAATCTGACAGAGGCAGACCGGAGATTCTGTATCCAGCCAGGCGAACGGAATCTGGGAAATACCTCCGGCCGGATCCATGGCGAAGGCCTGGATGACGTGCTCGTCCTGCGAGGCGCTGAGGAGCCAGAGGCCTCTTCGTTCAAACCTGAAATCTCTGGGGGTCTCTCCGGGGCATTCCAACTGGGACAATAACAGGGGAGATTCGGGTTGATGCACGTCTACGATAAGAATGCTGTGATCCTGGCGGGAGGAACACGCGATCCAGGCTTCGCTGGGATGGAGGTGGATCGCAGCCCCGGCGCCGACTTCCGAGCAGCCGGATATCTGGGAGAGATTGATATCATGGATGATGCGGGGTTCACGGCCTGGACGAATATCCAGAGCAATCAGCAGAGGTTCCAGCTCACACCAGAGCCACCAGATACCTGGTGTATGTCCCCGACACAGATGCCGGGGGCCACAGCCTTTCGGAACTGCAATGCGTATGGGGGCTTCCTGAAAACTGTCATCGTGGATCCAAACTGAGTCACTGCCCAAGTCACAGACCAACCAGCTGCGCAGTTCTTTCGCGTAGGTTATCTGGTGCGCATGTGGCTTTTCCTGCCTGGGGTGGGGGCCGGAACCTTCATAGGTCCAGGGAAGGCTCATGGGAGAGAGTTTTTCTTCCGGACTGAGGGCAAACAACTGAGACCAGCCATCCATGTAACAGCTTACACCGATCCGATGCTGGTCATGACTGCCATGACAGAAGGCATCCCCGGGTAAGAGATGCTTGTCGGCAAGCTCAAGCGAAGCGTCATCGTAACGGGTGAAGACGCAGAGAGAGCTGTTCTTTTCAAATCCTTCCTCAACTGCAAACAGATGGCGGCCATCTGACCAGATCCAGGAAGGATTCAATAATTCAGCTTCCAGCGTGGCTTCCGAGAATTCCCCAATCAGCGGATCGAACTGAAAGGAGACAATGCCTTTCCCTTTGGCCCCTTGAAAATAGGGCTCTCCGTTCGTGTAACTACCCGCGTACCATAAATGAGGTTTCATTGTGGATCCTTTCCATAGCGGACCACATGATGCTCGTAGCCGCCATCCACACAAAGCCGGGTCCCCGTGCAATAAGTGGAGTCCGGTCCTGCTAGAAACAGAAAGGCTGAGACCAGTTCGTCCACCGACCCCACCCGTCCGGCGGGGATCCACTCTGCAAAGCGTTCGCGACCGATCCGGTCCAAGGTTTCCCGATTCATATCTGTCTCAATGGCTCCCGGCGCCAGGGCATTCACACGAATCCCATATTCTGCAAACTCAATAGCGGCAGAGCGGGTATGCATGAGGAGACCCGCTTTTGCAATGGCATAGGGGGAATTGTTCCGCACCGGAACCGTATCATGGATGCTGGTCACATGGAGAATGCAGGGAGCCTCCCCTTGTTTTAGATTGGGCAGCAGTGCTTTGCAGAGTTCAATGGGCAGTAACAGGTTTACCCGCATGAGAGCTTCGAGCTCAGGGGAGGGAAGCTCAGCCAGCGGCATATAGAGTTCATAGGCCGCGTTATTTACCAGAGCATCCAGGGGCTGGTCGCCCAGTTGATTCCGAATCTGAGAGGCCGCCTGAGGGTCGGATAGCTCAGCTTCGATTGGAATCACATCCACTTTGGACTGAAGTTCCTGAAGTTTTTCTTTATTGCGGGCATGTGCATAAACGGTGGCCCCGGCGCGGCCGGCCGCCTCGGCCAGTTCAGCCCCAATGCCCCGGTTGGCTCCGGTAATTAATACGCTGCGCCCCTGCCAACGCTTCATGGCTGCGGCCTCTCAGGGATTCTCTGGTACCTCTCTCTGTGAACAGTCCTCGGGGTTTCTAACATCTGGATCCGGCTTTCATGTGATACACGTAATTCTTATTATGATCGGGTTGAGCTTGGGTCAATCTCCGCCTTCAACATCGTACTTATTATGGGTATTATATTTTAATTATGCGTCAAGTGTCCGCGTTCTTTCCAGTTGGGTTTCCACGCCAGGCACCGGGGCTGCACTGATATTCCCGTTTCCAGGCTAAGTTAAATGCAGATGGACGGCGGAAACCGACTTCTTTGGCAATTTCCTGAATGGATTTGGAACTGCTACGCAGAAGCAGGGCTGCGGCTTCCAGCCGTCTTCTGCGGAGCCAGGCTGCCGGGGGCTCTCTCATCACCTCATGAAAACGCCGGCTGAAGTGGGCTGTGCTCAATCCTGCAATTCCGGCCATATCGGAAACGGTGAGGATGGAGGCGATCCGTTCTTCCACGGCTCGTTCTACTGAAAAAAACCAGTTCTGTTTCGAGGGGGACGATCTGGTACGGTTCTGGAGCTGCTCCGTGACCATCCGCTCCAACAGATCGGTAAGCTGCATGTTGGCTTGAAAATGTTCGAGGTCTCCCCGCCACCAGATCGAGGTGATCAGTTGCAGACGGACCAGGGCCCAGCTCCAGAGACGTTCCGGAAGAATCATCGGCAGGTTTAGATTCCAGATCTGCTCCGGGGTAGGCTGAGCAGCTTCGGAGTCGCTCAAGCGGAAGGAACGGCCTGGGGAAACCGGCTCCAGCCTGCTGCTGATGATGATGAAATCCACAGAATGGCTTTCGTCCGCCGGAGGGCACTTCAGCTTGGGTTGCTGACCCGGTTGAATCCAGTACACAGCCCCACTGTGCAGGGTCTGTCCTGAAACCTCGTGTGGGTATTCGCCTACGGCGATCAATCGGTAATGACGAAGAGGAACGGTGGTTTCCGCGCGGCTCCGGCTGCGTCCACTCAGCACAAAGGGGGCATATTGTCCGGGATAAGGTATCATGCCTATAGCATATATCAGTTAGAATAGCATGAAAGTGGAATATGTAACGCATTGAGCTAATCTGCGGCCCTTACCTATCATATAGTCCATCACGCGCTAGGCCCAGTTTCGTGAGACCCGGAAAGACGGATCGGGTCATAGGCCTGCGGCGAACATAGATCCCCCTGAATGGTTATGACTGAAGAATCCTGTTCCTTATTTCAATTTTTACATGAAGCCTCTCTCTCCCGCCTCTGTGGATCATCCGGTGCTTTGAAGCATCCTTATGTGGATCCCGGGGCCGGATATGAAGAGATTCTGTGGGACTGGGATGCGTATTTCTGCATGTTGGGCATGGAAGTTCTGGCTGCAGAGGATTCCCGGATCGGTGTGCATGCCAAGGGCTGTGTGGACAATTTTATGGAACATCAGGGACCGGATGGACATGTGCCTTATGCTCTGACGCCGAAATCTTCCGAACGGACGGAGAAGCCACGCGCACTCAGTTCAGAACGGAATACCGCCAAACCTCTGCTGACCCAGTTCGCCCGTCTGGCTCTGCGTTGTGGAGGAGGGGATCTGGACTGGTTGCGTTCGATCTATCCGCAGCTTTCCGCTTCGGTGAAGCATTGGTACTCCACGCAGATGTCCACCTTTGGTCTGCTCACCTGGCGAAGTCACCGGGGGTCAGGTGCGGACAACCATCCGGCCTACTTCCAGCGTCCGCACAGCTCGGTTGCGGATCCCTTTCTAAATGCAATGATGGTGTTGGAGCTGAATGCGCTCGCAGAGTGTGCCCGGGATCTGGGTGAGCATGCAAGTTTCTGGGAGGGGCTCTCCGAAAATCTGGCCCGAGCGATTGAACAGTGGCTCTGGGATCCCATCGACGGCACCTACTACTGCATTGATGTCTCTATCGGCAATCCGGGCCCGGTACGTACCCCAGCAAATTGGGCGGTTCCCTTGAAAATCCGTGGCTGCGGGATGTGGATGCCGCTGTGGGCGGGTGTAGCGGCTCCGGATCGGGCCGAACGCGTCATTCGTGAACATATGCTGAATCCCGAGCACATGCGTTCTCCCGTTGGTTTCCGGACTCTTTCCAAAATGGAACCGGCTTATCAAATATTCGCCAACTACAACCCCTCTGACTGGTGCGGTCCGGTCTGGGTCATCAATACCTACCTGGGCTGGGAAGCTCTGCGAAATTATGGGTTCGATACGGAGGCGGAGCAACTCGTTGAAGATCATATGAACCTGCTTCGCCGTGATGTGGAGGAGAATGGTTGCCTGCATGAATATTATGATCCGGAAAGCGGGGAAGGGCTGACCCATCCCGGCTTTATGAATTGGAATACCTGTGCCATGCGCATGCTCCGTTCCTTTCCCTCTTCTGCATCCTGAACCCCACGAGGAGACATAGCATGAGATTGCGCAGTACCGTTCACATCCTCCTTTTTTGCCTGATGGTCCTCCGGATTTCAGCGGAGGAATTTAAGATCTTTGACGGCAGCAAGCGGGTAATTCTTTATCAGACCTCCAGTCATGCCGGGCAACGGCAGCTTCAAGAGCTCTTGCGAATGGTTCCGGGCGGGGAACAGTTTGAGGTCCTGAAAATGCCCTACAGCTGGAAAAAGACGCCCGAAAAAATTCGGGAATATCCGATCATTATTTCCCGCATTTCCGGTGGCTTCGACCGTGCCTTCCGTGTGGCCTCCTTCGATAAACCCATCTCTGCTGAAAAGCAGGCCGAAGGGTTGGAATTGCTGAGTGACATGATTGCCAGTAGGCTGGAACGAGATCAACCCACGGTTTGGGTGGGCATTAGTGGTCACTACCATCAGCTGCAAGGCAAGGCGCATGGAGAGGGACAGCTTTCTACAGCGGCTATTTACAAGGCCTACCAGAAACAAAACCGCAACTCACGGGTCACCGTAGTGGATACCCTGGAAGCCACCTCAAACATATATCCCATCGGCGTGCGCAGTGATGGCATGCATGCTTCTCCCTTTGCAAATTATCTAGAAGGACAGGCGATTGTTGAAGCCTTGTGTGCGCAGGACGGGGTTCCCGTACCTGCGGAAATCGCTCCGCACATTGAACAGATTTTGTTGGAAGCTGCCGATCTGCGCGATGCCTTCCGGGTCACGGCTCCGCAACCCGAAACTCCGAAAACGGAAATTGCGCTGGGCGAGTCCCTTGAGATCGCCTGGGAAGTGGATGATCCTGAAGTGACAGGAATTTATGTGATGCTCCATCGTCTAGGGCATGATGACTATTATTTAAGTGACCGCATTGATGTGAGCACGGAGAAAAGAGGTAGCTTGACTTGGGTGGTCCAGGAGCCTCTGCCGGTGTTGGGGAACCGCATGACGAAAATCAAAGAGTTTTCTCCCAGTACAGCAAAAGCGGAGCACTTTGCCCGGAAAATTCCCGGGGGGCGAAAACAGTTCTGTATCCGCATTGTCAGTGCTGATGATCCCTCGACCTACACCTTTGGAAACAGCTTTACCATTCCCTTTCCCAAACAGCCGAAGTAAGCTCCAACCCGTCCTCCACATCTCCCTCGAGTCCACTTATGAAAAACGCCCTGTTGAGTTTGTTTCTTCTAAGTTGCTGTCCACTGCTCTGTAAGGCAGCGCAGGGCGAAGATCTGGTGGTGTATCTCGAACGGCCTGAAGCGCGGGTGATGCTGGTGATCCCCGCCGGAGTGGACACGGTGAGGGGCATCCTCTTGCATGGTCCCAACAAAGAGCGGAAACCGGATGCCCGATGGACGGAGTTAGCCCGTTCTCTGCAGTTTGCACACATGGTGTGTAGTATAGATATGAAGCGGAATAACCGGCCACGCCGCCTGCGTGAAAATGTTCCCGCGGCTTTGAATGAGCTCGCAGAGCTGTTGGATCGGCCTGAGTTGAAGTCGGTGCCTCTGGCTCCCACGGGGCATTCAGCAGGGGGCATGACCCTTTCTGCGATGGCCGGTCAGAAAGGACGTCTGCTCACCGGGGCCAATGACTGTTCCTGGATTTATAAAACAGATCATCTCGAACGTTTTCCCCATATGGCTGAGACCCCTCTGCTCTTTGTGATTGGGGCCATTCCCGATGATTTTAAGATGATTCCGGCTATTGAGGCTCAATATGATCCTGCCCGGGAAGGCGGGGCCACCTGGGCCTTGGGCTTTGAGTGGGGGAAAGCGCATTCCTTTGGAAATGCGGGTACCTTGTTTGCCTCCTGGTTTAAGGCCGTGGCCACGGAACGCATCCCGGAGGAGGGAAACGAGCTTAAAGCAATTCCAAGAGAAGAGGGTTGGTTGGGATCCCGTGAGGACTGGGATCGCGTTCTGCCAACGATTGCTCCTTACAGCGACTATGCGGGTGATCGGGAAGAAGCGGTGTGGTTACCCAACCGGGCCTTTGCGTATACCTGGAGAGCCTATCAGTCCAAGGGCAGTCCCTGGCAGCTCCAGGCCCAAGTCGGAGAAAAGCGCTCCCGTGAGGTCAAGGAAGGAAAAAAACGTGAACTGCGTTGCCGGGTAGCTGAAGAGGTGACGCTGAGTCTTACTGGCGATGGAGAACCAGGCCGGGTTCAGTTTTTTCATGATGACCAACTGATCGGCGAGAGCTCCGAGGTTCCTTTTCGCATCGTGTGGAAAGACCCGCCCGCAGGATCCCATGCTCTGCATGCCCGTTGGACGAATGAAGCGGGCGAAGAGGGGCTGACCCAGCCCCTGTTGCTCGTCGTTCAGGCGGATGTTTCCCGAAGAGTGATGCGACCGGAAAAATAGCTTCAAATCTGTTGATTTGGATCCCGTACACGGGTGGCCAGGATCAACAGAATCACACAGACCGCAAGCAAGCCATTCATGGCTGCATGGTAGTTTCCCGTCCATTCCCGACTGATCGCATAGAGAGCCGGCCCCAGGGCGGAAGCGATGACTACAGCGGACCACTGCACGGAACTGATTTTTCCCAGATGTTTGCGCCCGAAGAAACGGGGATACACGGTAATGGATATCGCCCCCATGAGTGCGACCCCGACACTGAGAGAGATGGCCGGAACGACGAAACGCCAGCCGGGCGCAAAGCCCTGCATCAGGAGCAGGTGGAGGATGAGGCCACTCAATTGTAGCAGGAGAAAGGGTCGCGCAGTACAGCGGTCTGCCAGCAAACCGGCCAGAGGGCTGAGAATCATGGTGCAAAGTCCGAAGGGAACCAGAAAGGTCATGACCTCCTGTTTTTCCATGTGGATGAGTTCTCCTAAATCGACCAGATGAAAGGTGACTGCGGTGATAATCAGACCGCCCACGGCCATGCTCAGCGAAGGAACCCAGAAGGCCAGACTTCGCAGGGCCTGGGCCCGTGTCCATTCCGGTTCTGGAGCCCCCTCGGCCTGTTGTTCTTCCTCCGCAGGCGCTTTTCCATCCGGGAACAATCCACAGGGTTCGGGCTCGTTGCGCCAGAACAGCCAGATCAAGGGCAACACCACCAGGGCATGAAAGAGGCCAATGCCACGCCAGGCCATGCGCCAGTCGCTCCATTCGATGAGAAACACCAGACAGAGAGGCATGAGGTTCATGGTCAGGGAAAGCACGGAACCAATGATCGCGGAAGCGAGTCCCCGCCGACGTTTAAACCAGTGCCCGGTGGTCAGGTTGCTGCACAGGGTCATCAGGCCCTGACCGGAGAAACGCAGCAGGGTGAAACCGAGCGACAACAGGAAAAGGGCTGGAAGGGTGGGTGAGCTTCCGAAGAGCTGAGCGACTTGCTGCGCCATCAGATCCACTGTGCTCAATCCCCAGACCGTTAGGCTCAGCAACAGGACGCCGATGCACATCATGACCCGGGCACCCCAGCGGTCGACCAGATTTCCGGCAAAGGGAATCAGCAATCCACTGAGTGTGGTGCCTACTGCATAGGCGGCTGCCAATTGCAGTCGGCTGACCGAGCAGTGTTCCATGAGAATATCCGTGAACGGGGACAGGCCGGCTGTTTGCCCCGGAGCCGACATGAGCAGTCCGAACACACTCATCAAGACCATCCACCACCCGTAAAAAAAGGGCCAGCTTTTGGGCTGAAAGGGGATCGTGGGGTGAAAAAACCTCATGGGTACTCCTTAAGCAGAAGTGATGGAGAGCTGAAGGGAAATTACGGATTATCTCCAGGAAGAGTTTTGCATGATTTATGCTCCTCCTTTTTTGGGGAAACTGGCAGGATAGGGCATGCCGAGTTCCGCGATACAGCGACTTCTCTCTTCACCTGGTCTGGGACCTTCGGAGCTTGCGGAAGCTGCCGGCTGGGTCCGGGATCGACTTCGAATGGCTGAGGGTTCTGTACGGGTCCTGGAATCCATTCGCAGGCCTGAGGACCGTTCACAGGCTTTGTTGGGCGATTTTTCCAAATGGCTGATTCCATTGGATGAGGGGTTGACCTTATGGCATGGAACGCATCAGACTCTTCTTCCTGAGGGGCAATTGGTGTTCGTACCGGCTGGTGCCCGTTATGCCCGGAGAAGTGAGGGGCCCTGTGCCGTATGGGTTGTCTTGATTCGGAAGAACAGTTTCGCCACTCAGATTCTGCACATGGAGGGGGATGAGGTTTCTTTTGTCCATGGTGCCCAATCCTTCCGTTGTCCGGTGGAACAGATTTATCCGGTATTGGAGTCCTTGGAGAGAGAGTATCCCCCTGAGGTGAGCCCGCTGATCCTCAAGTCTTTGGCATTGGCTTACTGGGAATGGATGAGTTGGGCGTTGCTTCAGCCGGAGGAGAATCACCGCCTGCATGGGGGATCGCCTGTGGTGACCCGCATGTTGGAGCTGATCCGGACCCACTATAGCAGCCCCCGCTTTGGTGTAGCCGAAATCGCTGCGGAGTTGCGCATGCATCCTTCTTCCCTGACCCGACGTGTCCGCGAAGGAACGGGGCTGACGGTGATGGATCATCTTAAGAAACAGCGGGTACTGGCCTCTCAGGCCCTGCTCCGGGATCCCAGTCTGTCCATGGAGGAAATCGCGGCGGCGAGTGGATTCTCCTCCGCCAGATATTTCGCCCGTGTCTTCAAAGAATTGACGGGCTTACAACCTTCACGCTTCCGCCGACTGGGTCATTTAGAGCGGGATGAATAAGAGTGGCCGCTGCATGATCTGTATCCTTTCTGCATGATCCCTCTGCTTGCGTCCGGCAACCCTAACCGTTTAAGGTATTTATTTCTGAACCGGCTTCCTGAACCTTTCTTTCCTATGCCTCCTCCCAATGTACTCGTAATTCTTTGTGACCAGTTGAGAGCCATGGATGTAGGGTGTTATGGGAATCACGTTGTTCAAACACCGAATATCGATGCCTTGGCGCAACGGGGACTGCGTTGCAGCCGGGCAGTCAGTAACAATCCGGTCTGTGTCCCGGCACGATCTATTCTCATGAGTGGACAGTACAGCCGCACCTGTACGGGCTCCCTGCACAATCATGCTCCGGAACAGCCCCTGAACCGTGAGCGGAAACGCCTCCTGGAGTCCACTTGGCCGGAGTGCATGCGGGCTGCGGGGTATTCGACGCAGCTGATTGGGAAATGGCATGTGGATCCCGCCCCGGATCTACTCGGCTTCGATCATTGGTTTTCTCCCTTGAGTTATGGGTCCCGGGCCGAATTTCTGGAGGATGGAGAACCCACCGGTCGTTTGCCGGGATTCACGCAGGATGTGGAACTACAGCGTTTTGGCCGTTATTGTGAGGAACAGCAGTCGCTCTGCGCAGAACAGCCTTTTTTCTGCTATTACAACATCTACTCCCCCCATATGCCTCTGGCGGAAATCCCCTTTCAGTACCAGCGCATGTTCGATCGGAAGGACATGCCCATTCATGCAAATGTACCCAGTTTAACGGTTCCGGAGTCCTGGTACCGCTGTTATTTATGGGAACACGCTGACGGTGAGGGGGGAAGCTGGCCAAACAGCGATCCGGTTCCGGAGGGTTTTGATCTGCGCGATCTCAGCGCCCTCTATTACGGGGCGATCCGTTGGGTGGATGATCTGGTGGGAGGCGTATTGGCTCATCTCGATCGATGTGGACTGCGGGAGAATACCATCGTGATGTTTGCATCGGATCATGGAGATAACCTCGGCAGTCATGGAGTCTGGAACAAGGACCGTTTCTGGGAAGAGTCCATCCGGATTCCCTTGCTGATCGATGACCCGAGAGCAGCTCGAGGACTCTGTACGGATACCCCGGTTGGTCTCGTGGATTGCATGCCGACCTTGATGGATCTCTGCGGAATTCCGGTTCCGGATCACGTTCAGGGACGAAGCGTTGCTCAGCTTTGCTCAGAGGACGCTCGGGAGAATTCCTATTGTCAGGCCTTTGTTGAGACGACCACCTGGGAAATCTGTATACTGGAGGGGCCCTTCAAATACATGTGCAGAACCGATCCGGAACCCGGAAAAGGATTGAGGCCTCAGCAGCGTTCTCCGGATGATACCACGCTGGAATTTCTATTCAATCTGGAGGCAGATCCTTTTGAGATGCAAAATCTCGTTGGTCATTCGGAGTATGCCGGGATTCGTCAGCGGCTCAGGGAGGATCTGTTCCGCTGGGATCAGGAAACCCCCTGGCTGAATCTGGAGACGGGTCAACCTGAGCTTCGCCGTTCGCCGTGGCGTTGCTAAGCAGCCTTGTTACCGGGATCGTTTCTGTACAGAATCTTAGAAATACCTATGTTCGCATAATGAGGTATAACCTTCGCATAATATACATTTTTACTGGGAGGGGTCTTTGTTACTGTTGAGGCTCATTGTTACACCTCAATAGAGCAGTTGATGAAAAGAGTTCTTAGTTGTTTTGTGATGTATTGCACACTTGTGTCCGTGTACGCCGCTGAAGGGGTGGCGGCGGAAGGCAAGGGTTTTCCATGGGATATGATTTCCCCCGGGGATAAAGCCACCGGAAAACTGGAAGGCGAGTTGGCCCGGAAGAACTATAGCCCCTCAGGGCGGATCATTGATCCGTTTCTGTTTCCCGTCCGCGCAGAAATGCGGAGCATTTCCAGGCCACCCGGATTAACATATAGAGATTTGGCAACCAGACAGCAACGGAATGACATCTATGCGATGGTCTATTATCCCCATGATTGGCAGCCGAGTGATCAGCGTCCAGTGACGGTGTATGCTTATGGGAGTGGATGGAATGGCGTTCGACGTGGGCAACCCCAGTCAGGTGCCGGAGCGGCGGCCTACTGGTCCCGCTTCGGAGGGATGGTTGTGGTCAGTACGCACTATCGTTCGGGCTTAAAAGAAAGCATGGCGGATGGAGTGTCTGCCGTGCGTTGGACCCGGAAGCATGCTGGAGAACTCGGGATCGCCCCGGATCGGGTTACGGGTGGAGGCGGCTCCTCGGGTGGGCATATCATGTTATCCACTACGCTCATTGAAAATGGCCCGGAAAACCCCTGGGATGACAAAAGCATTCCCAAGGCATGCCAGTATCACTATGGCCAGGTCGCGGTACCATCCCGTCCCAAACACCCGGAACTATCCCCAGCGCATCAACTGCGGGACGGCCTGCCTCCCTACATTCAGGTCATTGGAACTGCGGACAAAGCTTGGGGTGAGTTTGCCTATGAATTCAAACGCAATGCAGAAGGGAAGGATTTGCCCTTCTGGTTTCTTGAGTATGAAGGCGGAGGGCACGGGTGGAAGGGCCCTGCAAATTACCGGGTGAAGTATCAGGTCGTCGATTTCCTGTTGACCTATGGAGCGATGGACCGGGTACGTTATGTGCTTCGCGGTGCCAAAGTGGATCTCGGTTCCATGGCGGCCTATTATCCCTGGCAGGGGCTTGAACCCGGAATGAAGCTGAGTGTGGATCGGGGCGGGACCATCCGTGACGGGAATTTTGTGGATGATGGTAAGGTCGGCATGTCTATCGTCACCGCCACCAGCACCGATGATCCCTCCATCAAACGGCACAGCTACCTGGCCGTGGGGCAACAGCTCTGGGCGGAGGATGCGAACCGGCAGGGAGAATGGAAAGAATCCTCCTTCAATGGGAAAAGGTTGCTGCAAAGTACTGATGATGAGGCCTCGCTGCACTTTGAAGTGGAGCTCCCCCAAGGAGATTGGATGCTGTATGCCATTCGATGGAAAGAACCCTATTTCAGTCACACGGGAATGAAGGTTCAGGTCACAGGGGGCCGCAGGGATGCGGAAGCGCTGGTGGATCTAAGCCGGCAGCAACCCCATATGCACATACCGTTGACGGCATTTCAGACGGATCACGAGGGGAAGGTTCAGATTCAGGTTAGCAGAGGGGCCTGGAACGAGGTGTGGAAAAAGCCTAAAAGCAAGTTGCCGTTGGCCTGTTGGGGGTTGGTCATTCTGCCCCGTTACAGCGGCGGGGAAAGCGGCTTGGCGTATAAACGTGGGCACCTGCGATATGAAAGCTTTCCTCTGGGGAAAAGCGAGCAGGGTGACCGGACGATCGGACCCTGAGGAAGAAAAAGATGAAACACGTTCTATGTTTTTTGTGCTGCTGGCTGAGTTCACAGGTCCTGTTCGCTGAACTTCCCCACGAATTGCGGGAGTTGCAGAAATGGCAGGGTGCCATCCTGCAACGGGGCCTGGAAACCCCTTTGCGGGTTAAGGTTCGTGTGCCGGATGCTACGCCGGTAACCCTCCGGGTGGCTGACCGAGAAGTGAAGGGCCGTGTCCAACAGGGACACTTGGAAAGTACGTTGCCGGCTTTTGAAGAGTATGGTGGGCCCTACACCCTCCAGGTGGAAGCTGGAAGATGGTCTGCAGAACTCACGGATGTGTATGTAGGCGAGGTCTGGCTCTGTGTGGGCCAAAGCAACATGATGTTTCCCATGGGCAAAATGCACTCCAGCCAAACCTGGGAGCCGGCACTGGGGGAGTCCTTTCCTCTCTTCCGTTTTTCAGGAAGTAAGGGGTGGATCGCTTCGGATGGCAGCAAAGGCAGCCTCACGAAACTTGCCGGTACTCCGTATTATTTCGGCCGGGAACTGCATAAAGCTTTGCAAGTTCCTATTGGCTTGAAGGTGGTCGGGGCAGGAGGGACCAGCCTCTGGCAATGGACGCCGGAAAGCCTGCATGAGGAGCCGGAACTGGCGGACTTGAAAGCGATTATGTTGGAGCGGAATGAGATCGCTCTTGACGCGAAAGCCAAGAAACTCAAGCTGCCCAAGACAAACGCGTATCCCGCTGCACAGGGCTTTAGTTCCTATAAATATCCCTATTTTCCGGTGAAGTTCGGCAGTATGGATTATAGTGGCTGGATTCCAAACTATCCCTCCCGGGGAATCGTATTCTGGCAGGGAGAAAATGATGTGGGCCTGAGCGCGAATTATGAGCAGCTGTTTGGCGCGATGATCTCATTGTGGCGGGAGAAGGCGGATCGGGAATGGCCCTTTATCTTTATTCAGTT
>DIYK01000088.1:0-37993 GCA_002429005.1 Verrucomicrobia bacterium UBA6056
CTCCATCGCCTGCAGGATGCAGGCGCTCCATTCTTTCCGGCCAGCCCTCCCAATGGACCGCGCCCATCTTGGGCGCGATGCGGAACCCAACTCTCCATCGCCTGCAGGATGCAGGCGCTCCATTCTTTCCGGCCAGCCCTCCCAATGAACCGCGCCCATCCTGGGCGCGATGCAGAGCCCAAGCCTCCATCGCCTGCAGGATGCAGGCGCTCCATTCTTCACGAGCAGCCCTTTTCAATGGACCGCGCCCATCTTGGGCGCGATGCGAAACCCAAGCCTCCATCGCCTGCAGGATGTAGGCGCTCCATTCTTTCCGGCCAGCCCTCCCAATGGACCGCGCCCATCTTGGGCGCGATGCAGAACCCAAGCCTCCATCGCCTGCAGGAGGCAGAGGCTCGCTTCCTGACCGCCCCCTCTTCAACTCCCAGAAAAATGCGCCCAGGCTTCTTCAAAACCCCGAATATCCGGAAGAACCAGATCCGCATATTCTGACAGCCGCTCTGCCGGCTGGGTTTGCGCGACCGCAAGACAGGCACAGCCCGCCCCCCGTGCAGACATCAGCCCACCCACCGTATCTTCTACCGCCAAGCAATGACGAGGCTCTTCCCCCACCTCTTTCGCGGCGAGGGCATAGGAAGCCGGGTCGGGTTTACTGCGGCTCACATCATCTGCGGTCACAATGGCGTCGAATAAATCCAAGACCCCGAAATTCTCCAGCAGCGGCAGCACATCACTACGCACCGCGCCCGTGCAAATGGCAATCTTCCCTTGGCTTTTGGCAAAACGAATCGCCTCCACCGCCCCCGGAAAGGGGGGAATCTCCAACGCCTCCAACTTCTCCAGATAGGCGAGATTTTTGGCATGGCAAAGTTCCCGCATCCGGGCATCCGTCAGCTCACCCAGACGCAGGCGGAACACATCCTCCGAGGCATAGGGCATGTAGGTCGCCTCGTGTTCCTCCCAGCTGTAGCCAAGGCCCAAGGGTTCCAACACCGCCTGAAAAGAGGCAAAATGAAGACCCTCGGTATTCGCGAGGGTCCCATCGAAATCAAACAAGGTAGCGCGCATCATGCGCGCCGATTACAGCGCAGCTTTGAGTTCGTCAACCTTGTCAGTACGTTCCCAGGTAAAGCCTTCTAGATCTTTTTTGCTGCGGCGGCCGAAGTGACCGTAGGCCGAGGTGGCTTCAAAGACGGGTCGTTTGAGTTGCAGGCTCTCCACAATTTCACGGGGCTTGAGACCAAACACCTCACGTGCAGCCGCAGCGAGTTTATCCTCATCTACGCTACTGGTGCCAAAGCTGTCCACAAGCACGGAGACCGGCTCCGGATACCCAATGGCGTAAGCCAACTGCACTTCGCAGCGTTTAGCCAAGCCGGCAGCGACAATGTTTTTCGCGACGTAGCGAGCCATGTAGGCCGCACTGCGATCCACTTTGCTGGGGTCTTTGCCACTGAAAGCCCCGCCGCCGTGACGCCCCATGCCGCCGTAGGTATCGACGATGATTTTCCGGCCGGTCAATCCACAGTCGCCCTGAGGACCACCCACCACGAATTTTCCGGTGGGGTTGATCAGAAAACGAGTCTTTTTGTCAATCAGGCCCTTGGGCAGCACTTTGGCAACCACTTCGTCCATGAGACCCGCTTCCAACGTCTTTTGTTTTACCTCAGGACTATGCTGGGTGGACAGCACCACGGTGTCGATGCGGGCAGCTTTGCCATTCACGTATTCGACCGAAACCTGGGATTTGCCATCCGGGCGGAGGAAATCGAGTGCTCCTTTTTTGCGGGCCTTAGCCATGCCTTTGGTCAACAGGTGGGAGTACATGATCGGAGCCGGCATCAACTCTTTGGTTTCATTGCAGGCATAGCCGAACATCATGCCCTGGTCGCCGGCGCCCTGCTCTTTGAATTTTCCTTCACCCTCGGTTACGCCCTGAGCGATATCGGGAGACTGTTTATCGAGGGCCACCATGACGGCGCAACTGTCGGCATCAAATCCGATTCCAGCATGAGTATAGCCAATGTCCGTAATTTTCCGGCGCACCACGTCCGCATAATCCACGTTGGCGTTGGTGGTAATTTCCCCGGCAAGAACCACCAGGCCGGTGTTGACCAGGGTTTCACAGGCGACGCGGCTCTGGGGATCCTGTTCCAACAGGGCATCCAGAATAGCATCCGAGATCCCGTCAGAAACCTTATCAGGATGACCTTCCGTTACGGACTCAGAGGTGAAAATGTAGGAGGAGGGAGGCATAGCGCAAATCCTGTTCTGGTTAAATCCATCAATCCGGATATTCGGATTGAATAAGTGATAGGACATTTTGCCAAGAGTACAAGGAGAAAGTGGCCAGAGCCCGAGCCCGGCGCAGTCTCAGCGTTATGTGTGCTTTTTGCTTTTGCCCTTGGACTTCGAGCTTCCCTTGGCCTTCCCTTTGCCCTTGGATGTACCGGAGGCCTTTTTGCCGGAGCCTTTCCCTTGAGCTTGTTCTGACAAGCCCAGCAGGATGCCGAACTGGATGGCCGTCACCCAGCTACTGCTCCCCCCCTGGCTGAACCAGGGTAAGGGAATCCCGGTGACCGGCATCAGGGAAACCACTCCGGCGATGTTGACCACAACCTGAGCGGCCAGCACTGCGGCCAGCCCACAGCCAAAGATCCGGGCAAAGTCCTCGGATTGTACAGAGACAACCCGGAAGGATTCCATCATCCAAATGGCAATCAAGGCCAGCAACAGGATGCAGCCCAGATAGCCCAACTCTTCTCCGACCACAGCATAGACAAAATCAGACCCGGCAATGGGCAGACGTTCCGGAGCTCCCTCCCCCAACCCCGTCCCACTCAGACCTCCGGCATAGAGTCCGCTTAGGGCCTGCAGCACCTGCCAGCCGGATCCCGTCGGGTCCGCAAAGGGATCTAACCAGGCTTCGATCCGTTTCGCGCCGTGTTCCACAAAACGCCAGACCAACCAGCCTGCTGCTCCCATCAACAGGGTCGCCAACAGGCCCCAGCTGATTCGGCCACTAACGGCAATCAGCTGAGCCAGCAAGAGCAGGGACAACAGCAACAGCATCCCCAAATCCCGCTGCAATAAGAGGAGCCCACTCAGCAAGGCCCAAAACACTCCCAAAGACAACAAACTCCCCAGGGGCACAGCCAATGGACCCTTCCCTTTCCACGTGGACACATTTCGGGCCAAATAACCGGACAAGGCCAGGGGGAGCGAAAGTTTTAACAGTTCGGTTGGCGTCAGCCCTCCGGCGGCAAAGACCGCCCCCCGGAAACGGGTACCCAAGGCTAGCAGTGCCGCGACCAGCGCCAGAGAAGCCAGCGCAGCCAAAGGCCACAAGGGCGCAGAGAATCGGATGCGACCTTTTCGGCTCACAGTCCAGGCAAGTCCCAGCCAGAAAAAGGAGAGCGGTTGAATCCATAAACCCAGCCCACTGAGCCCGGCCACGGTTCCCATCATTCGGGCCTGAACCAGAATGCCCAGGGCCGAGTAGAGCAACAGAGCCTGCCATAGACGCTGAGAGCCCTCAAAACGACCCAGACTCAGCCAGGCGGAGAGAAGCAATGCGGAGAGCAGCCACAAACCCGCAGGCAACAGATCGTAACTCTGCAAGTCCTGCCCTTCATGTACCCTGGCTCCCAACACGAGCAGCTGTCCACTGAACAGAAGGAGGAGCACCGGCATCGGCAAGCCCGGCTTCATGGAGTAAGCAGTCCTTCCGCTTGTGCTGAGATCAACAGTTCCCGAGCGACCGGAAGTGCTGCAGCAGAACCGTAGCCCCCATGTTCCACCAGAACCACGAATGCGAGGCGTGGCTTGGACAGCGGAGCAAAACCCGTGAACCAACTGTGGGACCCCTCCGGACGACCGGTCTGGGCGGTTCCCGTTTTTCCACCGACGGGTAAAGAGGCGATGCGGATTCCGCGGCCGGTTCCTTCTTGGACTACGTTATAGAGCATCCACTTCAACGCCTCCGCATCCTGGGCCGAACAGAGTCGCCCCAACTGAGCTCGGGCTTTACTCCGGTCCAAGCGGGGCGCCGGGGTGATGCCATCGTTCGCAACCGCGGCGGAGAGCAACAGCACATGCATGGGGCTGACCAGGAGATCACCCTGGCCAATGCTGAATTGCGCCACTTCGTAATCATTACCACTGTTCAGTGCAGGCATTTTGGCCGGACGGACGGTCAAGGTGTCTTCGGATGTGGACGCCAGGGAAAGTTTTCGCATCAGCCCCGCTCCTGCAGCCGCCTGCTTGAGCGCCTGCTCGCCGGCCTTCACCCCCAGCTGTGCAAAATACACGTTCGAAGAATGAGTGAGCGCCTCGCCCATGCTGATACGACCGCGCCCTTTCCAGCTCTGCTTTTTCTTCTTACGGGTGTAGTACTCGTGGTCCCGGATCGGGGGATTGGCCGGATGCGTGGTAAACCCCTCGGGCGGGGTATCCAAACGCGGATTCAGATCACGGTTCAGAGCTGCGGCGGCAATCAGAATTTTCCATACGGAGCCCGGAGGATAGCGACCGGAAATGGCGCGATTGATCAAAGGGGCATCTTTTTCCCGACCTAGAAACAACGGTGCCTTGAGGCGGTTTGGGTCAAAGTCCGGCTGACTGAGCAGCACAAGCAGATCATCCGTTTTTAAATCCAAGACCAACACCGCGCCAGGACGCCCGGCCATGAGTTCTGCAGCCTTCCGTTGCAGAGGCGCGTGCAGGCTACTGCGCAGCGGAGGTCCTTCGCTATTCCCTTCCCGATCCAGCAACTCCCTCCCCAACTCCGCTAAATCCGTCGGCGCATCCAACCCAAGAAGGCGATCCCGGCCAGCAGCTTCAAGGCCGCTCATCCCGTAGACCGGATGATTGTAGCCAACCGAGTGACTGAACAGGGGGCCCTGGGGGTACAAACGCTGCAGCCCTTGATCGGTCACCTGACTGAGTGCCAAGGTGCGGCCATCCCGATCCAGAATCCGACCGGCACGCAAAACATGTGCCGGATTAAATTCGCGACGATCATAACGCTGCATGAAAGAGACAAATTCCTGGTTCTGGCGTCCGAGCAACTGCCATTGCGCCTGACGCAACGCGATCAGAAGCAACAGGCTGAGGGGCAGGAGCCATAAGAGCGCCGGAATCCCTTTCGCCCCCTTCCCGGGGCGGGGCAGACGGAGGAGCCCCCACAACAGGCAAATCAACAGCCCCCAGCGCAGAATCAGGGCCAATCCAGCCCAGGAAGGATCCTCAAGGAGCTCTGTGAGGAAAGTAAGGGCGTAGAAGGACTGGATCCACATCAACTCTTCCTTGACCCCGCGACAAAAAAGGGACAAGCTTTTTCCTCATTTGCCTGAAGACTGATCACAAATAAACCCAATTTACCATATGGCTCCTCCTGAAGACCGCAAACACTCCTACGACAAAGAAGACGTACTCCGTGCCGGACGTGGCGAACTTTTTTATCCAGAATCCGCCAAACTACCGCTGCCGAATATGCTCATGGCTGACCGGGTCGTCCATGTGGATGAGACCGGAGGCAGATACGGTAAAGGGGAAGTGATTGCAGAATTGGATGTAAATCCGGATCTGTGGTTCTTCAAATGTCACTTCCAGGACGATCCCGTCATGCCGGGTTGCCTGGGTTTGGATGCCACCTGGCAGTTCACCGGGTTTTTCCTGGCGTGGCAGGGCTTCAAAGGCCGTGGCCGCGCCTTGGGCGTGGATGAGGTGAAGTTCACCGGTCAGGTTCTGCCCACCAACAAAGTGGTTCGCTATCACGTTCACATCCGCCGGGTGATCAACCGCAAGTTGGTGATGGCGATTTCCGATGGATCTGTGTTCGTCGATGACCGCGAGATTTACACCATGAAAAACATGCGGGTCGGGATTTTCCAGGCCACGGATGACTTCTGATTCGGCTTCTTCCGACCCGATCGTCGGAAAAGACGGAAGCCTGACCCGGCGTCATCCGGGTCACGGCGAACCCTACCACGCCCACGAAGGGGCGCGCAGCGAAGCCGAAGCGAAGTTTATTACGCCATCGGCTCTCCGGGAGAAAATTAATCGATCCCCCCTGCGCATCCTGGATGTGGGCTTTGGTTTAGGGGTCAATTGCCGGGCCGCCCTGGATGCTGCGGCCGAGGCCCCCTACCCTTTGCACATCGATACTGTGGAATGCGAGGAGCAGGCCTTAGCTTTTGCCAAGGAACTCTATCCTGAGGATACGCTGGCCCCCAGCCTTCTGCAACGAGGAAGCTACCAAGAGGGGAAGCACAGCGTCCGCCTCTATCTCAAAGATCTGAGAGAAGCTCTTCCCGAACTTCAGGGGCCCTACGATCTGATCTTTCACGACCCCTTCAGTCCTACCCGGAATACCGCAGGATGGACCCTGCAGCTGTTTGCAGCCTTCAAGGAACGAGTACATCCCGAGGGGCTACTTCTGACCTACTCACAATCCAAAGTCGTACGCGCTGGGTTGAACCAGGCGGGCTGGTCTCTTTGCGAACAAGACGCCCGGCCTCCGCATCGACCGGGTACGCAGGCAGCTCTGCATGAAGGTGCTCTCCCGGCGAAAGCCTTGCCGCTGGATCTGCAAACGCTACCCTACGAAGACCCGGACTTATGCCTGACCGAGAAAGAAATCCGCAGTCAGCGTGAGGCCAAGCTTCGAGCTCGGAAGCAAGGAAACGTACAAACCTGATCCTTACTTCTTCTTGAGAGCAAACTGGATTACACAGATAAAACCACAGAGCAGCATGCCGTGAATCAGAATCCCGCTTCCCCAAGCCAATTGCGGAAGAAAGCGAGCCTGTTCCGGCTGACGACGGGTAAGTTCCGCCCAATCCGGCAGCAACAGTAACAGCCAGTAGATTCCGACACATACTCCGACAAAGGCCAGAAAGATCAACGCATCTTTCAAGGAGCGAACAGGTCGGCTATTGTGCATGGTTTTGATCCTTCATGCTTCACACTATACGAAAGAAGCTGGGAAGCTCAGCCTATATTTCATGCTCGGGATTGTAATTGAAACCACCCCCTTTATGCCAAAACATATCCTGATGAATTCATTCGGCTCATTGGAAGATCTGCAGGCCAACTTGAATAGCATGGAAGGGCTCTACCTGATGATGTGGGCTCTGGTGATTGGGCTGACCCTGCTCATGATCCTGCGGGCCAGGAAGCTTCAGCCCCTCCCACTTCTCCCCCTCTGCGTGTTTATGCTGACGCTAACCCTCTCGCTAAAACTGCTGCAAATTTGGTTCGGGCTACACTGGATGCCCCAACAGACCCCCTACGATTTTTTCTACTGGAAAGAGCAGAGCCTGAATGAAAGCGTACTCAAACCCATGACGCTGGTCCTTGGCGGCCTCATGTTTCACTCACTTCTCTACGCCTTCAGTGAACTGCGCCAAGCGAGCAAAGGAAAGCTCAGCGCAAGCACACGCATCCTGTTCCACGGCATGCTTCTGTTATGCCTACTCTGCGTCATGGCTTGTTGGCCCCTGCTGGATTTGTTCATTTTGGAGCCCGCTCGATCCGCATCGGCCTTTATAAATCAGGAAGGGACGTATATCTACGATGCCGCCAATCCGGAGAGCGGACAAGCGCTCTTCCGCATCTTGTTTTATGAGGGGGACCCGCCTTACGGTAGCTGGTAACCCTTGAAACAGGAACAGGCCCGAACCCAAGATATTGAACCGCGAAGAGCGCAACGGCCTTCAGGACAGAGCCTGAAAGCGACGGCCATGTAAGCTCAGTTTCTGCCCCGGAATCACCTCACAACGTGAATCACGCGCATGGGCATACAGACTGTTCGGAACGTAGCCATCTACGAAGCAATTGCTTCGTGCCCTTCTCGCCCTTCGCGGTTTAACAACAACAACGCTCCGCACAGACTCGCTTTAATGTCGTTCGTACTCTTCCCCGCCGTAAAACCAGGGGCGGGAAGGCTCCGGGATAACAAACTCAAACTCTTCCACCCACAACCGCGGTTTGCTTCCAAAGCGTTTTTCATAGCTAAGGATATAAAGCGCACGGTGCAAAGAAGCGGGATAAATTTTCGGCCCCTGTGAAGCTCCGATACCATGCCACCCTGATATCAAAGGACCTAACAGATAAAGCACACCCAGCGAGATGAATATCACGACTCCAGATGCGGTTTTATTCGGATTCATGATACGTAGTGTAAGATTCCAGGAGAGAAGCACAACGAAATCCGCTACCCCTCTGTGTTCCGAAACCGGCAACAGCAAAGGGAGTAGGCTGACAGCTACACGCTTGCATCCCGATTAGATCACTTTAAATGATAACCCCTCTCAGCCCGCCGGGGATCGGCGGTTTTTTTATGTCCTCTCACACCCTCCGCAACGAAAACAAACAAACCCTGAAACTGGCCTTTCCCATGATGGCCAGTTATCTGGGTCAAATGCTGTTGGGCTTGGCCGACACGGTGATGATTGGTCAACTAGGCACAGTGGAACTGGCCGCCGTGGCCTTCATGAATACACTGATTCATTTGATCATGGCCTCAGGAATCGGCTTGGCCGTCGGGGTTGGCGTCGAAATTGCCCGAGCCCACGGGGCCAAAGCACATGAGGCCGCCGCAGAAGCGCTTCGGCATGGTCTGGTACTGGCCGCCAGTCTGGGACTCCTCATTTGGGCTTTGCTGATCTTCCTTCAACCCGCATTCCATCTTCTGGGCCAACCTGCCGAAGTCATGCAGCTCCTGCCCCCCTACCTGAAATGGGTGGCCCCCTCCCTCGCTTTCATGATCCCGATCATGGTTTTGAAAAGTTTTTCAGAGTCGAAGAATCACCCCTGGCCTGTGTTCTGGATTCAGATCGCCGGGGTGGCGCTGAATATCGGTCTCAATGCCTTGCTTATCTTTGGCAATCTCGGATTTCCAGAACTGGGTTTGGCCGGAGCCGGCCTGGCCACCTGCCTTTCCCGCATCCTGACCCTGCTGGCGATGTGGTTCTACCTGCGTGCATCGCATACCTTGGCTGAAGCCAGGCCTACACGCTGGCTCGCACCTCTTTCCAGGAAAGAACTGCTTCGGCTGTTTAGCCTCGCCCTCCCCATCTCCGCACAAATGCTGATGGAATTTGGCGCCTTCACCGTCAGCGCCCTGTTTATTGGTCGCCTGGGTCCGCTGGCCATGGCGGCCCACCAAATTGCGATCACCTGTGCCGCAACCACCTACATGATCCCGTTGGGCTTGTCCGGAGCCTTAGGCATCCGCGTCGGCCATTTGATGGGAGCAGGAGATAGTGAGCGCTGCCGTCGGGTCTGCCTGGGCACCCAACTGATGACCTTAGGCATTATGGGAAGCTTTGCGTTGCTCTATCTGAGCCGGGGGACCTGGATTGCTGGTATCTTCACCGAGGATCCCGAATTGATCGCCCTGAGTAGTTCTCTCTTTCTCATTGCCGGACTCTTTCAAATTTTTGACGGGCTTCAGGTCGTAAGCATGGGCGCATTGCGCGCTCTGAAAGATGTCATCGTACCCAGTATCCTAAGTTTGATCGGCTATTGGGTGATCAGTTTCCCACTGGGCTTACATCTCTGTTTTCAGCGGGGCTGGGGTGTGCGCGGATTCTGGACCTCCTTGGGACTAGGCCTCTTTCTCTCCTCCTGCAGCTTAGGACTGCGCCTGTGGAAGATCCTATGGCGTAGCTCCAAGAGTTCTGAGAAATCCGGAGCCTTAACATGAACCCTCCCTGGCAGCGCAAGCTCCTGCTCTGCCTGTTCCTGGGGCTTTCCAGCTGCGGAAAGACAAGGCTGGATAGCGATGGCAGGCTGCATGAGTCCAGCGCTTCGTTTTCCTACAGGGTTCCAGAGGGTTGGTCGCTATCCAAGCCTGCAGGTATGGAATTCCACGTGGTCGCCGACCAGCCCCGGGATGGGATGCAGGCAAACCTCTTTGTGGATGGAGTGGAAGATGGTAGCCTGGAGGATCGGCGAACCTGGTTAACAGAGAGCTACGAACGCCGGCACCGAGAGGTCAGCTTCCTGAGTCAGGAGCCTTTCCAGACGGATGACGGCCTCAGCGGCTGGAAACTGAGCTCGACCCGTCGCTCCAAAGATGGACTGCTCATCCAGGGCTATCACTATCTGCTTCAGGATGATCAACGGGTACTGCTCATTACCGGCAGCTGTGCCGAAGCGAGCGCAGCCTTCTATGAGGCTCAGTTTGATCAGGCCATGCGCTCCCTGAAGCGAGAAAGCCACAACGAATAAGCTCCCATCAAGGAGCGCACATGCCGAAACAGGCTAAACTCCTATCCACAAGGCACTTCGTTTTCTCTTACGACGAGCGAAAGCATCATCGTAACCTACTAGAGAGCAATACGGAGAATACCCGCACGATTCCAGCCCGGGCCGTGCCAGTCCGGAATTTTAGGTCTTTCTTCCTGAAGGGTTTATGCCCAAAGAGCCGCCAATTGGAGGCGCCTGGGATATTGATATCGATGCCGGAGCCGGCCTGACTGCAGCCGTAGGAGTTGGAAATTTGAGCAACCCCAACCTCTCCGTAATCCGCAGGGTGAACGAGTTAATTGATGATGGCAATCCCGACACCGGAAGCTTTCGTTTCGTCGCCATGGGAGCGGGAAGACCCTATTAGGTGGTTGAAGAATAAATTCCTGTATTCGTCTACTCCACAGAGCAGCCGGATTTATAATCGCGCGTGTCGCCTAAGCTGTGATTTCATCCTCCAATCCCCCTCTTGAAGGATAACGTACAACGAGATGCTACCCTACGATGATGCCCAGTCCCTCTACCCTTAGCAATGAAACCCTCGTCCTTCGTTTTTGGCAGCAGGTATGGAATCCTCCCTATCACCTCGAGCTCATCGATGAGCTACTCCACGAAGACTTTGTGATGTCAAGTGATGGTCAGCATCTACAGGGGCGGGCAGCCTTTGCAGAGCAGACGCGCGCCTTTCAAGAGCGGATCCAGAACCTGAGTGTGCTTCCTGAACAGTTATTCAGTAGCGCAGACGGGCAACACGTGGTCACCCGCATGCGCATCCGGGGGCGGAATGCAGGCCTGTTCGGCAGCCAGGCAGATCAGCTCACCGTCGAACTGAGTGCTATTTCTATTATGGAAGTCAAAGCAGGGCGTCTGACCCATCATTGGATGGAACGCAGTGCCTTCGAACTCTTCCAACGGATAGCAGCTACCCAAAAGGGCTTATTTGCTTCGCGTGGCCTCTAACACCACCGGGCTGCCAAAGAATCTGGTCAGCAGGAAAAACCTCGCCAGGTTCTCCAGAGCCGCACTGAGCTTTCGATTCTTCAGCATGCGATGAAGTACCATGGGAAAGAAAAACTGGGGGTGCCGCTTTAGTTGGCCGAAACCGTGCCGCCCAAACTCAGCCGCAAGTTCTTTGTGAGAGAAGGTACGATAGGTCCGGGTATTTTTCTCCACGCCCTTTTTCATTCCGAAAAAGAGATCTGCGACCATGTTTACGCTTAATCTTGCAGGGTAATCCACGACCACCCGCTGATCCGCCACCCGGCAGAGTTCCGCAATCAACTCCGGCCAACGCTCACAATGGGTGAGCAGACGGAAACTGATGACGAGTGTTTTCGAACGGGCCTCGTAAGGAAGCTCCACGTTATTGGCCACTTCAAAGGCCACGCCCTCCTCCAGACGCTCAGAACAGATAGGATCACTGCCGGTCACTAGCGTCGTGAACCCGGCTTCGCGAAGCACGGGCTCCGTTTGACCATGACCTCCGCCCACATCCAAGGCGCTGCCTCCGGAATTCAGGCCCTGCAGGGATGCCTGCAATTCACGGGTTTGAACCTCCAGCATCCAGGCACCCGCCTCCCCCGCAAAACGGGTAGCATAATCTGCACTGGCACTTTCGATATCCGCAGTCTCAGGAAAGGAGGAATCAGTCATGCCCCCTCCCTAGCCCCAAGAGGCGAAATCAAAATGCAAATCGATCGCCAAATCAGGATTCAGGCATGTTTGGTCGGAAACAGCGCTAAAATCCGCTGATAGCTGCAGCTTAGGATGATCAAGACAGCAATCATCCCTACGACCACAGATCCCACCAAGGAATTGAAGGCCCACAGGATCAGTCCGCTGCCGAAGCCAATGCGTTGCCAACGCTGCAACTGCTCGAAACTAACAATCAGTCCCAATACCAAAAGCAAGGTAAGTAGCGTGTACATGGAGAATCTCCTTCAGGAAGCATAGCGCGTTTTCCCCTTCGGAACAACCCGGGGATCAGGCGAGCGCCCCTGTAACTCACTCAGAGGGAGCCAGCACCTGGGAATAGAGTTCGCCGATGGAATCCCGGTACACCTTGAAATTGTAGGTGTCTTCAATCAATTGACGACCCGCACGGGCCAGGTGCTCCCGCTCCCCGGCATCCTGAGCCAGAGTAGCCAACATATCCGCAAAGGCTGCTGCTTCCGGGGCAGCAAATTTTGCCGTCGCTTCATCAAGGATTAAGCGGTTCGCTTCTGTATCAGTCGCTGCAATCGAACGGCCTGCTTTAAAATAATCCAGTACCTTCAAAGGCGTGTTATGTCCACTGACACGCGGTGAAAGCAGGATATCGGAGGCCGTCAGCACCGCACTCAATTTCTCCGGCGGCATCTTCCCTAGAAAGGTCACCCGATCTTCTACCCCGGCCTGAGCCAATTGGGCTTTGCGTTCGGCAATTTCGCTGTCCGAGCCTCCCACGATAATCACCCGTAGGGCGGCTGCCTGTTTACAGGCCGAAGGAATCGCAGAGAACAAGAGGTCGATCCCCTGATACACCGCAAAAGAACCTACATAGGTGGCCAGTACCTCCTGCTCCTGCTGACGCAGGGCCTTGGCCTGCTGCGCGACCTGCTCCTCGCTCGGATCCTCCATGGAAGAGGGAATATCAAAAATATGCCGGCAAGGCGTCTCCGGAACCTGAGCCTTTACCGCATCTGCCAGTCCGGCTCCTGTGGCAATCACCGCGGAAGCCCGCTTCATGCTGACCCTTTCCATTCGGCTGTAGCCGTCCATGATCAGATTACGCAAGCCCCCTTTGCGGTAGGAGGCCGGATCGCTGTGTTTTTCATACACAAAGGGAATTCCTTTTTTTCCTGCAAGCCCGGAATTGAAAAAGGCCGACTCCTCCACCGCGTGAATCAGTGCATAATCGCGCTCCTGAACCAGAGCCCGCACTTTGGCCATGACCTTCACATTGAACAGCAACTTCGGAAAAGAAGGACCAATTGGCAACTGTCGGACGCCAGGGATGGGGGAAACCCGATGAATCTTTAAGCCCTCGATCTCCACATCCTCTCCGAAGGGCAAGGTAACCAGGTCCACTTCATAGCCCAGCTGACAGAGCGCCTGCAGATTATATTTCACCCGGATCGGAGAGCCGCGCCACTGAAAAAAGGGCTGCGGAGAGATAAACAAAATACGAGCTTTGGACATGCCTAGTGCTTATCCAAGCTCTCCGCATCCCTGCAATGACAAAGGCAGAGAAGATACTCCGGGACTGACCAAGCCTTCAAGGATGTTTCGCGCGGGAATGCTTCCACAAACGCTGAACCATTTCGTAGCTGCGGTTCCGATGCCCCACACGGGTTAAGGAGCGATCTCCCAAGGCCGCCTTCAACGAAGCCCAAGGGGCCTCCACATCTACATCAGCAGGACTGTAAATCCCATAGCGCCCGCATTCCGCCTCTTCTCCAGAAAGCGGCAAGGGGTCCGACCCGGCCAATACCGGTCGAGCAGGAGCATGCATCGGCTTCGGAGTTGGCCACATCCTACAGCGCAGCCGACTGTCTCCCAACCAGAGACGATCCCCAAACTCTTCAATCAGCGCCTCAACCACTGGCTGACGCTTGAACATCCATTTTCCAGGTGCCCAGGCCAACACCGGCAATCCACCCGCCTGCTCTACGGCAGGAATCACCTCACGAATGGGGAGACGATCTTTGGGAGCCTCCACACAGCCCAACGCTAAAATCTCCAAACGTTCTGCCGCAACCACCTGGCGCCCCGCCACTAGAAAAATCTGTTCCTCGTCGCGGAGCACTTTGAGAACATGATCATCCCCGGTCCGCTCCAACCGGAATGGAGGGGGTAAATGCTGGCTACCGCTTTTCAGCTCCCAAAAGAAACGGCATTGTGCCGATTCCGTCAAAAAGAGAAGTCGGTGATCCGCTTCCCCGAGAAGTGCCAGCTGAGCGAAAGCCTTCTCAAAGAAAAGACTCAGGTCGAACGCCGGGTAGATGTGCACGTGCGTATCCGCAACAAAACTCATCAGAGGAGATCCTCGGGGTGGCCGCGCTTCAGCGCTGAAGGTGAATTAAATCTTTTCGCGGATGGTGACCATGCAGATGTTCTGGCCGTCCAAGTTCGGATGAAGACCATCCGGGAACAATTCGGGAGCATTCGCAGTTTCCCCATTCACATTGGCAATCCGGGATCCGGTTTCCGAGGCCACTCTCCGGGCAGCATCCACAATAAAATCAATATTCCCGTTAAAGATCGAACGGGACTCATACATGTAGGGAGGAGTAACGATGATCACATCTGCGCCAGAGGCCTTAGCCGCACCAACCATCGTGCGCAGATTGTTCTCATAGTTTCGCTGACGTCCCTGAATCGCATCATTGGAGCCATAGAAAATGACTACGTCTGAAGGGTTGTGACGGGCAATCTCATTGGAAATCTTAGAAACACCGTTGGCCGAAGTGTCTCCTCCGCGGGAGGAATTTACGATGTTCCACACCGGACGGTCCGCGCGTAGCAGTTCCGGCCAAGGGGGAACACCGGAGAAGTTGACTTCACCTGAGATACTGTCCCCCAACACCAAAACCGTTTTCGGAGTGCTGGCACCACCGTCACCGCCTCCCCCGCTATCGCAAGAAGCAAATACCAATAGAAGAAGGACGCAAAAAGAGGATATAAAAATGGAACGTTTCATGGGCTGATACTCCTAAGAATCAGCCCACGTACCCTTAGGGCCAAGTTGTTTCAACGAAATTCGACGCTTCAGTGCCGCTATAGTTGGTCAGCCAGAAGCGAACGGGTTCGCCGGAAACCGGCTGAACCGGCAGATATCCACCTACGTTGTTGAAATTCCGGAAGGTGGTGTTGCTACGGACATGGTCAAATTTACCACCTTCCCAGGCACCATTCCGGAAGACAGCCAGCATCATCACTCCATACAAACCGCGTGCAGGTCCGGTCTGTGGCCAGTCACTGATATCCGACATGGTGAAGGTCACCCCACGACTGGAGGTAGACACATTGCTCAGGCTCTTGGTCACCCGGGCATTTGGGGCGGCAGGGTCACTACGACGGAAGCGAACCCCACGGAAAAAAGATTCACTACCATTGACCGGAACGGCAGCCACCGCGGTGGTGGGGGCCTGCGCCGCAGGGGTACTGGTTGTGCTGCTGCTCGTAGAACTGCTGGCCGTGTCTGCAGCAGGGGTCTCTGTGCTTCCGGAGGTATCCGGCGTGGCGTTCAACTCGGTCAGCGCCTCCTGCAGATCAGCTTCATCCGCTGCAGAAAGGATGTCGGAGGTGGAGCTACTGGAGATATCACATCCCACAATCAACAACAACAGAGCTGACGCACTCAGGGGGACGACATTTCGGAAAACAGAGCTTTTGATTTTCATGCAGTTAAATCTTTCAGAGAAAAGGGCTTGGATGTTCGCAAGAGTAAACCCTAAAACCTTATTCACAAGTTTTTTTCCGAAAGTTATTAACAAGCTTCTCAGTTCCGCGAAATATAGGCTCCCCTAAATTGCTCATTTTTGCAAAATTTCATTAAAGGTGGCACTTGGACGCATGGCAACATCCGCCAGTTCCGGATTGGGTGAGTAATAGCCTCCCAATTCGACAGAGGATCCCTGCACAGCAAGTAGCTCTGCAACAATCTGATCTTCCTGTTCACGAAGGGCTTGAGCCAAGGGAGCAAACTGAGCAGCCAATTCAGCATCTTCTTGTTGAGCGGCCAGTGCCTCTGCCCAGAACAGAGCCAGATACACGTGGCTACCCCGGTTATCGATACCACCCAAGCGGCGTGTGGGAGACTTATCTTCCTCCAGCAAACGACCCGTTGCTTCATCCAGACATTTTCCGAGGAGAGCTGCTTTTGCACCTGCACCCTGTTCAGCCAACTGCTCCAGAGAAACGGCCAGAGCGAGGAATTCACCCAAGGAATCCCAACGCAGATAGTTTTCAGCTACGAACTGCTGCACGTGTTTGGGAGCAGAACCACCTGCCCCGGTCTCAAACAAACCGCCACCCGCCATCAAGGGCACAATCGAGAGCATTTTGGCGGAAGTCCCCACTTCGAGAATGGGGAACAGGTCGGTGAGATAGTCACGAAGCACATTGCCCGTCACCGAAATACAGTCTTTCCCGGCAACAATGCAGTCCAAGGAGAAGCGGCAGGCTTCCGTAGGAGCGAGAACATGAAGGTCCAGACCTTCGGTATCTTCCGCTGCCAGAACCTCGTTCACCTTTTTCAGCAGCTCGGCATCGTGTGCACGGCTTTCATCCAACCAGAACACAGTGGGGAATCCAGTGGCACGGGCACGACGCAAGGCCAGCTGCACCCAGTCGCGTACCGAAGCATCTTTGGTCTGACACGCTCGCCAAATGTCACCTGCCTTGACCGAATGTTCCAGCAAGGTGTTCTCTCCCTGCTGCACGCGGATCACTCCATCGGCTTCCACCTCAAAAGTCTTATCGTGAGAACCGTATTCTTCCGCCTTTTTAGCCATCAGACCAATGTTCTGCACGGAACCCAAGCTCACCGGATCCAGAGCGCCATGCTCCCGGCAATGCTCAATGACGGCCTGGTACACTCCAGCGTAGGAACTGTCTGGAATGACGGCCAGGGTGTCTTCGGTTTTGCCTTCAGCGTTCCACATTTTTCCGCCTTCGCGAATCATGGCCGGCATGGAGGCGTCAATAATCACATCGCTGGGCACATGCAGGTTGGTGATCCCTTTATCAGAGTTCACCATGGCCAGGCGGGGGCCCTGCTCCAGGCGGGCGCCAAGCTTGTTGCGCAGTTCGCCTTCCGGCAGTTTCGCCATGACTTCGCCCAAACCATTGTTCAGGTTGTAGCCCTCCGCCTCAAGTTCGGCAGCGAGCTCACCCAGATAGGCACGCAGGCCATGGCCGAACAGAATCGGGTCCGAGACCTTCATCATGGTGGCTTTCAAGTGATAAGAGAAGAGGACATCTTCCTGCTCAGCTGCAGTCAGTTGCTCAGACAGGAAGCGGAGCAACGCTTCCCGATCCATCCGGGACGCATCCAGGATTTCACCGGCCTGCAGCGCAAGCCCCTCTTTTAACAGAGTCACAGAACCATCCGCCGCCACATGCTCGATATTCACCGAAGCAGCCTCACTCAGAGTTACGCTCTGCTCACTGTTGCGGAAATCCCCTTCACTCATGGTTGCCACACGGGTGCGACTGTCCTGCGTCCAGGTCCCCATACGGTGAGGATGAGATTTCGCATAGGCTTTAACCGCAGCCGGAGCACGGCGATCGGAGTTCCCTTCCCGCAGCACCGGGTTCACGGCAGAACCCTTGACCTTGTCATAGCGGGAACGAATGTCGTTCTCCTCATCACTGGAAGGATCCGCCGGATAATCCGGAAGAGCATAACCTTTCCCCTGAAGTTCAGCAATCGCGGCCTGCAACTGCGGAAGGGACGCAGAAATGTTCGGCAGTTTGATCATGTTGGCGGAAGGATCCTGAGTCAACGCGCCCAATTCTGCCAGAGCATCGCCCACTTTTTGGTCGTCATTCAGATATTCAGGAAAGACGGCAAGAATGCGGCCAGCGAGGGAGAGATCACGCAGTTCCACATCAATCCCCAGCGGCGAGGCGAAGCGGCGGATGATGGGCAGGAAGGAATAGGTCGCCAGAGCCGGCGCTTCATCAGTCAGAGTGTAGATCAATTTGGTGGACATAAGGGCTGTTTTCCAGAGGGAGTGGGAAGAAATCAGGCGAAAGGGGCGAGGAGACTTACTCCTCCTCAGCAGCAACCTGAGGCAGATCGAGCTGAATGTGTACGTCGTGCAGCTGTTTGGCATCCACAGTGGAAGGAGCTTCCATCATCAGGTCGATGCCTTTGTGGTTCTTGGGGAACGCAATGAGATCGCGAATGGTATCCCCGCCGGCCATGAGCAAGGAGAGCCGGTCAAACCCAAGGGCAATGCCCCCGTGAGGAGGAGCGCCATAGGCCAGAGCTTTGAGCAGGTGACCGAAACGGCTTTGCTTTTCTTCTTCGCTGATCTTGAGCAGATCGAACATTTTCGCCTGCAGCTCCGGATCATGAATTCGGATAGATCCTGAACCCAGCTCCACCCCGTTGAGCACAATATCATATGCCACAGCCCGGGCTGCACCCGGATCCGATTCCAGCAGCGCCTCATCCTCAGGCAGCACGGAAGTGAAGGGGTGATGCATGGGCACCAGACGGCCCGCATCATTGGTCTCGAACAGCGGGAATTCGGTTACCCAGGTAAAACGGAACTCCCCTTCAGGTATAGCGCCAGCAGAGCTAGCGGCTTCCACCCGGAGTTTGCCGAGAAACTCACTGGCCTGCAACCAAGGGGCCGCCGCAAAGAGGATCAAGTCACCCGGTTCAATGTTCAGAGCCTCACGCAGGGCATCGCTCTCCTCATCGGAGAAGAATTTGACGATCGGGGATTTCCAGCTGCCATCCTCCTGAACGCGGATGTACGCGAGACCGCCCATGCCATGGCGTTTGGCCAATTCGGTCCATTCGTCCACCTGTTTAATGGTGACGCCTGCCTGAGCTTTGGCGTTGAGAGCTTTGATCACCCCGCCCTGTTTCAGCACGTTGGCGAACACTTTGAAACCGGTGTTGGCGAAAACCTCACCCAGATCTTTCAATTCCCAATCAAAGCGAAGGTCGGGTTTATCCGAACCAAAACGTTCCATGGCGTCATGCCAGCTCATCCGGGGCAGCGGGAGCTCAGGACGGCCATGACCGGAGGCATCCATAACCTCAGCCAGCAGACCATCAACGACCTGATACAGGTCCTCTGCTTCCACGAAGCTCATTTCCACGTCGATCTGAGTGAATTCCGGCTGACGGTCCGCACGCAAATCTTCATCGCGGAAGCAGCGGGCCATCTGGAAATAGCGGTCCATCCCCCCCACCATCAACAGCTGTTTGTACTGCTGCGGAGCCTGAGGCAAGGCATAGAAGGTTCCCGGAGTCACGCGGTTGGGGACCAGGTAGTCCCGGGCACCTTCAGGAGTACTTTTGGTGAGAATCGGCGTTTCCACTTCCACGAACTCCAACGAATCCATGTGACTGCGAATGGCCATGGCCATTTTATGGCGCAGACGCAAACGCTGCTGCATGGAGGGGCGGCGGAGATCCAGGTAACGGCTTTCCATGCGGAGCTCTTCGGAAACCTGAGCCGCTTTGGCCTCTTCCAAGGGAAAGGGAGGGGTCAAACTCTCGTTGAGCACCTCCACCGAGGTCGCCACCACTTCAATGGCACCGGTACTCAGTTTCTCATTCACCATATCCGCAGGACGGGCACGCACTTTGCCCTTCACCTGCAGCACATATTCGGAGCGACAGCGTTTGGCCGTTTCGGCAGATTCCACGGAATCGTCCGGATCACAGACAATCTGCGTAAGACCGTAGCGGTCCCGTAAATCAATGAACAGGATACCGCCGTGATCACGGAGGGTATCCACCCAACCGCAGAGAATAACTTCTGCGTCAACAGATTCGGCCGTCAGGGCGCCGCAGGTATGAGAACGTTTCATAGGAAGGTAAATTCAGTAAAGGGTTGATGCATCGCTAGGAGGATGCGGCGCGGCACTATGCCAAAAACCACAGCATGGTCACGCCAAAAAGGGGCTTTTTCCCCGATTTCACTGGACAGTATCTCCATGGCCACCTATAGTTTGCGGCCTTTCTCAACGTATATCCCCCCTTTCTCATGTCAGAAACCAACAGCAAAGTGATCCTGGGTCTGCCCAAAGGAAGTCTGGAAAAATCCACCTATGAGCTATTCGCCAAGGCGGGTTTCAACATTCGTTCCAGCTCCCGCAGCTATCTGCCCCGGGTGGACGATGACAGCTTGGACATCCGCCTGCTTCGTGCGCAGGAGATGAGCCGTTATGTCGAACTTGGAATGCTCGATGCCGGCATGACCGGTCATGATTGGATTGTTGAGAACAAATCGGATGTCCATAACGTATGTGAATTGAACTACGCCAAACAGGGCCGGAATCCGGTTCGCTGGGTTGTGGCCGTTCCGGAACACTCCGACATTCACAGTGCGAAGGATCTGGAAGGCAAACGAATTGCCACCGAAGCGGTGGGTATTGCCCAGAGTTATTTAGACACACATGGCGTGAACGCGGACATTGAGTTTTCCTGGGGTGCGACCGAGGTCAAAGCTCCTGAATTGGTAGACGCCATTGTAGAGCTGACCGAAACCGGAAACTCGCTTCGCGCCAACAATCTCCGCATTCTCGACACCATTCTGGAGTCCAAAACCCAGCTCATCTGCAGCCACGCCGCTTGGGCGGATGAAGGGAAACGCGCCAAATTGGAGCAGATTGCCATGCTTCTCAATGGCGCGCTGGCCGCTGAGCGGAAGGTTTTGCTGAAGCTGAATGTGCAGGATGCCGGCTTGGAAGAGGTCGTATCCATTCTCCCATCCCTCCACGCCCCTACCGTCAACTCGCTTTCTGAAGCAGGGTGGCATTCGGTGGAAACCGTGGTAGAACAACAAATCGTCCGGGAAATTATCCCGCAGCTCAAGGCCGCCGGAGCCGAGGGCATTATTGAACTCTCGCTGAACAAAATGATCCCCTGATCCGGTTTTCGGTTCATCCTTTGTTCCCTCTCTTAACACCAAAGCAACTCTGCCAAGGACAACATTATGGGCTCTATCAAGAAACAGCGCCGGAAAAAAATGTCCAAGCACAAGCGTCGTAAGCGCTCTCGCAAGGACCGGCACAAGAAGAAATAAGGCACCCTTTGCCTTTTCATAACACAGAGTTGAATACTGGAGCCCCGACCCATGGGCCTCGGCTCCGGATTCTGAGCACAAGCGCAGGACTGCTCCTGGGTTTGTGCTCCTGTGTGTCTACACTACCCCTTCCCGAGGATTCTGCGGCCCCGCTTTCTATGCAGCCGCCAGAGCAGGGTGAGGCCGTGGAAATAGACTTTGCAGAAGCCATGGCCTGGTTCAGTCTGGGTCTGGGCTTCGAAATGCGGCAGCAACCTGAACAAGCCCTGCAGGCCTTCAGCGAAGCCGTCAAACGCGACCCTGGGAACGATACCCTGGTCACCATCACATCCGAACGACTGATTCGTGCAGGTCGGGCCGAAGATGCCCAGTTGCTGGTAGACAGTCTGGTCGAATTGGAACCGGACAATCCCCGGGCTTTGCTCTGGGCTGCCCGGATCCGGAACACGCTGGGAAAAAGCGAAGAGGCCCTGCCCTTTTTGCAACGGGTCATCGATCTGGATCCCAGTACCGAAGCCCCCTACCTGCAAAGCGCCGCCAATTTGGTACGACTGCAACGCCAGGATGAAGCGGTCCACATGCTCGAAGCTGCCTTGGATGCGGTAGAAAACCCTATGCAAAGCGCTCGACTGATCACTCAGATCCAGTTGCAGCGTCTCCGCTCACTCCCGGAAGCGGAACAGGCTGCTTTCCGAAGCGCTTTGTTGGAAAAGGTAGATGACATCCGGCTCCGTTTTCCGGAGGAAGCTTCCTTTGCCTTTCTCTCAGCCGGTCTGCGTGTGCAGAATGGAGAGCTTGAAGAGCTATTCATCCCCTTACAGGAACTGGACCGGGCCGCTGGAGGCTCTGCCGAGCTCCGCGCCGCGATTCTCAATCAATTAGCCCGCACCGTTCAGCCTCCGGGAATCATTCCCCTCATGCTGGAAACCCGACTCAAAGAAGAGCCGGATGATGCGCTGCTTCTCTACCTGTCCGGAACCCTCGATGAGATTTCCGACCGACCGGAAGCGGCCTTGCTCCATTTCCGCCGTCTGGTGGAACTGTATCCTGAAGATTTAGCTGCACAGCGTCAGCGTATTCTTCTCCTCGCTCAACTCGGCCGTCCGGCCCGGGCCTTGGGAGAACTGCAAGGTCTGTTGGAGAAATATCCTGAGGACATCCGTTTTCAATTGCTGGCCGGCCACCTCTACTTGCTCTTGGGCCGGCCGGATGATGCCCTGGCTCGTTTTGAGGCAGTGGAAAAGCGGACTCGGGAAGGTCTTGAGTTGGAGAACCCACTCTACCACTTGCGCGGGTTGGCCAACAGCCAGTTGCAGGCAGGCGAGCTCAGCGATGCCGTGGATAGCCTGGTAGACTTGATGGAGCTCGAACCTGCGATCCTGGAAGATGTCTGGCGCTCTCATCTTGCTTCACTTTTCCGTGAAGATGGCCAATTGGATGATGCCGCTGTGCGCCAAGGCGAACAGCGCCTCGCTGAAGCATTGGTGGATTTGAGCGACCGCCGTCCCGATGCCGCCATCGTCGAGTTACTGCTGGGGCGGAGCCTGAATTACATGCAGGAGCATAAAAAGGCCCTGGAAGCCTTTCGAAGAGCAGAAGCCTTGGCAGAGGATGCCGGCGAGGGAGATCAATGGCTCGACGCCCGTTTTGATTTTGATGTCGCCAACAGTCTGGAACGCAGCGGCGAGTTCGATGCAGCTGTAGAGCGCTTTGAAAAAATTATTCGGGAAAACCCCCAACATCATCAAGCCTTGAATTACCTGGCCTACATGTGGGCGGACAAAGGAATTGAGCTCGATAAAGCCCTGAACTACGTAGAACGGGCTTTAGAACTGGAACCCCAAAATGGTTCCTATCTGGACACGCTCGCCTGGGTATACTTCCGCCAGGGAAATAACGAAGAGGCTTTGCGATTGCTGGAGTCCGCTGCGGAAATAGAACCGGACCAATCCGAAATTCTGTTACATCTGGGGCAGGTCACCTTGCACATGAAGCGCTTCGTGGAGGCAGCCGGGTATTTTCGTATCGGGCTGGTTCTGGACGAGGGCGATTTCGAAGAGAAACTTCTCCAAGGCCTCGCCGAAGCTGAAGAGGGCGTGGCGGAAATGCTGAAAGCTCCGGCTGCGGCAGAATAAGATTCACGCGCCTTGCATGACAGTGGGATGAGGTAACGCCGATTGCAGCTGGACGCGGGCCGTCCCGGCCCGGACTCATCAACCCAAGCCGCCTGCATCCTCTCTACATCCGATGCTGTTTTCGGTAGGCATTTGGCGTGAGTCCCTCCCAGCGTTTAAATTCGCGGGCCATACTTTCGCTATCGGCAAAGCCACAGTCCATGGCAATATGGAACATCGTTTGATCTGTATCCAATAAACGATCCTTTGCCAGGCGTACCCGGATTCGGGTGAGCTCTTCCCGGGGACTTCGGCCAATGACCTCACGAAAGCGTTCGCTGAAGCGTCGCCGGCTTACCGGAAGCTGTTCAGTGATCTCGGCAATGGTAATCCGCTCATGGGCATGCAGACGCATTAGCGCCACCGCATCTGCCACCACGGGATCATCCAGCGCAACCAAATCCGAAGAAGTCCGCACCACCACCCGCTCCGGGGGAAGACGCTGAGGCTGAGGAAGGGCTTCTCCCTGAAGCTGTGCTTCAATCTGTTGTGCAGCCAACCAACCCACCCGCTGAGCAGGTACCGCGATACTGGAGAGGGGAACCAGCATCATTTCACATAGGGTTTCTGTATTATCGCAGCCAAGAAAAGCGATTTGTTCGGGGATTTGCAGGCCTCGAAAATGCGCAAAATCCATGAGCTCGCGGGCTCGTTCATCCGTTCCAGAGAAAATAGCCAGCGGCTTGGGGGAATCATGCAGCCATTCGGTCACGGACCCCAGATGCATCCGTTTGGCAAGAGGTGCATGACAGGTAATTTCTTTCGATAAACCCACGCGCATGGACCATACCGACTCATGACCGCGACGAAGGAGCTCTTGAGTAAAGCCCTGTTGTTTTAGGGAATCAGATTCTGTGTCAAATCCAGGCACATAAAGGAAGTGACGGAACCCTGCATCACTAAAATACTCCGCCGCCATCCGACCCATGGCTTCATAATCCAAGCCGGAACCAGCCCACTCCGGGACATCCAAACTTCCGGCAATGTTCAGAACCGGTTTTCCCGTAGCCCGTAAGGCCTCCGCCACGGCTTCAGATCCGACGTGTCCGATAAACGCGGTGCAGCGCTGCGCCGTATGTTCCCCCAGTCGATGGAGTACCTCATCTACCGCATGACCGATTTCATGAAAAAACCAGTGCCGGACCTTTCCCCGGTATTGAAGCAGGCCTAAGCGGAATTTTTCATCCAGCCCGGCATGTGACATGCCAAAGAGTCCGATGCGTTCAAACCCGACAAAATGCTTCATGCCGAATCCTACCCTTTCCGCAGAACGAGAGCAACAGAATGATTAGGGTCAGAGGGATGAAGAGCTCGGCTGATCAGCTGTTGATGGCATCATGGGGTTGAATCAGCTGGGGGGTATCGGAACTGCAGTGCGGAACGACCCTTCCATCTACAAGAACTGCGTTAATGAGGCGACCGCTTTTCGGATCATAGCCGTAGGTATGAGACCAGATACGGGGATAGAGTAGCCAAAGAAACATGCCACTCATGGAGGAGCCTTCGGGATAGCGGAGGCCGGCCACCGCGCTGCTGGTGCGGGCCTCATAGCGTTTCCCGGGATCGCCCCAGGCATCATCGTGAGGAAGTGAGGGTATGGGGTCGGGAGTAAAACAGGGCGGGAAGAGTCCGTTTTCCTGTTGGCGGGAAGCGACGCACATACTGTGGCGCCACAGCTGCCAGAGATCCTCAAAATCCCGGGTTGCGCGGAAGAGTTCCAGACGGGCAAAGGCACTCCACAGCGTCCAGCCATGACCAGCATTGATACTGGGGCCCCACTCCTCTGTTTCATACATGGTTTCCCAGAAACGCAGGCTCGAACCATCCACCCGTACATCCTGACCACTGAGTTCGAGCTTGCTGTGGTAGCTCATTAAGTCCTGAGCGAGCTTCAACCAGGCGGGGTCCGGGTCAGCCAATTCGTTGTAGGCCCGGGCCAGCCCCCAAGCCTGACAGGCAATGGATCCGTCTTCGGTGCAGGGTTCGCCTTCGGTGGGAAAATCAAAACCGCGATTGAGCAAATGCTCCGCCTGTTGACGGCACACCCGATAGAGCCGCTTGGATAGATCGGCATCCCGCTCCTGCAGCACCTCGGCTGCACGCAATAAGTGGATCATCGGACAGTCCACCGTGCTGTAATCCACCGGAGTTTCGTGCACCCAGTTCTGGTTCCAAATCACACCGGATGCATCGATATGATCGAGCAGATAGTGCTCACAGAGCCCCTGCAAATGCTTCAGTAGCTCCTCCCAACCGTAATCTACGGCATCAGCAAGCTGACCAATCAGCCAGGATTCGTGCTGGGCATAACAGATTTCCTGATAGAAATGATAGGGGCTGTAGTCCCGTCCCTCGTAGCTGTGCGGCTGAAAGCAGAGAGTTCCCGGCCCCGGATTTTCTTCCCGGCCGACGTTGCACATCCAATCGAAGTAAGCCCGAACCGAGCGAGCCATCTCCTCGTCCCCCCGGCCCTCCCGAAGCATGAGCAGCTGCGCCCAAGCCCCAAAGCCTCCGAATTCTCCGGTTCTACAGCTGCCGCTTTCATCCGGATTCCCAAAGTGGTTGCCGCCAAAGTTCCGGCCTTCCGGCTGCTGTTCTGCATTGAGGCAGCGGGCAAAAGCCCCCCGGGGGAGCTGGTATCGTTCCCGATGTGTTGTCAGGGCCTTCAACCGTAGCGCCTCCCAGTCCCCCAGAACCAGGACCCGGCTTTCGTGGACGCGACCTGCGGCGGAACGACAGAGCAAGCGATGCTGCCCAGGCTGCGTTGCGGGCAGCTCTGAAACAGAGGACATCTTCACCGATTCTCCTGAGGGCTGCACCCAGGTCAGATCACAGGCCTGAGCGAGGGCAATGCTCCCGCCCTTCACCACGGAGCTGCTGACCGGATTGGCTGAGCACAGGGCCAATAATCGGTGAGCCTCCTCCAGGACCTCCTCCCGGCTTTCGGCCAGGCTCAGTTTCACACGCAGCCGGTCCGGCGCAGGAAGGCGGCCATCCGGCCAGCCGGTGGCCAACACATCATCAGCTCGGGCCAGCAACTGAAACCCATCCATGCGGTGACCTGCGTAACTGTAGCGAATGAACCACCCTGCAGAGGGGCCATCCACAGCCGTGATCAGGAAGTCATCCTCTGCACGTTGCCAAGCCACCCAAGCCCAGGACAAGTCATCTGCGCTTTCCATCATCACCGGCATAAGCGTGTCGTGGATATTCCGCTCCGGATCATCGCCATCTCCCCGGTCCAGATGATCCAAGTCCAGAATGAGACCACTCCGGGGGCCCCGGCGGGGCGGCAGGGTCAGCTCGGCCACCAGCGCATCGCCTTCACATTGCAGCTGCAACGAAATGCCACCTCGCTCACTGCGCCCCTCTAGACTGGTGGCCCCATTCCCGTAACTCAGGGCGATCGGATGCCCACAAGGAACTTCTCCTGTACCCGCCACAAAAGGAAACCCGCAGTCAGAGTCTGCAGCCAACCAGCTACGCTGGGTCTTTCCACCTCGCAGAGATAACCAGCGGCCGTTCTGAGGGTCTATTTCGAGAAGAAGTTTCGGAGAGGAGACAGAAATCGGATTCATAACAGCATGGAAGTATGAAGAATCCGCAAAAACACCACCCGGAACCGGATCCATTTTTACTGACCGCTCAAAAGAGGGGCCAACGATGCACAATCCCGGGGGCTCCTCTGCGGATATTGCACTGGTCCCCTCTACAAGGACTGGCTAGCATACCGTGATGAACACGATTGCCCCCTCTTTGGATTCGTTGATTGCACACGGGAAGGCCGAAGCTCTCAATTTGCAGGGCCGGGAAGCACTGCGTTGCCTGAGCACTCACACCTACCTGGAACTCACAGAGCACCAGCTGACCCAGACCCAGGGCCACCTCACCCTGTGGTTTCATCCCATGGAGGATCTGTCCCAGCATCCCATTATCTGGCGCAGCATGGAATCCAATGGTATCGGGCATACCGTTCCCCTGATCACAGACCGGAGGGAGGATGCACAGCCGGATCCTGCGAACTTTGCCGTGACTTGGCAACCCAGCTGGGGCCATCCCTTTGTGGTCAAATACGCGAAAGGACGTCACTTCCCGGACATGCATTGGCCGGAGCGGAAATTCATGATCGAGGGTTGGATCGAAGGCCTGCATGCAGATCACTGGTATCGTCTGGATGTGGCCTGGGATCATGAGCGCAGCTATCATGCGCTCTTCCTGAATGGTATTCTCGCCGGACGCTCCAATCAGCATGCCCGGCGTGCGGCCTCTTGGGATCCGATAGGCCCCAGTCTCTTTTTACGCAGTCCGCAAATCGCCTATGGATCTCTACAAAGTTTTTCTGCGCCAATGGACGAAGAAGAGATTGCCAGAGCCTACGCCGCGGAAGCCCCGGAAGAAAATGCGCTGCTGGATAGGGAGTTGCTCCGGGCGCTGACTGGGGAAGGCAATCCGCAGGAAGATCTCCGGCTGGGAACCGAAGAATGGCAAAAAGCATTGAAGCTGGATCTCTGCGATCCCGCTCAGGCCGAACACTTCATCCTTCAGGGCTGTCCGGAGGCTCTGAGCTGGGATGCGGAGGGCTTGCGGATCCGTACACCCCAGGAGGAGCCCTTCCATAAACGGGAGGGAAATGACCTCAAGCAGATGTATTTGTGGAGCCGGGAGATGTTTCAGGGAGATCTCTACATTGCCTATGAATTCATGCCCCTGGAACATGGGGGGCTGAGCATCCTTATCCCCCGCGCCAGCGGCATGCAGGGAGAACATTTTCTCGAGGATTATCCCCTGCGACAGGATGGATCCATGAAGAGTATTCACAGTTCAGACATCCGCATGTACCACTGGGAATTTTTCCGGGAGATGGATGACGTGCGCAACGACGTTCCCAGCCATGCCATCGTCAAATGGCCCTGGGAGATCGTCATGGCCGGCGGCATCGCCTCCAGCCCCTTCCGCTTTGGGGAATGGAACCGGATCGAATTTGTGCAGCGGGGGCCCCATTTCAAAGGCGCCGTCAATGGCGAGTTGGTTCTGGAGGGCCGGGATGACGCACACAGCGGCAAAGGACCCACCCTTCACAGCGGGGTGATGGGCATCCGTTGCATGATCCGGACAGATGTAAGGTTGCGGAACCTCGATATCCGGACAGGATGATGATCTTTAGCGGGACAGAATGATTGCTCGACAGAATAATTATGCTCAGCGAGACAGAATGATGGGTCGACAGAATGATTATGCTCGGAGAGAGAGAATTAGTATGCTGGGGGGGGACAGAAAGATCAAAGGAAGAAGAAGGTTAGGGTAGTTGAACAGCATCAATTTATATACATATGTTTATTGATTTATATTCCGCTTTCCTGTGGACTGGTCTTATGCCGATCTCCTGCAGCAGAACTCTCCAGCCTCCTGAGGACGCGTTGTTTCGCGATATTGATTATGCAGTCATGGGTGGTTGTTTTGAGGTTCACAACCAGCTCGGGAATCTCCATAAGGAGAAAGTGTACCTTCTGGAGCTACATGAATTACTGACCCGTAGAGGTATCCAAGCAGACATGCAGGTTTCGTTCAATGTGAGCTTTGACAGCTTTCAACGCAGATATGCGTGTGACCTGCTCGTCAAAGAGGGGGTGATTTATGAAACCAAGGCAGAAGCCAGCCTTCGTAGCCAGCACCAGGAGCAGGTATTGCACTATGTATTTCTAAGCGATCTCCCCTATGACAAACTGATCAATTTCCCCCCCCTTTTCTGTGGAAAGCCAATATGTCTCCAGTACGTGGACCCGAGAAGAGCGACGTTGCATGAAGTCATGCACTGACAGCTGGGACTCTGAACGCTGGAATGACTCTCTCCACGATCTGGCCTTGGCACTGTTATCAGACTGGGGTGCCGGGCTAAAACAGAGTCTTTACCGGGATGCACTCGTTCAACTTTGCCCGGAACTGGTTATGCAGGAGCTTTCACCTAGCCAACCCGGTCGTAACCCATATCAGCTTCTGGTCCCCCAATTTCCAGATGGGAGTCTCTTTCATTTTTCCACACAACGAACACGGCACAAGGCCTATGAGCAACAGCTCCGAAAATGGTTTAACCGATTCCCCTGCCCCAAGATACATTGGTTGAACCTAAACGGAACTCAACTCCACTTCCAAAGCCTCTTTTCCGCCTAAGGCTGTCCAAATCACAGATTCACCCTCACCTGTCACAGATTCGCCCTCTTCCCCCAGAACTCAATTCTATAGAGTAAATTCACTTCTCGACAGCTCCTCATTTTCTCAGCCTCACCAACCTCATTCTCCCCCACTATCATTCTGTCTCCAAATCATTCTGTCCCAATTTCATCCACCTTCCCCATCATTCTGTCCCTAAATCATTCTGTCCTAATTTCACCCAACCTCCCCAATCAGTCTGTCCCTAAATCATTCTGTCCTAATTTCATCCACCTCCCCAATCATTCTGTCCCTAAATCATTCTGTCCTAATTTCATCCAACCTCCCCCATCATTCTGTCACTAAATCATTCTGTCCAAATTTCATCCACCTCCCCCATCATTCTGTCCCTAAATTATTCTGTCCAAATTTCACCCAACCTCCCCAATCATTCTGTCACTAAATCATTCTGTCCAAATTTCATCCACCTCCCCAATCATTCTGTCACTAAATCATTCTGTCCAAATTTCACCCAGCCTCCCCCATCATTCTGTCCCTAAATCATTCTGTCCAAATTTCATCCAGCCTCCCCCATCATTCTGTCCCCAAATCATTCTGTCCAAATTTCATCCAGCCTCCCCAATCATTCTGTCCCTAAATCATTCTGTCCATGAAACCCCGCCCCAACATCCTGTTCGCGTTGGCCGACGACGCTTCTCATTTCGGCTGCTACGGCCATCCCTGGGTCAAGACCCCCTGCATCGATTCCCTTGCAGCGAATGGCCTCCTCTTCCGAAATATGTTCAGCCCCAACCCCAAGTGTGCCCCCTCCCGGGCCTGCATGCTTTCCGGAAAACATCCCTGGCAGTTGGAAGAAGCCTGCAATCATCAGTGCATTCTTCCCGGGCCGGAGTTTCTCAAGGTGTACCCTGATGCCCTGGAGGCTTCCGGCTATCATGTCGGCTTCACCGGAAAAGGCTGGGGGCCGGGAGACCTGGAACGGAACGGCTGGACCCGCAACCCCGCAGGACCTGCCTATCAGGAACGGGGCTTCGATCCGCCGGAGGAAACCTGCATCAGTGGCTGTGATTATGCCGGCAACTTCATCGACTTTCTCGAAGCCCGCGAGGGCGATCAGCCTTTCTGCTTTTGGTATGGGTGCTGGGAACCCCACCGTCCCTACTCGCGGGATGAAGGCGCCCGGGCCGGAAAACGCACAGAAGAGATTGATCAGGTTCCGGAGTTCTGGCCCGATGATGACATCGTGCGGCGGGACATGCTCGATTATGCTAACGAAGTAGAATGGTTCGACAGGCAACTCGGTCACATGGTTCAGGAACTGGAACGACGGGGCGAACTGGAAAATACTCTCATTGTGGTCACTTCGGATAATGGCTGCCCCTTCCCCCGGGTCAAAGGGCAGATGTATGATCATGATTTCCGTCTGCCCTGTGTCGCGCATTGGCCGGCCGGCATTCCGGGAGGACGCGAAGTGGAGGATCTCTGTGCCTTTGTGGATCTGGCCCCTACCTATTTGGAACTAGCCGGATTGCCGCCACGGGAGGACCACAGTGGTCGAAGCTTGCTGCCGCTCTTGCGTTCCAGCGAATCCGGAAGGATTGACCCCCAGCGCGATCGGGCTTTTATGGGTCGCGAGCAGCATGACCTTGGCCGGGAACACGACATTGGCTATCCGGTGCGCTGCATCCGCACGCCCCAGTTCCTGCTCTCGGTGAACTTCGCCCCGGAACGCTGGCCGGTGGGCAATCCGGAAACCGGGTATCCAAACTGTGACAGCTCTCCCACCAAGGAGCATATTCTGGAGCTGAAGGAACAGGGCGAAAGCCGCTACTATGAACTCGCCTTCGCTAAACGGCCACAATTCGAACTGTTCGATATCCAACAGGATCCTCACTGCATGGAAAACCTGGCAGAACAGGCTGAATTTGTGGAGATCCGGGAGGATCTCTATGCCGAACTCATGCAGATGCTGCAGGAGACAGGAGATCCCCGCCTGAAGGATCCTGATTACTTTGACCGCATGGAACGGCTGGGCCATGATACAGCCTGCCATTCCTGGAGAGCCCTACAGGAAGGACGCTGGGCCCCGCAACACCACTGATATGTCATGAAGCACAGCCCTCTTTTTTCGTTCCGTACCCGCAACAGTTTTTACGCCTGCTCCGTTAGCGAGGAACAGCGCCTGGTCTTCAATGGCTGGGCTCCCTGTGCCGAAGGGGAAGAGCCGATTCTGGAAACGGCCCGCCCTCCTCTGTTAAACAACTGGATCAGCCAGGATAATCGGCAGCGCTGTGACGAGGTCACAGGCGTGGGTGATGAAGCCTTGCAGGAACCCTCTATCTTTGCATCCGTACCCGAAGCCGCGGTAGCAGAGCATGAGGCACCCTACCTTCCCGCCCGTCATCTCGCACTGCGTTTTGTCGCTCACCGCCGCGGCAACCCGGAGCATCTCCCAGCCGGGGCTCCCCGGCACGGACGCAGTCCCGAATTCCGTGGAGGGGACTGGCACATCCTCAGTCTCCGGGATGAGCTCTCCGCTCTGGAAGTGGATCTCTGTATCCGCGCTCGACCGGAAGTGGATGTCATAGAACGCTACCTGATCCTGCGCAATACAGGCTCGCAGACTCTGGAGCTCAAGCATGCCTGGGCCGCCTCGCTGCAACTCCCTTTCGGGCAATGGGACCTGACCCAGCTCTGCGGAGCCTGGGGGATCGAATTTCAACGGAAACAGCAGCCTCTGCCCCTGGGCTCTACGCTCCTGGAGCACCGCAGCATCAACACGGGCCTGGGCCTGCAACCCTATGTGCTTCTGCAACCCAGAGGCCGGGCCTCCCGGGTCAGCGGGCTGACCTACGGAGCCCAGTTAGCCTGGTCCGGTCACTGGCGCATTCATATCGAACAGCATCATAGTAACCGCTGCCGCATTCACCTCGGTGAGCATCCCGAAGACAGCCGTCGTAGCCTAGCTCCCGGAGAGCACCTGGCCACGCCGATGGTGTTGATGAGCTGCTCTGAGCAGGGTGAAGAAGGCGTAGCCCGTAATTTCCGCCGCTATCACCGCTACTGTAGCCAACCGAAACGGGAGGCATTGCGCCCAGTGCTCTACAACTCCTGGGAAGCGGCCTACTTTAACCTGTCCATGCAACAGCAACTCGACCTGGCCAAACAGGCCGCGGAGCTCGGGGTGGAGCTGTTCGTGGTGGATGACGGCTGGTTTGGCGGACGTCGTCATGACCGTGCCGGCCTGGGGGACTGGGTAGTGAGCCGCGAGGTGTTTCCGGATGGATTGAAACCCCTCTCCGATGCCGTGCATGCGCTGGGCATGAAATTCGGTCTCTGGTTTGAACCGGAAATGGTCAACCCCGATTCGGATCTCTATCGGGAACACCCCGAATGGGTTCAGCATTATCCCGGACGGGAACGTAGCGAGGGACGCAACCAACTCATTCTCGACTTTGGCAATCCGGAGGTGGTGAAAAACATCCGTTCGCAGATGGAAGCGGTTCTGGATGAATGCCCGGTGGACTTTATCAAGTGGGACCTCAACCGCAGTGTCAGCGAAGCCGGGTCCTTCGCCGGAGAACAGATCTGGCGCAGGCATGTGGAAGCCCTGCATGGCCTGATGGATCATCTGCTCAAACGCTACCCCGGTCTGGACATTCAGAGCTGCTCCTCCGGCGGGGGACGGGTGGATGCGGCCATGATGACCCGGAATTGCCAATTCTGGACCAGCGATAATACCGATGCGCATTGCCGTATCGCCATTCAGGACGGCTTCACTCTGGGCTATCCGCAGGATACCATGGAATGCTGGGTGACCTTTGAGAAAAATCATCAAACCTCCCGGATCTGCAGTCTCGATTTCCGTTTTGCCATGGCCATGCGGGGCGTCCTCGGCATTGGCAGTGATGTGTCCAAACTGCCTCCGGAGGAAGCGGAGCGCTACCGGATGTGGATCTCCTTTTACAAACAGATCCGCCACCTGGTTCAGGGAGGCCGGCTCCACCGGGCCGCGTTGCCGGAGCTGGATGATGAACTCTCCGTTTGGCAGTTCACTGCGCCCGATGGCAAAGAGGCCTATGTCAGTCTGGTCATGCGGGATTACCGCCTGGGCAGCCACCTGGTTCAATACCGCCTCGCCGACCTCGACCCAGATGCAATGTTCGTCGGGGTCGACGAACAGGGTATCGAACGGGTTCGGGCCCGGGGCCGGGAGCTCATGGCCCAGGGCCTGCCTGCCGTCATCCCCGATGGCGGGAACCTCTGCCCCGGACATGTCCGGCATCTGCATTTAACGACAGCATGATTTGAGACAGAATGATTTCAGGACAGAATGATTGAATGACAGAATGATTTAGGGACAGAATCATGAGGATCCTTCAAATTAAAACCTGTCTTTTTCTAAGAACTAAATCACCTTTGATATCGAACGCGCTGTTGAACCCTGCACAGTTATCGCCGTTTTGCTTATCCCGTTTTCGCCGTGTCTGAGCCCTATCCACCTCGGCCCCTACACAGCCTTCAGGCCCGCGCATGCTTCGTTCACCTCTCCCTCATTTCGCTCGATATGAGTCGCCCCCCATCATTCTGTTTCTAAATCATTCTGTCCTAACTTCATCCAAGCTCCCCCATCATTCGGTCACCTCATCATTCTGTCTCTCTGAGCAAAATCATTCTGTCTCTCTGAGCAAAATCATTCTGTCCCTAAATCATTCTGTCATTCAATCATTCTGTCCTGAAATCATTCTGTCCTAGAATCATTCTGTCACTCAATGATTCTGCCACTTCATCATTCTGTCACGTTGCCGGGTTTATGGAATGTGCGTTTTCCGGTACTGCGTGGGCGTCATGCCAGTGGCGCGTTTAAAGATCCGGACAAAGGAATCGGTATCTGAAAACCCGCAATCCATAGAGATGTGCAAAATGGTGTCCCGGGTATCCAGGAGCCGCTCCCGGGCCAATTCCACCCGGATGCGGAACAGCTCCTCTTTGGGGGAGCGCCCCATCGCCTGGGTGAAATGGGTGTGAAAACTGCGGGGGCTGATGGGCAGGCGGGAAATGATCTCCCCCAGCGTGGTCCGCTGGCAGGCCTCTTCCCGCATGATACCTAGCGCCCGGGCCACAATTGGATCCTCTACGGCCGTGAGTTCCGTGGAGTGACGCTCCAGCATTCTGGAGGGGGCAAAGCGCTGAAGCTCCTGCGGCTCTGTCCCCGACAGGACGGCATGAGCGTGTTCGCCCAGCGCATAACCCAGTTTCTGCGAGGGCAGTTCCAGACTGGAAAGAGCAGGCATGCAGCTCTCACAGAGGAGGCTGTCATTGCCAATTCCGAGCAGGCTGAGCTGCTCCGGAATCCGGATTTCATTAAACCATGCGATGCTGCAGAGATTTTCTGCAGAGTGGTCAGAGTCCAATAAAAGCGCCGCGGGTTCCGGGAGGGAGAGCAACCAGGCACTCGTCTTTTCATAAGGACGAAGCGTCCGTTCCGGCAGCAGCTGAGTAATCTGTTTCCGCCCACGGTCTGCCCGGACCAGTGAGTCCACCTTCCCCATCAAATATTCAGAGAAGCCCTTCCAGATCAGGTCATGTTCCGGAGCGATGGCCGAAGAAAAATAGGCCGCATGGCGGAAGCCCTTTTCCAGAAAGATTTCGCCCCCCCGACGACCAGTCTGCTCCCAATCGATATGGTGGGTGTCCCATGCGGGGTTCCACTGATGAGGTCCAAAGTCCAAAACCGGCCGTCCCAGATCCCTAAGCCGCTCAGCCATTTCGGTATCAAACACCTTGCCAATCACCAGATCACAGGGTTGCTCTCCGGCTTTCATCGCCTGCCATGAAAACTCGTCCGCATGCAGATTGTGAAAAAACCAGTTATGGGTGCGTCCCCGAAACTGATTCAATCCCATGCGAATGCTGGCATCGATGCCCACCCGACCGAGCCCCACCAGAAAGAGGTGTTGAAAACCTTGATAACTGACCGGTGTGGAACGTTTCACAAAAACAGTCTGCCTGAAAAGGGTCTCAGGAGCCAAGGAAAATCAAGGACCTGAAAGGATCCCTGACCTGCAGCAACTACATGTCATGCAGACCTGCAGCTCAACGAAACAAGCTGCGACGAAGACCCAGAATCAATAAAAATGCCAGACCGGCCAAGCCGAAGGTCCCCGGTTCCGGAATCGCGGTCACATTCACCCCAAGCGCATTCAACCCGCTGCCAAAGGAGCCATTGTTGTGCGTGACCGTAAAGGCATAACTTGTGGAGCCGCTCAGTGTGGCCGTGCTCACATAATGCACCTGATCGGCCGTATTGGCCGCGGATAAGTAGGAAACCGCCGGAGCACCGCTTACCAAATCCAGATCCACATCCCGGTCCCCGCTATCCGAACGGCCCAGCACAAAATCAACCCTCACCTGATCTGTACTGGCAAAACCTGAAAGCGTGTAGGTCCATACATTGCCCGATCCCAGGGTGAAGCTTTCCCGTTGCTCGGCGGAGGCGGGATCAAACCAGTCATGAATCGAGGAAACCCCTGTAACCGGATTTTCAAAGTCGCTCTGGGCTGCTCCGGAATTAAATCCGGTCGTTCCGGATGCGGGATTCGCAGAACCTACGCTCAGACGAATCCCGCTGAGACTGCCTGCTGTATCCAAAAGAGCCTGATTGCTGATGCTGGCGAAACCCTGATCCGTAGGGTTATCCCGCAGGGCAACGCTCTGCCAGCTGTTCGCGCCGTCCCCGGTGTAGGCGCTCTCCCCAAAGTTGATCAGGATCAACGCCGCATGCGCAGAAAGAGACAGACAAAGTAGAGAGGCGAAATAAAGCAGAGAGATGGATTTCATAGGAACATCAGGGGGAGAGGAGACTTCGGGAACAAACTAACAGGCTAAAGGATGCCGCTCCCGGAAACTACGCAGATTTCGGCAAGGCAGCCCCGGACTCTTTGCAGAAGCTTACCAGGATGGGCGGGTCCCTCTGCTGAAAGACGGGTAGAGTTTCAAAGGTCCTTTAGCATACACTCTCTGGCATGATCCGGATCTGCCCCTTACTTTCCCTTCTTGTGTTGTTCCGTGTGGGGTTCCCCCTGCAGGCCGCCCCCTATGACGGACGCTTTCTTGACTGGGCCGAAGCCTACGCAGTGGAAATGTGCGAGCAGGGCCGCGACCGCTATGGAGCGGTGCAGAGTCCGTTGTTTGTATCCATGCTGCAACGCGCCCCCACCTCATTGCTCGCTTCACCCAAACAGAGTCTGCCCAATCTATCCCGCTACGGGATCCGTCAGCATGACCGTTCCTGGAATGCGGGGAACCCGCTGCATGATGTGGAGTTGTATCAATTGCTCTATGAACTGAGCGAGTACAGCGGAAATCCAAGCTATGCCGAGGAAGCGGACAAGGCCATCGCCTGGTTTTTCTCAAAGACTCAGCACCCGAAAACCGGCCTGCTGCCCTGGGGGGAACACACGGCCTGGGATGTGGAGCAGGATACCCACACCACCCAGAAGAATGCGAACAAGGTTCACGAAATGTACGCCTGGCCATTTTGGGAACGCAGCTTTGCCCTCGAAAGCGAGGCCGCGCACCGCTTTGCCCTGGGCCTGTGGAATCATCAGGTTCTGGATCAGGGCAGTGGCGATTTCAACCGCCACTGCCGCTACGACACCCACAGGGTGGAAAGCAGCGGCAACTCCTTTCCCCGCTATGGTGGAAATATGATTCGCACCTGGGCCGCCAGTTATCATCACAGCAAGGACCCCAAACAGAAGCGGGACATGCTGCGGGCCATCTCAACGGTGAGCCAGTTTCTCAACTCCCGGCGGAAAGAAGGCAGCAACGCCATCCCCGCCGGGACGGGCCAGAAGGTCCATAACACCTATTGGCCCAGTTCCAATCTGGAGTTGGCCACCGAACTCGCCTGGAGTGTGGATCTGCTGCCCCAACCGGAACGCGGAGCTCTGCTGAACATGCTCAGGGAGACCGACGAGGTATTTCTGAGCCTGACGCAGGACATCGCCCCCGGCGGAAAAGGCTTTCTGGCCAATATCCGTGCGGATACGCTGGAGGTGTATACCTCCAAAGAACACAGCGGATACACCAGTTACTGGAGTCCGGGCTACGGGAACGGTACCGCAGCAGACATGGCGCTGATGATGCTGGAACGGGCGGCGGCCCCACAGCTCAGCAGCCAACAACGCGCTCAATACCGCATCTGGGCGGTACAGGCTGCGGACCGCTATCTGGAAGAGGATCCACCGGGCAAAGGGGTCCAGGTCCCCGCAGCCTATGCCGCGCCCATTCGCTTGTTGACCCAGGTCTACGAAGGCACGAAGAAAACGAAATATTTAGAGCGGGCCCGTGACCTGGCGGATCAGGCATATCAGCTCTTTCTCGAAGATGCCTCCGCTCTGCCCAAAGTCAGCAGCCAGCACTCGCATTACGAAAGTATCAGCGGCGGCGACAATCTCATGCTCGCATTTTTTAAGCTACATCGGGCCATCCAACCCCGGCAGGATGATTAATGGACAGAATGATTGAGGGACAGAATGATTATTCGCAGAGGGACAGAATGATTAGGGGACAGAATGATTATTCGCAGAGGAACAGAATGATTAGAGGACAGAATGATTATTCGCAGAG
>DIYK01000088.1:38160-60106 GCA_002429005.1 Verrucomicrobia bacterium UBA6056
AATTATTCGCAGAGGGACAGAATAATTATTCGCAGAGGGACAGAATGATTAGAGGACAGAATAATTATTCGCAGAGGGACAGAGTGATGATGGGGGGCAGGATAGGCAAGGGAAGCTAGGGACAAGCCATTTGCCAGAATGAAGGGTTTATGCATTCCTCATCGTTTAAATCTGGCATCCTGAAATCCACCGATCAAGATATACGAAGTGGCTCATAGATATTGAGAGCGTGTTCGTAAGCTCTGCACTCCTCATCATTCCACCCTGCAATCATTCTATCCCCCAACCATTCTGTCTCTGAATCATCATACTGCCCTCAATCATTCTGTCCCCCAATCATTCTGTCTCTGAATCATCATTCTGTCCCCCAATCATTCTGTCCCTCAATTATTCTGTCCCTCAATTATTCTGTCTCTGAATCATCATTCTGTCCCCCAATCATTCTGTCTTTCGTATGAACGTACTCCCCCCAGCTCTGCTCTCGCTGATACTCACCCTGCTTTTTCTCCCGGTGCAAGCTGTTGCGGAAAGCGCAGCCCCGTCCTCTCCAAAGGTGGTCCTTCTGCTCATTGGCGACGGTCTGGGACAGCAGCAACTGGACATGAGTCGCGATCGTTTGCGGGAGAGCAACCCGGAAGCCACCCTGGCCATGGATGCCCTTCCGGTACGGAGTCAGATGGACTGCAGGTTACATAAAAAATATACCACCGATTCTGCAGCCAGTGGTACCGCCCTTGCCTGTGGGGAAGCCTATCATATGGGGGCCATCTCCGTGGGTCAGGATAAACAAAAGCCCTTGAGTACCGTTGTGGATGCTGCACAGGCACGGGGCTGGAAAAGCGGAATCATCAGCAGCGTCAGTCTGGATCATGCCACACCGGCCTGCTTCTATGCACATGAAGCCAGCCGAAACAACTATCTGAACATTGCGGAACAGATCTTCGACAGCCAGGTGGATTTTTTCGGTGGGGGTGGAATCCGGGGGTTGCAGCCTGAGGGAACGGAACGCTGGCGGACCCGCTTTTCCGACGCGGGCTATGCCCTCATCCAATCACCAGCATCTCTGAAAAAACAGCCTCCCGGCAGCAAGGTCGTAGCGATCAACCCTCGGCTGGATGCCAGTGCAGCCCTTCCGGACGCAGACACACTCAAAGACGAAGACCTGCAGCTGGATCTCTTACTGGATGAGGCGCTCCGAATCTTGGACAATCAGGAAGGCATCTTCATCATGCTGGAAGAGGGCAAACTGGATTGGGCCGGGCATGCGCAAAACAAAGAGCTCACCATCGCTCAAACCCTGGCCTTTGACCGGGCCGTGGCCGTCGCCCTTCGCTTTGCCAAAAGCCGGCCGGAGGAGGTCTTACTTATCGTGACATCCGACCATGAAACCGGGGGACTCCAAAAAATGGCCGCGGGCTACAGTTTCTCGCATGGTCGTCACAGCAATCAAATGGTTCCCCTGCTGTCTATGGGTCCTGGATCCGAGCAATTTTCCGTTGAAATGCACAATGTCGAATTCGGAAAACGCCTGAAAACAATCCTCGAAGCGAAAGCTCCTTAAGGATCTTTTCGCAGCAAACGGATCGCATTGGGCAGACAGGCCCAGCCTTTGCCGGAGGGTTGCAGGGTAAAGCGGAGCGGTTGCCCTCCCGGGAAGGGTCCGGACTGTACATACTGCCCGGAACCCGATTGCCCTACATCTGCTTTGTTCAGAATGTCCTGGCCATCCGGCCCGGTGAGTGTGATCAGTCGGGGCCCGTCCTTAAAGCGCACAAACACCCACTCCACACTCAGGCTCTCCCCTTCTCCCGCGCCCAGAATCTCAAAGGTCCAGGCTCCACTTTCAGGATTCAGCGAGAAGCTCTGACGTAGCGGAGCCAGGGAGGGATCAAACCAGTTGAAGGGATTCTTCCGAAACAGACGCTCCGCATTTTCGGTATGGCTCTGATAGGACACAATCTCCTGCTTCTCTTCCGGTGGAGTTACCTTGAGTCGTAGACCGGTCGGCTGACCTGAATCTGAATCCAGAAGCGGGATCTCCAGAGGCACGGCATCCATCATCTGTTTGCCCATTGACTGGACGGGCATGAGCGACTGCCACACCGTTTCTGCATTACCGGAGTAGGCATGCGAGCTGAACGCCAGGAGCATCTCCTCCGCCGGGAGCCAAAGCCCACACAACAGGGCCAACAAACTATATCGAAGTATCATCACCACATTGTAGCCTGAACATCCACTTTATAGAAGCGTGTTCCTGAGGGGCTGTCTTCCACCTGCAGCGGCGAGCCGCTGCCACTCATGTTTTCGTAGCCCGGTAGGGCCTGCCAGGATCCCTCAGTCATCGAATCCCGGTAAAAGACCCGATAATAGCTTCCCGAGGCACTAGGAAACTCAAAGGCCACATCACCGCTGGAAGGGTTCGCCGCGGTCATTTCAAACACCGAACTGATGTTGTTCGGATCGCTTCCGGCCAGCAGCTCATGATCATCCAGCATGCCATCCACATCGCTGTCTTTGGTGCTGGCGCTGGCTTCATTACTGGGCTCGCTGTCCGCATCACTTCCTGCGGCCAGTACTTGATAATAATAGACGGTTTCCGGGGAGACGGTATCGGTGAAGGAATGGACATCACTGCTGCTGGTATGTACGGTGCTGAATCCGGATCCACTGGTCAGCGAACGCTGGACCATGAAACCGCTTTCATTGTCGCTGTTGTCGCTCCAGGTCAGCAGAATGGACACCGAATCCTGAACCGCAGCCACCAGATCACTGGGTGCCAGCGGAGCGGCAGCCAGGGGGGAAATCACCCTCAGGCGCATGGCATTGGGCAGACAGCCCCAACCGCCCCCGGAAGGCAGCAGGCTAAAACTGTAGGAGCTCCCGCCACTGAGTTCCGGACTGGATGGAAACTGCGGACCGCCATCCTGATCTACCTGGGCATCATCGAGAATGTCCCCGGGACTCAGGGCAGTGACCGTCATCGCCCGGTCACCGGTTTTATCCCGTGCAAACACAAAGTCGGCCACCAACCTATCCTCGGCATCAAAGCCCTCCAGACTGAAGGTCCAGGCGTTGCTGCCATTTTTCAATGTGAACACTTCCCGTTGCTCCGCCACCTCCGGATCAAACCAACTGAAGGGGTTTCCGGGAATCATCGCAGCCGTAACGCTGCTGTTCGGGCTGGACACTGTACCTGCAGAGCCACCGCTACTACTGAACAGAATGCCTTTGTCCGAGGAGCCGCTTGTATCCACCAACAGGGCGGAGTTCACGTGTTGCGGATCCCCGGTCCCACTGTCCACCGTGGAGACATCAAAGCTCTGCCAACTATTGATGCCATCTGTGCTGTAAGCCGATCCACTGAAGCTAATCAGGAAGACCTGCTCCACACTGTCATCATCCGCAATGTCCACCGAAGCTGTGTTGTCCTCCGAAAGGTCATAGGCCGCATTCGCGCTCAGCGTCAACTGCAGCGACTCCGTCCCCTCCGCATCGGCATCATTCAACGGACTCACATCCAGGCTCACGGAAGAGCTGTTCGCCGGGATGATCACCGAATCAGGCAGACTGCTGTAATCCAGTCCCTCAGTGGCGCTGCCGCTCAGGCTGAAAAACACCTCTACGGGTACCGAGGTCGCTCCGCTCCGGCTGAAGCTGAAACTTCCGCTGTCCGCAGGATTCTCCGCGGCAGAGGCATCACTGGCCACGACCGAAATACTCATATCCCCATTTACCCAGATCCGGGATTCCGCCAACAACCCACCCTGATTTGCGCTCAGGGTAAAAGGGCCTCCGATGGCAGAAGGAGTGAAGAGGCCGTTACCATCCACTGATCCCCCGCCATCCACGGCCCAGGCCGGAGTCACCAGCGTGGGAGTTCCGGAAGCATCCCATAGGGTGGCTTCGAAACTCTGGGTGTCGCCCAGACCGATATCCACTTCATAGGGTCGGAGCGTCAGTACCGACCCGGAACCGCTGTAACTGTCATCCGCATAAAAATCGATCGCCCAGGCGTCATCAGGTCCCACATCCACGGGATTGGTGAACTGAGCGGTAAAGCTCAGGCCATACACATCGCATTCCACGTTGTGGGAGGCGTTGGGCAGATCGGCAATCACATAAGAGCCGTCACTGTCCGTACGGGCCTGATAACTGTTTCCGATAAACACCCGGGCATTCTCCACCGGCCGGCCACCCCAGAGAACCCGGCCATGAATGCGGTAGCGTTCACTGGGATCCCCCACCCGGACAACCACAGATTCAGAGGCCTGCCCCCCTTTCATATCACTCACCACCGTGCGCACCACGTACTCCCCGGAAGAGTCCCAGGAATGACTGACGGAACTGCTGTTCAGGTCATTCGGGTCCAGGCTGTTATCCCCAAAGTACCAGGCATAGACCAACGGATCTCCATTGGCATCCGTGGCCGTGACGTTGAAGTCGACCGATTCCCCGACGGCCACGTCGAGAGTGCTTTGGGAGAAAGACGTGATCTCCGGAGCGGTATTGCTTGCGGCGGTCCCCACGTACACCTGCACATCCAGATACTGTTCGGCGCCACTGCCGCCTTTCGCGATCGGCGTAACATGTATATCCGTGGGAGCATTCAGATCGCTGTAGGTTCGACCGATCAACAGAATCCCATCGTCTTTGTCGGAGTTATCATCCGTCCATTTTTTTCCAGTGGGATCATCGTCCGAAAAGGGCGTCATATCAATCATGGTGGGAACAATGCCCGAAGGATCATTCCAGTCCACCTGCAGCCCGTTGGAAGCCCAGGTATTCTGAAACTGGGAACGGAATTGGAGCCAGTAACGGCGGGCATTGCTGCTGATGCCAAAGCTGGGATAATAGTCATTGCTGGGCAGATCGATGTGAATGGCTTTGGGGTTTCCGACCGTATCCGGGTGATCGTAGGTATACATCCGCACGAGTTGAGAGGAGGTCACCACCTCGATTTCTGAATCCGGTAACCAGTCGAGATGGTTTTTCCCATAGGCACTGAAATGGGGTCGCTGCGGGGTTTCCATATTGCTCCCGCTCTGGGCGCTCATGATGTCGAAGAAATGACCGTACTCGATGTCCTCATCCTGATTGCCGTCCCCGACATAGCCTCCGGGAACGGAGTCCCGGCCAATGGGGGATTCGCTGTCGCTCCGCCAATACCAGGAGTGCCAGAGGCCGAAGTTGTGTCCGTATTCATGTCCGGCAGTACGCAGAGTGGTATAGCCCGCCAAATGGGCTCCCCGACTCCCCAGGTTGGCACGACCGGCATAGGAGAAACTGGCGTTCCGGGTGACCACGACATAAAAATCATAGTTCTGATAATCCCAGAGCGGATTCGCATCCTTCGCCAGGGTACGCCCGTTAAACAGGAGGGTGGAGAGACGGCTGTTGTAATAGGAAGAGTCATTGGGGAGGTCCACCACATCGGTCACGGTCACCGTCCAGGAACTGAGTTTGTTATAGGAGGCTTTCTGAAAAAACTCCTCCACCTTAGCTTCCCGGCTTAAGGCCTGGGCCACGGAAATGGGTTCATAATCAGGATCATCCTCCGACAGGCGGGCACGAATATAGAGCAGTGTTTTTGCCCCTTCCGTGAAAGGGGAGTTTGCGACAGGATCCCGGTTGGATCCGGCAAAGGACGCCTCCCCCTCCAGTGGGCTGGCTGCGCTGCGGGGATCCGGCAGATCCTCACGCAGCTCCAGGCGTTCCCGGTAGGAAGCCAACTCCTCAAGCGAGGCAAAGGGCAGCAGTTGTCCATGCACCTGAGCCAACAGGTCCTCCTCTTCCCAGCCATGAAAGGCCTTGGCCTCTTCATCCAGAACCCGCACCGGGTCTTCATGCAGGGCGGCAAGACCATCCAGGGCAATCCCGTGCACACTCAGCGCCTCTTTGCTGGTGGTCCAGCGCCGGCGACCATAGGTAAAGGTCTGTAAGCGCTGATCCCGCCACAACAGCGTCCGCTCGACATGATCATCATGAGCCTCCCCCGGAGCATGTTCTCCCCCGCAACTGATCACCACCTCATAGGCGGCGCTATCGTGAATAGGCTGCTCCATCCAGACACGGATTTCCGCCGGCAGCTCCGCGAGTTCCGCCTCGGTCCAGGCCTGTCGCAGGGCTTCTTCCGGGTCTTCCCGAATCAGCCTTTTCATTTCAATGGCCCGTGCCTGAACCAATTGAATGCCGATCTCCAGCTCCTCCTCGCTCCCGCTCTCCGGTGGCAGCTCTTGAACCCAGGATTGAAAGGCCTGCAATGCGTCCATGGCAGGAGCGGCTTCATCCGGGTCTGCTGCCGGGAGGCTCAGAGCCGGCTTGGAACGCGTGGCCAGCTGCTGCGCAGCCCCCTGCCGTGTCTTCCGAGTTTCGGAAGCTGCGGAACCCGGAGTTTCCGAACTTCGGAAACTCAGCCAAAACAAGGCCGGCACAGCCAGCAGGAGTAGGGAAAAACGAATGAGACGAGATTTCATAATGACAAAATAGGATCGTTTGAAACCCTACCCCTGGGGCCCTGGCCAATAAACAGCAGTATCGGCAGGAGAACCCCCGCTTTTCGGAATCCGCATATCTCCCTTGAGCCCCAGCCCCTTTTCGGGCAGGCTCTGAACATGAAGCCTTATATTCTTTCCATACTTGCCCTCGTTCTCCCTTTCCTTGCCCAAACGAAGGAAATTGAAAAAATGCCCCTGAGCAACCGCTATGGAAACAAAGCGGATGATTACTTCTCCGAGCTGTTGGTCACGCGCTTGAAAAAGGAGGGGCCACTGGACCGCATGATGCAGTATGATCAGCGGCAATTGAGCGCTCGTGTTGTTCTTCCCAAGGGCTATCGCAAAGGAGCTCCAGGCTGGGGCCTCTACCTGCACATCAACAGCGGTCAGAGTGCCCCCTTTCCCAAAGAATGGGAACAGACGCTAGCCAAACATAAACTCATCTATGCGGCTCCCTACCTGGTGGGGAATCAGGTTCCCAGTGCCCTGCGCATGGCTGCCAGCCTGGATACCATGGCTACCCTGCAGAAGGAGTACGGATTCGATCCCCAGCGGGTGGTGGTCGGAGGGCTTTCCGGAGGGGGAGCGGTCGCCTTTGAGTTGGCCATGAACCATCCCGAACGCTTTCAGGGAGTAATTTCCCATGCCCGCAACATCATGCTGAAACCGGAGAAACTCAGCCCGGAATACATCAAAAAAATCGGGGTAAAACAGAAATGGGATCCCCGCATGGTGTTCCCGGTCGAGTTCCCCTATCTCAAGGACGCGGAATTTGGAAAGATCCGTGATGAAGGCCTCAAGCTGGTGTTCATTACCGGATCCAAGGACTTTAATTACGAACCCATCATGAAAAGCCGGAAAGGCTGGGACAACAGCAAACTGCCCTATCTGATCGTGGATCAGCCAAACATGGGGCACCGCACGGGCTCCGCAGCGTCTCTGGATGAAGCCCTTCGCTTTATTTTTGCGGAGTAGCCCGGAATCATCCGCCGCGCAACTGACCGGGCGTTTTCCCAGTTGCCTTGCGGATGGCTGCGGTCATGTAACTTTGAGAGGGATAGCCCATCTCCAGAGCCAATTCGGCCAGGGGCATGTTTTCCGTTTTGAGTTTCAGGCAGGTCTTTTCCACCCGAAGCCGCTCCATATGCGCGTTCAGGGTCATCCCAAAATACTGCATGCTATGCCGGTCCAGGGTTCTTCTGCTGGTATGCACTCGTTTTTCCAACTCTGGGAAGTTCCGGCTGAGCGACCAGTCTTCCTTAAGCACGTGGTGCACCCGCTGCAAATAGGGCGACTCGCTGACCCAATAGGAACTGCTTTCCCGAATGATCAAATCATCATGAGGAACCTTCAGCTGCACAGGCTCCTCCGGAGCATCACGGAACAAGCGATGTAACAAGGCCGCCGCTTCCCAGCCCAGTTGATACTCAGACCAGGTAAGCTGCGAAAGCGGGCAGTCCATCAGCTCACAGAGTTTGGAGTCATTGCTCAACACGATCAATCCGGCCTCTTCAGGGACAGCCAATCCGGCCAGTTTGGCGGCTTGCAGCGCCCGGGCAGCATGGCCGACATCGGGACAGCATATGCCAATCGGTCCAGGTAAGGCAGCAAGGGTATCTGCCAGATCTGCCAGCTGATCTTTCAGAATCCAGGTCTTTGCAGCCTGCTGACGCTTACCTTGAAGAAAAAGATGAGCCTGAGGACACACCTCAAGAAATCCATCCCGCTGTGGGGAAGAATAACGCTGATCCCCAGCTTCGAAGAACAACAGGGTCTCATAGCCCTGCCGCTGAAAATGCCGTGCAGCCTGGCGTCCCAGATCGGCATGATCCACTTCCACCCCGGTCACCTCGCCAATTCCCTCTGCGCGAATGACTACCACCGGACAATCATAGTCCTGCACATAGAGGGTGAAATGATGATCCGGCGAAAAAGCAATCAGCCCATCCTCCGCTTGCACCGAAACAAAGGGCGAATCAAAAATCGACCCCATCATATTCACCCGCAGCTCCCAGGGCAGTCCATGTGCTTCCACATAACTGAGCACGCCCTGCAAGGTCTCCGGGGAATAATCCTCGGGATCAATGCTCAGTAAATGGATGCGTTTTTTTGGGGAGGTCACTGGTCATTGGTCATTGGTCATTGGTCATTGGTCATTGGTCATTGGTCATTGGTCATTGGTCATTGGTCAATAAGTCTATATAAATACACGCCATGTCCATTTATAGAAATCATTCTCTTTAGATTTTCCGCTAACATGATGAATCCTCTACCCTGTTTTCATCTAAACTGCGAAAGCCCCTGGTTATGATTTCAAAACGACTGCCCCTTCCGGGAATTTTCCTCTGTATCTTTTCTATATGCTGCCCCATTCATGCCGCCATTGTCACCACCAGTGAAGTTCAGGGTGCACAGATTAGTTCTGGGAATTCCCATACGGTGAACAACGTCAGCCTGAATGGCGGAAATGCCCTGGCAGTGGTGGTGACCTCGGAAAATTACGGCCTGTTTTCTGCAAGCTACAATGGGGAGGCCCTTACGGCCTTCGAGGGCAGCGAAGGGATTCAGGGAGCTGCGGTATTATATCTGATCAACCCCATGGCCTCAGTCGGGGATTTGGTTCTCACTGGCGTAGATGGCGGAGACGGCGGCGGCGCTACTGATTTTTCCTTCAGTTACTTCACCCTCAGCCAGGTGGCAGGCCTTGCTCAGAACTCCCCGTCCACGGCCAGTTCCACCGCCAGCGGCAATTCCACCCTCAGCCTGAGCTCCGCCTACACGACCAGCACAGATGGCGGCTATGTGGTCGGAGCCGTGATTAACAACGATTTCAGAACCGGTAGTGCGACCGCACCGGATTATGTCAGCGGAAACGGCGTGAATGGGTTTAATCAAATCAACGGAAACAACTCCTCCCGTCACTTTCATGGAGCGGTCGCCACAGCGGGGACCTACAACGAAAGCTTCACCGATTTGGAACAGCGGAATGTGATCACCGCCGTGGCCTTTGAGGCCCTCGCCATTCCGGAACCCTCCTCGCTGCTATTACTGGGACTGGGTGGGCTCGGTGCCATGCTGCTCCGACGCAAACGCAGTTAAGCGGTACCCGGGTCGTATTATGAAGCTTGGTCCATCCACGACCCTATACACAGGGGACGAGCTCCCGACTTCGGTTGCCTTTGCCGTTCAGGCCCTGCAACAGGATCTTCAGCAGATTTTCGGTCAACCCTTGGCACGAGCGGAAGCCATTCAACCCAATCAGATTCGTCTGAACATCGCGGATCTGGCACAGGAGGAGGGCTTTCAGCTCGAGACGGATGCAGATGAGAACATCCTCAACATCACTGGAGCGGATGAACTGGGTTTAATTTTCGGGATCTACAGCTTCTGTGAACAGGGATTGGCTGTGGATCCCCTTCAGTTCTGGACGGAACAACGACCCGAGCCGCAAAGCGAAATTCAGCTGCCCAGCTTTGCCTACCGCTCCCCGGCTCCGAAGATTCGCTACCGGGGCTGGTTCATCAATGATGAAGACTGCCTGATTGGCTGGCATGAGGAGATGAAGATCTCCCTGAAGACCTGGGAAAAGATCTTCGAAACCCTGCTGCGGCTGGGTTTCAACATGATCATCCCCGGGACTGGAAGCAAACAGCAGGATCCTCAACTCCAACTCGCGGCCGACATGGGGATCTGGTTGTCCCAACATCATGCAGAACCGCTGGGTGCCCCCCTCTTTCATGATGTGTATCCGGATGTGCCCGCACAGGTGCCTGAAGAACTCGAGCGTTTTGAGACATTGTACCGGAAGGCCATTCTCGCTCAGCAGAAGCGCCCTAAAACCATCTGGTCTCTGGGCTTCCGCGGCCAGGGGGATCTTCCTTTCTACGTCAATGATCCCCGATATGCTTCCCTCGAGGCCCGGGGGAAGCTGATTGGCGACATGATCCAGTTACAGAAGCGCTTGATCGAGGAACTGCACGAAGGCCCGAAAGTCTATGTGCACAACATCTACTCAGAGAGCACCGAGTTGTACCGGGAGGGTCATCTTTCGTTGGACGAGGAGATCATCCGGGTTTGGGCGGATAACGGATTCGGCGAAATGAAAGCGCGTCGTGAACGCGGCGAGGATACTCAGATTTCTTCTCTGCCCCCGAGCCGGGACCGATACCGCGAAAGCGGAGTGTATTATCACTTGAGTTTTCATGACCTCCTCCTTTCTTCAAAGCTGACCCCCATCGTATCCCCCGAGCTGATTCAGGATCAGTTTCAGAAACTGTTTGCCTCCGGAAATATGGAATACCTGCTGGTCAACGTCAGCAATATCCGGCCTCACCTCTTCCACATCGATTTCCTTCGCAAACTCTGCGTCTTCCCGGAAGAAAGCCTGCCAACGGATACAGATCCCGTAGCGGCTCACTACGCAAGCTGGACGCAACGATATTTCCCTGGTCATGAGCAGGACGTCAGCGGATTGCTGCAAGGCTACCACCGGGCCTTTGCCTCCTTTCAGGACAATCCTCACAATCTGATCGGGGAGCAGATCTGTCATCACGGCTTACGCAATGCCATCACCCTGGTTCTCGCGGGGAAAGAGGACCCTCGCTGGGCATTTCCGTACATGCCGGAAGAGGTACACAGCCTCCGCGAGGCCTTTGCCTGGATCCGGAACCATGTCGCCCCCACCCTGCCCCTCTGGCAAAAACTCAACGCAGAATCCCAGGCTCTTCGGGAAGAGCTGCAGGGTCACGCCCACACATTCTATACGAACAGCGTCTGGATGCAGATTGGATATCTACGTTGCTCCTTCCATGGCCTACTCAAAGGCCTGGACGGACTGGAGGCCTATTTGGCTGCAGACTATCAAGAAGCCTTTTGTCGCATCAGTGAAAGCGCATGGCTGATCGCAGAAGCCCAGGCCATCCTCGAAGAAAGCAGTCAGGGCCACTGGGAGCAGTTTCATCGCGGAGATTGGCTCACCGGAACCCGGGAAACGCTTCGCCGACTCAGAACGGCTCAGGGCTACTGTAAAATCAAAGCCGACGCAGAGCTGATCGGGCCTTGGTCCACCTGGAGCCCTCAGTTGATCCACGACGCCGGCATCTCACACATTCATCCCATGATCCAGGCCACACCTGATTATGATCAGCTGGCCCGTTACCTGATGGATGAACCCACACGAAGTCTGAAAGATCTATTGCGTTGATCCCCATTGCAGATGGGCTCAATTCCAGGGACTGCCTTTCACTTCAATTTTATAAAAGCGGGAAGCGGAGGCATCATCCTCCACTTTGAGCACAGCGTCCTCACCCACAAGGTTTCCATAATCCACCCCGTTGGAGAGGATCTGCCAGTCCGCGGGGTTCAGAGCATCACTGAAAAAGACCCGGTAGAATTTGCCGGATTTGCCTTCAAACTCAAAGCTGATGGAGGAGGCTGCACTTGGGCTGACGCTGGCCTGAAAGACATCAGCCGCCAGATCGGGATCGGTTCCGGCAAGGACCTCATGATCGTCCAGCATACCATCCAGATCCCGGTCTTTGGTGCTGGCCGTCACTTCATTACTGGGGCTGCTGAGTTGATCCCCGTCGCTGGCGAGGACCTGATAAAAAAACACGGTATCCGCAGGCACCGTATCGGTATAGGACTGAACATTGGCTGCGGTTGTATGAATGGTGCTGAAGTTGGAGGCGCTGCTCAGACTGCGCTGGATGAGAAAAGTACTCTCCGTATCGGAGTTGTCCGTCCAGCTGAGATCAATGCGGGTGGCGGACCGGGTCCGGGCCCCCAGTCCGCTGGGAGCTTCAGGCGGCGGATTCTGTTGGAGAGACTCTTTCACCGTCGTCAGCTCCGAAGAGCTCAGCGCCCTGGAGTAAAAACGATAGTCAGTGATACTGGCCGTAATCCCCACACCCACTCCTTTGACCGTTCCGCCGGACATGATGGTGTAATCTTCGGAACTCGCCGCCAGCGTGGACGGACCACTGCGAGTCACCTCCGTGTCATCCAGCCGAAAGCGGTAGCTCCCCCCCTGCTTGGTCACGGCTACAAAATACCAGGTATCCGCATTCAGGTTCAGACCTGGCCGGATATTCTGGGAGCGGGTACTGTCCCCGTCGGGGCTCCGCACGTTCAGATACAATTCGCCCACCGTATCGCCATCTTCCATTTTATAGAGCCCGATACTGAAACGCCCCTTCTGTCCGAAAAAGCGTGGGTACGGGGTCTTCGAATTTTCCCAGCGAACCCAGCCTGAGAAGCTGAAATCCGTGGCATGGTTTAACTGTGCCGCACTTCGCACCGAAGTGGGGCTGCGGTTCATGCTGTCATCAATCCGCAGGCCATGCGGGGCCACCGGGGTGGCATCCGTCCAGCGTGTGTTATTTCCCAGAATCAGATGATTCCCGAATCCACTGGCATCATACGCAGCAGCATCCTGATTCGCATCCAGGGGCCAATGCCCCACAAGGCCCGCAATCCGAGGTGCCGGGGCCTGAATGTTCACGCGGACTGCGTCCTGCACGGCATAACTGGCTCCCCGGTTGTCCACGGCGCGTGCCCGGAGATCAAAGCTCCCGTTAGGAGGCGTGTCCAGGGTGAAGGACCAGAGCCCATTCACTTCCTCGGTGGCGGAGCCTACATAGGCCTGATTCACCAGAAAATCCACCCTCTGCACAGAACCATCCTGATCCGAAGCGGTTGCTTCGATGGTCAGGGGGCCGTTGATGCTTGCATTCTCTGCAGGGGAACTGATGGCCACACTGGGAGCTTTGTTTCCCGTCGGGTTGCCGAGAAAGGGCTGTAGTGAGGCAAACCAGGTCTTGGCCATGGCATCATATCCCGCCTCGGTCTGGTGCACGCCGTCATCAATATGACGGTCGATCATGGCTCCATGTAAATCCACCAGGTGAATCTTTCGCCCCAGATCAACCTGTGCGGCTACCAGCGCAGGGATCCGGGCATTAAATTCGCTGATAAAGGTTCTCCCTTCGGCGTCATCCGTCCGGGGAGGTAAATTGCCGAGAAACACTTCAACATCCGGATCCTGGGCATAGATGCTGGCGATGAGGGATTCCAGACGCGGAAAGGCCGTGGCCGCCCCGTCCCGCTTGTTATTGGTGCCGATCATCAGAAGCAGGGCATCCGGTTGATGAGTGGTCAACCTGGCTAGAATCCCGGGATAGCTGGGATCTTTATCAAAACCTCCATTTTCCAGCTCTTCAATGCGGATGCCGGAATAGCCTTCGTGATCCTTGTCCCACCCGGAACCGGGTCCGTCCGACTGAGAACCCACCATCTCATAGGAGATGGACGCCTCGTCGAGCAGTTGCGTCAGCAGCCAGCGATATCCGCCGGTACTGGGCTGCCCTAGAGAATCCCAACCAAAGGTGATCGAATCTCCAATCGCCATCAGTTTCGTTTGGGCTCGGAGACTGCCCGTGCACAGGATCAGGAGCAGGAACATCGGGAAATATCGCAACATCATGGTGCATAGAAGATTCCCCAAAAGAGGGTTGATGTTAACCAGCAGATGACTTTAATTGTAAAGTTAATGAACACGCCCTCCCCCAGAATCTCCCAACGCGACATTGCCGCCCGGGCCGGGGTGAGTGTAATGACGGTCTCACTGGCACTGCGTGGTTCCACGGAGATTTCCAAGCAAACGGTGGAGCGGGTCCGGAAGCTTGCGGAGGAAATGGGCTATGTGCCGAACCCTCTGGTTTCTGCACTAATGCGCAACCGCAAAGGTCGGGGGCAGGTGGAGAGCGGTTTGTCCGTTGCCTGGCATGGCGCCGCCACCGCCCTGCGCAAGCGGGAACGGGGAAAGGCCCATTACTGTGACATTTATGATGAGATGCTGAAAGGCGCGCGGGAGGCCTGCCGGAGAAATGGCTTCGCTCTGAATCTGTTCCTGCACCATGAAAGCGGGCCTGAACTTCCGCAGGTGCTGCGGGCACGGGGGATCCGCGGACTGGTGCTCGGCCCCATTGGCCAGCAATACACACGAAAGTTAGCTCTGGATCAGGTACAGGGACTGCATCTGGTCCGGGTGGCACCCAGTGACCAGGAGGACAGCGTGGACATTGTCGAGCGGAACTTTTTTGACGAAATGAAGATGTGCGTGAATGCCCTCGCCGATGCTGGCTGTAGAAAGATCGGCTTCATTGACTATGAGAATCATGAACGGCAATCCGGAGGCCGCTGGAAGGGAGCCTTTCTTTCCAGTGAACGGGAAGGGCTCCAGCTCTGCAGACCGGAACTGTACCCTATCCCCTTTCAGGAGGCCGCGGAGTGGCTGGACCGCTATATCCAGGAAGAGCATCCGGATGGGCTCATCCTTGGCGGACGGGTCTATATTGAAGCGATGATCGCCCGGAAACAGGCCGGTACCCATATCCCCTTTTGCTGCCTGGAACGGAACACCTGGCCGGACTGGATCAGCGGAGTGGAAACCGGATTCCAGCAGATCGGGGCCAGCGCCGTGCAGCAGGTGATCCATCGCATCCTTTCCACGCATGCCAGCTATGATACACCACAAACCACGCTGATCCGCTCCACCTGGCATGAAGGCAACAGCCACCTACGCTAGCTTGAATCAACTCTCGGAGGGAGCATGCCCCCAGAAGTTGCTGTAGGCGCGACTGAAGTCGCCCGGATGTCGGTAGCCCAACTCATAGGCCACCCATTTCACGGAACGCTGCCTGCGCTGGAGCAGTTCCTGGGCGCGTTCCATTTTCAGACGGCGAAAATGCGAGCTAGGTGATTCCTGCATCCGCTCCTGGAAGAGGCGGTACAAGGATACCGGGGACATGCTCAGGTAGCGGGCCAGATCTTCCACCGGGCGGGAGGCATCGAGGTGATCCAGCATCCATTGACGGGCCATCTGAATACGCTGATCCGGACGTTCCTCCTGTGCCGTCCCCTGTTCCGCCCGCGTAAAGACGATATCCAACAGAGCATGAATATGGGTCAGAAAGGATGCCGTGGCCCGCTCATGATGCAAACACTCATAACGGGTCTGGCGATGCAACTGCGCGAGAAAGGTCAGGTCGGAGGCACTGAAGCTCAGTCCGAGATACGCATCCTCTGACAGATCGGAAAAATAGGGAGGTGCTGATTTCCAGATCCAGGCCAGAATTTTCGCGGGCATCTGCCCCTGTTTCGGAAATCCAAAAGCCAGATCCGGGCCGGTGATCATCCCCGTGCCTGCGCAAAAGCTGCGCTGATGATCCGTAAATTCCACCAGAATCTCTCCCTCGGTCACCGCCCAGTACACCCAGCCACCATTGCTGTGCAGCGCCACGGGCTCTACGCCAAACAAACGTTCCCCCCAACCCAGATACATCAAATCGTGAGTAGCATTCTCCATCCATCTCGGAAAACGTATCGAGGGAGGCATTAACTGTTGCGGTGGTTTTTGTCCAGAATGTGGCATAGCATTTTCTTTCAATCAGAATGAGCATGCCATTTCAATTCCATTGCCGCAACCCCCGCCTGAAGCTATCAGGGAGAGATGAGTGCTTATGCGATCGACGACGTCCGTGAGATCCTCTACTCGCCGGTAATCGGTGATGTGCTGGATCAACTTGGGTATACCCATCAGTTTTTCCCCCGAACGGTGCAGCCCCTGCTACCGGAGATGAAAGTCATGGGCCGGGCCATGCCGGTGCTCATGATCGATGTTTACGGCGAACAGAATCCCCCTTTCGGCAAACTCACCGAAGCATTGGATCAATTACAACCCGGTGAAGTCTATGTGGGCAGCCTCCCCTCTCAGGCCTGCGCCTGCTGGGGAGAAATTCTCACCGCTACAGCCCGGACCCGGGGAGCGGTGGGCGCGGTGGTCTTCGGCCCGCACCGGGATACCCCCAAGGTGCTTGAACAGAACTGGCCGGTGTTCAGTACGGGACGCTTTGCCCAGGATTCCAGGGTACGTATGGCACTGGCCGACTACCGGGTGCCCATCGAAATCGAAGGCACGGTCATTCATCCGGGCGATCTGCTGTTTGGAGACCAGGATGGCGTGGTGGTCATTCCCAAGGCCTGCGAAGAAGAGGTCATTGCCAAGTCCCTGGAGAAGGCCAGCGCTGAGAATGTGGTGCGCCAGGAAATCGAAAACGGCATGTCCAGCACAGCCGCCTTCCAGAAATACGGCATTTTATAAATCAGGAGACGATCATGAAGGCATTCGACCTCACAGGACAACAAATTTTGATTACGGGCGGAGGTTCCGGCCTGGGACTGGGCATGGCCCACTGCCTCGCTCAAAGCGGGGCCAAGCTCCTGCTTTGCGGCAGAAGGGAAGAGCTACTCAAGGCGGCCGTTGCCGAGATCGATGGCGAGGCCGCCTATGTGGTGCACGATGTCACGGATCTGGACAGCAACGCCGACTTTGCCAACGCAGTGGAACAGGAACATGGAGCGGTGCATCAACTGATTAATAATGCAGGCATTCACCTCAAGAAGTCTGCAGAACAGGTCAGTGACAGCGAGTTTCACGCCGTCCTCCAGACCCATGTGCATGCCGCTTTTTCCCTCTCCCGTGAATTTGCCCAGCCCATGCTGGAACGGGGCGAAGGACATATTCTGTTCACCGCTTCCATGGCTTCCTATTTTGGTATTCCCATGGTTTCCGCATACTCAGCGGCCAAGACGGCCCATTTGGGGCTGATCCGAAGTCTTTCCGCAGACTGGTCCCCCCGCGGTATCCGGGTGAACGCCATTGCCCCGGGTTGGATTCATTCGGAAATGATGCACAAAGCCGTGAATGCCGATCCGGCGCGCAAGCACAAGATTCTCTCCCGCACCCCCATGGGCTGCTTTGGGGATCCGGAAGATATCGGCTGGGCCGCAGTGTATCTCTGTTCTGCCGCAGCCAAGTTTGTCACCGGAGTCTCTCTGCCCGTGGATGGCGGAGCCTCCATTGGATTCTAAGCAGAGGAGTACAGCATATGAAACTGGGAATGGGACTCTATGCGCACATGCTGAATGAGGAGCATTACGCGTTTGCCAAACAATGTGGCGCCACGCACCTGGTCGTACATCTGGTCGACTATTTTAATCAGGCGGATTCCTCAGGGGCTGCCAATAAAAATCATCAGCCGGTCAACAGCGAAGGCAGCTGCTGGGGCCGTGCGGGAGATCCCACCCGCATCTGGACGGTGGAACAGCTCTGTGCCATTCGGGAGGACATCGAAGCCCATGGCCTGGAGTGGTATGCGATTGAGAACTTTGACCCCGCTCACTGGCATGACATTCTCTTGGCAGGCCCGAAGCGGGATGAGCAGATCGAACAGGTCAAACAGATGATTCGCGCCGTCGGCGAGGCCGGCATTCCTGTGATCGGTTATAACTTCAGCCTCGCCGGAGTCAGCGGCCGCGTGGAGGGCCCTTATGCCCGGGGTGGTGCCATGTCGGTGGGCATGGAGGGGCATATCCCGGATCAGCCTCTGGCGGATGGCGTGGTCTGGAACATGCAACTGGATGAACAGGTTTCCAACGGTACCCGCGAACGCAGCCGGGTCAGCGAGGAGGAACTCTGGGAGCGACTCCGCTTTTTTCTCGAGGCGGTATTGCCGGTTGCCGAAGAAGCCGGGGTTCAGCTGGCCCTGCACCCGGATGATCCGCCCGTCGAGCGCCTGCAGGATACACCGCGCCTGGTCAACTCTCCCGGAAAATATCAGCGGCTCATCGATCTGAACCCCAGCTCCGCCAACATGCTCGAATTCTGCCTGGGCAGCATTGCCGAAATGCCCAGCGGAGATGTGCATCAGGCCACGGAACAGTATGCCGCGCTGCAAAAAATTGCCTACGTCCACTTCCGAAACGTCGTCGGCCGGGTGCCGCACTATAAAGAAGTGTTTGTCGATGAGGGGGACATCGATATGAAACGTATCGTCGGCATCCTCAAGGCCGCGCAGTTTGAAGGAGTGCTCATCCCCGACCACACCCCGCAAATGAGCTGCGACGCTCCCTGGCATGCAGGCATGGCCTACGCCATGGGCTATATGAAAGCGTTATTAGCCTAGCCAGGAGCTTGGGCTTTCCAGCCCGAGAACAGCTTCAAGGAGAAGTCGCCTCCCCTTTGATCACCCGGGCATTCAACCAATTCGCGTGATCCGCCAAGTCCATTTCCTGACCGGGCTCGACCCTCAAGGTCAACTCCTTCACCTTGTCCAAGGACAGCGCGACCTCCACAGGTGCCTGGCCCCCTTTCATCTGCCTGCGGAACAATTCCTTTCCATCTCCGAGCACCACAAATTCACAGTTCCCCCGCCCCTCGGCAGAATCATCAATCGCGATCTCTGCCATGAACGCGACATACGCCTCCACATCATAGCTGAGCATGCAGCCCGCATTCATGCCCAGGCCTTTCGCGGATAACTTCCCCTGAACCTGTAAGGGCCGGCCCAGCACATTACGGTCCCGACGCCAGGGTCCGGGAAAGGAGAGCCAACTTTTCTGGAACGCCTTCAGCGGCTCCAGATCACTGAGATAACTCTGACGCCTGCTGCGGATCTGCATCGAATGCAGTTGATTCCAGGGGAGACGATAGGGACTTCCATCGAGTAAACGCAATGTCAGTTCCCCCTGCTCCAGACGATCCACCCGGGCCCAGAATTGGGAACCCTGAAGCGTGGTCAGGAACAGCGCCCCCTCTTTGGAGTCGGGCTGAGCCGAATCTGCAAGACGAAGTCCCACAATCTTATCCCGGCTCAGGGAGCGTTCCTGTTCCTTGAAATAAAAAGTCGCTTTGTCTTCACCCAGGGCCAGCAGCACACCTGACAGGGAACGCAGGCTTCCTTTACTGATCACATAGAGCGTGTCACTGCGGCTTTCCTGCCCGCGCTCAAAAGATGCCAGCATATCCGCGTAGGCTTCTTCCTGACCGGAGGGCAGCTGATCCGCCTTCATCAGAATGATCCCACGCAGAGCCGTGGAGGGGAGATCCGGCATCCTGTTCAGCGTGAAACGTTCCTCTGCGAAACGGAGCTCTTCGCTGTAGAGGATTCCCCCCCCTAGCGGCCACAGTTCCTGCGCGGCCACAGGAGGACGGGGAACGGGGCTATCCCGAACATGCAGCGACTGCAGCTCCATGAGATCCAGGAGGGTCCCATCTGCGAGGCGAATTTCGTTCCCCAATATCGACTCCACCCGTCCCGACTGTTCCTGTCCGTTGAGCCGAACGATACGCTCTGCGGGACAGAACCCGCACAGGGTCACGCAAAGGAAACTAACGCGCAAGGGCAGATGGAAGGCTTTCCACATCATGACTTAAGGCTCCTCACTGAGGCTGCGGAAGTACTGATCCACCAGCTGCTGATAGCGGGCAGGGTATTTTTCCTTGAGCACATTCATGACCCGTTCGCGTTCCTTTTCACGCTCTTCACCCCAGCGCTCGCCCGGCTTTGCATCGGGCAGTTGCGTCCCATCGTCTCCTCCAGACAGCCTCATATCATGCCAGCCACCTTGTCCGGGCTGTTCCTGCTGCATGCTGGCCGAAGAACTCTGCTGCTGCTGTTGCTGTTGCTGCTGCTGTTGGGATCCGCCAGACTGCTGTTGTTGCTGTTGCTGCTGCTGTTGTTGCTGCTGTTGCTGTTGCTGCTGCTGCTGCTGCGCGAGCTGATTCAGAATGTTCTCCAGCAGAAAACTGATTTTTTCCTGCTCTTCCTGAGTCACCTCCCCCACGTCACCGGCCGCCAGGCGGCGTTGGGAGTAACTCATCCGTTGCAGAGCATTCTGAAAGGGATCCTCCCGCGCATCCCGGATTTTTACTGCAAGCGCTGTCCCTGATGCGGTCAGTGCAGGAGACACCGAAGCATACTGATTCAGAAAATGAACGATGCTGAACGCGGCTTCATCAAAGCGAAGCAGTTCGAAAAGACACAAGGCCTGATACAGCTGAAGGTCCGCGCTGCGTTCTGTGTAGGAGGACTCCGGGAGCATCCCATCCAGCAGCTCCAAGGCCTCTTCATAGTTGTTTTCCTGAATGTAGGCCTGAACCATATAATATCCCGCGTAGGCGGCAACACTGGGCTCAGGATGCTTGCGAAGCGGCGTCAATCGCTCACGGGCCTGTTGACTTTGCTCATTACCTAATTCTTTCAAGGCCTCAGTCAGTTCAGGCTCCAGAGACTGTATGGCAAAAAACACGGCATTCCTGGAGCGAGGGGCGCGTTGCCGCTCCAGCTCCAGACGCTCCCGGAGTTCCGCCTCCTGCTCTGTTCCCTGAAACCGGGTTAACAGGGCCAGCCCGGGATCCTGTTTCGGCGCTTCCACCCGAGGGGGAGGGGTCACCCCCGTATCGACATTCAACTCCAGTTCTTCCGCGGCGCTGGGGGCTGAGGCTGCAGGCTCCGCTTCTGCCGGAGGCTCCGACGCCTGTTCTTTGCGTTCCTGGATACGGCGAGTTTCGGACTCCACCCCTTCCATCCATTCTTCAAAACTCGGCTTACGCGGCGCTGCAGGCCCTCCCTGCCCCCAGGCAGGCAGCAACCCCAACGAAAGAACACAACAGGCCGCCCAGCTTTTCATATGGATCAGGTTCATTCCGATTCTCCCGTCAGAAGTTCTTGTAGAATTTCCGCCAGCATGGCTTGTGCCTCGGAAGCCGCCTCACTGCCCTCCTGCCGCAGCGAAGCCTCGCCGGCCTGCGAGGCCAGCTTGGTGCGGACATTGACCCGGTCCTGAGAAAGCTTCAGAGCCTTGATCTCAGCGAGCATCGGCACCAACGGTTCCGGGGGCGTTTCCCCTTCCTCCCCGGAGCCACTGCCCCCCTGGGGCATATCCGACTGGGCCTCTGAAGCGTCCGCTTCCTGCTGCTCCGGAGCCTGGGCCTCATCAAGTGCATTGAGTAAGTCCAACAGAGCGAGTTCCACATCCTTCATCATACGCTGGGTCATGCTCCCGGTATCGGCTTTCTGCAAGCGGAGTACCGTGTGGCTCATCTCCTGTTGTGCCGTTTGTAATAACGCGGCAAACACCACCGAAGCGTCGTCTTCCAGCAAAGCCAAGGCTTCAGCAGCCGCCGTGGTATTCAGCTGCTGATCCTCTAGCACCCGGGTTAACCGAAGCCGGTCTGCCCGGTTGAAAGGCCGTTTCAAGCGAAGGGCTTCCAAGCCGGAGACCGATGCATTCAACCCTTTCTGGCGATCCAGCATATCTGACAGCAATGAGGACAGTTCCGCCCGTAATTCCTCCATGGCTTCCGCCTGTAGATCTTCAAGCTGCTCCTCAATATCCTGGGCTGCCTGCTCCAGCCGTTCCAAGGCCTCCTGTTGACGCTGACTGGCCGCTTCCGCATTCTGCTTTTCCAGTTCCTGCTCAGCCTGCTCCATGTTCTGCTGCGCCTGGCTCATCTGTTCCTGAGCTTGAGAGGAGGCCTGTTCCTGTTCGGATTGCTGAGAGGAGGATTCCTGATTTTGCTGCGAAGACGATTGCTGACTTTGCTGCGA
>DIYK01000088.1:60219-72943 GCA_002429005.1 Verrucomicrobia bacterium UBA6056
GATGAAGACGACGATTGCTGACTCTGTTGCGAAGAGGACGACGACTGCTGACTCTGTTGAGACGACGAAGACTCACTTTGTGATGACGACGAAGACTGTTCCGATTCAGAGGGGGATGATTCTGACGAATCGCTGGGTTGCGATTCAGAACCCTGCGGGCTCCCGGCTTCACTCGCAGCCATCTCCTGAGCCAGGGCTGCGGCCTGCTCGCTAAGCTCCTTCTGCGCATCCAGCATATCTGCTACATCTGCCTCTGACATGTTTTCAAGTTGCGCTTTTTCCTCCTGCAAGCGCGCCAGGGCTTCCTCAAGGGCCTGCACCGCTTCCTGCTGCTGCTGTTCCGCTTGTTTTCCCTGCCCCTTCATTAATGCATCCGAGGCTTCCTGCTGCTTCGCAGCCGCTTTCTCCAAAGCCGATTGAGCTGAACCTTCCTGAGGGGCGGAAGCTTCTGCCTCTTCGGTCTTGGCTGACTCTGAGCCTGCAGGCTCCTGGGTTCCCGGGGACGCATTCCCTTCAGCCGACTCCTTCCCGGACTCCTTCGACATGGAGGGCATCTCTTCGACCGCCTCCAGCAGTTCCCGGGTCTCTTTCTCCAAGGCCTGTTGTTGAGCCGATAATTCAGGCAGTTGATCAAACTGCTCCTGACGTGCCTGCGATGTGGCCTGCTTCAATTCGTTCTGCTGATCCATGACCTGCTGCAGTTCCGCCATCTGCCGTTCAAGCTCCTCTAACAACTCATCCTTGCGGTGAATCATCTCACTGCGTTCCTGCAGCTGCTGCTGCTCCTGAATCATCTCTTCGACTTCACGCTGCCAGCGGGTCAAGGCCTCTATGTCATCCCGGGCAGAATCCTGCAGCTCCGCGTCATGGATCAGAACCTGTATCAAGCCTTCCAGGCTTTGAATCAACGCTTCCTGTTCATCCCGCGCGGTGGACAGGTTGCCCCGGTCCAGAGAGGCCACAATCTGCTCCATCTCAGGAAGCACCCGCTTCTCTTTCGATTGCTGCAGTGCCTCCAATAAACGCAGGGCCTGCTCCGGATCGCTGTCCTCGAGTGCTTCCACGCTTTGCAGGATTTCTTTTTCCAGCTCCTGCATCATCCGCTGCACATGATGCTGTTTGACCGCCAGAGGATGGTTGGCATCTTCCGGGCGGAAGCGATCCTGAGCCTGGCTCGGAAGCAGGGTCAGGGTCATCCCCACAGTCAGGGTCACACGCCGGAAAAGCTGAGCAGATCCCAATGAAGCGCTTGTTTGTTTCATGAACTCACTCCTGTGTATCGGAACTTAATCATCAAAGAGGTCCTCCACAGCCTGCTGTTCTTCCTGGAGGGTGGCATCATACAGTTTCTTTTCCTCATCCACAATGTTGCGGAGACGCTGCAGGATGGCGCTGTATTCCTCCCAGCGCTGCATCCGGGCCAGCAGTACCCGCATCTGCTCCAGCTGTTCGCTTTGGCGCTGAGCAGACTGCCGGAGTTTTGGCTCCACCTCCTGTTGTGCAACAGCGGAAATCCGGGCTTCTTTCAACGCGAGTACGGATTCCGGGAAGGAGGAAGCGGAAAGGGATGCCAGGGGATCGATGACGCCCCGGCCCAGGCGGGTATGCATCGCCCCGCTCCGGTCCTCAATCCGGTTGTTTCTGACTTCTTCCAGGATGAGCCTCAAGGCTTCTGTGATGGAGCGAATATCCTGACTCAAGGATCCCTGGCGTCGCTCCAACTGCTGCAGCGTCCCCAGGCGCTTGGAGTCCGCCTGACCGCGTTTGCGGAAGGAAACCATCAGGGTCTGCGTATCCGCCAGGAGCGAGGCCTGATCATCCACAGCCTTGGAGAGGCGGCCCTGCAACTGCTGTTCCTGGCGGGAGAGTTCGTTCAACAACTCCTCTGCCGTTACCACCCGAAGGACAAAAGCGGAGGATTGTCCCGCCTGGGATGCAGACTGCTCCTGCCCAGCTTCCGTTATCGTATGGGCGTTGTCCCCCGCATCCAGAAACAGCGTTACCGTGTCCCCGGCTTTCCGTGGCAGGTCCCGCAGATCCAGAAGGTGCTCCAGCTCCCATTCGGGCTGTCCCAGAAAGGGCAGAGCTTCTCCCACGGGAAAAGCCTGGTAGCTGGGGGCGGAACCCGGCCCGGCTTCTAGCTCAACAGCCTTCTGATTCTCCACCAGGACCTCCAGCCGGGTGACCGCGTAATCATCCTGAACCTGCGTCCAGATGGGCAGGCGTGCCTCCGGTGTGATCATGCGCCCAACGCCCCTGAGCTCACTGCGGACCACGGGCTCCTGATCCTCCTGCAGGAGAAGACTAAAACGCGGGAAGCGTTTGGGGGCTAATCCGGAGGCATCCTCATACTGAAGTTCCCACTGTCCGGAGGCCAGCATCTGTGCGGAAAGCCGCGCTTGAAACTCCGCGCCATCCAGCTCCAGCCCGGCCACAGCTTCGCCATCCCGGAGCAGCGTTCCGGAGCGAAGGCTCTTGTCCACTTCGCCCCGCAGCTGGATCTGGCTCCCCTCCAGAATTCGGTATTGACGTTGTCCAGGAGGCAGTGTCACCGGCGCTCTGCCGGTGTAGGCCGGCTCGATCACCTGCAGCTCCAAACTGAGCAGCTGAGGCCGGGTTCGGATCTCCACCGGAATCCAGGTTCCCCGGTCATCTCCGCCGGAAACGCGGAGTTCAAAGGCCTCAAACACTTTCGGGCTGCTCCAGACAAAACGGTCTTCACCCAGGCGTTTCATGCTGTGAGTTTCGAGCTCTTCCGAATTCCGGTTTTCCCGGCGGGTCAATTCAACCAGCAACGGAAATTTCCCTTCCGCACGCACCTGGAGTTCCAAAGAATCGCCCTCCGGAACCACCAGAACGCCCTGCTCCAATCCCAGAACGACCAAACGGGTTTTCTGAGGCCAGGACACATTCTGCAGGAGCAGATTCCGTTGCACCCAGATCCGTGCCGTCTCCGGCCGCAGCGCGGTGAAGAGGAGTCCAGCGGCGGAAAGCAGCAGTGCCGCGGTCAGAATACGCTTCAGCAGCTTCCAGTTGATGAGTGGTTTCACCGACAACGATGCCACCAACGATTCCGCTTCCTGAACGGCTGCGTCCATCAACGGGCTGGACAGCCCTGTTGCGGCCCGGTCTGTCTGAGCAAAACTAAAGGCACTCAGGAGTTGATCCTGTAACTGTCCGTAGTGTTTTTCATACAGACTGCACAGAAATTCATCCCGAAGCGGACGGCGAAGCGGACGGAACAACCAGAACCAGGAAGCGGTGAGCGTTCCCAGCGTGGCCAGCACCAGAAGCAGACTGCGTTGCGCCTGATCCATCTTCCACAGCGAGTCCAGCAACAGACTCCCCGCACACAGCAGAACCAGCAGCATCAACAGCTTGCTGAGTCCCACCACCCACTGCCATCTGCGCAGCGCAGCCCGCAAGTCATCCAGACAGTTCCGGATACCCGCCGGCAGATGCGTTGAGCGTTCTTCCCTCATGAGCATACCCTCACATCATCCCCACATGTTTTCGCACAGCCCACTCAGCCCCCAGCAGGCTCACCAGAAGCAACAGGACCCAGAGATTATCCCAAAGAGGCCGGGGACGCTGTGGGATGGCCAGAATTTCAGCACGTTCCGGGATCGCCTGCACCAGTTCCTCCAGTTGATCCACCTCAAAATAGGCTCCGCCCCCGCTGTTGGCGGACATGTCCTCAAGGGCCGCAACATTCAGGGAGGGCTTGCTGAACTCCACATTCGGGACCTCCACGGTCACGCTCCGGGTAATTTCGACAGGGTTCCTTCCTTCCAACGAAACACGGAACTGATGGGTTCCCAAACGATGAGCCAGTAAGGATCCTTCATACTCTCCCGGACGCCCCGGGATGGCTTTGATCTGAACGGAGGGCATATCGACCCCATTCACCATATGCTGAACCGTCAGCTCGTCCTGTTCCAACATCTCGTAGCTTTCCGTAAAAAATTTTCCGGTGAGAAGCATTTCCTGCTTCAGGGCGTACACATCCCGGTCCGTATTCAGCTGCCCCCGCCGGGCATTCGCATTCAGTCGTCCCTCCATCACATGACGAATACTTTTTACCCAGAAGCTTTCATACACCTCCACTCCCAGTTTCCGCCAGCGCCAGGTTCCCTGGAAACCCAGATACAAGGTCCGTCCAGGGCCAAATTGACCGGAGACCATCAGTGGCGCAGGTTCTCCATCCTGAATGAAGCGTGGGTCTGCATGCGTCATCAGTACGTTAAATCCCGGTTTTGCAGCCTGCGTATCCATATGCCAGTACACTCCGGGAAGCTGAGCCCACAGCCTCTCATTCGTCTCCGCATTCCGGTGGAGTCGGAGAGCCGGGTGGGTTTGGCCTTCGGGAGCCAGCCGCACAGGCCATTCCTGACGATAACTGCTTTGCAAAGGAGGCGACAGCTCGGGTTCGAAGCTGACGGGAAGCATGCGTCGCACGCTGTCCCGGCTGGCGGTCTGATTCAGCATACGATGGCTGTACTGCATGCCACTGATCCAGATAAGTCCGCCACCATGCTCTCCTAAAAACGCTTCAATTCCTTCCAGACGGGGAGGGGAGAAGTCTTTTGGATCCGGATCGATCAGCATCACCACATCGTACTCAGACCACTCCTTTTTCGAGGTGGGCAGCCGTTTGATCGGCTTGTCGCCATCCTGGGTCATTTTCGACGAAAGCGACTGTAACCAACAGGACACCTGAAAGGTTTTATCGCGGATCAGCAGAGCGCGGAGCATGCGGTACTCCCAGTTGGGGCTACTGCTGAGCAGGAGGACCCGGACTTTCTCATCCAATACGTTCACCAAGGTGGATTTCTCGTTATCCACCAGAATCAACTCACCAGGCTGCTCCGGAATCTGAACGGTGTAGACGAATTCTCCGAGCTCTTCCGGCATCACCGAAAAGGTCACAGAGGAAAGCTCCTCTGTTTCGGAGCGCTCCACACGTTTCCGCTCCACCGAACGGTCACTCTCTTCACCGACCTTGCGACGCAGGAGTTCCACCTCTACCTGAGATGCGTTCAGCCCCTGAAGACTGATATCCACTTCCACCTCAAAGGGATCACTTCGATACACCACCTCCGGTGCCCGCACCTGGACCACCCGGGCATTCACCGGATCGCCCGGGTTTCCTAGACCTACGGTAAACAGCGGGATCTCGGGCCCCTGCAGGGCGCTCACCTCTCTGAGAGGATCCAGACCGCTCGTATTCTGACCATCACCAAACAGCAGCATGGCCGCCAGGGGGCGCTCCTGAAGCCGAAGCAAGGCATCCCGGAAAGCTCCGGCATGATCCGTCCCCTGCCCCTCTGCTTTCAGGAAATCGCCCAGCAGCGTTGTGGGAGATGTCTCCGGATCCGGAGTTGTATCCGCTTCCGCCTGTCCTGCCGCAGGCCATTCGCTCTGGAAGGCCACATTCTCGGAAAAAGACAGAATGCGCACAGTCCCTTTTTCAGAGAGCGCCTTCAAAAACTGCTGTTCCTTCTGGCTTAAAAGCGTCTGCAAAATGTCGCGTCGGGACATCGCCTTCTCGCGAAAGGACTCCACGCCCATATCCAGAGCAGAAGCCACCCGCTCCGCATCCGCTTCGTCCGGGTAGGCATCTTCAATGGACATCGATAAGGAATCATCCAGCAGCAGCACGATCTCAGGGTAGATCTTTTGCTGCAGGGTCAGCGCCAGGGTAGGTCCCATAAAAATCAGAGCCAGCAGCAGGCAGGTCAGCCCCCGGAGTGTGATCAGAGTCCAGCGGGCTTTTGGAGACAGGTCTGGACGGAAGCGCTGATAAAACCAATACAGGCCGTACAACAGGCCCAGCCAAAACATCACATAGAAAATCAGCCACACAGACTGGGGGGCATGTGTGAACAGAAAACGGGTTGCCGTAGAATCCGGATTCATGCCGGAACCTCCCTGGAGCGGCCCAGATACCAGGCCGCAAAAAATTCAAGTCCAAGCGAAACCAACAGGAAGAGCAAAATCCACCGCCACAGTTCGATTCGTCCCCCACGCTCCTCTGAGCTTTCCCGGGCATCGTTGCGGTCAAATATCTGCAACCCGGAGCCTTCCCCCTGCTGGGCGATGAGCGTCTCCGCCCCGGTATAAGTCAGGTTCCCCTCCCCCGGATCCAGATTGACCGCGATATGCTCCGCTTCTTCTTCGCCATAGAGCGTTTCTACGTTCAGGGTATAGATCCCCTTCAGATCGGTATCCGTATAGCGGATAGGAATGTTACCGCTCTGTTGATCCACCAGAGCCTGAAGCTGAATCGCTTCAGGATGCTGCGGTTTCAGCAACGACGCCCTTCCGCTGTAGCGGCGGGAAGGAAGGCTGCGCAGCAAGGGTTCCCCTACCAGAAGCTGATGTTGGCGCAGATCCATACGGGCTGTATGGGCCGCAGCTTCGAGCACGGAGACCACATAACTGGGTTCAGCCGGCCAATGATTCCATTCCAGATCCGCGGAACTGGAAAAGGTCAGAATCCGTCCAGATCCCAAGCGATGTTCCACCACGGCAGGAGAGGATGCCGGATCTGAAAAAGCTGCGATCACCTTCGGGGACTCGGCAGCGCCCGGTTTCGCCGGATCCATACCCCACCATTGAAAAAATTTCACCCGGTCCAGAAAAGGGTTCCGGGTTCCGGAAAACCATTCCAGAACAGGATGGGTTTCGTCCTCCAGAACGAAGGTCACCCATTCCTCTTTGAGCTCATTTCCCAAGGGAAGCTCCAGTGCAAACGGCATCAGGCCTTCCTTCAGCAGCTTCTGATTGTAATGCTCGGGATCCACCTGATCGCCCAGATACCAGATCAGCCCCCCGCCCTCCTGCACAAACGCTTTAAGCTGTGCGATCTGGGACTCCGTTAATCGAAAGAGGTTACTCAGAATCACCAGGTCATACTTGGCAAAATCAAGTTCCACCCACTGAGCCAGTTCCACTTCCTCCACCTGGTATCCACTCACGATGGAGCCCGGCGGGGATAAGGCTTTGCGAAGAAAAAAGGTTTCCTGTTTCGCTTCGTTCAGATCCGGTTCACCGTTCACGAGTAAGAGCGGAATGTTCTCTTTTACAGGCACACTGGCGTAGCGGAGATTATCCATCCCGAGTGAATCCTGGTCGATTTCCACTTCCAGGGCAACACTTCCAGCCTCCTCCACCGTATGATAAAACAGGGCCGTGGCGCGTTCACCGGCAGCAATTTCGCTGATCTCCATAAACAAAGGGGAAGCTCCTTCGACTTGGACGCTCAGTTGCACATCGCTTACCGCAGCTTCCCCCCAATTGGCCACCCGGACGGTATAGGGATGGGGTATTCCCGCCAGCACCTGACGGTTCAGAGCCCGCAGGTCCTCCACGCTCAGATTTGAGACGGGCGACCCCACATCGAGCAGCCAGGCTTCATCCGCCTCTTCCGCCAGTTCCTCTAACATCTGCCAGGATCCGGACGCGGAAAGCTCCGCGGCCCCGTCCACCCAATCGACCTCGCGGAAATCACTCACCAGAAGCAGATTCCGGTTCAGGTTCCCTCCCTCCTCCTGCATCAGCTTACGCAGGGAAGAAAAAGCCTCATCAAGCTCCGCCGGATGATCACTCACCGAAAGCGCTTCCAGCTCCTGCTTCAGTTGGGTAAATTCTGCGGACTGTATATAGACCCCTTTTGCCAGAGGCATCTGCGGTCTCGACGTGGTGATCAGGGTCAGGCTGTCTCCACGCTGCTCCGTTTCCAGACGGTCCAACCAGGTAAGCAGAGTCCTTTTTGCCTGACCCAGGGAAGAGGAATTTCCATCCTGGGCAGCCATACTCGGCGAATCATCCAGCAGCAGAATCCATTCCGAAGGCATGCCCTGGTCGAGCAGGGCCGCTCCGCCCTTCGGTTCCCAGAAGGGACGGGAGACGAGCAGGGCGATCAGGGCGACAATCAGGCAACGCAGCAGCAGCAACAGGAGATCCTCCAGCCGCACCCGCCGACGGTTCTGAGCATGAGCCTCCAACAGGAACGACATTGCCGCCCAGTCACGCAGCTTCTGCTGCCGTTTGGACAACAAATGAATGATGATGGGTACGGCAATCAGGGCCGTTCCCCCCAGAAGGGCAGCGCTTATAAACCCCATCGGCTATTTCCTCCCACGATTCTGCCGAAAGGCCATGTACCCCGCCAACGCGGCTTCCAATGGATCCGCAGTGGAGAGCTTCAGGTAGTCCACATCATGTTTGGAACAGACCCGCCGCACCTCGGTGAGGAAGCGCTCGACGGCAGCCAGGTAACTCCGGCGCAGCGCCCGGGGTTCGGTCATGATTTCCTGATGCTGTTCCATGCCCCGAAAACGGGTGTTTTCCGTGAAGGGAAAGCTGAGCTCATGCTCATGCATCACATGACACAACATCACATCATGGCCTTTAAACTGAAATTGCCGCAACGAAGTTTCCAGCGTATCCAGGTCCACAAAACAATCACTGACCACGACCACCAGCCCCCGTTGTTTCATCGAATTCGCCAAGCTGCGGAACACATCCGAAACATCCGTCTCCTGAGACGGTTCCGTTTCAGCAAGGTGATGTACAATTTGACGCAATTGATTGGGGTGGGAACCCGCCGGAATCCGTTTGCGGATTTCCGTGTCAAAGGTAACCAGCCCCACCGCATCCTGCTGACTCTGGAGCAAATACGCCAGGGAAGCGCTCAGGGTCGCCGCGTAATCAAATTTACTGCCGCCCTCTTCCTCCTGCCCATAGGCCATGGACCTGCTGCAATCAAACAGGATGGAGCAACTCATATTGGTCTCCTCCTCGTACTGTTTGATATACAGCTTGTCCGCCCGGGCCCAGCGCTTCCAGTCAATGTGCTTCACCTCGTCTCCGGGGACATATTCCCGGTAGGCGGCAAACTCCACGGAATAACCGTTGTAGGGGCTTTTGTGCAGGCCCGAAATAAAGCCCTCCACAACCATGCGGGCTTTCAGCTCCAGAGATTTCACCCGGTTAAGCACAGCCGGGTCGAGATAGGATCGGGAGGGGTCAGAGTTCATGAAAAGGCGTAACGCATCAGAGGCTAAAATCCCGGGTCATGCGGAGTACAGGTCAGGCCAGTGCTTGTCCGAGTTCGGGCGCGGAACGGTCCACATCATTGGGATCGATCAGCTCCATCAGTTTTTCGACCACCACATCCGTGCTAATCCCCTCGGCCTCGGCATTGAAGTTGGTGAGAATCCGGTGCCGCAGTACCGGCTTGAGCACCGCGTTTACATCATCCGTACTGGCAAAGTTCCGGCCATGCAGGGCTGCGCGGGTCTTGGCAGCCAGGAGCAGATTCTGAACCGCCCGGGGCCCACAGCCCCAGCTCAGCCACTCTTTGCAAAAATCCGCCGCTTCCGGGGTGGTAATCCGCGTAGCTCTGACCAGTTTCAGGGTGTAATGAATGACATGCGGAGATACCGGAACCCGGCGTACCAGATTCTGCATGGCGATCACCTCATCGGCACCCAGTTGGGAATGAATTTCCTGACGAGAGGTCCCGGTCGTACTTTCCGCCACCCGGTACTCTTCATCATAACTGGGGTAGTCGACAAAGATCTTGAACATAAAGCGGTCCTGCTGTGCCTCCGGCAAGGGATAGGTCCCCTCCTGTTCAATTGGGTTTTGCGTTGCGAGCACGAAGAAGGGCTTGGGCAGAGGACGGCGCTGGCCGCCTGCAGAGACCTGTTTCTCCTGCATCGCTTCCAGCATCGCAGCCTGGGTCTTCGGGGGAGTACGGTTAATTTCATCCGCGAGCACCACATTGGCAAAGACCGGGCCCTCCAGAAATTTAAACACCCGCTCCCCGCTGCGTTTGTCCTCCTGAATGACTTCGGTCCCGGTGATATCACTCGGCATCAGGTCAGGGGTAAACTGAATACGGCTGAAGTCAAAATCCAGCGTTTGCGCCAGGGTATTGATGATCAGCGTTTTGGCCAGGCCGGGCACCCCTTCCAACAGGCAGTGGCCCTGAGCAAAGATCGCAATCAGAAGCTGTTCAATAACCTCATCCTGCCCCACAATGGTTTTCGCCACTTCCCGGCGGATGCCCGCATAGGCCTCCCCCAGCTGCTTCAGCAGCTCCACATCATTGGATGTCAGTTCCTCAGGTGTACTCATCGTAATCTCCAAACATTCCGTACAGGACAGGTTTCATGGGTTAAATTTGTAAAATAGGGAGGTAGTTATACGGCATCTGCAGCAGCATGACCCCCACCGCCGTCGGGAGAACCTTCCCGGTACGGTCCTGCCAGGTGCCCTCCGGCGTTTGCGTGCTCACCAGAAGTTCGCTGGCACGGGGATAGAAATTACCCCAATTCTCCCCCCCACTGAAATACATGCTCTGCGCCAGATAAAACCAGGTATAGAAGGCGTAGTTGTTGTCCTCTGTTATCGCAGAGAGATTCGTTCCCTTTGCGGTCTCCTTTTCCACATAGCGGAGACAATGCTCGGTCAAAGGGCTGCGGTATTCCCCCGCGCTCATCATGCTGGCATAGCCTGCAGCCGTAATCGGCAGGAGAGGACCCCGGCTGACTTTTTGCGCGTCATATTTCAGCCCACCCGATCCCTTCCGGGTTTTTTCCAAATAACGCACCGCTTTATCGACCGTCGTTTTCGATACACTGACCCCGGCATCCTTGGTCGCCCTCAAGCCCTGAACCTGGGTAATGGTCACCGACCCTTCGCCACGCATGCTCTTCTTGCCGGGCGTGTAGAACCAGCCTCCATTACTTTTCTGCGCCTTGCCGACCGCTTTGGCTGCGTTTTCAAGAAGCCGATGCGCTTTTTCCGCATCCTCCGGACGTTTCTCAGAGCCATAGCCCTGAGCCAGAGCCAGCAGAGCATAGCCGTGACCGTACATGTCAACGTAATCGCCATCCGCAGCGATGTAGCCTCCTTTTCCCGCATTACGGCTCAGGAATTCCAAGCCCCTGCGAACATGATCGGAATACGGGCCTTCATAGGCTGTATTCCCACCGGCCATAAAGGCCAGGACGGCAAAGGAGGTCATCGTAATTTCCCGGGCTTTCATACCCACCCATTCCGCATCTGAACTCCAGGATCCATCCCCATTCTGAGTCCGGGCCAGGTAACGCAGGCCCTTCTCAATGGCTCGTTCCGCCGCCGGATCCACCCGCGGGGGCACAGTGGGCTGCGCCTGAACCCGGGTCAGGAGCAGAGCGAAACAGAGCCAACAGAGCCATGGTGCCCGAACAGAACAACGATAAAGGAGATGCGGATTCATAGTACATTCCTGATGAAAGAGCACCCGGCCCGCTGAGCAATCATTGCGTTCCTCCCGGCAGGGCGGTTACGGATTCGTGATTCAACGAAAAGAGAAGGCCCTTACTGGTAAACAGATTTCCCGTGTAGGTGGCCTGATAGGCCCGGGGCATAGGTAGATGCCCCTGTACGGCTCCCGTTTTGGGATCCAATGCGGTGATCCCCTTTCCCAAAGGAAGCAGAAGCGAGCCTTCGGTCAACGCCGCAGCACCCTGCAAGCGTTTGGCATATTCCCACACCATCTTGTTTTCCCGCAGATCATACGCACGGATCCAATCGGTTCCCGAAACATACACCAAACCATCAGCCACCCCGATCAAGGCCCGGGCTTTCCCCCCATGGGGATAACTCAGACGCAGCCTTCCAGTACTCAGATCACGAATCATCAACTGCTTGCTGTCCGAACTGAGGGCAATCACGGAGTTCCCCGTCACCGCGACATAATTTTCGACAGGCCCCCGGGGGAGTGCCAGTTTTTTACGGTCGGCCACCCGTTTAAAGGTTTCGGGTGGAATCACCTTGGATCGTGTTGCCCAGAGAATTTCCAAATCCTGGAGGTCAATTTTAAACAACAGTCCGTTTCCCGTGTTCACGAACAGGTTCCCCTCGAACAGGGCCGTCCCCACCGGAATGGTAAAGCGGTTGGGATTGCGACCTCTCCGATTCGAAACCGGAATCGAACACAGCACCCGTTGCCACAGGGTGGTTCCGGTATGTTTATCCATTTTCAGAAGCACCAAGGCCCCTTCAATGGTTCTCACCACCACAAAAAGATCATCGCCGGACACCACGGGCTCAGAGACAAAGCTGCCGCTTGAACCATAATTGCGGACCGCTCCTCCGGCCAGTTCCAGCCGGCGCAGATGGGGTGACATGGTATCTGCGCTTTCCGTGCCACCACCCCGTACCCAGCGTTTCTCCCCCGTGGCAGGGTTCAAGGCCACCAGACGGTTGCGTTTATAATTGCGGGGGTAGCGTTTTTGAGTGGTTGGATTGAGAAAGGACTCTACGGAGTTGTTGACGATGACATAGAGCGTCTCCTCGTCGAGGAGCATCTTCTGACGGATATAGTCCGTGAACAATCGCTCAGCAGCATCACTCGTGTTATGAGGTGGAATCGAGGTGAGGCCCTCCTCTGCTGCATAATAGGTGTGCTCTGCCACCTCCCAGAGGAGCTCGCCCGAGCCCTCGTCTACACAGCGAATGTGTCTGGGGCTTCGGAGATAGAGCCTGCCCTGATCCCTTCGCAACTGGGTTGTGGGGAATAAACGTCCCTGAAGCCGGAAATCCTGCAAGGCCTTTTCCCGTTCCTCTTTGGATGCGGAGGATCCATAGCCCAGAGTTTTCCAAAAAGGCAATGACGCCAGCTCAAACTTCATCTGCCATCCACGCGACGACGGGCGCCCCCCCC
>DIYK01000088.1:73000-95970 GCA_002429005.1 Verrucomicrobia bacterium UBA6056
CCCCCGACAGAGAAGGCTGCAACCCCGTGCGCGAGGAAGCGCCAGCCGCCATGGTCCACTCGGCCTGCGGAGTCATCTGGACCGGGGATCCCGCCCGTTCCCGTTGAAGCAGCCGGGCGTAAGCGCTGTCCTCCTGCGCAAGCAGCTGCAGATAACGCTGAGCGGCCTCCAGATCCCCCTGAAGGTGAGCACACCAAAACAGACGGCTGAGAACATCCTTCACTGGAACCCTGAGCTGCTCCCCTTTCTCCAACAGACGCTCCAACAGCATCCTGGCCTCAGCGGGTTGGTAGCGGTCCAGCCGCAGGGAAGCCAGCAATAGAGAGGCTTCATCCCCACGGGTACCCAGAACATATAACTTAAGCACTGCATGCACACGGCGGAGATCCCGGTTCGCATCGGGATCATCGAGAACATTCGCCAACTCCGCGTCTGCCAGCGCCTGATACAATGCAAAGGCTTCCGGGGGCAGCTGCAGCAGCCGTTGTTGAGCTTCAGCTCGGGGTGAACGGTACCCACGTTCCCCTGTTCGAATCACATGACCCGGAGATTCCCGAACAATACGGTCCAATACGTTTTGGGCTTCGTGATACGAACCCTTCTTGAGAAAACGCTCCGCCTCCTGAAGCAGCCCCTCCATTTCCAAGGAGGTCGTCACCACAGCCTCGGTCGCCCCTGCAGACAGAGAAACAGCAAGCATCAACAGGATGTACCCTGCCCTTTGCAGGCCTTTCATCCCAACATGACTCCAGCTACGCGGCATCAGCTTCGCCATTCCTGGGAAGGAGATCCAGACACAACGCGGGCAACAGCATGCGCAGAAACAAGCACACGACACAGCGGTACCGAATTAATATATAAAATCATTTTTTAAAGTCAGACACTATATCCTCAGAAAAGAGGAATTTGTCAGTCTGCTAGCCAGCAGAACTCAATCTGGCAAGACTTGGAATAGTAAGTACGCAAATTACCCCTGCGAATTCCTATTGATACCCCTTTTCAGGAAATGAAACCTGTATTTTTGGCAGTTTTCGCAGAAAATCGAACCTGCCGCATGTGAGAAGCCCCACTACTTGAGGACCAACAGTCCTCATTTTCCCGGTTTAATCAGGGCCTCAGCCGTTGTTCCTCTTCGGTGGCAGGTTCAGCACTCATCCCAGCTAAAGGAGCTTGGGCTTTCCAGCCCGAGATTCAACACGCACTCTGCTCCCCGACCATCCGGATGCCAACCCGCTGAGCAACTCCCTCAGAAGGTCCCCACCAGAGAGTCCTGGTTCTCATACGAAACCGGAATCCGGATCTGGCGTTTGGCTGGGTGGGTGGTCTGAATAAGCAGGATGCCCCGGGTTTTCCGGGCCTGCCGGGGATCACTGACCTTCACCGTAACCAACTGGGCATTTTGGTCCATCGAGGAAATTTCTGCTTTCATCCAGGGATAAGGGGTGGTGACGTTCTTGATCTGGAACCCTTTTCCTTCAAAGTCACGCAAATAGATTTGCTGCTGAGGGCTCCCACGGGTCAACTTAAGATGAGTTTCGGACTGCGAAATCCCTTTCATGGGAAAAAGTGTCACCTGAAAATCGGGGTAGGTCTCGCGATCCTTCGGTTTTACCGTGATGGTATAAGGACCATCACTCATGCGGCTGGAACCCTGAAAGTGAATTTTGACGATCCCTTCCAAATTTTCGATGCGATATGTCAGACCTGGCACCCGGTGCTCCAGTCGTTCCACCTTCAAGCCTTTGACTGCAGGGGAAATGCGTACCGAACACTTCCAATCTGCCTCTTCATACATCAGTGGCCGCTTGGGGGTCTGGATATACATGTTGAGCACCACCAGACTCATTTCCACTTTTTTGACACCTTTCCCGGTATCTATGAGCAGGGTGAAGCGATGTTCTCCTTGCTTCAGGCTTCGGGTGTCAATGACCGCTTGCACCTTCAGAGTCTCACCGGCCTCCAATACCTGAGCTTTTGTGAGAATCTGAACCGCATGAAACTCCGAGTAAAACCGAAGCTGTTGCGCGGCTTCGGTATCATTCAGATAGCTCAGCTCGACCGGCACCCGCTCACCCACATAGTGGTCGCCCAGATCCAGCGCTTCCTTCAGCAGCATTTCCGACTGAAACGCCAGCGGCTGCGCCAACAAACATCCGGCGGGAATAAAACCAAGTACCAGTGAACGTAGGAGGAGGGAACACAGTAACGTTTGCATGCCTACAGAGCTATCCAGCCGCCTACTGCGCATCAAGAGTTGCATGGAAGTTGTTATTGCAACCTTGCGGTTGCCTTGAGTCTGACCAGTTCTCCTCTCGAATGACGCGGATGCCGATGCAGGATCGAGCCGAACTTAATCCGGAATCAGGGCCTCGGTCACGCCCTCTGAGGCCACAGCTTCCCGGATCGCCTCCACGGCCCCTACATTCACGGTGACCTGCAGTCCTTCGTCTCCGGCATCACGGGCGGCGATCAGATGAATCTCGCCTTCATCGATCACAAAACGGACCCGGGCATCATAATAGCCGAAGAGCTTGCCATCGATCGGGATCTGTACCCGGCAGGCTTCGCCGGCTTCCAGCGGCACCCGGGCAAAGCCGACTAACTGCCGTTCCGGCCGGGTCACCGAAGCCAGGGGATCCCGGGCATAGATCTGTACAATCTCCACGCCGCTGCGGCTGCCGATGTTCTCCACATTCAGGGAAACCTGAACCTGTTGTCCCGGTTGCACCTGCTTCGGGCTGACCTTCAAATCGCTCCAGCGAAACTCCGTGTAACTGAGTCCGTAGCCAAAGGGGTACAAAGGCAGGTGGCTTTCGAAACTGTAGCGCCGGCCTTTGAAGCTGCGCTGCTTGCGGTAATAGTACATGGGTAACTGGCCCACATGCCTGGGTGTGGTCATGGTCAGCCGGCCGGTAAAATTCCGCTTGCCCAGCAGGAGGTCCGCCAAGGCATGTCCGCCTTCCTCCCCGCAACGCCAGGCCAGCAGCGCCGCCGCAACCTGTTCCTGCTCCTCCACAATCGCTTGAGGGCGACCGTTGATCAACGTGAGCAGCGTATTCGGATTCACCGCGCAGACTTCCTTCAGCAGCCGCGACTGACCGCCGGCAAGGGTCAGCTCCGTCCGGTCTCCCGACTTGGATCCATAACACTCGCGGCAACTTTCGATGGAGTCTCCCAGCACCAGAATCACCACGTCGGCCTCTTTCGCCATGGCCACCGCCTCGGCCAAACCTTCTGTGTCCTCATCCATGATATTGCAGCCTCTGCAGTGCAGGAGTTCCACCTCCCCGGGCAAGCGATTCCGCAACCCCTCCAGCGGGGTGACCACATGCGCACCTGGGCGGGTATACACCCCGCGTTGATTCACTTCATGATCGATGTTGGGGCCAATCAGCGCGACCTTCTTCAAGCTCCCTGCCTCCAGAGGCAGGAACTGATTCTCATTCTTCAACAGCACCATACTCTGAACCGCCACCTCATAAGCCAGTTCGCGACCGTGGGCGGAATCCAGTTCCTCTTCCGGGCGCATCTGAGGTAGAGGATGTTCAAACAGACCGCATTCCATTTTGTGTGTTAATACCCGGCACACGGCCTCATCCAAAATCGACTCTTCAAGATCCCCGTTGTTCACCGCATCCTCCAGGTGCTCGAAGCCGGCCACATACATTTCCTGATCAATCCCGGCCTTCAGCGCCTGTAGCCCGGCGTCATAAAAATCCCGGGCCACCCCAAAGGCACAGAGCTGATTCACATCCCCGGCATCGGAGATCACCATGCCTTCAAAGCCCCACTCCTCCCGTAATAGATCCCGTAGCAGCCAGGCATTTCCATGACATGGCACGCCGTTGATTTCGTTATGCGCTGCCATCACTGACTTCAAACCCGCCTTCACTGCGGCCTCAAAGGGGGGCAGATAGATTTCACGCAGGCTTTGCTCAGAGAGATCCGCCTTACCGCCATCCTGCCCATTCTCGGCCTGACCGTAGGCCGCAAAATGTTTCGCCGTAGCAGCAATATGCTCCTGGTCGATGAGCTCGCCCTCTCCCTGGTAAGCCCGAACTGAAACTTCTCCGAAGCGGGAGCTCAGAAAAGGATCTTCGCCATAACTTTCATCCACCCGGCCAAATCGTGGGTCGGTGTGCACATCCAGATTGGGGGACATGGTGCCGTTGATCCCCCGCATGCGCGCTTCTTTGGCAATATGGGTGTACACGTCGTGCATCAGGTCCAGGTTCCAGGTTGCGGCCATGGCAATGGGCATGGGAAAAATGGTTCCGCCGGCACAGCCGCCATGCAGCGTCTCCTGCACCACGTTGGCAGGAATGCCCAGACGGGTCTCCTCCAGGCAATACTTCTGAATCGCCTCCACATCCACCCAGGAGGAATACACCGTCCCCACGCCATCTTCCATGTACTTCTCCAAGGTGGCGTGAGTTTCGGTGCTTTTCCAATGATGAAAGAGCTGAACCATCTTTTCCCGAAGGGTCATGCGGCTGAGCAGGTCTGATACGCGTTCCGGGATGGCCAGGCTGGCATTTTGATAGGGGTACATAAGAATCTCCAAGCTTTTGTTCACTGTACCTTTTATAAATACCGAGTAGAATGGGCTCTCTATTCACAAACATGGAGATTTTATTCAAAAACTTATCCTCCCGGGAGCGGCAGCATCCCCATCTGCTGCAGCCGATGTTTGTGTGTGATGTGCCGGGCAAAACCACTGGAGTACACAGCCGCTTTACGCACGGGTTTTTCGGATTCATCTATGAGGGAGAGGGTCAGTATCAGGTTGCCGGAGAGCGCTTCAAGGTCCAGGCCCCTGCAGTGATCAGCCAATGGCCGGGGCCGGAATTTGTCTATGGCCCCAGCCGCAGCTGGTCAGAACTCTATGTACGTTTTCATGTCCGGGATCTGGAACGCCTGGAAGCCAGGGGCATCTGGTCCAGGCAACGGCCCTGCTACCCCGTCACTCAAGGAAAACGATGCCGGCAGATCCTGGAACTACTCCAGGATGAACTGCGGAAGCCGATGGAAGCCGTGTCGGTGGATCAGATCGACCGACTGATCGAATTGCTGATGATGAATGCCTCCGTTTCGGCCATCCCGTCCCCTGCCCCATCCGCTCAGGCGGTTGGAATCCGGCGTCTCCAGGCGGAACTTCGCGCCGATCCGGCTTCCCCCCGGAACTGGCAACTCTGCGCGAAACAACTGGGGATGTCGGACTCCAGTTTCCGACGCCACTGGTTGGAACAGATCGGCGTCCCACCGGCACGGTATCTCACCCGTCTGCGCCTCGAACAGGCCTCCAGACTCCTGCTTACCACCCGGCTGGACATTGCCCACATTGCCGCAAGGGTGGGCTATGAGGATCCGCTCTATTTCTCCCGCATGTTCCGTCAGCACTTCCAACAGTCCCCCCGCAGCTTCCGCCGGGAAGGCCCCAGTGCATATACCTGAGGCCCATCACCAGGCGCTACCCTGCACCTGAATCCGGTAAAAGCGGATGCCGCCTGGACTGTCCTCCACTTCAAGAGGGGAACCCGTGCCACTGAGGTTTTCATGCCCGGCCAACGGAAGCCAGTCCCCTGTGGTCAGGGAATCCCGGTACCAGACACGGTAGTAACTGCCCAGGGCCGTGGGGAAGCTAAAGCGCATGGCGGTGGGAGTGGCGGAAAGCGGGCTCAGCAGAAAGATGGAGTTCCCATCTCCCGGATCTGAACCCGCCAGCACTTCGTGATCATCCAGCATGCCGTCAGCATCCCCATCCCGGGTACTAGCGGAGGCCTCGTTGCTGGGCGCGCTTTCCTCAACGCCATCCTGAGCCACTACCTGATAAAAATACAGGCCATCTGCAGCGACCGAATCACTGTACTGGGTTACATTGGCAGCCGTGGTATGCACGGTGACGAACCCGGAACCGCTGCTGGCAGAGCGCTGGATCATGAAACCCCTTTCGGTAAGACTCTCATCCGTCCAGCTGAGATCAATGCGGGTCGCAGAACGTGGGAATGCAGTGAGCGCAGTGGGTGTTTCCGGTCCGCTGCGTTCCGGCAACACCCGGATGCGCATGGCATTGGGCAGACAGCCCCAGCTGCTGCCGCTGGGCGTCAGGGTCACCGTGTAGGAGCTGCTCCCCGTCAGTTCCGGGCTGGAGGGATATTGGGGCCCCCCATCCAAATCCACCTGGGCGTCATTGAGAATGTCTCCGGGAGTCAGAGCCGAAACCGTCATCGCGCGGTCTCCGGTCTTGTCCCGGGCAAACACAAAGTCGATATACACTTTGTCCCCCTCTGAAAGTCCGGCAAAGGTAAAGGTCCAGGGCGCACTCCCATTCTGTACAGTAAATACCTGACGTTGGAGAGCCTCCTCTTTCCTGAACCAGCCGGGTGGGTCTCCGCTGAACATTCCTTCGCTGATCGCAGTGTTCGGGGAGGACACAGACCCGTTTGAACCCCCACTGCTGGCAAAGGTCAGCCCCCGCGCCGTACTGCCGCTGAGATCTGCAAGCGCGACCGCCGGATCGATATGCTGTGGATTTCCGGTTCCCGAATCCACAGTGGAGACATCAAAAGTCTGCCAGGTGTTGATGCCGTCTGTGGTGTAGTTTGTCCCGGCAAAATTGATCAGGTAGGTCTCATATTCGTCATCCAGGATGGTGACTTCTGTGGTCACAGGAGAACCCGCTGATGCGCCCGTGAAGTGTGTGAGCGTCACGGAAAAGGTTTCATCCCCCTCTGCGGCCGGATCCTGCAGGATGGGAATCTCAACGGTTTGTTCGGAGCTGTCTCCGTCCGCCCAGGTGATCACTTCTGAAACCGGAGTGTAATCGGATCCGGAAGTTGCGCTTTGACTGGAGGTGGACAGCTGCACGGAGGCAGGACCCGTGCTGCCAAGTAGCCTACGGACCCTCACAGAGAGAGTCCCCGCCCCTTCTTCCACAGAAATAGAGGCGGAATCCAACGAGACGACGCCGGGCGATACCGGAGGGGGGCCTGGATCCGTCGTGTATTTTTCCTTCAGGTAGTCGTACACCAAGCTTCGTTCCTCAGAGGAGAGACTGTCATTAAACACCATCACCTCCAGCACATCAAAGGTCGCGGCACCGGCAGCTCCACCCGAGGCCTGTCCATGAAGATCTCCAAGATAGAAATTCGAAGAGAAGGTACTGCCGACATTCCAGGGCTGCCCTCCGTTCAGCGTTTGCTGCGCGGACAGCTGTTCATCCAGCTCCTTCCAGAATTCAAAATACCAGTTAAAGCGGTTCATGATGGCGTGGCGTACGATGACCTTGTCCCTGGGCAAAGGTCGGTTGGAAAAATAGTCGCTACTCGGCACTTCCGCTGTATCAAACTGCATGCTGTTATTGGTCGCGAGATTCCAGTGCGTGCTGCCATTATTTCCCGATTCCTTGTGGGAACCGAATCCCGCAACCCGGCTGTGCTTGTGATCCACTCCCCCTTGATACACGATGACAATATTCCGGCGGGTATTGTTTTCAGAGGTAAGCGAATCGGTTTTGAGCAACTCATACTCCCCGCTCCCCCCGGGAACAAAGCGCACACTGCGGTAGCTGTGACCATTCAGTTCAATCGTCTGTAAGGTGGGGGCGACGGCCGTTCCGGACAGGCCTTCGACCTGCTCCAGGTTCTGGGCAAATTCATTATACTCCTCACCCGTACGATCCGGCCATTGGGTCACGGAAGCCCCCAGGGCCCCCGGGAGCTGCTGGGCGTCATACCACCCAACCAGAGAGGGGATGGTCAAGGGCACAGGAGTTTCCACAATTTTCGTAAAATGAACCGCAGAAAGAGGGCGGAATCCCTGCACATCCGGTCGTTTCCACATCACAGTGACATGACTTTCCGCCCCCTCACCTACATGCAACACCTGAACCCAATATTCTTCACCCGCGGTCATTTCCACTTCAGCAACGGTCACGGATGGGTCACGGTAAAAGGTGGGGGACAGCTGTTCCAACACCTTCACTTTGTCCGCTTCCTCCCGGCTGCTGCTAATCCAGAGTTGGGCCTGATGATCTGCCGACAACCGGAATCGATAGGTTCCCGTCACCGGCGCGAGGATCCGGGTAGTTCCCCTTCTCCCATGGGCCCCTTGACGACCGAGGGTGTCTTCGAGCAGCCACCCATCCTCATGGTCATCCGGGGTTCCACTCTGATACGCAGGCAGGGCGGTCAGTGCAGACAGGGTCGGCTGCGGCAGCCCCATCCAGAGTTCCCACTGAAGAGGATGATTGGTCCGTCCCTCAGTGGATAGGGTGGAGAGCTGTGCATCGTCATCCCCTTTCCCTGCGGGAACCGGGAACGAATCCAGTTCGGCCTGCCATTCCGCGACGGTCCTGGCCGTCCCTCCTCCGGGATACGTAAACCCTTTCCCGGCTCCGTTCACATATCGGTTGGAGTGAAACTCCATGTCGTTCATGAACACATCCCACTCGGCTTGGTTCACGTAACTGTCCGGGCGAACATTATATGTTGAACTGCTCCGGCTGCTCCATTCACACTCCGTCATGGTCAAGGCTCCCAAGATTTTTCCCCGGTCATCAATCGCCCGGAGGTTCAGCCCTGTATCATTGTCCACCCCCACAATGTTCTTCAAGGAGCCACTCTCGGTCTCAGCAAACTGCACGCCAACCAAATTTTTTCCCAGCCAGGCCCCATCCAGATGCAGGGGGCCCGGAGAAAATTCGTAATATGCCGCATACTGTTTGTTATGATAGGCGTGAAGGTCGGTCACGAGATTCCGCTCGTTCTTGATATCAAACCAGAAGCCATTGGTCAGATTTTCAGAACTGACGAAATTCCGGACCATCATGTCATGGGTACTGGTAATTTTCGCAGCTGAGGCGGACCAAGCGAGGTAGTTCTGCGGATAACCACGCCAGTTCGTTTTATGACTGTGCACCTCTTCGATCCGGGAAAAGCGGGTCTGAGACATGCCAAATCCGATAAAGCCCATGTCCAGAAAACGGCTCCGCCGAACGATGCCCCCGTTGATCACACTCAGACTCAAGCCGGAGCTGCTGTTGGAAGTAAAGCGGCAGTCCTCCACGATCACGTTGTGATTCAATAAGGTGGTATCCAGAGAACCGTTCCCCCAGATCCGAATCGGGGAGGGTTCTCCGATGTAACTGTTAAAATGCTGCACATGCAACCGACGCACTATCAGATTGCTCTTTGCCCGCACTTCGATAAAATTTGGCCGTACCGGCACCTGAACCTCTCGCCCGTTGGGGCTGGGCCCCTGATAGTAGATCCGATCGGCGCTTTCATCCACATAGAAGGTATCATCCCGTAAATCCCCGAATTCAAACACCGGGTCCAGCCGTTTTCCATCCAGGATGAGCATTTCCCGACGCCTCATTTCATCCGGGAGGGTGCCATGCGGAAAGTTCGACCATGGGTCGGGTCCCATCCCCCAGTTAAAGCTCCAGGGATGGGACCAGACTCCAGGACTGGATTCAGTCCAGCCCTCCGTCCAGACATCCGCACCGCTGAAGATGGTCGAATCCAGCGTTTCGCCCTCCACCAGCAAAGGGGTTTCAATGATAGCTCCTCCATACTCCCAGGTTTTCAGCGAATGTTCCCCTTCACGGTAGATCCCCTCTTTCAGGGTAATCCGGGTAAAGGTACCTGCCTCCAGAAGCGGAATCGCGACGGACAACGCTTTCCCAAAGCTCGCATACGCATTCCCCTGACTGCCATCCCCGCTGGAGTCGTTCCCCGTGGGGGAAACCCAGATGCGGGTGTAGCTATCCAGATCCCGGTTCATAAAAGTGATATCCGTCGGCTTCAGACTGCGCTGGTACAGGGCAACATCCTCCAGATCTCCCAGCCACTGTTGAGCTGCGGATTCGGAACCATCCGCGGCATTCCCCACCCGGAAGGCCGCCTGCTGTATACCCAAGGTCCGGGTTTCCGTGGCCACCAACACCCCGTCCACATATAGAGTCAGTTCACCGGCATCATTGGAGAGCGCCGCGTGATGCCATTGATTCAGCGTAAGCGTTCCCCCCTGCGTTTCCGACCCACCAATCTCCGATAGCAGGCGCAGCGTTCCGCCTTCATTTTTCACCCCCAGCCACAGCTGTGCCGAACCCGAGCCTGCCTGTTGCTGCAGGAGGATTCGACGCCCCCCATTCTCGGGGGCCGTACTCAGCCGGAACCAGGCAGAGGCCGACCAGGCATCCTGCTTCACATCGATTTCAGGCGTATCCAGCCACTCTCCATGCTGATCCAGGGACAGACTAAGCCCACGCTTCCCCTGCACCAGCGAAAGGGCTCCCTGGGACTGAGCGTGACGATGACCGATCTCATCGTGAATCTGACCTTCATAGATACCACGGAAGCCATACCAGAGCACCGGTGCGGGAGGGTCGGGCCATTCCTGCGCCAGGAGAGACATGCCACAGAATCCAGCCATGAGAAGAAGAAGTTTGCTGTTCATACCGGCACCCTACTCGGAGGTCGTGACGGGGATTACCTGAAATCTGGAAGTGCCCCCCCTGCTTTTCAGCAAACAGAGCTCAATTGTTCCGTGGAACTTAACTTTCGGGATTCGGATTCGCCGATTCCGGGCCCTTTTTCGACCTGGAAGCGCTCAGCAGACCGTGCCCTGTTTTCAGGGTCTGCTCATGGCCCAGAGGGAGAGCCGCCCTCCGGAGTGCAACCATAAAGCGGGGGGATGATCTCCTGAAAGCAGGTGTCGGACTCCCGGAAAAAGGGCTACAACTGCAGGATGAACCTGATTCCATTGCTTTCCACATTCGCTCTTACCTGCTCCCTTTCCTGTCATGCGGCGTTCATGCTGGTCGAAGATTTTGAAAACGTCAGCGAATGGGGAAACAACGGAACCTCGGCGGATCTGGCTTCCGTGAACGGCCCCAGTGGATCCACCGGTAAGGTGGGGGCCCTGTCCCACAGCACGGTCAATGTCTCGGCCAGTTTTCTGGATCTGGGATCCAATGAACTTGTCGACGGCAGTGTCGGTACGATCTTTTTCCGGGTTCATGTTCCCTCCAACCCCAGCAACCAGACCGCCTCGCACTGGTTCGGTTTTACCGACAATGACTCTCCGCAGGCCTTCGGCGATATGCGGGGCTATGGTGGGCACAACGGAAACGGCAACCCCATCAATTACGCCTTCCGCAATGGCTCCGAGGGCACCACGGTGGTAGTGGAAAGCAACTCCAACTATGGTCAATGGTACAATGTGTGGCTAGTGGTGGACAATCAGGCCGGAACAGGCTCGGATTCCTATGACGTCTATGTGAATCAGGGTACAGCTGCAGCGAGTGTCAGCGACCGGATTGCAACGGATTATGCCTTCCGCAATGGCGGCGTATCCACCGCTCTGGACACGGTGACCTTATTCGGAGCCAACGCTGGCGGCTCCGTGGAGAGCGGGCGCGAGGTGTTCTACGATGACCTCTACGTAGATATCAGCGGAGCCAATCTGGCCAACGTGATTCCGGAGCCCTCCACCATGCTGATGCTCTGCGCGGGCATCGCGACCCTGGGCATGCTGCGCCGCAAGCGCCGTTCCTAAGGGGATTCTCCAGTCATTTGGCCGGATTGATGTAAGCCACCAGTCCCAAACCAGGCCCATTTTTATCGGCATCCTCTTCGGTGCTGAGCACATCCAGATCGCCATCCCCATCCAGGTCCAGGGTCAGGACCAGATCGAACTTCTCGCCCTCCGGACCACTGATATCCACCCAGTCCTGGCCGGGGTCTGCCGAAGGCAACATCATCAATCCCCGTTTCGGATGAATTGCCATGCCGAAGCTGGCCAGCAGATCCAGACGGCCATCGCCATCCAGATCCGCCAGCGTAAAGGCTTTCCCGTTTCCCGCTGATTTCGGAAAAGCAAAGCGTTCCGTCTCCCAGTGCAAGCCGCTGCCATCCTGACGCAACAAGCGCAGCCAGGCATCCGGGCTCTGTTTGGGGTGAAGCACAGGCACTACCAAGTCTTTCAGAGCGTCCCCATTGACATCCCCCTGAGCCAAAAACACCAGTTCCTCCCCTTCCCCGGCCAGCAGATGGGATTTCCATTTTCCAGAAAGGCTGCCCGGATGCTCCAACCAGCGCAAGCCCTGAGCCGCGCCTCCCCTGCGCCGATCCGTAATCAGCACATCCTGGTCCCCGTCGCTATCCATATCCTCCAACTCCAGGCTCATCACCCAGCCAAGCTTGGTCAAGCGCTGCTCCGTCCAGGAAGCCGGATCCCTCGGGCGACCCGTTGCGGAAAACACACTCACTGTAGCCCCCTTCCGTTTGCCGCCGGCCACCAGATCCGGACGACCATCTCCATTGAGGTCTCCCGTCTGACTGAACATCCACTGCCGCCCTTTGCTTAACGGTAACGGCATACGCGTCCATTCGGATGCGGACCACAAGCGCTCGGCCTGGCTGGGTGCCCAGAACACACACAGCTGTTCCCCTCCGGATTCCTGAGAGACGATCACATCCAAATGCCCATCCTGATCCAGGTCGGCAAGCTGCGCATCCTCGACACCGCCCAGCTGTTGAAATTCGATCCAGGGCCAGGACAGCTGCAGCGCCTCTGCGGAGGCGCCGGGATTGCGGTAGATGCGTACGGTGCCGGCCTCTTCCCATCCCACGACCAGGTCCAGATCCCCATCTCCGTCCACATCCCCTGAACGCACGCCATCGGCACCGGACAAGCCCCGGTCGAGCACATGTCGTTTCCAAGGCAGCTGCGGAGCAGCCGCTTTTTTGCGGAAGATCCGGAAATGATCGATGCGCATACGGTTGCGCACGGTGCGGAAGCCGAACCAGCCCTCCCGGTAAGGTTCAGGATCCCGGACATCATAGACCAGCCTGTCCCCATGCCAATAGCGAATGTGCTCCCCGTCCGCCTCCACACGGATCCGAACCCGTTGATTGGCCCGGTTACTCCGCTTAAGGTCATGCTCGGGTTTGAGCGGTCGTTCTCCGGTTCCCGTGTAACGCCGGAAGCGGGTCGTTTTGTTTTCATTGCCGCCATAGCCCACATAGTAGAGACGAAGCCCATGATACTGTTTAAACACACCCGTACGGCCATGCCCGTTGAAAAAGAGATTTTCCGGATGGCGGGGATCGATGGCCATCCAAAAACAGTTCAGATCCGAGACCCGGTCATGGGGGCCGCCCTCATCCACCAGAGTGACATCATACTCGATGCGGATGGGGCCCTGGAGTTGATGTTTGAACCACACCGTGGCTCCGCCGCCGTCATCAATTTCCAACTGCCCATCGACGATCTTCACCGTGCCCTTGTTCTGCTCGACGACCCAGTTCGACAGGTCTCCCTCAAAGGATTCCTCCACCTGCAACTCCCAGACAAACAAAGGCAGGGCACACATCATCCAGATCCAACAACGTTTCATAGCGCGGTAGACTAGCGCAATCCGATACAGCTGAACACCCGAATTCCGGCGGGATGACCAAAATATTGGGACGGAAGGATTCGGAAAACCCGGACAGAATGATTTTAAGACAGAATGATTTTGGGACAGAATGATGGAGAGAAGAGGGAGCTGCTGGTTCTGCGGAAGTGGGACAGAATGATTTATTGGACAGAATGATGTAGAGGGGCAGAGTGATTTTTTGGGACGAGTCATGTTGAGGAAATGGGGAACCGAATGATCTGAGGGCCTGAGCCTTCATCCGACTTCCGCCATTCCTTCCCTTGTCATCACCCCGGCTCTGGTTTAGGGGTCGATTTCCTGTTTTTCATCTGTTGAGGCAACACCCCGAGAACCTTTATGAGCCAGATTCAAAACCCTATTCTACCCGGCTTCAATCCAGACCCCGCGATTTGCCGGAAAGGGGAGGATATCTATATTGCCACCTCGACCTTTGAATGGTGGCCGGGGGTGCAGATTCATCATTCCAGAGATCTCGTACACTGGCGGCTACTGTGCAGGCCGCTCTCCCGGCCGGAGCAGTTGGACTTACGCGGAGTGGAAGATTCCGGAGGAGTATGGGCTCCCTGCCTGAGTTATGCGCATGAGCGCTTCTGGCTGGTGTACACCAACGTACAAAACAAGCAGGGCGCCTTCTTTGACACGCCCAATTATGTGGTCTGGGCAGAAGACATCGAAGGCCCCTGGTCTGATCCCGTCGCTCTGACCCGGACCGGCTTTGATCCAAGTTTCTTTCATGACGAAGATGGTCGGAGCTGGTTGACCTCCATGCGCTGGAATCATCTTCCGGGATCGACAAAATTTGATCGCATCGTCCTTCAGGAATACGATCGGGAAGAGCAAAAACTGATCGGTCCTGAGTACGAAATTTTTCACAAAGCGATTGGCGGGACCGAAGGCCCCCACCTGCTGAAGCGGGGAGACTGGTATTATTTGATTCTAGCGGAAGGCGGAACCGGCTGGCATCACGCCATCACCGTGGCACGGAGTAAAGAGCTCATGGGTCCCTATGAAGTTCACCCCGAAAACCCGATCCTGACCAGTCACGGAGATCCCGAGAATCCTTTGCAAAAATCGGGACACGGGGGCTTTGTTGAACTGCCGGACGGGAGTTGGTGGACCACACATCTATGCGCCCGCCCTCTCCCGGGCACAGAATTGAATGGCAAAGCGGGTACCGGGCGCTGTCTCCTCGGTCGGGAAACCGGGATACAGCCCCTGATCTGGTCCGAGGACGACTGGCCCCGTTTAGCTCATGGAGGCCGTTTTCCCAGACAGCAGCATCAAGCCCCGGCCCTGCCGCCCTGTCCCTGGCCGGATGAACAAAAGGCCTTTGATTTTCTGGATGGACAGATCCCAGACTGCCTGCAATCCCCCCGTTTGCCCATCGACGCGTCCTGGGTAGAGGTGGAACCCGATCCGGGCTACCTGCGCATGCAGGGGGGCGGGAGCCCTCTGAACCGCTTCACCCAACATCTGCTGGCCCGCCGAATCACCCATTGGGTCACCGCGGCTGAAGTGGAGCTGGATGCCCTTCCCCGTCATTTTCAACATGAAGCCGGATTACGTGCCCTGTATGACAGCGAATGCTGGTACCAACTCGGGGTCACCTGGGACCGGGATCAGGCGACAAGCGAATCTTCAGCTCCCGGAGCACGCGTCTTACGCCTTTCCTCCATGGAAGATCGAAATTATGCCGTGGACCGGGACAGTCAGGTGCGCTTGAAACCCGGGGCCGTGAGCCTCCGTTTCGTCATCGATCATCAGGTGCTGACCGCATGGTGGCGTCAGGCGGATTCCGACTGGCAGCAGATGGGTCCCGAACTGGACGCATCGAAACTAAGTGATGAATTCGGAAACAACAGCAGTCTGAATTTCACCGGATCCTGGTACGGTATCTTTGCCATGGATCTCTGCGGAGACGGATTTTATGCTGATTTCAAACAGCTGTCTTTCCGCGACGGCCCTCCGGAACCAACAGCCTATGCTGAGGATCCTCAAAATTGATCAAAGAACCTGAGACCGAGTTTCAGGCCAGAGTGATGACTGATCTGAAGCTGATCCCGTGGCGGAGAACCGGGTTCGAGCGTGTACGCATGCCTCGCTTTGGGTCCATCCCCGCCCAGTGCAGCCCAGGTTTTGCAGGTCATCTCTCCGGGACCTAAGGGCAGGGCTTCAATCAGATTCAGTCAGAACTGAAGGAGAAAAGGCCTGCCCAGCAACTTCCAGAGCCAGCACCTCCCCCGTCACCACATCATTCTGTCCAATAAATCATTCTGTCCCTCTTCCCCAGAGCCAGCACCTCCCCCATCACCACATCATTCTGTCCAATAAATCATTCTGTCCCTCTTCCCCAGAGCCAGCACCTCCCCCGTCCCTCCATCATTCTGTCCCAAAATCATTCTGTCCTGACGCAAATCCCCCTGCATCTGGCGTGTTTTGGGGGGCGCCTCTGCTAGAAGTCAGGTATTCTGTAAGGACCTGTTCGGGTAGGAGTGCATTATGAAACGCTCCAAGTCCGGATCCGCATTGTTGCTTACCCTGTTGGTGGTCTCCCTCTTATTGATGATCACCCTGGCCTTTACCGTCTATGTGCGCATTTCCCTGCGGGAAGTGGTTACAGCACAACAGGAGCGGCAGGCCAAAGCCATGGCCCGGCTCTCCTTGAATCTATCTCTGGGCCGCCTGCAGGATCTCGCCGGCGCCGACACCCGCATCACCGCCCGGGCGGACCTGTTTGACGGCAGTGGCAGCAACGTCTATGCCCCGGATCTGGCCCCCAACCCCATCAGTCAGTACTGGAGCGGGGTCTGGGACAGCTCAGGCTTTCAGATGCAGGATATGCAGGCCAAACCCTTTCTCGGCTGGTTGGTGTCCGGGGATGCCGACGATTTGGACCGCATTGAAAGCAGTCCTGCCTCCGGAAATGATCTGGTCCCGCTGCTCGCCGGGGGCTCCATCCGCAACGCCGCCGATAGCGTCTACGCCCCCCGGGAAACCCTGGCCTCCGGGGATTCCTTCGCCTGGTGGGCCGGGGATGAAGGCATCAAAGCCCGGGTCAATCTGCAGGATCCCTGGCGCAGTTCCGCCAACGATCAGGATCGCAGCAACAGCTGGACTGCCGCCCAGCGCCATGCTCTCGAACGTTTCTTCAGTGACAGCAGCCTCTACCCCCTCGACAGCCCCGCCTTTGATACGCTGGTGCAGCGCTGGGCCACCCTCGAACAGCTCCCCCTGTCCATGGCCAGCATTTCCGACAGCGCCCGGGATGCCTATGAGGAACTCATCCGCAGCCGCTACCATGAAGTCAGCCTGCACAGCGCTTCCGTGCTTGCCGATGTTCAGCGGGGGGGCCTGAAACGGGATTTGACCCAGGCCTTTGAAATGTCCAGGGAACGCTTTCTTGCGTCGGTCTATGCCGGGGGATCCCCCTACGCGGAAACACCGTACTACCAGCCGGCAGATTACCCAAGCGATGAGCAGGTCGCTCCGCTGTTCAAAGTCGAGGATTTCTCCAGCTTTGGCTTTCAACCGGAAAATGGTCCGATGTGGAGCTCTGAAAGTAATGAGCGCACCTCCACCACGAGCACCGATCCGGTGTTCCGTGGCCCCACCTGGCATCTCTTCCGCAACTATTACCGTCTCTATAAGGCCAGCGACAACGACCGCAGCGCCTATGGTCAAAACAGCAACATGGGGGTTCAGAATCTGTCCAGCGGACGCCCTGAAATTACCGGCCGCAGTTTCTTTCCCGACATTGCCGCCCTCGGGGACAGCCGGCGCTACGGACAGGATCCCTTCACCTGGAGTTTTGTGGAGGATTTTAAATCCGGAAATCAAAGCGACACCTATACCGTCAGCCGCCCCATTTCCCAGCCGGTCATGCCCGGCATCAGTCCCATCATGACCCGGCTGCAGCTCGTGGTCAGCCTGCGCATGCGCGATGCCGGCGATGGCGTACACATGATTCCGGATCTGTATCTCGATCCCATCATCACCCTGTGGAACCCCTACAATATCGCCCTCTCCACCGGAGAGAACAACGGACAGCCGCTGCAGATCAGCGTCAAAAACTTCGATCTGCGCCTGGAGCTGGATGACGACGGGGACAATGGCGTGGAACATCAGCAGGACTTCAGCACCCTGCTCAGCCTGGGCACCACGGGGGATGCAGGGTATCTGCGCAATGGCGACGAAGCCTTTCAGCTCAACCTGGAGCTGCCCTCGGGCATGAGCATGGAACCCGGCGAATTCGTCATCTTCAGCCCCCGGCAGGGTGCTGTCGTGTATACGCGGAATGAAAGCAGTCCGGAGGACAGCGGCGTGGTCATGGATCTGGCTCCCGGGGTCAGTTACCTACCGGAGGATTCCGGCTTCTACTTCGAGGATGCCTTCACGGTTCAACTGAGCCGCCTCATGCCGGACGGCGTCACCGAACGCCGCATCCGCTTCCGCAGCCGCAGCGTGGCCGACAACTCCAAGATCCGCCTCATCGGCATCAATCGCAGCACGGATGCCGGTCCCTTTTTCAGTTCCCTGCAGGGAGCCATGAGCTCCATCGTCAACACCTCCTGGTCCAGTGCATCGTATCGGGTGGACAGCAGTACCCTGACCTTGGAAAAACGGCCCTTTGTCATCTACGAGATTCATAATAAAGTCGCGGACAGCTCCGATCCCATTCCCCTCATCCGCCAATTCAATCCCCGGGCGCAGGTTCAGGAACAGGGCACCTACATCCGTATGGAACAGACAGCTTATGCAGACCGGGAGGACCTGTGGTTCTCCTATGCCGAGCGGCTCAGCGATTGGAATGGCAGCTGGCTCGACACCCATGGGAGTCATGGGGCCTTCGGCGGAAGTTCCCTGCAAAGCAACCGCGGCCGCAGTCATGTCTCGCTGTTTGAAGTGCCCACCCGTCCCCTGCTTTCCCTGGGTAGTCTGCAGCATGTACCCACCGGCTTCTTCATCGATGAACCCGCCTTCCCCATTGGCAACTCCAGCCCCTCCATCTTTCATCGCCGGGAAGAGGTGCTCACCCAACAGCAACTCAACCCGGACAACAACCTCGCCCGATGGAGTGCAAGTGGCAAAACTCGGACCCCCACCCGGAATGATTGGACAGTCACCCGTCCGGATTGGTCCTACTGGATGAATGCCCAGCTCTGGGACCGCTATTATTTTTCAGGCATGACCGGAGAGGCCCAGGCCTTCTATGAAGGACAGGAACGGGCTGCCGTCTCACCCCTGCAACCCTGGCTGGACCGACACCAAAACGCCTTCAGCGCCGCCGCCCGGCTCGAAGACAGCGACGGCCGCACCCAACGGGCCGACCAGGTGTTCAGTGCCCAGTCCCTGCTGGAGGGCGGCTTCAATGTCAACTCGACCTCCACCGATGCCTGGAAAGCACTCCTCTCCGCAGGACGGGATCTCAGCCTCAACAGTTACGGCGGTGGCAGCAGTGCCGCCGACGGAAGTACCTTCAGCCGCTTCAGTCTGCCCAGTCAGAACAGCCTGAACCAGGATTGGGAAGGACTGCGCTCTCTGAGCGATGCCCAGATTGATCTGCTGGCTGAAGCCATTGTCGAACAAGTGCGCATCCGCGGCCCCTTCCTCAACCTCTCCGATTTTGTCAACCGCCGCCTGGTTCCCCTCGGAGATGCCCACGAAGCCCTGGGAGCTGCCGGCCCCCTGCAGGCCGCCATTGACGCCGCCGCAGTCAACGCAGGCATGGGAGGCAACAGCCTGGCCCAGGAAGGCTTTCAGGCAAACGAAATCGATAACAGCCGCAACCCCTGGATTCGGGAAAATATGAGCGAACTCAGCGATCTTCCCGTAGCCGAGGGTAATCTGGGCAGCCTCACCCAGGCCGATGTGCTGACCTTGATTTCTCCCTTGATTACAGCCCGTAGTGACACCTTCCGCATTCGGGCCTATGGCGAAACCGGAGATGGCGCGGCCCGGGCCTGGTGTGAAGCCATTGTCCAGCGAGTTCCTGCCTGGCAGGACAGCAGCCGTCCCCGGCATGAGGCTGCGCAATGGAACCCCGAAGATCTTCCGACAGCAGACGGAAGTTATGACACGAGCAGCCCCCGGCGGAAATTCCGCATCATCTCCTTCCGTTGGCTGAATGAGGAAGACGTCTAATGAAAACACTCAGCATCCTCTTCGTTGTATTCGGCCTGAGCGTCACCCTTTCCGCGCAAGCACCGGAGTTGCGGAACTATGAAATCACCCTGCTCGCCGTGCAGGAAGATATCCGGGATCTGTATATTCCGCGTGAAGGCAAAGCAGAGAAGCTGTTTATTCCCTCCGCCGAATTCGACGATGCGCTGAGCCTACAAAGTGACGGCCGTTTTGCACTCTACCGCAAGGATGACGAAGGCGGCATGCAGGTAGCGGCCCAGTGCACTCTGCCCGGGAACACCCGGCATGTGCTCATTCTGCTCTTTCCCCACCCGGAGAAGAACGAGCAGTATCAACTCATGCCCATGGACTTCTCCAACCGGAACTTCCCCAGTGGCAGTTTCCGAATTTTAAACATGACCCGGGATCCCCTCATCGGCTCCATCGGCAATACCCGGGAACGCTTCGCTCCCGGTAGCAGCCAACTCATTCAACCCAGCAGCTCCTCCCGCACCCTGCCCGTGCTCTTCGCCGCCCCGGGACAATCCCTCGAAGACAGCCTGCTCTCCACCACCTGGTTCTACAATCCCCGCCACCGCTACCTCGTGTTCCTCTACCCCGGAGCAGACAAAGAGCGGGTCGGCATCCGCACCATCCGACACATCGCCGGGCAGTAACCCCCACAACGCCAAGCAGCTCCGTCATCATCTAATTCAAAAACTTAATCTTAATCTTACTCATACTCTTTTTCCTTCCTCTCCAAAATCCTTCTAAAAGATAGCATCATAAAACCAGGCTAGCGCTTTAAATCACAGATCACACAGATACGCACAGATCCAGTTGCGGACACCCGAATAGGTCTTCAGCGTCGACCTCGATCCACCTGGGCTTCACATTTCTGAAGAAAGTGAGCCTCAAGCTCTTTTCCATCTTCAAGCAGGTAGCTTGCTGGAGTCTGACCCGCATCATTAACGATACAAGGATCTGCACCCTTCTCTATCAGAAACGCGATCATTTGGACTGTGTGCACTTCATGTAGAGGAACAAACCCTAAATAAGAAGATCTGGCATTCACATCCGCTCCGGCATCGACCAGGATTTGAGCCATTTCCAGAGCCTCCTCATAAAATCCATGGCCAGCAACACAATGCATCGGCGTAAAACCTCTCCGGTTAGCTTGATTTGGATCAGCCCCGAAAGCCAGCAAAAGGCGTAGGGTCTCCGGATAGGGTTCTGCAGCAGCATATTTTAGCGGGGTATTCCCATTTGCATCCACTACATTCACATCCATACCGTCGGCTATCAGACGCCGAAGCGTTTCGTTATCGCCACCTTGGGCTGCCATGTGAAGATCCAAATTCATTGTGTGCAAGATACCAGTTTATACGAAACGCCTTTATCCCCCCGCTTGTCACGAAAAGAAGTATTCTGCGCATTCGGCAAGAAGAATCAAAACGGATCCAATCCAAAGCCAGCCTAAGACAGTGTCCTACCGCGAAGCCCCTTCAGCCTCTTTAAGGGCTAGGACCTCAAGCTGGGTCCGGACGGTATTCCTTGATGGCTTCAATTTTACCAACAAGATGATCATTAAAGATGGAAAGCTCTTCTGCCGGAATCCAGTACTCAAGATGAACTTTTCCACCCACCTGATGGATTTCATACTGAGACAAATATGCCTCATCCACTTCGAATTTCGTAACGTAACCCACACAGCCATTGGCCTCATCCTTAGTATTCCACTCTCGGGCAATCTGGGATGCATATTCTTCATTCAAAACCGGATAAAAAATAGGCTGCCACTCGAGACGAGGAGGAAAGGCGTTGAAATCCGCCTCGGCAATCAGGTCCAATTCTTTCTGTCCAATGGGTCTATATAGGGTCTTCGTTTTCATGGGGACTCTCCAAGAAATTATGGCCCTAACAAAGAAGCAGCATTCCGTCGAGCGCTGTAGCAGAATCTGCCTAGGAACCACAACCCTAGGCAAACCACTCCGTTAGAGGAAAGAAAAAGCGGAACAGCCCACCCTGATTCATTCAGAAGGAGAAGCGGGTGATGCTGGAGGCCCATCTTGCAAAGATCCCTCTGGACGTTCAGTGAGATCCTCAGCCGGAAGGATCAGTTCCGCTCCACAGCTGAGGTGCTGAACCCCATCCCAGGAGCGTTTGGAATATAAAGCGAAGTGGGTGCCACAATATGGGCATTGTACGAATCCATTGTGGATACGGTTCACCTTCAATTTTCCCAGTTGTGTTACAGCCTCACGTTGTTTTCGTTTCCGTTCCGACCTCAACTCAAAACGCAGCCCTTCCTCAAGGGAGTACTCCAACTCAACACAGTCTTCTTCCCCCTCCGCGGCATCCCCACAAGCTTTCTGAGTCGATGTCGGAAAAGGATCAGAGAAGTGCTTGTTCCGATACAGATCCATTCGGGATGTGTGATCCGTCACGGAAAGAAGCTTCCCTGCATCGACCCTAAGCTCTATCAGGGTTTGGAATCTCCAGGCGGGGTGATCACTCACTTGCGTGTTGGAGGATCGGCTCCGCCCAGCCCCCAACAAAAGTCCACCTGTAACGGCGACGGGATGTCTTAGCTCTGTGTACGATAGATCAAAAGCATCCGGCCCCTCAATCGCCTCCACCCCGAAGAGAGCACGGCCCTTTCCCTGCTTCCATCTGATCCGCTCAAGGTACTCCACGCTCACATGCACCTGAATGAGATACACACGACCATTCAGAATTTCGTATGTGGCTTGATAGCCTCGCCAACAGGCGGAGGAAGAGCTCTGAGTTGAAATCCCATGCGCATTAGGATCAAACATCCCCTCAGCACAGACCTGGGTGATCAGAAAGTTTTCTCCATCCAACAGGATTTCATCTGATAGGTGACGTGTCATCATGGTGAACCACAAATACGGATCAGAATCCAATTACCCGCGTAACCTGCTTCAAGCAAGCCCAAGGAAAAGACAGACCTGTGAGCCCCCGCACAATCCAAGTGAATATAGCCCTGACGCCCCTACCCCGTTCCTTCATGCTGCTGCGGAACGCGGTGTTTGCGTGATTTGTTGTTCTTTGCTGAGCCTATGTTCCAACGCATCATGTGATTGATCTCCGCGATGACCTCTTCGGCTTGTAAACGCACGGCTTCCACAGGATCCTTCCGAGCGCGAAGCAATACCGGCTTCACGATATTTTTCTCGATTCGCCCTTTGAATCTCGCAGCATATTCTAACCCCAAAAGAGCGTTTAATCGAACCTGAGCATCCGCATGGCCGGAGAGCTGAACCGAGACATCTTGAATGTATCGCCAGTTATCATGATGGAAGCCCAACTCGATCGGGATCATTCGCAAGCGTTCTACATCGTTGCCTTCGATGGCAAGGCTGACTTCGGATTCAGAAAC
>DIYK01000108.1:0-21382 GCA_002429005.1 Verrucomicrobia bacterium UBA6056
GTGCCGGCCCGGAGTAATCCACCCGAGTCTCTTTCCGACCCTCGTTGCCTCTGGGGCCTAAAGGCCGCCAGCTACCCTTTCCAGCGGAAGACATGCTTGGCAGTGCAATAGATACGTAGATCTGCACGTTCCTCCACGCCCTGACTGTGTTCCGGATAATCCCGGAGGTTGCTTTGCAGAAAGATATGCATGGCTTTTTCAAGGTCACAACCCCGATCCCGCATATCGCGGGTCAAACGGGTGTTGAGCTGGGTGCGCCAATGGGATTCGACCAAAATCAAGCGATCCCACTCGTCCCAGAGTTCTTGATGGGCTGCCAGCTCCCCGTCTGCAATCAGGAGATCGATACCCGAGAGGCTGATTCGCTCCGAGACCTGCCCACTGCGGGCATCAAAGACAGGCTGGGTAACCGCGCCCTCCTCCCGGAAGCGTTTCAGTTCCCGGCACAAGGCTGGCAGGTCATTGGCTTCCGGATGGGATCCAAAAGGCCGCCCCTGCGGGCGCTCCTGACGAGGTAAGCGAAAATCATCCAGGGAGAGAATCCGGGCCTCGGGTACATGATGCCGCAACCAGCGGCTGAGGGTGCTTTTTCCGGAACCACCCGGTCCGCCGATCCCCAGCAACAATGGACGCCCCAACTCCCTCCGCTGCTGCAAAACCCAGTCGCGTACCTGTTCAAAACAAAGCAGGCTGTTGCCACAGAGATGATCCGGGCAGCTTACCGGAATCACAGGAGCCTCCCCGGCTCACTCCTCATAATACTCCACCCCGCGGTCATGCTGGCGGTCCATCTCGAACTTGGGGTCGTAATCCTGACTCTTCTTATCCGCCTGATCCGCAAAACGAGGCAGATCCTCTGGCAGTTCCTCGCAATAGCGCAGAATAGCCTCACGGGCCTCCTGAAGGCTGTTGACGGTATTCAGCTTCCCTCGCATCGCCCGGCAGCCCCGAAAGCCGCTGAGGTACCATAAAAGATGTTTTCGGAAGCGCACGGCGGCATAAGGTTCCCGGTCATAGAACTCGCCGTGATACTGAAGGTGACGTAGAAGCACATCCCGCCATTCACCCAAGCTGGGCTGGCGGGGATCCTCCTCCAAAATTTGACGGAAGAGCCAAGGATTTCCCAAGGCACCCCGGCTGATCAGGACACCGTCACAGCCGGTTTCCTCTTGCATGCGCCTTGCTGAGGCCAGATCAAAAATGTTCCCGTTCCCGATTTTCCAGATTTTCTCGCCGGCAGAATGGGCCTCCGCAGCTTCAAAGCCAGCCCGGATCCATTCTAACTGAACTGGATCGCTATAGGAATCCTCGCGGAAGCGACCGTGAATGGTGATCATCTTCATACCGGCTTTGGCCAGTTCCGCACAGACCGCCTCCACAGTCACCTGTTTGCGGAAATAACCGATACGGATCTTCGCAGTCACCGGGACATCCACGGCCTCGCGGGTGGCATTGGCAATTTCACCGGCAAGTTCGGGATGTTTAACGATGGCAGAACCACAGCCCTTGCCCACGATTTTTTTCACCGGACAGCCCATATTGATATCGAGGGTGTCCACCTCCAGATCCTTGTCCATCAGGATTCGCGCACCCAGGGACATCACATCCGGATTGGCACCCGTCATTTGTGCCCCAAGCATGGGTTCATGCTCATCCCGGGCCAGAAGCTCCGGGGTTTTCCGATTTTCATAGGGCATTCCGGCGGCAGAGAGCATTTCGATATAACTCAGCCCCGCCCCCAAATCCTGACAAATCCGACGAAAGGGTACGTCACTCACTCCCGCCAATGGCGAGAGCAAAACCCGGTTGGGTACGTTGAGGGTTCCCAGTTGAAAGGCTTCGTTAAACATGCCTTGTTCTTAGCCTCCAATTCCGGGGCTTTCAAGATTCAGCTACGATTGCCTCACACTCAGGGGGAACGGAAGCTCTGCGCAAGGAAGCTGCAGTTTCTGCTGATGGGAACCAGGCAAAAAAAAAGCGACCGCAAGGGCCGCTTTTCGAGTCGAAAGACAGGAACTTAGTTCTTGGCTTCTTCAGTCTTGGCTTCGGTTTTGGCCATTTCTTTACCAGCTTCTTCAGTGGTAACTTCTTTTTCGGCCATTTTTTCGCCTTTGTCGCACGCTTCTTCTTTGGAAGCCGTTTTGCTGGAGCAACCACCGCAGCTACCTGCGTAAGCGGAACCGGTGAGAGCCATCAGAGCGATCGTCAGAAGTGCAATTTTCATAGTATTTTCCATAGGGTTAAGGTTGGAACTATAGTGAGTAGTTCACACAGGAATTTTCTTACGTCAAATAGAAAAAAAAATCTCACTCACCAAAATTCGAAGCAAATAAAGCTTCTAACTCTGCGAGAACCTCTTCAGCCTGAGCACCTTGCGCAGAAATCAGCAATTCGGATCCCTGATGCCCTTCTATGGTCAGCAGCCCCATAATACTCTTCCCTGAGACGCTGACACCGTCTTTTTCGATCTCCACATCAGCGTCAAATTTGCTGACACACTTTACAATCAGGGCTGCAGGACGAGCATGCAGACCGAATTCATTACCAATGGTGAGACGTTTACTAAGTGGTGCTGTGGACATGGCTTTATTTGCCAACCGCCCCCCGCAGGCGGAGGTTTCGGATGAGTTGCTGATCGAATTCTTTAGCGGCATTGTGTCCCAAAAACGAGAGTTTCTGGTTCATCGCAGCCACTTCAATCACCCCGGCCATATCACGACCGGGAGCGACGGGTAATTCTACGAGAGGGACTTCAAGGTCAAGTAGTTTTCGTGTTTTTTTACTTAACCCGGAACGATCCCCCTCTTTTTGAGGGTCCGCTGGATACAGGGATACAATCATATCCAAACGGTGTTCGAGGGTCACCGAAGCCATGCCAAACAGGCTGGGGACATGGATAATGCCCAGGCCTCGAATCTCCATATGAAAACGGGTCATCTCACTGGAGGTACACATCAAATTGGCACGGGTATCACGGCGGACCAAGGTCAAATCATCTGCCACTAAACTGTAGCCCCGTTCAATCAGGCCTAACGCGGCTTCACTCTTGCCAATACCGGGTTCCCCTTCGATCAGGACCCCAACCCCCTGCACATCCAACATGGTCCCTCGGAACTTATGCACCTTGGCGGTGAGATGTTCCATGGTCAGGGTGGCCAAATTAATAAAGCGGCTGGTTATCAGGCTACTGCGAAGAATGGGACATTCTGCCTTGGCAGCTGCCTCGACCAGCCCCGGGGGAGGCATCCGGTTTCGCGTCACCACCACACAAGGGACATCCTGTTTGAACAAGTGGGCCAGTCTCTCTTTCTGGACCGCGGGTTCAAGGGATTTGAGATAGGTGATTTCCGCTAACCCGAAAACCTGAATTCGTTTGTTGGCAAAATATTGAAAAAAGTCTGCCAGGGCCAGACCGGGACGGTTGATGGCCTCCTCGCGAATCACATTCTGCAGAAACTCTCCACCGGAAAAGAGCTTAACCGGCATAAGGTTTTCAGCGTGTTCGAGAAATTCCTGAACGGTGACAGACATCGTAAATGAAATAACAACCTGTTCCGGTGCATGAGGCACCGGAAGCAGGTCGATCCCCCCGCTGTTTAGGCGAGTTGAGCTTCAGCCTCACCGAGGCCAATGCTGTGTTTATGGTCCTGAACCCGATCCCGGGAACGACGCAGCTGGCGATGCACTTTCACGATCGCTTCATCAATGCTGGCGTACATATCCTTGGAAGTGTGAGTGCCTTCGGCGTGCACATGGTTTTTTGCCCGGACCACGACTTCAGCAACGTGATTAATCTTCCGCTGAACTTCGAGAATCACGTGTACGTCCTCGACGCGGGGGAATTCCGCGAGCGATTCCTTCACACGTGCGGTCGCGTGCTCCCGCAAGGCTTCGGTCATATCCATATGCCGGCAGGTCACTGTGATGTTCATAGGTACTCCTGGGTTAGGGGTTGGGGTTGGGTTACATAGTGAAGCGGTCGCCCAGATAGAGCTTCCGACTCACCGGATCGTTAATCAGGAAATCGCGACTGCCTTCCCGCAGCACTTTTCCTTCAAAAATAATATAGGAACGGTCGGTCACAGTCAGCGTTTCGCGCACGTTATGGTCCGTAATCAAGACGCCCATTCCCCGGGCTTTCAGCTCGAGAATAATTTCCTGCACATCATTGACGGCAATCGGGTCCACGCCACTGAAGGGTTCATCCAGCAAGAGCACGGAGGGCTCCGTAACCAGTGCACGGGCAATTTCCAGCCGTCGCCGCTCTCCCCCGGAAAGGGTGTAGGCTTTCTGTTTGGCCAGATGAGAAATTTTCAAATCCTCCATGAGCTTAGCCAGGCGTTCCTTGCGGGCACCGGAACTGAGCGGCAGGGTTTCCAGGATCGCTTTGATATTCTCTTCAACGGTTAAGCGACGAAAAATACTAGGCTCCTGCGCCAAATAGCCCATGCCTTCCCGCGCCCGAAGAAACATGGGCTGGGAGGTAATATCTTTCCCATCAAAATACACATGCCCGTCATCGGGTTGAATCAACCCGGTGATCATATAAAAGGTTGTGGTTTTTCCAGCGCCGTTTGCGCCCAACAGGCCTACAATCTCATTGCGTTGTACCGAGATATTCACCTCGTTGACCACTTTGCGGCCCCCATAGATTTTCACCAAACCCTCGGTGTGAATCACCGGTGGCAGGGCATCATCCTCCAGGGTATGCGGGGTCGGCTCAGAATTCAATGTCGCGTCCATTTTCTCCATCCGCATTGAACATAATCACCCGGGTATTTCCCTTGGTTTCCATTCGGTCTTCCAAACGCCAATAAATGATGGCATCCGCCTGCATAATGGATCCCTCCCGGGATACCTGGGGCTCTTCACTCAGTTCGACTTTCCCCGTCAGGATAGTGTACACCGCTTTGCCGGAGCTACTGTGCAGCCCCTGCATTTTGATCTCCACATTGCCGATAGATTCGATGCGCTCGATCTCATCGTCGTCAGTCAGGTAAATCGTCATCTGATCTGCAGTCATCTGCATATCCGGATCCACCACAACCACATTTCCAGTAAACACAGCCACTTTTTTGGCATAGTCAAACAACAGTTTGTCACTGGTGATCTCGGTAACACGCTCCTCTTTTTTCTCCTGCGCAGGGGTGAGCAGCAAAGGAATACAGAGCAGAATCAGGGCAGAGATTTTCTTCCAATTCAGAACAGGAATCATCGGGGGGGTCATGTGTTAGTAGGTCCTCAAGGGCTTGGCTCAGGGCTTGGCTAAGGGCTTGGCTCCGCAGCCGTTTTGTTGGCGTCGGAGTTCCGGGTGGGCGATAAGGCCTGACCGGGAGATAAATTGCGTAAAATCACTTTCACGTTGCTGTGAAGCTCCATGCGCTCCGCTTGCGTTTCGTAATCAAAGCCTTTGCCGCGAATCTGAAAGTTTTTGCCCAGAATTCGCACCGACTCTTCCGATCTCGCCATGCCACTGCGGGCGTCATAGGTGCAGAAAGGAGAGGTAATCCGCATGGCGACGGTCTTGCCGTCCTTCTCGTAAAACTCGATCATGAGTCCTTCAATTTCGAGAGGTTTGCCCGGGCTCATCCGCGCTTTCTGGCCGGTCATCATGGATTTCATCACGCCGTTTTCATCCAATTCCGGAATCTTGAATCCCGTAGAAACCGAATCCTCCCGGTCTGCCTGTGCCCAGGCGAAGCCCCCAAAACAGGCAAGTATTAGAACCAGTATTCGCATAGGGTAAGAGTAGCAAGGGTCCAAGGCTTGTCCAAGAGAATTTGGGGGCTTTTCCGCTTTTCCAGCCAGGCCATCCCTAAATGGACTAAAATGTCCGATTCCGTACTCAGCTTTGCTCCGAAAGCTTGCGCTGGAGATGTTGCAAGGCCCAACGTGCGTGACTGGAAATCAGCGCTTCCTCATCCCGGGAGAGCCAGGTCAAGGCGTCCTGAGCTTCCGGGCGGCCGGAATTCCCCAAGGCCACGGCCACGTTGCGGAGCAGCCCTTTGCGTTTGGTCCGCATGAGGGCCGTTCCAGCAAAACGATGAAAAAAATCATCCTCCTGAAGTGCGGCCAACTCTTCCAAACGTGGAGCCATGCGATCCGGTTCAGCCACGAGCCAGGGCTCCCGGCCCGGATGACTGTTTCGTTTCACCCAGGGACAGACTTCCTGACACACATCGCAGCCAAAAATCCAATTCCCCAGCTTGGGACGCAGTTCTTCCGGGATCTCTCCGCGGTTTTCGATCGTCTGATAGGAAATGCATAAACGGCTGTTGAGCACGTATTCCGCCGGAAACGCATGGGTGGGACAGGCGTTCAGGCAGCGCTGACAACTGCCGCACTCCCCCAGCTTCCCCCCCTTTGGCTGAAACAATGCGCCACTTCCGGGGGTTGGTTCATCCGGCTCCAATTCCACCGGGCTTAACAAGCCTCCTAAAAAGACAAAAGATCCCCACTCCGGATGGATCAACAAGGAATTCCTTCCAATAAATCCTAAGCCTGCCGCCAAAGCGGCATCATGTTCCAACACCGGTCGGGCATCATTAAAGGGACGAAAGAATTGTTCGCACCCTAAAAGCTCCTGACAGGCTGCCGCCAGCTTCTTGAGGCGTTTTCCGATCACTTTATGATAATCCCTCCCCCAGGCGTAGCGGGCAATCCTTCCCCGCAGGGGATCATTCCATAAGCGGGAACTGGGGCTTTGCGTAGCATACGACACCCCCACCACGATCATACTTTGGGTGCCCGGTTCCCAGATCCGGGGATCCTCTCTTCGTTCGGGGGCACGTTCCAGCCAGGCCATGTCAGCATGATGTCCTGCCTGCAGCCACGCCCGAAATTCTGCAGCATGACGCGCCTTTTGTGCGGGGGCAATGCCCACCAAATCAAAGCCAGCCTCCATCGCAAGGGCTTTAACACCCTCAGAAGGCTGCATCAGAACCCTCCCCCACGAAAAGCCTCATTCTCCAGTTGAAACTGTTCCTGAAGCCCCTTCTCCGCTTGTTCTATGGCCTGTTTGGGCATTTCACTCCGAATCTGGATCCACTCCCCCTCACTGTCCACGTTCGCCCCATTGAGCACGGGAGCGATGGCTCTGGACGTGGGGTCCAAATCATGCGCCATGCCTTTGAAGGCCTGCAACATTCCAGTCACTTGCGCTTTCTGGATAGGCATTTGGGTCGCCTCCTCCAACTGACCGCCAACAAGTAAATCCAGCTTCTCGGCATCTCGTTGCACCTGAAACAATAGGTTTTTTGAACCCAGAAAATCCGTAACCGATTGCAACACACCATTCGGATTCGTGGAAATAAACAGCGCTTCCGCACTGGCATCTCCTTCCGCCAACAGTTTCAGAAGCTCAGGCTTGAGCTGGTTTTCGGCCCCGTTACCCAGTTGAGGATGCCATGGCTGTAGATTCACCTGAGTCGCGTTTGCTCCTCCGATGAGCAAGAGCCTGCGCTCATCAATCATTCGGATCACCATGCGACGCCAGGTGAGGACAGAGAGCCCTCCCAGGCGGGATTCTTTGGCGTCCATCTGATCCAAGAGATAGCGACGGAGTTGATCTGGGTCATAGCGCCCCTGAAAGGAGGCCACCCAGCGCTGAGCCTGTTGTTGCGCATCGACTTCAACAGAAAGGGTGACCCGGTTTACCTGTACATAGCCCACGTCCTGCAGAAAGCTCAGGAGTTGCGCTTGGAAAAACGGCAGCGCTGAACTCCGTTTACTGGGTTTCCACTGCAGCAGACTTCCCGTTTGCTCGGCAAAACGATCGAGACTGTAGACATCCCAACCTTCCGGGGAACGATGCAGTTCTTTGCCCAGCAAGGCCTGAGCATAGGCGGAGAGTTCCGAATCCCCGGCCTTGGCCCAAGCGCTCAGGTCATCCTCGCTTAATTGCTTACGCCGGTTCAGCGTATGAAAGGCCATGAGACGGTTCAGTGTAGCCGAACTGTGCAACTGCCCCTCCCATTGTTTCAGAATCCGCTGGGCGCGGAAGCGAAGCTCCGGATCATCCTGATCTCCCAAAGCCTCTATCTGAGGACGGAGACGGGGCCCGACCTCCACCAGTTTCCGCTCCGCGGCCTCCCGCTCCAAAAAATCGTTCGCTGCCAGTTGGGTCAACAGCGCTTCAAGCTCCTCCGCCTCCAAAGGTCCTGCACGAAGCGTAGGCTTCAGCCATTGCCGTAGCTCAGCCTCATCCGGGGCCAGGTTTTGCTTGGCCCAATATGCGTCCTCATCGACAAACTGTAGCGGGGTATTCCCGGCTCCCAGCACCAACAGGATGAACAGCATGAAACTCATCACCAGAAATCAGCAGCGTTTTCACGACGTTCATCGCCAAGGTTGAATTCCAGAGCCGATACAGCTTCCACCGGAATCGCCACATCGCCCAGCGCATTGTGGTCCCCCTGAATTTTCCCCTCCTTCATCGCACGGAGAGCAAAGCGGCTTCGGGAACCATCCGCCCAGACAATCACAGGAAGTTCCGAAGAGTCGGTCAGGGCCTCCCGGCTGCTGGCGGCTAAGCGCAGAAAAGACATGCCTTCAATGGGAGCGGAAAATTCTGCGAACTGGGATTTCACTTTCACATGGCCATCCGCAATTCCAAGCAACTCCCCGTGAAATCCATCGCCATTCCGAAACTGGAGGTAATCCTCTTCTTTCCCCTTTTCCTCTTCCTCTTCCCCCAGTTTGCCATCCCATCCGGAAACACGGATTTGGCTGAGTTTGACCGTAGCCCCTCCCCCGTTGTTTTGAAACAGGAGATGTTTCCCCTCGATATCCGCTCCGGTGGTATCCCGCCATTCTTTAATCATGACTCCATCCACCATCAGGCTCATTTTTTTCGCTTTCCGATCGAGGTAGAGATCAAACACGGCTTCCGTCTTGGTCATAAATTGATCTACATTCGTCGCTCCCAGATCCCCGTTGCCCCGATGGTTTGCGTAGCGGTAACAGCGGAAATAATTTCCCTGCACCATGAGATTAAAGCTATCTTGATGCATATTCTGCAGATTATCACACCAGAACACGACGCCCAGTTGGGGTTGTCCCCGCCACTGAGCCTTAAAATGGATATGCGCCTTATCGGGTAGATCCGAGAGCTTCCGGCCGATCCAATGCCCCTGCTGCACGGAATACAACGCCCCCTGACCGTATTTCCAAGAATCCTGTCCGGCCATTTTCCACTCATCGATGGAGTTGGGACCTTCATAAATCGCTTTGGTCGGACTGGGCACTTCAATACTGGCCACCATTCCGGCCTTCAGATTCAGCACTCCGGCCAAGGGATGTCGGATACTCAAGGTTCCATCTGCTAGACGAAGCAGTTCCCCATGCCATACATCCCCATTGACCAATTGAACACGAGGCAGCCCCGAAAACGCATCTTTCGCCAGCCGGGATTCCCGTAAGCGTATTTCCTGAAGATTCTTCAAGGTCCATTCAAATTCCCCCAGGCCATCGGGATGTTCCCAGCTGATTTTTCCCTGGGTAAAGCTTTTCAAGCTTCCGGAGAGCCATTCCCCGCTGAGAAATTCCACTTCATCAAACAGCTCCTTTTCAGCCTCAGCCTGAGCAGCAGCTCCATGTCCTTTCGCCTCAGGAGCGGGCATCGCAGGGTCCACCTCCTCAATCAGGACCCCAGGATCCAATTGAATCTGGAGTTCAGCCTGGGCGACAAGGGTGAGAACACATAGAAGGAGTGGGAATGGTTTCATAAACAGAGCTATAAGGAAGAGAAGGTACGGAAATCAACCTGTTGATTCTCAAAATCCGACTTAGGTCGAGACTTCATGAAGTCAGGTCACCATCAAGATACAAGACAAAAAGAAGCTCGAACCGTTCAGCTTCTCTGACAAAGAGGACGTCTCCTGACTCTATTTTCTTATGACACGCTACGAAATGATACTCTGGGCTCTCGCCCACTGGACCCTTCTGGAAGGAGGCTTCCTATGGGCAGCCCCTCAACGCGCCTCCCGCTTCAGCCGGAAAATTCTGGGACCATTAGCCTCTTCCCTCGAGAAGATGCCTGCAGAAGATCTTCGGCAAATCGGCATGATCGAAAGCGCCTTCGGTGCCATCCTTACGGCCTACCTGCTCTGGCAAGTGGGATATCCCTTTAGCTGAACACGGCTTTGCGTGCTTCGCGCATTGTCAGATTGCATGCTTTCCGCTATAGCCAGCGCCACATGACCACACATTCCTACCTCGAGACCTTCTCCCAGTCCTCTGATAGTCAAAGCGCCCTCTGGGCCAGCCCCTATCAAGCGGATCCGACGGACACCGCCCATCAGTTTGTGCTGTTCCTGAAACCGGAAATTACAGGTCCGGGAGCTCAGGTTTCCGCCATCCTGGAAATGGTGCTGGAACGATGCGCTGCTTTCGATGTCAGCATCAATGCAGCCCGCGCCCTTCCGGCCAGCATCCTGGAGCAACATAACATTATGGGGCGTCACTATGGGGTGATTAATGCGATTTCCCGCCAGGGCGAAGCGGCACTGGCTCCAGGAGCTCTGGAAAAACTGAAATCGGAGTATGCAGAAGAATTGGCCGCAGGCGCTCGGGTGCTCGGTGGACAACAGTTTTTAGCCGAACAGCCGGAATTCAGCCCCCTGGCTCTCTCCACCTTGAATGATAACGTGGGCACCAGCAAACTGGGTGGCGGTTCCTACTGCATGAAACTCAATGTGCTGGGTCAGCGCTATTTGCTGCTCAACCCCTTCCATGCCTATCAGTTGCTGCCCTACACCAGCCCGGGACGGGCCATTCTCGTCTTGGAAGGCCGTTCTACCCGGGACTGGGTGGAACTGCGTCAAGGCCTCACCGGCACCACCAATCCCGCCACGGCCGCTCCCGGCAGCATCCGTGCAGAACTCCTCGCACGCAAAGAGGAGTTTGGCTTGGCCGACGTGAACCAAGGCAGTAACGGCATCCACCTTTCCGCCGGCCCTCTGGAAGGCATGGTGGAACTGCAACGCTTCTTCAGTGACTTCGATGCCAGCAGCCCGCTGCCCTGGAATGAAACCATTTTCGGACGCCAGCTTGAAGAAGCCGGTCTTGATCCGGAAGCCCTTGCCTCCAACCCCTCCATCGAAAAGGATGGACAAAGTATCAGCGCCTTCGATCTCACGGAAGAAGTGAATAGTAGTGAATCGCTGACTTTGCTGAGCTAATTTCATGTCTGATTCCGACCAATCCGGGGAAGCCACGGCAACTCCAAGTGCCCTGCCAAGCTGGGCGCCAGCTCAGGCCCAAGTGTTGCTGAGCTTGCTGAACGACCTCATCGAAGCTGTTGATGAAGGACGCCCGGCCGACCGTTGTCTGAGCGGCTTTTTTGCCAAACAGAAAAAGTTTGGCAGTCGGGACCGTCGCTTCTTGCGCGACGCCTGTTTTTCCTGGTTGCGTTGGCGGGGTCTGCTCCTGGATGAGCCCCTACCCTTCGGTATTTGTGCGGCCTGGGCACTTGACGGTCACCGGATTTGGCCTCCTGCCCTGGCCTCTCTTCTGCAGGATCTGGGGAAAGAAGCACCACAAGAGCTTTCCGAGGATCCCCTCAGTCGGATTCCTGAAGTCTCCGCGGCACTGGGTCTGAATCTGCCTGGCCCGGAACAGTTATTGCCCGATGGTTGGGAAGAAGAATTTTCACACACAGGTCCCTTTGAGGATCGTCTGCGTGAACATGTCTTACGCCCTCCTACTTGGATGAGGGTCGACCAACAGGCTCAACCCGAACTGCATGCCCAGCTCATTGAAGCCGGAGCGGAGTGGGCGGGAGAATCCGCAGCCTGCGCCTACGCCCTGCGCAAAGCAGGAACAGTACGTCTGTTACTGCAGCAACATTCAGCGCATGTGGAATTACAGGATTTGGCCTCTCAACAGGTGGCCCGGATCTGCGCACCGAAGTCCGGAGAATTCTGGTGGGATGCCTGTTGTGGAGCTGGCGGAAAAAGTCTGCAACTGCTGGACCTGGCCGAACGCAACCTGGATCTCACCTGTACGGACAAGCGCGAATCCGTGCTTACGGAACTGTCCAAACGTGGACGCCGTCATGGTCTAGCCAAAACCCGCCGCTATGCCCTGGATCTGCTGCGCGACCCGACTATGCCCAATATTGAGTTTGATGGGATTCTGGTCGATGCTCCCTGTAGCGGAAGCGGCACCTGGGCACGAAACCCCGATGGCCCCTGGCGTAGTGATCCCGGAAACCTCCGGCAACTCGGACGCCGCCAGCTGAAGATGCTACACGCGGTACTTCCAGCCCTCAAAGAAGGTGGCAGCCTGATTTATGCGGTCTGTTCCCTAACCAAAAGCGAGACCATTCAAGTGACCCAGGCCTTTCTGGCTGAGGCCAAGGTTGAACTGGAATCCTTTCCTCACCCCCTCACGGGCCAAGAACAAGCTGGAGAACTGTTTCTCCTGCCGGGCGAACTGAATGCAGACGGTATGTACATCGCCCGTTTCCGTAAAACATCCTAAGAAGTCAATCGCCCCCGGGGGCATTGACTCTCTGTGTTTTTTGGGATTGGCTTCGCTCCCATGAGCTCCACCAAGCCCAGCCCTTCTGCAGCCCCACTCCGCAAACTCCTGTTGGTGAATGCTCTGCTGATCCTTCTGGTCCTGGAGCTGGTGCCCCTGCTCTTTTTCGGCTTTTCAGAAGGGCGCTGGAGTTATGGCTCCGCCGAGGGGCGCCACCTGCTGAGGGAACGAATCGAATTATTGGGCATCCGCGACAGCGAAGACGCTGAACAACGGGACGAGATCCTGAACCAACTCCACCCCTTTTTCGGTTATGTGGTCCGGTCCGGTCTATTCAGCGACAATCCCCATGGGCTTCGGGTAAACAACTACGGGTTTTACTCTCATAGGGATTACCCCATACCCCGTGAAGATGAACGGCAGTTTTTCATCGCCATTCTCGGGGGCTCGGTGGCTGCGGATGTCTCCAATCACGAACAAATCTTCCCGGGTCAGCCAGGCAGCATGATTCATGAACTGAAACAGTTGCCGGAACTGGCCGAACGGGACGTCGTCATTCTCAACCTCGCCAGTGGCGGATACAAACAACCACAGCAGGTGCTGATCCTGAGTTACTTTCTCTCCATCGGCCAGGAGTTCGATGCCATTGTGAATGTGGATGGCTTTAATGAAGTCGCCTTGTCCCCCTTGAACCAGGATGCCGGGCTTCCCGTGGCCATGCCCAGCGCACAACATATCCTCCCCCTGAGTGCAGTGGCCAATGCGGATGCAGAACTCGCCATGCATCTAGCCAGATTACGTGTACGGAAGGTCGAACTCCTCGAGGACATCGATGCTCTGGAGCAAGCGGGTTTAGCCTTTGCTTATGCTCTTCGACGTATCCGGGTTCAGCGTAACCTGAAGCGCTACAGCGAAGAGGTTGAACGGGTACAACAACAAAGCACCCTCCCAGCCGAGGAAGGAATTTACGCGTTGGCCCGCGACCAGCCTCCTCCCACTGACAAAGAGGCCTTGAAGCAAATGATCGATCTCTGGGCGAACGCCTCAAAGATGATTCATGATCAGACCAGGGTCCGGGGAATTCCCTACCTGCATGTGCTGCAACCCAATCAATATCACCCCACCGCACGAAAGTTTACCGAATATGAACAGAGTATTTTCGGAAACATGCCCTACATCGACGGGGTCCTGACCGGCTACCCCCTGTTGCTGGAACGCATGAAGGAACTACAGGATTCAGGGGTCGAAGTGCGGTCCGCGGTGAACATATTTGATCAGGAGCCGGAAGGGGTCTATCGGGACGGCTGCTGTCACGTCACCCTTCGGGGACAGCAGATCTTATCCACCTACATCGGGCGGGAACTCCGGGTATTGATCGGCCGCTCAAACCAGGCCGCTTTATGAAGCGCCGTTGGAAAGGCCTGTTCCTCAGCGGAATCGCTTTTTTCTGTTTTCTGGAACTAGCGTCTTTGGGCTTCTATTTCACCCAACACGGGGAGCTGTTTTACAGATCCGACAAGGAGTTATCCCTGGAGGTATTTGGCCTGAACGAAACCCGTATGCATATGATGGTTTCCGAACGGCTGCATCCTTTTTTCGGCTATGTGCTCATGCCCGGCCCTGATTTCCGCCCTGGCTTTACTCTAAATAATTACGGATTCATCTCCCCCTACAGCTACCCGCTGCAGCGTGACCAGGACTCTGATTTTATCGTCGGAGTCTTTGGGGGATCCGTCGCCTCCAATTACGCCATCTTTGAAATTCAACAGGGGATCCTTCAACGCGAGCTGCAGCAACGACCAGAGCTGGCAGGCCGGGAAGTGAAGATCATCTCGCTGGCCAATGGCGGTTACAAACAGCCACAGCAATTACTCATCCTCAACTACATGCTGGCTGCAGGTCAGGAATTCGATCTGGTGATCAATATTGACGGTTTTAATGAAATGGCACTCTCCGCTATCAATCATCAGGTTGGGCTGGATACGCGAATGCCCAGTGCTTCTCATGTGGCGCCGTTGACCAGTCTCGCCAACAGCAGCCTCTCCACCGACTCCTTGCAGGCGCTTTTCGATATCCAGAAGAGCAAAGAGCAAATCCTCCGCATCCAGAAATCATATCAAGAAGCCCAGCTTGCCTCCAGCTACCCCTTCCTTCAACTCAGCCTGCAAGCCTCACTCACCCGCTACCAACACGCACTGGAGACCTTTCAGGAATTGCAACAAAACCCGAGAGATGGAGAAGCCAGTAGCTCCTACTATTACTTCCCCCGCAGCGTATCATCCAACGAACATGCCTTGGAACAAATTGCGGATCACTGGGTCCGTTCCTCCCAGTTGATGAATCACACTCTCAGCCAACATGACATTCCCTACCTGCATGTCCTCCAGCCGAACCAGTACCACGCTACCCAGCGGAAATACAGCGCAGCGGAACGCCGACAAGCCTTCGATGATCAAAGTCCCTATGCAACGGCCATTCAGCAAGGCTACCCTCTGCTCATTGAGTACGTTCCCCGGCTGGAACAGGCCGGCATCCATGTCCTGAATGCGGTGGATCTATTTGATCCAGCCCCGGAGATCATGTACATCGACAACTGTTGTCACTACACGCCGGAAGGACATTTGATGCTTTCAGAAAGGATCGCTACGGAACTGCAGCAGCGTTTTGAGGAGAGAGGACTGTGAATCTCGAGCAACCCGGAGAGAATGAATTCCCTGCTCCGAAATCGCGCTGGAGACTGAACCTCGCTTTGTTGCTCGGTTCCCTCTGCCTGGCTCTGGTTCTGGTGGAGGGGGGGCTGAGAATCGCCGGCATCCAACACCCCCCTCCTGTACGCATTGGTGAGGATTCAGGTCCTCCCCATTTTTACAATCTACAGGACCCCTACCGTGGCTGGGCAGGAAATCCGAATGCCGTGACCTTCTGGTCCGGCGAAGGGGAGCATGGCGAATTGCGGATGAACTCGGCCGGGTTTCGGGACCGGGAGCGCAGTCTTGAGAAACCCGAGGGAAGCTACCGCATTGCCCTGCTGGGGGATTCCTTTGTCGAATCCATCTATCTGCACCTGGACCGAACCTATGCCTCTCAATTAGAACGAATCCTCCAGAACTGTCCCGGTCTGGGCTCCCAACAGATTGAGGTCCTGAATTTCGGTGTTCAAGGCTACGGCACAGCCCAGCAGTTGATGACGCTGAGGCATGAGGTCTGGGCTTACGAACCGGATTTGGTTCTTCTCCATTTCTATCCGGGCAATGACGTCCGCAACAACTACCGCCCATTGGAGCATGACCATTTCCGCCCCTATTTTGTCCTCAACGAGGGCAAGCTGGAGGAGGATCTGTCTTTCCGGGACATAAAAAGTTGGCAGCGGGACCGCTACGCCTTTTCTATGGTGGACTGGCTGCCGGTGGAACTGGTACGGGCCTCGCGGGGGCTGCAGCTGATCCGACAGGTACAGATCAATAAGCTTCAGCAGCGTTACCAGCAGGAGTATGAGCAGACCCAAATCAGTTTTTACCGTGAACCGGCCCTGGACTCAGACTGGGAACAGGCCTGGAAAGTCACGGAAGCCCTCATCCTGCAGATGCGCCAGGAAGTGCAGGCCGGTGAGGCCGAATTTGCGGTGGTGACCGTGAGTGATTCGTATCAGGTCACGCCGAATGAGGATCAACGTAGCTGGTTTACAGAGCGCTATAACCTTCCAGATCTGTTTTATCCGGACCGTCGCATGAATGCTCTGGGAGAACGGGAAGACATACGAGTGTTCAACAGCGCACCCGGTCTCTGGGCCGCCGCGATTGAAGAAGGCGAGTGCCTGCATGGTTTTGAAAATGCCGTACCCTGCGGGGGCCACTGGAATCAAAAAGGCAGTCGCATCGCCGCGGAGTTGGTGGCCGAGTTTCTATGCCCCCTCCTTGGAGCCAAATAGTCCAGATTTCCGCTAAGAGCTACTGCAGCAGCGCTTCCCGGAGCAGCGTACTGTACTCGGAGAGCATGTCCTCATAGTCCGGCAAAGCGTTCAACTGAAACCGGGCCTGATCGGCCAGGCCTTGGGCCTGCTCCGGGTTTCTGAGCAGGGTCTGCAATTCCCGGGCTAATGCCTGGGCGTCTCCCGGAGGAAAACAGCGAGCACTCACCCCGTCCCTCACTTGTTCGGAGATGCCAAATACCGGCGTGGTCAGAATGGGCAGGCCCGCATACATGGCTTCCAGAATGACCTTGGGATAACTCTCCAGCAAAGAGGCACACACAAAGAGATCGGCCGCCGCATAATAGCGCCCTACGTCCCAGCAGGGAGCTTCAACCCGGATCCTATCCCGAAGTTCAGGCGGAAGCGCCTCCAACTCCTGTGCAAATTCGGTTTGGTAACCAGGATCCATTTTTCCCAAGAGGATGACCTGAAGGGGTTCAAGATCTTCCGGATCCATCTCCTGCAGGGCCTTCAACAAAATGGCCTGTCCCTTGCGCCGGCACAGGGTGCCCACCATCAACAGCAAGCGTTCCCCCTCCCCCACCTGCAAGCCTTCCCGGGCCGCTGGCCGCTTCAAAGGAAACCGCGAACTCAAGCTCTGCTCATCCAAAGCATTGCGAACCACGCTGTAATTTCCCTGAGGCAATAACGAGCTGTAGAGATTCCGGGTGGCCTCGGAAACAAACAATACCTGATAACAGTGTTCCAATTGCTGAGGGGCGGCACGCTGCGCCTCCGGCCCCCAGCTTTGCAGATGCTCAAACGGAGGTTCACTTTCATGAATCAGCCACAAGCTGGGAAGCCCCAGTTTCTGAGCCAGCTCGATCGACCAGAAATTCAATACCGTGTTGGCAAACAGCAGGTCGAGTTCCAACCCGGCGGCCCACGGGGTCAGACCCGCTATCGTCGTTTCATAGTCCCAGGCTAGGTTGGCGCTTAGTTCAGGAGGAATGAACTGACAGTCCATCCCCAGCGCTTCTAACTGCTCGCGCAGCGGGCCATTCTCCGGGCTGATCCACACCGGGTGAATCTGTTCACGTTCCTGCAGCCCCTGGGCAATTTCCAGAAACTGCAGCGGGGCTCCCTCCAAATTCAGATTATGCGTAAAAAACCCCACCCGCAGGCCTCTCAGCCCAAGGGCGGCATCCGCCTGACATCTCGCCCGGATCCGATACCCCTCTCCCTCCTGACGAAAATGCGCACTGTAATAGGGTTCCGAGAGATCGGCATAGCGCTGCAGATAGGCCACTTCTTCGTTCAGGTAGGCTGTTGTTCCACGGCTCTGTCCTTCATGATGCAGCAGTTCCGCGGAGGGGGCATACACGATACGTCTTCCCCGCTGTCGCAAACGAGCACAGAGATCGGCATCATTGTACGAGATGGCGAAAGCCTCCGCATCGAAGCCGCCCATGTCCAGAAATTCCTCCCGTCGCATGAGCATACAGGCGGCCGTCACGGCCGAGACCGTGCGCAGCACCCGGCTTTGCCCCAGATAACCGATATCCTCACCTTCGGTATGTTTAAAGGCATGTCCGGGAAGTCCACCATGCAGGCGCTGCAGCACCCCCGCATGTTGCAAGGAGCCATCCGCGTAGAGCAACCTCGCCCCGACCGCCCCGACACCCTCCATCTGTAGGACGCCCACCATTTGACTCAACCATTCGGGGTGTATAACCTCCGTGTCATTGTTTAAAAACAACAGTAACTCTTCCGAAAGCATCGAAACCGCCTGATTATGCAAATCCGCATAATTAAATCCTGACGCAGGAGATTCGATACGAAGCCGTGGATATCCACAGCTCTCAAACAAGCGCAAACTCTCTGCATCCTCTGATCCGTTATCCAGAATATACACCGTGTAGGATGCATAGGAGCTCTGTTCGATCGACTGCAACAACCGGGAAAGTAACTGCGCCTGATTCCGGGTCGGGATCAGGATGGCCACAGATGGCCCCTCATCCGCAAAGGCATGGCTATAGTAGCCGCACTGCATCTGTTTGGCCCAGTCCGGTTGCAGAGCCTTGGCTGGAATCCCTCGGCGATTCAGCGCCTCCTGCAACGCCCTCAAGCCGGCATCCATGCTGTACTGTTTGGCATCTCCACCAAAAGCCAGAGAACCGGGAATGGCTCGCCAGTGATACAGCACTTTGTTCACATGCCCCACCGCCCGGGCCTGCTCCGCAGCCCGCAAAGCCAGATCATAATCCTGAGACCCTTCAAAACCCTCCCGTGATCCGCCCAGCGATTCAAATAAGCTGCGCCGCAACGCAAACAGGTGCCCGATATACATGAAGGATAATAACAGCTCCGGAGACCAGGCGGGTTTGAACTGCGGATCCGAGCGACGACCTTCCGCATCGATTTTATCTTCATCGCTGTAGATCAGATCCAGATCTGGGCTCGCCTGCATACGCAGTGCCAGTTCCCCCAGGGCATCGGGACTCAACGCATCATCCTGGTCCAGGAAGGCGATCCATTCCCCGTCAGCGAGCGCTGCTGCCGAATTGGTGGCCGCGCTGATATGACCATTTTCCTCACGAAAACAGACCCGGATCCGATCATCCGCAGCGGCCAACTCTTCCAGATAACTTCGCAACTCCAGGTCCTCACTGCCGTCATCCGCAATACACAACTGCCAGTGGGGATAGACTTGTTCCTGCACGGAGCAAACCGCAGCTTTCAGAAAACGAAGCTCCGGTTGGTATACCGGCATCACGACACTGATACGGGGAGATGCTGCCTGGGTCAGTTTGTTCTGCAACAGCAGCCGTCTTTTTACATTCCAGCGGTTGCGCTGGCACCAGGCCCGGTAGAGTCGTTGTGTCTCCGCCTCCGGCTCTGTCCGTTCAGGGGCTTCCTCATGAACCACTTCGTCAGCGTCGACCTGAATCCAACGCTCAACCAAGGCCTCGCGTGATCCGTCGACTTCAGCCAGAATCTGAAAAAAATGTTTCCCGGGCGTCAATTCCACATAGGCTCTGAATCCCACCTCGTTTTCCGGGAGCGCATGGCGTGCCGCAACATCCTCGCGAACTTCCCGACTGCAGAGAATCCGGCGAGCACCCACTTGCACAAACACCTGTTCTACCAAGGTCAATGAGCTGCGCACAAAACACCAGCCATGCACCTGAAGACGGGGGGCCAGAACAGGACGGAGGCCCTTTCCCGGAGAGTCTACAGAGAAACAGAGCGAGTGGGGATGGCCGCGCATGGCCTGGGTCAGACGCAGCAGAAGACGCAGGGGTGAGGTCAGTCTCCAGGAGAGCGAACGGCGAACCTGATCCTGAGCTAGTTGCTCCCGGTTCAAGGCTTCCTGAACCTGTTGTCGCTGCCGTTCCAGACTCTGTTCCTGCTGTGTAAGTTCCTGAAGCGTCAGCTGAAGCTGCTGGGCGTCTCTGCGGGACTGCTGCTCTAAGGATTCCAGCTCGCGGATCTGCCTCTCCCCTTCTCCCAAGCGGGCTTCCAGAGCAGAAACCTGCTTCATCTGTGTCTGAAGCTCTTGATCTGCTGTTCGCAAACGGGATTCTCTTAGCTGGAGTTCCTTCTGTAGCTGTTGTTCGAGCTGCTGAATGCGGGTTTCCTGCACCTGAAGCTCCTGCTGCACCTGTGCCCGTTCCAAGGCCTGGGAGCGGCCCGCATGAATATCTCCACCCAAACGGGCAAATAATGCACGCAAGCTGTCAGTCTGCTTCCCGGAACAAAGTTCCTGCAAAAACGGATGCAGCTCCGAGGGCGGCTCTTTCACCAGCAGGCCCAGGCCATATCCATGAAGAAATGAAAAGTGATGGGACTGCTCTGCCTCCAGTTCTGCCCAGAGCTTCCACACCCCGAAGCCTTCATGATAACAGTGCGTGTCGTGAAGCAGCATTACCCCGCCGGCACGCAGTTTCGGCCACCAGGTATCAAAATCATGCCGCACCGCCTCATAGCTATGCAGGCCATCCAGGTGCAACAGGTCCAGACTCCCGTCCTCCACCCGCTTGGCCGCATCATCAAAGCTCATGCGCCACAACTCGGAAAAGGCCGCATAATGCGCTGTATTGTAGGAGGAGACATGAGCAAAGACTTCTTCCCCGTAGGATCCGCTGTGCTCCTCGCCCACCCAGCTGTCCACGGCCACACAGCGGCAGGGAATGGAAGCGGCGTTCACCGTCTCACAAAAACAGAAATAGGAGGCGCCCCAATGGGTTCCCAATTCCAGCAGGGAGCTGGGCTGCAGTGCCCGCACGAGCACATGGGCAAAAGGTAGATGCTCTAACCAGGCGGAGGCATTCAGTCCCGCATGCTCCTTCGGCACATAGCTGAGGGCGGATTGGAGGATATCGCTGTTCATGAACCGGAATCAAAGGCAAGGAGCTGCAACGTTACTAAAGGCCTTCATCTCAGAGGGATCAAGGGCCAAGGCTTTTTTTTACGAAGAAATGCGTCAGATGAAAAAAGGCAGCCCCGGAAAAATGCGAATTATCTTGGAGGATCAAGGAAAAGACTTCCTCTAATTGGAGATGCCTCTTTCTGACAATTCCTCTATCGTAAGATGATGCCAAAACAGCCCAATCTTCTTGTATTCTTCACCGACCAGCAGCGGCCCGATTCAATCGGGGCCTATGGTCAGAAACTCGACACCACTCCGAATCTGGACAAAATGGCTGCAGAAGGTGTCCGCTACGAACGCGCCTATTCTCCCAATCCCCTTTGCGGTCCCTGCCGCGCCGCGCTGCAGACCGGCCGCTATCCCACCGCCACCGGAAATCATGTGAACAATGTTCACCTGCCGGAAGAGACCGCGACCATCGCCAAACAGCTCTCCGCCGCGGGCTATTCCACTGGCTATCTTGGGAAATGGCACCTCGCCTCCACCGGTGGCACCGGGCCGAACCAGTACCGCACGGTCGCCGTACCCGAACATCGCCGTGGAGGCTATAAGGACTA
>DIYK01000108.1:21451-58228 GCA_002429005.1 Verrucomicrobia bacterium UBA6056
AAGGACTACTGGCTGGCCGCCGATGCGCTGGAGTGGACCAGTCACGGTTACGGCGGTTTTATGTTCAATGCGGATAACGAAGCGGTGACCTTTGATAACAAAAGCTACCGCGTCGATTTCATGACCGATCACCTGCTCGATGCCATTGAGCAGCTAAACGACCCCGAGAAACCCTTCTTTATGATGGCCTCCTATCTGGAGCCGCATCAACAGAATGACCGCAACGACTACGAAGCTCCCAAAGGCTACGCCCAGCGTTTCGAGGATGCGGAAATTCCTGGCGACCTGGCCCCCTTCAAAGGGGACTGGCCCCAGCATTACGCAAAATACCTGGGCTGTGTGTACAGCCTGGATGAAGCCTTGGGCCAGGTCTTACAGAAACTGGATGATCTCGGCATCGCAGACAACACCCTCGTGGCGTTTATCACGGACCATGGCTGTCACTTCTGCACCCGGAACGGAGAGTACAAGCGTAGTTGCCACGATGCATCTATTCACGTACCCATGATTCTCAAAGGCCCCGGTTTTGAAGGCGGACAGGTGAAAGCTGAGATCACCAGCCTCCTGGACATTCCCGCCACCTTGCTGGCTGCGGCAGGAGTCGAGGTCCCTGAAGACTGGCATGGCCGCCCCTTGCAACAGTCCGGAGAGGAGGGCTGGCGTGAACTCCATTTCACCCAACTGAGCGAATCCCAAGTCGGCCGCTGTATTCGCACAGAACGCTGGACCTACTCTGTCTCCCGCCCGATTTCCGAATGGAAAAGCAAAGGGGAGAAAGCTCCGGCAGCCGCAGACTATTACCTCGAAGATTTTCTCTACGACAACGAACAGGATCCGCATCAGTTGAAGAACCTGATTACAAATCCTGACTATGCAGAAACCCGCGAAGAACTGAAAGCGCTGCTGCTGGGTCAGATCCTTCACGTAGAAGGTCTCGAACCTGAGATCCGATCGGTCTGAGAAGTCTGACCGGTCGGACAGATCCTGCAGCTGCCATCGCATCCACTCTTCCATCTCCCATCTCCCATCTTCTATGAACTACCGCTCTATTTCCTCTCACCGGGGCATGCCTGACCCCCAGGTTATCGACCTCGCCGCCAAGCTCGGCTACAACGACGTCTGTTTTCAAATTGAAGGGGAGCAGTCCCGCATGCTCCGCGAATTGCGCGAACGCTGGGACCGCTCCGGCACCCCGCAACAGATTAAATCTCTGGGCATGACCATCAGCCTGTGGGTGCATGAGTTCGAAGATCTGGACCCAGCCTGGGGCGAACCCGTTTTGGAGAACGAACGCCTGTGGGCCGAGCTGAAAGCCCGCTATGTCCGCCTGTTGACCGAAGAGCTGCCCGAAGTGGATTGGCTGGTATTGACGGTGGTGGAATCCACCGTCCGAGTCACCGACCCTCGCATGCTGGAAAGCCTCTGCCTGCTGCTGCGTGAGGTCTGTGCCGACTGCGGCAAGAAACTCATGATCCGCAGCTTTGTGTGGACCCTGGCTGAGTTTGAAGGCGTGCGCAAAGCCATTGACGCTCTGCCCGATGACATTGCGGTGATGACCAAGTACGTGCCCCAGGACTGGCATCGCGGCAGCTATGACGATGGCAGCCCCTTCCACGATCCGCTCATTGGCAAAGTGGGAGAAAAAACGCAGTTTGTGGAATTGGATATCGCCGGGGAATACTTCCGGGGAGACCAGATCGCGCATTGTTTTGCCGAGGAACTGCATAAACGCCTGGCCTTCTGGCAGGAACAGGGCGTGGACGGTGTTTCCGTGCGGATCGACCGCGGTTGGCGGGCCTATCATCATCACGACTGCATTCTTCACGAAGTACAGGAAAGCAATCTCTGGTGTCTGGGCTACTGGATGTGCGGTAAAGCCGATGACATTGACACCCCGTTGAAAGCCTGGGCCACGGAACGCTTTTCCGTAGAAGTGGCCGATGAGATGGCCGCCATTGCCCGACTCTGCGACAATGTGGTGCGGGAAGGACTGACCGTATGCAATGAACCCTTGGGCGACACCCGCCGCCCCCAGCCGGCCCTGCGTAGCCTTTTGCCTCCCAAAGAGCCTCCCGCCACCCTGAATCAGCCCGCCAAGGCCGCCAACCATGCGGACCCCTTCTGCCGCTGGCTGGCCCTGTGGCGCTGGGATCCCTCACTCAAGCCCCGCTACGAAAAACTACGCAGCGGCGATGCCGGAATGTCAGCGCAAAAAGAAGTTGATCTTCAGAAAGCACTTGCGGATGCAGATGAGGCCCTGAGCCGCCTGAATACCATAAAAGACAAACTGGATGCAGGCGCCTACGAATTTATCCGCTTCCGTCTCGAAGAAAACCGGCATCATCTCCTGCTCATGAGTTACGGAGCTCTGGCCTGGCTGGGCTGCCTGCGCCGGGATGCTGACAGCATGAATGAGTATCTGGACAAGATGCTGCAGGAATGGGAAGCACACCGTCATGAGGCCGCCACGGTCATCTGGCCCGAAGGCCGCACCCGCTATCTGCAACGGGGCATTAAACTGGAAGTGCCTCAGTTCTGTGCCGAACTGCGGCGTTATAGCGGTCAATAAACGCACACAAGGCCGGGACATCTAATGATCAAACAACTCAGTGCGTATTACTTTCGTTCCCACATGTACACACTTGTGCCCCGTCATGTTCGAGAGGACATGACCTGGATGGCCGATATCGGTACGCAAGCTGTGGTCATCGGGGTACTGGAACAGGATCTGCACGCCGCAGTGGAGAACATCGAAACCATTGCCGCCGAAGCAGAACGGGTGGGCATGAAGCTTTTCATCACCCCTTCCCGCTGGGGTTCACTCATCGCCGGCTGCCCCAAAGTTCCTAGTATTTTCTCCAGCTGCCGTCCCGAGGTCTGGTCGCTGAAAGAGGATGGAAGCCCGAACCTGTTTATGGGGCCGGTAGCCTCCGTGCATCACCCGGCCACACTGGAGTTCTTTGCGGATTCCCTGGAGAAAACCCTGGCCATCGCGCCCATCTCGGGCATTGTCTGGGATGAACCCAAAGCTCTGTTGCAAAAAGACTTTTCGCCCATGGCCAAGGCGGCTCTTCAGGAGCGGGACATTCAGGACCCGGATGTCCATGCCGACGCCCAGGCCGACTTTTTTCATCAGGTGAATCTCGCCGCCCGGGCCATGGATCCCTCTCTCGATATTTCTCTATTCATTTACGGACATATTGATGGCTATGTCGTGGACCGTTTGGCCAGGATTCCCAGCCTGAGCTCCTTTGGCCTCGATGGACGTCCCTACCGCAAAAGCGATGGCGGCGGCAGTGACAGCGGTATTCAGGAGCCCACCAAATTTCTCTGTGATCAGGGACCCCGCTTTATCGACTCGGCCCACCGCCATCAGAAAGACGCCTTCATGCTGATTGAAAATCATGCCATGAAAGCCCGGGATATTGACCTCATGGATCAGCGTCTCCCCGAAGTGCTGGCCCTGGGAGCGGAACATATCTGTTACTACTACTATCCCCGCAGCGTCACAGAACCGGAACGGGCGATGCAGGTCATTGCCAAACATCTCTCTCGCTAAGCATCTTTTCATACCCTCCCCTTTTGAACAACGCCTCCGTTCAGCCGCTTTGCTGAACCCACCCCCACCCTCCAAGCCCCACCTAGAACATGAAACATCTCTCTGCCTATTACTTTATGTCCACGGACCTCTGCATGAACCGCCAGCACGTGCGGGAGGACATGCAGTGGCTCAAGGAGCATGCCTTCGACGCCATTCATACCGCCTGTCATGAGGAGCATCACCTGATGCCTCTGGGCCTGCAACTGATCATTGAAGAGGCACATGCAGCCGGATTGAAGGTCTACGCCATTCCCTCCCGCTGGTGCGGACTGATTGCCGGTTGGCCGATTCTTGCCGGGCATTTTGCCGCATCCCGTCCCGATACCTGGATGCTGCGCGAAGATGGAAGCACTGTCATCAAAAGCTTCTGCGGGCCGCTCTGCTCCGTGCATCACCCGGATGTGCAGGCGCATATGATCCGTTGCGTGGAAAACATGCTCAACACCTTTGATTTTGATGGCATCACCTGGGATGAGCTCAAAACCCTGCATGAAACCGATTACCACCCCATGGCCATCGAAAAATATGGCCATCCGGTCAGTGGTCCGGAACAGATCCAAGCCTCTCTGGACATCTTTGCCGCCTGTAACCGCCGGGCACGGGAGATCAAACCCGACCTGCGCATTATCAGCTTTCTCTACGCCTTCCTCGAAGATGCGATTGTGGAACCCTGGGCCAAGACCGAAGGCATCGATGACATCGGCCCCGACGGCCACGTCTCCCGCGCCAGCGATCCCGGGAAACACAACAGCAAATTCCTGCTCGATGAACAGGAGCGCTTTAACCGCATTGCTCAGGAATACGGCAAAACCTCCTTTGCTTTGATCGAAACTCAGGGAGCGACGGCTGAGAACGCCCGTGTGACCCTGGAGCGCATGCCGGAGTACCTGAGCATGGCCCCGGAACATATTGCCGTATACTACCAGCCGCTGGTCCGGGAACCCGAGGCGCAAATTACGGATCCGATCTGCAAAATGTTGCGCGATTGGCGTCTTTCCTAAGCCAGAAAAGAGCTCGGATACAGTTCCAATCCGCAGGCTTTTTCAGTAGGTAGTACGTCATGACAACCCTCAAGCCTACACGATCTGTGGACGTGCTGGTGGCCGGGGCAGGTGCCGGGGGCATCTGCGCCGCGCTGCAGGCCGCCCGACAGGGAGCCCAGGTGCTGCTGGTGGAGAAAGAACAAGAAATCGGGGGCACCGGTGTGCATTCACCGGTGGCCCTGGTCTGCAAGTTTCAGCGCCGCGATACCTACGAACCCATTAACATTGGTTTACACAAAGAACTCTTTCCGGAAGCCTACGCCTGGCGGGGGGAATTCTCGGAAGAGGATCTGCTCCCCACCTACGATCACCAGAGCCTCTACCAACGCTATCTGGACCTCTGCGCCGCAGAACCCAATCTGGAGCTCCTTTGCGGCTGTGGAGTGAGCGGGGTTCAGGTGAGTGAGCGTCGCATCCAACAGGTAGAACTGGAGAACGGAGAATGCGTCTCCGCTCAGGTCTTTGTGGATGGCACCGCCAATGGCAATCTCTCCGCCATGGCCGGGGCCGGGTTTGATGTGGGCCGCCCCGGGGATCAGGCCATGCAGTCCGCCACCCTCACTTTCACTGTCACCGGCTACGATGTGAAGCAGTTGCAGAACCCCGCCATCAATACCTGGGGGGGCTACTGGAATCTGAATCAGGAGTTGAGCGAAATCTATCGGGATGCCCGGGAACGGGGCGAAGTGCAGAACCCCAAACACGGGGTGGTCTGCTTTGCCTATCCCGATGGCAAAACTCTGCTGTTCAACAGCAATGAAGTGCCGGGGGTGAACCCGATGGAAGCCGGAGCGGAGGCCAAGGCCATGGCTCAGGCGGAACAGTATGTGCATGAACTCATGAATATCGTACGCAGCCATCCGGCCTTTGCGAACGCAGAGATTGCCTCCATTTCCCCGCGCATGGGCATTCGGGAAGGCCGCCGCATTCACGGGGAGTACACCCTGACCGGCGAGGATTGCCTGGCCGAGGCCCGCTTTGAGGACATGGTCGCCGCCTGCGCCTACGATCTGGATATTCACGATCCGGATGGAGGGGAAGGCTCCCTCATCCGCATTCCCAACACGCAATACTACCACATCCCCTACCGCAGTCTGGTGGCCAAAGATCTGGACAACCTGCTGCTCAGCTCGCGCTGTATCTCTGGAGACTTTGAAGCGCACAGCAGTTACCGGGTGATGAGTGGAGTGACCGGGATTGGCCAGGCAGCCGGGGCCGCAGCCGCAGTGGCCGTCTCCCGAAACATGTCCATCCTGCGTGAGGTTCCTGCTGCAGCCATTCGTAGAGCACTTCAGCAGCAGGGTCAATATGTAGAAGGGGCTCTGGAGGAGCTGAGCGTATGAACCGGGACACCTTATATCTCGTACACAAAACCCACCTCGATGTAGGCTTCACCAACTTTGCCGCCACCGTTCTGGATCAGTATCTGGATCAGTTTATTCCCGCGGCCATCGCCCGTGCCAAAGAAATGAACCAAGAGGGACAGGCTCCCCGCTTTGTCTGGACCACAGGTTCCTGGATCATCTGGAAAGCCTTGGAGTTGTTTCCCCCAGAGCAACGGGCTGAACTGGAAGAAGCGATTGAGCGCGGCTGGGTGATCTGGCATGCCCTGCCCTTCACCTTTCATACCGAACTGCTCAGCCCCACGTTGTTGCGGCTGGGAATGAAATTCGGCAAAGGTCTGGATCAGCGCTTTGGCAAAAAAACCCTCTCCGCCAAGATGACCGATGTGCCCGGCCACACCCAGGGCCTGGTGCCCATCCTGGCAGAGGCCGGCATCCAGTTTTTGCACATCGGCGTGAACCCCGCCAGCCGGGTACCGGAGCTCCCCCCGCTGTTCCGCTGGAAGAGCGGAGAGGCGGAAGTCATCTGTGCCTATGCAGGAACCTACGGCAGCATCACCGAAACCGAGGGTCTGGAACAGGGTCTGGGTTTTCTGCATACCAATGACAACCTTGGCCCTCCCAGTGCCGAGACCATTGATGCCGAGGAATCCTGGCTGAAAGAACGCTATGGCTTCCGGGAAGTCCGGGCTGCGGGCATGGATGAATTTGTACAGCAGCTCCTGCCGCTGAAAGAGCAGCTCCCTGTGATCGAAGCCGACATTGGGGACAGCTGGATTCATGGCGCCGCTTCGGATCCATCCAAGATGGCCGACTACCTGGCCATGCGCCGGGAGATCGATGCGCAGGCAGAGGAACTCCTGAAGAAACCCCTGACAGAAATTTCCGCATGGTTGGAACCCCTCCTCTTGCTCCCGGAACATACCTGGGGTCTGGATGTAAAAGCCTGGTTCGGTGACCACGGTCACTACAGCGTCAGTGAACTCAAAACCCTGCGCCGCAGCAAACGTGTGCAGAACCTGGAAGCCTCCTGGCAGGAACAACGGGCCTATGTGGAACAGACCTTGACTGCCGCCCCTTCGATGCGGGCAGCCGTCGAGGAAAGCCGCAGGGTTCGCGGAACTCCCAGTGAAGCCGGGATGGAAGAACACGATGTGAATGCCCCCGTTCAGGCCGGACGCTGGCTGATCCGTCTGGAACCGGCCACGGCCTGTCTGACCTCCTTATTCGACCGCGAACGGGGAGAAGAATATTGCCCGGGCAGCGGACGTCTCAACTGGGGCATCCTGCATTATGAGCAATACGGCAGTGAGGACTACAAACGCTTTCTCGACGCTTACATGGGTGAGGCCCCGCGGGCCTGGTGGTCGGAAGAAGACTTCAGCCGCTTCGGCCTTCCCCGAAGCCATCGGGCCTCCTCGACCCTGCGGGGCAATGGCGTTTGGATCAAGCGGGGCGAAGCTTTCACGCAGTTACTCTGCAAGCAGCAATTCTTTGGTACAGCGGATCTGCTCGACGGCGCTCCACAGGACCCGGCCTTGCTCTGGACCTTCTATCACGATGAAGCCCGGATCGAGGTTCAGGTGGGTTGGGACCACAAAGAGGCCACCCGGATGCCGGAAGCCTTATGGCTGAACTTCCGCCTGCCCGGACAGCCCCAGGTCAGCATGCAGAAACTGGGACTTCCCCAGAATCCCTGCGAGACCTTGGATGGCGGAGGCGTGCTGCTGCATGCCTTTGAAAACGAGGTCCGGGTACAGTCCGAGTCTCAAGGCTCCTGGAGCCTGCAGTCTTTGGATCAGATGCTGCTGGCCAGCAACGGCGGACGGCTACTGGACCCGGCTTCTGCGGCCCCGCAGCAGATCGACACCCTCAGTTTCAATCTCTTCAACAACATCTGGAACACAAACTTCCGGCTCTGGAATGAAGGTCCGATGGGCTATCGCTTCAGGCTGGACTTTACCCCCTGAAAGCTCTGATGGATCTTCTCGCTGCCTACCCCGACAATCCCGCCCAAATTGCAGATCAGGTCGAAGCCCGCCTCAATGGTGAGGTGCTGACTGTCCGCCGCTACAACCGCTTTGATGAGCCCCTCTATGTGGTTCAGGCCGAGGTGGACCCGGAGGCAACGAACAAAGTCCTGTTATTGATCAAACGGAAGCTGAAGGAAGTGACCTTGCATCCGAAACGTCTGGGGCTGAAATTGGAACAGGAAAAAAAAGGGTTATCGGTCAGCTTTAGCGGTGCCCCCTACCTGGTGGTGGAGTGCGATGCGGTGGGCTACATTGTTCTGCTCTTCGAGCCGAAACTCGAAACGCCGGAAGGTCCCGGAGTCCTCTTTGCTGGGGATCGTGGCATCGTTTCCGATCCACAGCGGGTACAAACTGAAGCGCTGCAGGCGGCTCTGGATGAAATTTCTGCCTCAGATGAGCTCAGTACCCTGCGCCTGCCCACCGGGGTGTACCGCTCCGGGGATCTGAATTTCCCCTCGAATGTGCGTTTGCATCTGGATGCCGGAGCCTTGCTCAAGGCCAGCGACAACGCCGATGACATTGGCGACCCCAGCTTCCCCGGCGCCTCCTGGGACCGGGCTAGTTTCCTGCATGCAAACGGTTCTGAGAATGTATCCATCACTGGCCATGGCATCCTCGACGGCAACCGCGCCGTTTTGGATATGGGCCGGTATTACAAAGGACTGCTGCTCTTCCGTCATTGTAAGAATGTGCATTTCGAAGGGGTAAGTTTTGTGGACAGCTGCGGCTGGGGCGTCACCCCGCGCTATTGCGATGGCGTGGTAGCCAAACGCGTCAAGATCCTCAACAACCGTCCTCATTACGGTTGCATCAACACGGACGGTCTGAACCCGGACGGATGTACCGATGTCCGAATTGAAGAGGTGTTCTTCCACACGGGAGATGATGCGGTGGCGGTGAAGAGCACCAACTACTCCGGTGAGGCCCGCAGTGTGTCTAATGTCCGGATCCGCGACCTACTGGCCATCAACAACTCGGCCACCGCTAAAATCGGCACCGAGACCATGGGCGCCGTCATGGAGGAGATTCACTTCGAGAACGTGGATGCGGTACGTACCTGCCGCCTCTGTGTAGTGGATGCCTACGATCTGGCCCTCATCCGCAACTGCAGCTTCCGGGAATGCCATGTGCACGAGCTGGATGGAAACTGGGAGGAGGATGGCGTCGTGGATATCCGCATGCCCCGGGACGGTATGGGCTTCCGGCCGCTGAAAGCGGAAGCGATCATTGATACCCTGCTGATCGAATCCGTCCATGCTGAGGATCCGGAGGCTCAGGCCTCTGCGCTCATCCGCATGGATGACGGGGAACCCGCACTGCGAAACCTGAGTGTCAAAAACCTCACCTGTGGCGGGAAACCGGCCAGCATCCAGGAAACCCGCATATGATCCGCCCCCTCGATATCGAAGTTCCGGAGGGCGTTTCGCTCAAGGATCCAGCGCTGCTCCGTTTGGATGACACCTATCACCTCTTTTGCTCCTGGTTCTATGAAGAAAACTTCAGCCGCGTGGTTGCCTTTAGCAGCAAAGATCTGCTGGAGTGGGAGGGGCCTCATTGGAGCTGGGGCGAAGGGAATCAGGGCTTCTGCAGTCCGGATGTGTTACAGGTAGAGGGTCAATGGATCATGACCCTGCAGTCCTGGGATGCCATTCCGCCCCGACAAAGCCGGAATCAATTATTCGTGTCCTTCAGCGAGGATCTACAGCACTGGAGTGACCCGGCTCCCTTGGCGGAGAATCTGACGCAGGGCGTTCGGGCAATTGATGCCGCGCTGGCTCATCATCAGGGCCGCTGGTTCCTCACGTATAAAGAGGCGCAGTCCCCGAAAATGGCCGTCGCCGATGCCATTTCCGGTCCCTGGGAAGCCCTCCCCCCTCCGGTCGATCAGTGGATCGAAAACGCACAATTTCTCCGTCATGAGGATAGCTGGTATCTCTATGCCACCCTCCTGCATCATGATCAGGGCATTGCCCGGATGAAACAGGACGGTTCCGAACGGGCCCACTGGAGTGACTGGCATCCCTTCGCGAAGATCGAGAGCGAAGAACTCCCGGGCTTTAACCGCGGCATCCGCTCCAACGCAGGATCTCTCTGGGATGACCGACAGTTTAGCGGCAACTGGATCCGGGTGTTCTGTTCCGCAGACGTTCCGCCCCGTTCCAACCTCGATTATTCGCTCGGGATCGAAACTCAGTTTTCTTTCCCAAATTAGGGGCGATAGTCGGCCTCTATATGCCTGCATCGAGTGCCGAACCACAAAGCCCTTCACAGCCCCTCCATCCATGGTACCGGGTCTTACTGGTGCTTGCCTCAGCTCTGTTGCTTTGGTCCATCTGCACCGCTTTAGATCCCGCGGGCTGGATCCTCGGCGTTCCGGCATCGCTGCTCTTTACCTGGACCGTATTCAGCAATGAACGGAGCCGACATCCGCTTCGATTCCGCGCTCTGCCCGGCTTTTTGTTGTATTTCATTTTTCAATCCTTCCGCACCGGACTCGACGTTGCCCGCCGCGCGCTACATCCCAAACGCGAAATTCATCCGGGCTTCTGTGATTACCCCTCCCGACTACCAGAGGGCGTTCCTCAGGCGGTGTTTGCCAACATGATCACGCTCCTTCCGGGAAGTCTGAGCTGGTCGCTCACCGAGGGTGTACACAAAATCCACCTCCTCTCAGGTCACCCCATGATTCTGGAAGAACTGGCACAACTGGAGTCCCGGGTAGGGGAATTATTCGGGATCGAAATCCCCGAGGAGCTCATCTAATGGAGGGCAGCTTTCCAGCCTGGGTCGCTTTGGTCATCCTCTGCACGCTGATTCTGGCTTTTATCCGCGTATCTCGTGGCCCAACTGTGGAGGACCGTCTCTTAGGGATCCAATCCTTCGGCACCGTGGGAACCGCCCTGGTTCTACTTCTGTCTTTAGACGGAAAACGGGAAGGCTATCTGGATGTCGCTCTGGTCATGGCCTTGCTATCCGCTGTGACCCTCATCACCTTTACCCGGGTGCTCCCCCTTGAAGGCGAAACCGATCCACATGGCGATGCCGATCATCCGGAGGATTCCCCATGATCCTCTTGATCTGGTTATCGAATCTATTTTTGACGCTTGGGGCTCTGTTCTTTATTTCTTCTGTCACCGGCCTCTTGCGTTTCCCGGATACGCTCTGCCGCATGCATGCCTTGGCCAAAGCCGACAACCTGGCCCTGGGCTGTGTCATTCTGGGCGTGGTCTTGCGTCAGGATGAGTTCTTTGCGGTGGGTAAACTCTTCCTCATTTGGGGGGTGACCCTTCTTTCCTCCGCAACCAGCGGCTTTCTGCTCGCCCGCCGGATCCGCCGGGGCATGCAGTTACGGGAGGCTCTAAAAAAATGACCCCGGAGCTGCTGATTGATCTCATTCTGTCGATCTCACTGTTGCTGTTGGCCATGGTGACGCTACGGCAACGTACTCCGGGGGACGCGGTGATTCAGCTGATGATTTTCGGGCTGCTGCTCGCCCTCTCCTGGCTGCGGGTTCAAGCACCGGATCTGTCCCTAACGGAAGCGGCCATCGGCCCCGGAGTTACCGGAGCACTTTTACTGGCCTCGCTGCGTCGTATTGGTTTTCACCGCCCCTTTCCTCCCCCCGCCTCGCTGCCCTTCCGTGCCGCCGCCAGCCTGGGCTGTGGAATCGTCGGCGTGGTGCTCAGTTGGATCCTTCTACAATCCTGGGACAGGCCCCAAGGCCTGACCGAACTGGCCTATCAGCATCTGCCCGAAAGCGGATCCAAGAACCCCATCACGGCCGTGATTCTTAATTATCGCGGCTATGATACTCTACTGGAAATCGGAGTGTTGTTGGTGGCCGCGCTCAGTGTCTACACCCTCGCGGCACCGGTCCGGGGAAAAGCGGTCAAACCGCCTGGCGCTATTTTCCGACTCTACCTGCGCATGATGACCCCGCTGTTTCTGCTCGTGGTGCCCTACATGGTATGGATTGGCGGCTATGCTCCCGGAGGCGCGTTTCAAGCGGGCGCGCTGCTCTCCGGTCTGGGGGTACTTACCTTGCTGGGTCCGCGGCCCTGGCCCATTCAACTTCGGCGCAAGTTGCTTCGTGCCAGCCTGGCCCTGGGCTTTATCCTCTTTCTGGTCGTAGCCGTATGGACCTGGCGGTATGGCGACTTCCTCACCTACCCACCCGCAGAAGCAAGCAAATGGATTCTGGTCATTGAAAGCTCCTGTGCGCTGAGCATTGGCATTTGTCTCACCGTGATGTTTGCCGGCTGTGCGGGCTGGTTGTCGGAAGAACGGGAAGGCTTCCGATGACGGACAGTACTGTGGTATATGCCTTGGCCGGTATCTGGATTGCCATGCTGGGTCTTCGCTCCCTGCTGGTGAACCGCGATCATTTCAAACGTATCGTCGCTGCGAACCTGCTCGGCAGCGGCGTCTTCCTGACCCTGGTGGCCCTGGCCGGCCGGGGAGAAGGAGCAGCGGACCCGATTCCTCATGGCATGATCCTCACTGGAATTGTTGTTGCGGTGAGCGGAACCGGCTTATTTCTGGCGCTCCTGGGCAGACTGCGAGAACTGGAATCCTCCGAAGAGGAGGAGACATGATCCCCCCCTGGTTGCTCACCCTGCCCGTAGCCCTGCCTCTGGCCTGTGCTCTGCTGGCTCTGACTCTTCCCGCCCCCTGGACCGGTCGCTGGGTGCGCATGGGCTCCCTGCTCTGCGCCCTGACAATCTTCCCCTGTATTCGGGCCCTGCTTCAGCATGGCCCTATCCGGCAAAATCCGGGAGGCTGGGGAGCGCCGCTGGGCATTCAACTCTATCTCGACGGCCCCTCCGCACTTTTCCTCATCTTTGCCGCTCTACTCGGGGTCGGAGTGGGCTGGTACGCGGTCGCGTATTTTACTCCAGGCAAGGCGGGAACCAGGGCCCGCCAATTCCTGTTCTGGCCTCTCTGGTTTGTTACCTGGGCCGCGGTGAACTCTCTATTTCTGACCCTCGACCTGTTCAACATCTACGTCAGTATGGAACTGGTTAGTATTGCCGGAGTCGGGCTGATTCTGATCGCAGGCAGCAGCGGCGCTACCCGGGCGGCCTTGCAGTATCAGATGCAGACCCTGGTGGCCGGACTCATCTATCTGCTCGGAGTGGGTCTGGTCTACAACGCTACCGGAAATCTGGATCTGCATTTACTACGGGATTATCTGGAACCCGGCCCCCTGAAGAACGCCGGTTTGGCCTTGATGACAGCCGGACTGCTCATCAAAGCGGCTCTCTTTCCCATGCACTTCTGGCTGCCGAAGGCCCATGCGGATGCACCGGCCCCCGTGTCCGCGATCCTTTCCGGATTGGTGGTCACCACGGCGTTTGTCATGCTCTCCAAAATCTGGTTTTCCGGCCTGGGGGTGCTCGCGCCGGTTTCCCTGCATCTGGCCCTGGGCGCATTGGGTTCTGCCGGCATTCTCTGGGGAGGCATCCTGGCACTGCAGCAACGCCGCTTGAAACGCATCCTCGCCTATTCCACCGTGAGTCAGGTTGGTTACCTGTTTCTAGTATTTGCTCTCACCTTTCAGGATACGCCTGATCCCGCCCGACTTTGGTCAGGAGCTGTGTATCTCGCCATATCCCATGGGCTGGCCAAAGGAGCGGCCTTTATGGCGGCAGGGGTGCTGCAGAAACATGAAGGGACGGACCAGCTCAGCCTGCTGCGGGGGGCGGCACTTCGCAACCCCGGCGCGGTAGCCGTACTGGCTGTGGCCTCCATCAATCTCATGGGCCTGCCTCCCTCGCTGGGCTTCGTCGGTAAATGGTGGATGATCAAAAGTGCCATTTACACCGGGCAAGGCGGCCTGGCCGTCATCCTTCTCCTGGGCGGCCTCCTTTCTGGCGCCTATTTATTCAGGGTCTTTGAAGCGTTGCTCAGACCCAAAGAAACGGAGAGTTCCGTCACGGAGGAGCGACCCGCTCCCCCATCCCGTCTGGGGATGCTGTTGCCGGCGATGCTGCTCGCCCTGGCCACCCTACTCCCGGTGCTATTTCTCTCCGTCCCCAACCGAATCCTTTCCATTGGCAGTCCCGTGCCGCAGGCTTCGACCCCTTGATCCCATGTCCTGGCTTCTCCCTGCAACCGCACTCTTCCCCCTGCTCCTGCTCCTGATCCAGATCCTTCCCGGGTTGAAGCGGCATGCATTCCACGCGCTGCCTTTGGCTGCGCTGCCCGCTCTGGCAGCCGGGATCTGGCTTCCCGACGGCCTTGAACTACAGCTCCCACATGTGCTCATGGACGCCGCCTGGAGGATGGACCGCATCGGCCGGGTCTTTCTCTTATTCACCTCCCTTGGATGGTGGATCGCCTCATTATTTTCCGTCGCCACACTAAAAGATCATCCCCGAAAACAGGCTTTCGCCATTCCCTTTCTGGTGGCCATGTCCGGGAACCTGCTGCTGCCCAGTGCGGCCGACAGCGTGACCTTCTACACCGGCTTTACCGTGATGGGCTTTGCCTCCTGGGGACTCATCGTCTTCAATCGCAGCCCGGAGGCTTTCCGTGCAGGGAGGATCTACTTAAGCATCGTGCTGTTGGGAGAATTCCTGGTGCTTCCCGGTTTAATCAAAGGCAGTCTGGCCACGAATTCCTTTTCCATGTCCGCCTTGCAGGCTCATTGGGATGAACCCGGCTTGGCCGTCGCCCTGTTGGCCATTGGCTTCGCGCTGAAAGCCGGACTGTTCCCACTGCATGTCTGGCTGCCTCTGGCTCATCCCGCCGCTCCCAGTCCCGCCAGCGCCGTGCTTTCCGGGTGCATGATCAAAACCGCTCTCCTTGCCTGGCTTCGTTTGCTGCCTCTGGGAAGCCTCTCCTTGGAAAGCCTCGCGCAGACTCTGGCTGTTCTGGCTACGCTGGGCATAATCGGCGGAGCCATCGCCGCGTTGTTTCAGAGAGGGGCCAAAGCGCTGCTCGCCTATACCAGCCTCTCGAAAATGGGACTGATGCTATTATTGCTTTGCCTGGGGCTCTCTATCCCGGAAGCTGCGGAGGCCGCAATCCTGGCGGTCTTATACCTGGCCGTTTTTCACGCCCTCCACAAAGGAGCACTTTTCCTGGGAAGTACCCTGACGCCCAGCATGGGAATACTCGGCCGGATCCTGTTGCTGCTGCTCTGTGCCTCCTACTGCGGCATGCCCTTTCTGGGCGGAGCGCTAGCTAAAGAGTTCATCAACCCCCTCTACACTGTCGTACCGGCAGGCTGGGCTGAAACGTTAAGTCTGTTGCTGTTGTTGGAAGCCATGCTCAGTCCAGCCATCTTCTTCCGCTTTGCGCGAATGACCTGGCCGCAACAACAGGGGAAGCGCAATCCCTTCGCAGAACTGGTGTGGTCGCTGGCCGTCTTATTCTCTTTGTCCCTAACTCTGCTGTTGTTCTTGGCAGCCAGACTGGACCTTCCTCTTCGGCTCCCTCCACTCAAGGGAATTCCCCTGGGGGATCCAGGCTTCTTCTGCGGGGTCTGCTTGACGGCCCTGTATGCGGCAGCGGGACTCCGCAGCGCCCGCAACTTGCCACCCGGAGACTTGATTCAGCTTATCCCCGCCAGCTCCCGCCGCTGGAATCTTCGCGTACGTCTGGCTTTCAAAGGACTGGAACAACAACTGAATCAGTCTCCGGGTGGCGTAGCCTTCCTCGCCGTGATGTTACTAGTGTTGACCCTGATGATGATCTCCCTCCCCTGAGTTCTTCCGGGGGTTACTGTTCTGATTTTTGGACGAAAGAGGAAGCGGCACCTATGAATGTGGTGGCCACCCTGTTCACTCCACAGTATTGTGAGCGGCTAACTATTCCCAACAGACCCTATGACTCAAACTCCCTTAGCCTCTCCCGAACTTCAAAAACAAATTGATGCCTGCGCTGCCCAAGGGGGTGGCCGTGTGACCCTCTCCCCCGGAATTCACGTGTGTGGCACCCTGGAACTTCGATCCAATATTGAATTACACCTCGAGGCGGGAGCCGTGCTCCAAGGCTCCCATGACATCAAAGATTACCCCCAACAGGAGGGGGCTTCCGCTGCTAAGGATGATCACAAACGTCATCTGATTCTCGCCCATAACTGCGACAATGTGGCCATAACCGGCCGTGGCGTGATCGACGGTCAGGGACCGGCCTTCTGGCAGGAACAGAAACATGACCGCGGTTGGATTTATGCCAAAGAGCAACGGGTGAGTCCCATGGTGGAAATCACCGAATGCCGGGATGTGGTCATCGATGGCGTAACCCTGCGTGAATCCCCCGGCTGGACCCTGCATCTGGAATCCTGTGAACGTGTCCGCCTCAATGGCATTCGCGTAGACAACCACCGCTTCGGTCCCAATAACGATGGCTTCGATGTCAACGGCTGCCGGGATGTGATGATCTCCCAGTGCCATATCGACACATGTGATGACGCCATCGTGCTCAAGACCTCGGCCAATACCCAGAGCTGCGAGCGTATCACCATTTCCGACTGTGTCCTCTCCTGCAATTGTGCGGCCATCAAATGCGGAACCGAAAGTTTTCATGACTTCCGGCAGATTGTGGTCAATAACTGCATTGTCACCCGCAGTACCCGGGCCTTTGCCCTCTACACCTTTGACGGTGCAACCATCGAACAGGTGCGGGTGTCCAATATGGTCTGCGACACCGACCTGGCCTTCATCTTCAACCATCCGCTGCATTTTGATGCGCGCAAACGGAATGAAAATTCCCGCCTGGGCTTGATCCGGGATGTGCGGGTGCAGAACTTCAGCGCCAAAACCGACGGCCGTCTGCTGTTCACCGCAGCCGATGGCACCCGAATCGAAGATATTGATCTGGACGGAATCGGCCTCGATTACGCCCTCTTCTGTGATCCGGCACCGGTATCTGAAGGCTACACCGGACATCAGGTCAGCCGTCACTCTCCCGAAGCCCGTGCCGCTCAGGCCGCTCTGGTCTTTGAAAATGCAAGCCGGGTGCGTCTGCGCGGACTGAATATTCACTGGCCGACTTCCACCGAAGCTCCTGGCTGGGGCGGAGGTCTTCCCCGTATGGAGAATGGCGGCGACCGGGTGCATGGTCCCTCTGATCAGGGAGATGATGTGGCCTTTTCGGTGCTGTGGAACAAAGGTTGCCAGGACTGTGACTTTGATCTCGAAGGTCTGAAGGCTTCCGATGATCGCGCCGAAACCCTCCAAAGCCTCTAAGCGTTGACAGCAGGATCTGCGAAAGAACCCTTTCCAAGCGAAAGAGAACGCGTAAACAAGGCTACTATGAATCTTCAGCAGCTTCCCTCCCGCCTCATGCAGTTCGTATCCAGCCCTCGGCTGGTTTCCCTATGCTTGATGGGGGGCGGCCTATTGATTCAATCCTGCGCCCCCAAGCAGCGGGAAGCGGAGCCCCCTGTAACGGAAGCTCCCTCAACCGCAGCGGAGGAAGTGCACACACCCGAGACCCCGCAAGACGTCCCGCAGGAGCCTCTTCAAACCCAAGCTCCGGCTCACACAGAGCCGGAGGCCGATTCGGCTGCAGATCGAGAACTTGCGGCACTCAAGGCGGGTCAGGTCCCCTCGGCCTCCATGACCCCGGACATGTGGCGTAGTCGTTATCAGCAGTTAATCCAAGCCTACGCCCAATCCTTCCAGGCTCCCGGACCAGGTGATGCGGTCACCTTGGAACTGACTTCTGGAAGCCGGGTTTCGGGTCAGCTCACTGGCTTGAACGCCTCCAATGTGAGCGTAGAAATGCCCATGGGTACGGTATCCTATCCGGTGCAGAGTCTGAGTGAACGCTCCAAGCAACAGTTGTTCCGGAATGTCTATGCGGAATCACGTGCCCGCCAACATGCCATGAACGAATATAACCATTGGCGTCAGATTCACTTTCCAGCCGCAGAGCAGGCATCTGCTCCAGCAGCTCAAGCCCAAGCGCCTCAGAGGGGAAGCGCACCCAGTACTCCCAGCAACAGCTCGGAACCTTATGTTTCCCCTTTGGGCCGGCCCATGTTTGAAATTCCTTAAACGCTCTGGACCCGTTCCCCGGATTTCCGCCATTCGCGTGGCGTCATGCCCGTGTAGGCCTGAAAACGTTTACGAAGCGCACGCGCATCTGAAAATCCACACGCCTCGGCTACATCTTCGATGCGTTGATCTCCCGAGCTTAATAAGGCTTTGGCTCTGTCCAAACGGATCTGCGTCAGGAGTTCATAGGGAGGCGGCAGTCCCGCATGATGTAATTTCTGCTCCAAGGATCGACGGGAAACGCCCAACTCCCTGCAGAGATCCTCTACGTTCACTTCCTCGGTCAGATGTTCCGTACAAAAGCGTTTCAAGTGCTGATAGAGATCGATCACCTCGCCTCCACGTAAACTCTTCCCGGGGAGAAATCCGGAGGGGGGGATCTGCTCGATATCCGGAGCGTGATCCGGAGTCCCGGCAATTTGTTTCACGAGTCGTGAGACCAAACGACGCCCCACTTGCACTCCATCCAAGAGAACCGCTGCGATTTGATTTCCCGGTTGGTCATGCAAATCCACCATGACAATGCCAAAATCCTCAGGAAGCTTCCGCTTAAATTCCTCCTGTAACAGATGAAAGGCTTCCATGGCATGACCATGACCTGTGGTCACCAAGGCGCTGTTCAGCGGCAAGTTTCCCAAAAAGCGCCTCAACGCCACCTGCTGTTCATTCCAGACATCCTGAAAGGTTTCATCCTCTTCGGGCCGACGCAGCGTCATATCCAAGGCATGGCAGGCCAGCCCCTGAGCTTCAGCTTCTTTCAGAGCCCCACGCATACGCAAACGGGCATGCCAGAGTTCGTTATGGGTTAACAGCCCCACAGTCTGATAACCCTGAGAGGCAATTTCCTGCACCGCACGCCGTCCCGCTTCCTGATCATCGTTTACAACCGCAGGGCGGACGCCTTTTGCAAAACGGTTGCTGAACCCTAAGCGGGGTAAAGATCGTGCCTGCTCCGGAAGCTCCTCTTCTTCCATGGCGCCAATCAGCAAGGCGTCGGGCTTCAGGTAGGTCATTGCCGCCAACGGAAAATGATATCTTCCCTGCCAGGAAAGCAACTCCGCATCATGGTGATTCATCTCCTCCAGCACCCCATTGAGCACGGCATCGTAGTAGGGATTCGTATGGTTTGAGCAAAAAGCTATTCGGATTGCCATAGGACGTTATACCCTATTTCCCAACTACGCCCAATGATATTTTTCGCATTTGGGTCCTTTTTCTGCGCAATGCCCCATAGTTCGATCGAGCCAGTCAGGATAACATGGAGGAACCTAAAAAAAGAGAGACTCCTCCCTATGAAAGCATTTGTTCCTGCACTCATCAGCACCTTATGTGCAAGCTTCACTCAAGCTGCGTTGCTCTACAGCGAAAGCTTTGACTACGGAAGCAGTACCCAGAACATCGTAAATGTATCCAACTGGGTTACCGGATCCGGCGTCGTCGATTATGACCATGATGGAGGCTTATCCCATCCACAACTTGAGCTGGAGAGCTCCGGTTCCATCCATCATAATTTTGCTAGCGGAACCCGTGGGGGCACAAACAGTGACGCCTCCTTCAACCCCTTCCCTTCCGATAGTGCAGGGGCGGAATACTGGATTGCGGGACTGCTGCAGATCAACAATCACTCCGGCAACACTCAGGTGTTGTTTAACAATGGCCAAAGCGTGAACCGTTGGGGATTTGGCGTAGACGGCAGTGGGAATGTGATTCTGCGGGCTTCCAATAACGGAGGGGCAGAGACTGCATTGGATACCGGGATCGATGCCGCTGCGGATGGAAGCAGCTACCTCTTCCTCAGCCGGGGAACCGTAGGCACCGGGAGCAGCCCTACCAATTCCATTGTAGACTTCTGGTTCAACCCCGCCGATACCTCCAGTGTAGCCAACCTGGGGGCAGCCGACTTCAGCACCGGGGCCGATTCCAAATTCGGCCGGGATTCCGGGTCCTATAACTCTGCCAGCATCAGTCTGGGTTTTCAAAACCGGGCGGACGAAATCCGTTTTGGCGAGTCGCTGGAAGATGTCATTGGAGCCGCCATCCCGGAACCCGGCACATTCAGCCTGCTGCTCACAGCCATGGGATGCTTCCTGCTGTTTCGCCGCAAACGCTGAACTCACTCCCCTTGCATACAGCCCGGTCCCCACCGGGCTTTTTTGGGGATCTTCGTCAGAGGAGATGGAAAAACCCATTCACCAGGTGCATGGGTCCGCGCAGTCCGCGGTTGTTCCCCCTTAACCAAGATGTGAGCGAACCGCCCTCCTCATATTGACGATATTCTTTTTTTGCGCTCATCATTGAAATGAACGGAAGATGTGCCAAACAGCGCCCATGTCTACTCCCATTATGCTCCATGTTCCCGTTGATACCTCTGCACATGAAACTCTGAATGGAGAACCCGCCTGGGTGTTGGAGCCCGGGAAGCCACTACGGATTGACGCAGACGACTGGACGACGGGGGAGGTGCTGGGCGCCACCGTGCTGCAGCAGGGACCCAACCACAGCCGCCTGGACCTCCGCTGGTTTGTCAAAGGCGAGCAGGAACCCCGACTGGTCATTCACATCGGCTTTCTTCCCGGGCTCCCCGCTTCACTCATTTATGACCTTCAGTACCTGGATGCCAACACCCTCTTTCTCCCCCGGAGTCCAGGACGCCTCAAAGCCACCAGCCTGGGCCAGCGCATCAGCCGCGATGAGCTCAGCCACGCGGAACTTCAGCTCGAAGACCTGGGCACTGATCAACGCATGCTCATCACCCAGCCACGACTTCACCGCAGCACTCCGGATCCCCTGCTGCCCTCTACGCCCTTACTGGATGCCCTCGGACAGCTACATACCCGGGACTGGAAAGATAAATGTACAGGACTCGAGGAGTTAAAGACTCAGGAAGTTGAAGCTCCCGCAATTTCGCAGGGGCTGCAGGAACCCGGCAGCGGCTGGTTCCGTACCCACCGGGATGAACAGGGACGTTTTGCGCTACTCTCGCCACAGGGGGAACGCTTTTTTTCTGCCGGCATCGACTGTGTGAACCCCGGGAACAGCGCCTACATCATTCCCGGAGATGAAGGCTTGCTTCCTGAAGGCTGGGAAGAGGATGAGATCCTGCAGCGTCACAGCCAGCGACATCCAGACCACCTCTCCGTCAACTTCGGAACCGCCAACTTGGAACGGATCTTTGGCAGGGACTGGAAACAGGAATGGGCCCGTCTGACCTCCGCCCGGCTCCGGGACTGGGGTTTCAATACCATTGGAAACTGGTCCAACCCTGACTATGCCAGCAACTCCGGCCTCCCCTTTGTGCTGCCCCTGAAAGACTATCCGGACACCGACCTGCAACTGTTCCGCGATCTCCCCGACGTGTTCGACCCTGTGTTCGAACAGCGGGCTCAGAGCTACGCTGAACAGATGAAACCCTGGGTAGATCATCGAAACCTGATTGGCTACTTTATGATCAACGAACCCAAATGGGGATTCGGCACCTTCAATCTGGCTTCAGAAATGCTGGAGGATCATCCGGGCTCCCATACCCGTAAGGCTCTGGCCCAGTGGGTTGCAGAGCGCTATAACGGGGATGCTTCCGCCTGGGCCACAGCCTGGGGCCTGGAACCCGGTCCCTTCGACCGCCTGGAGCGGGAATGCTTCCATCGTTTGGCCAGCAGTAACGCTCAGGCAGAAACAGATCTTTTCGCCTTCTCTGCTGAAATCGTAGGTCGTTTTGTTCACATCCCTGCAGAAGCTCTGAGAGCTGTGGATCCCCATCACCTGAACCTAGGGATGCGCTGGGCCTGGATCAGCTCCGATCTCTGTTTTGAGGCCGGCAAGGTGGCCGATGTATTCAGTCTGAACTATTACGGCATGGAACCCGCGATCGAGGAAGCAGCCGAGGTTGCCGCACGCTGCGGCATTCCCACCATGATCGGAGAGTTTCATTTCGGTTCTCTCGACCGCGGGCTCACCGGAACCGGTCTGCGCGGCGTGGCTTCCCAGGCGGAACGGGGCACCGCCTACCGTCGTTATGTCGAGCTTTGCGCGGCAGATCCCAACCTGGTGGGTTGCCACTACTTCCAGTACAATGACCAATCTGCGGTGGGTCGCTTTGACGGAGAGTGCTGGAACATCGGTCTGGTGGATGTCTGCAACCGCCCCTACCGGGAAATGATCGAGGCCGCCCGCGCCACGCATCTCCGCCTCCCTGGACTGATGAGCGGAGAGCTGGAACCGGTCAGCAGCCAGGCTGTGGAAACCGGGAAAGTCGCATTTTAAATCAACAGGCCGCCCTTCCGGGCGGCCTGAAAGTTCTTAGGGGTTGCTCACCACAATGCGGTAGAACCCTTCATCTGTCAGGGTGGCATCCAACGGAGAACCGTCAGAGATAACGAACTGAATTTCCGCCCAACTTCCCGTGGTCAACGAAGCACGGAATTCGATCGCATAGCGCTTTCCGGATACCGTATCCCGTTGCAGACGAACTCCAGCGGGAGCCGGGCTGCTCTGGACATCAAATACATCGCTGATGTCATTCGGGTTCGTGCCCGCTTCAAATTCATCGCCATCGTTCAACCCGTCTCCATCTGAATCCCCTGCAGGGTCCACATTATAAGCCAAACCGCTATCCACATAATACTGCTCTTCTTCGGAGTAGGTACTGGCCTCTTCCACATTGCTTGGCGCAGAACCTGTATTCCCGATCACCGCAAGCACACGGTAATACATCGTCGAGCCAGGACTCCTTGATGAATCTGTATACCCCGTCACATTTGCGGCCGTGGTGATCAGGTCTGTCCAGGGGCCGCTGTTGCTCGCACTTCGCTGCACCAGAAAGCCCGTTTCATTTGCAGAGAGATCCGACCAACTGAGCCCCACCTCCGTGCTGCTTTGTACGGTCGCGACCAAACTACCGGCCGCGATCGGCCCACCTGCCAGTTGGGTCACCTGTGCAGCGGTTAAGGCACTGTTGTAAAGAACCACTTCATCAAGTTCGCCCGCAAACACATTTCCACTTTCTGGAGCCGTGGCATCATGAAATACGGTAAAGGAGTTAATCGCACCCAAACCGATGGCTCCGGTATGGCCGTTCAAGGTAGAGGCATCCCCCTCGGCAAACAAGGTTCCATCCAAATAGCCCCGGAACGCGCTCGTCTGCAAGGTGCTATCTCCTTCCGCCGCATCCAGAACCAGCACCACATGATGCCAGGTGTTCACTTCAATTTCGGTAGATAAAAAGGTGCTTGTCCATCCGTTTTCCCCATTGTTCCATCCGCCCACATACAGCTTACCTCCATCCAAATAGAGATTGAGCCCCCGCGTACTTCCCCCCTCTTCAAACAAGAGTTGGCGATTCATGATATTGGATGCCTTAAACCACAGACCGATACTGCGTTTCGCGAAACTACCGTCATTAATCTGCGTACTGTTACCCACACTTCCCAGGTCCGTTGCCCCACTGAATGACAACCCGCCGCCCAGATATCCATTCGAGGTCCAGGAAGCCCCGCTTACAGTGAGATCATTACTTTCCGTATCTGCAATGAAGGCATCCGAAGCCGTATTTCCTTCATCACTGTCAAACGGATACCACAGGACCATATTCGGTAGTCCGGTCGGATCATCGTCATCCAGAATCGTGATGCTGGTGGATTGGATCGCTCCCAATGTGGCTCCTCCCGTGGGAGAGCTAAGATCTACACTAAAGCTTTCAGACGCTTCCTGTTGAGCATCATCGAGGATGCTCAGGACAATGGATTTCAGGCCCCCTTCCTGATCGCCCCAGGTCAAGGTATTCGATTGGGAAGTGTAATCGGATCCGGCCAATGCGCTAACGTCATTGCTGTTGTAGGTAACGGAAACCGATCCGTTGATGCCCCCGACCCGGCGGACCTGTACGGTGACGGAGCCATCTGCTTCTGTGACCGAATAGCTTGCAGATTCAATCTGTAAGGCTCCAGGCCCCGTTAAGTCCAGCAGAGTCAGATCCGTGCTGTCAAAGGTCTTAATTTCGCCGTCATCTGCGTACAAGCGCAACACATAACTGCCCAGAGTCGAGCCACTCACGCTTGTATCCACAGAGTTCGCGTCTCCGAAGCTCAGCGTATCCGGGCCGCTGACCTGCTCCCAATATGTGGTGACGCCCCCGCCGGGATTGCCGTCATCCGATACGCTGGCATCCAGACTCACCATGTCTCCAGCATTTCCCTGAACCGAAGCCCCGGCATCAACCACGGGTCCTAATTGGGATCCACGTGGGCTGACCGCCGGTCCACTGCCACTGGGCGTATAGGAATTATCCGTGGTTAGCAAAATCCGGTCTACAGAAGCCCCGTCTTCACGCATATACAGATTAAGAGTATGTTCTCCGGCGCTGGGTACAGTAAGACTGGCGTTGGCATTATCCATGGTGCTGCGCTTCCAGGCCCAACCGGTATTTCCACCATTGCCCACAGCAATGCGGTCCGCAGTGGAAATGACCTGATCATTTAAACTTACATGGGCACTGTCGTCGCTCCCGCTGCCGGAACTCCCCCGAATCCAAATGTAATAGGTCCCCGTGGTACTGAAGGAACTTTGGTAATCCAGCCTGGGAGAGCCCCCATTGGTATAGCCGGCATTGATGTTGGTACCATTGTTCGGGGAGGCCGTGACCAATCCACTGCCACTGTAACCACCGACACTCGTAGATTGCGACCAACTTTGCCCCCCGACTTCCACGCTTTGATCAAAGTCTTCCGCCTCGATGACCAGGAGACCACCCGACTCGGTGTAGCCCTGAACTCCACTGCCGCCCACCTTTACGGTAAAATCGATGCTGTTGTTCTGAACGCCATCCGAAGCGGTGATCCTGAGCACATAGGTTCCCTCCTCTGAAAACGTGACTGCGGTTGTGGGCTGATCCTGTTGATCCCAGTTCACCACTCCGGAGGGAGGAGCGGTTTCGACAGTCCAGGCCTGGCTCAGAGAGGATCCTCCGAACCCATCATCACTGACCGCCGTCTCCAAAGCCAATCCAACCCCTGAAGGAATCGAAATGCTGTCATCCAGCGGGGTAACCCTCACAATGGAGGGATGATCATTCACCGTGATCACAGCAGGAGTACTGAGCACGGACCCTTCACTGTTACTCACCAGCACAGTGTAGCTGCCGGCATCTGAGGCCGTAGCCGAGGCTATCGTGTAGCCGGGCCCCTGAGCTCCGGGAATATCGATGCCATCCAGTCGCCATTGATACTGGGGTTGTGGATTTCCGCTGGCGGTTACCGAGAGAAAATACGCATCATCACCCAGCAGGGCCGTTCCACTGGGTTGAGCCGTAATCACCGGAGCACTGCCGCCATTCATGTAAATCCGGGCGCTACCACTGGCATTGTTTCCATCCATGACGCTGTATTCAATAATCACGTCACTGTCCCCCCCTCCCGGGGTGTACACCAGATATCCACTGTAATCCGTATCCGTACTGCCATTATTGCTCACAATCCGGCTCTCCAGGGTCAGGCTGCCATTCCCCTGAATGATCGAAGCACCGGTCAGATGAAAACTGTCCTGAGAGTAAGACTGAGCCGTTCCGCCTTCGGCATTCAGAGCATCCACATCACCCACCGCAAAACGCCCTACGGCAATATCATTGAGCAGAGGGTTTACCCGGATATCCGAAGAGAAATCGGTGACGACGTAATCATCCTGCAGCTGCATACTGGGATTCAGTGAGGGAGAACTCGAATCGCCTCCTACCGTGACCACGACATCCGCCGCATGCAGCCAGCCCTCCCCTCCATTGCCCTGATCTCCACGAATGGTGTAGGTAAACCAAACCTGTCCGCTGTAGCCCGGAGCTGGCGTAAATTGAATGCTGGTCGGAGTGGCGACGGCCGAACCCGCGGAGGCAGGAAAAACGGAACCCACTTCTTCCACCGTGAGACTGTTGACCGCGCCGAACATCACCGAAGGATTGTCATTACTCAATGGATTGATCACGACCGGAGTATCTTGCGCAGTGGATACGGCATCATCCAAGGCAAAAGGAATCTCCTCGGGATGACGCAAGCTGGCAGGTCCATACATATGGTTTCCTGCCGTAGAGCTGCTTGCCATGTAATTATAGATATCCATAGCTCCGGTGTAGCCTGCATTCGATTCCCGTTCCCGGAAGAAATCTTCATTGTTGTTGGACAGCGACGAATTCATCACCCCGCCACTGGTATGAGACGCACCCACGTTGTGCCCCATTTCATGGTTATACACATCCCAGTCGTAGTTGCGCTCATTTACACTACGGCCAAAGGTTCCGCCGTAGGAGTCCAAATACGCGCGGCCAATCACACCGCCACCACTTCCATCCACGACCATCCAAAGCGCAGCGTGCCCCCAATCATAGCTTCCATGCGGGCGGTGATTGTTCAGCCAGGTACCCCAGGTACTCAAATCACTACTGGTTCCCGTGGGGCCTGGATCCTCCTCTGCTGAATCATCCGGAATCAGAATCAATTCCTGCAACAAGGTTCGAAAACCCAACTGACGTTCATAAGTATCCGCGTGCCGGGCAAAAAACGTAAAGTACTGAGCTGCCCGGGTGCTCAGATTCGAGGAGGAGCCGGTTTGGGATTTTGCGCTCACCCACAATTCGGTGAGATCCACCAGAGAGGCGTCATAGGCCGGACCCAGGCGGAAAAAGTTATGATCCACCCAGTTATCCCCTTGCGTAGGGGCGCCGGTCCCACTGAGATCATCATGCTCCAGCCCTAAAATTTCTACAGGGATCTGCACACGCTTTCCGTGAAAGTTCGGGTCCAACATCACCGAAACACCATGCTCATGGTCTTCCTGACAGGTCAGAGGATCGTGTCCGGGTTGATTCATTCCAGCTCGCAAGCGCTCGGCCACCATGATCCCATCCTCATTCTCAGACACCATGTACTTGCCGCTCTCATCCTCGTAGGCCATGGCCAGTTTATCATTCACCAGGGCCAAACTGGCAGCCTCTCCCAATTGCATTCCCAGAATTTCCCGACCTTCATACACCCGGAATTCCGCTGGCATCTGCGTATCCACCCCCATCGAAAGTCGAAAGTCCTCCGCGGTAATGCGGTGAGGACGAAACAGGAAACGTCGTTCCTTGCCAGCCACCTTCAGCCGAAAGGGACGCCCAGCTTCGATCGCGGCCACGCGGGCGGAGTTATCATCGGAAAAGCGTCCTTCCGGTATCTGCAGTTGGGGCGCTTCCGGCTCTTCCTCCAACAAAAACGGCTCTCCCTCTGGATCAGATAATCCACCAAGCTCTCTTTCAGGTGCAGGGGTTAAAGGAAGGCTCTCCGACACAGGAACCCTACGTTGCACCTGAAGCTCCCTGTGTGCTTCATCTTCCCCGCCCTGCCGAGACCACAGCCACACACTCAATAAGCATGTGGGAGCAAGCAACAAGCATACAAAGGAGCGTCGTTTCAACATATCGGCAGTCTCAGGGTCAGGGAATAAAGCTACTAAGAAGATCATAGCAAAGATGTTAGGAAAAGATTTAGGAGCATTTTGCGATTTATTTCGACATTTTGCGCATATAGCCCATACTTATGCTTGTGAGCAGAAGCCATACACAGGACAACGGGCTCATCCATATCGCCCTGACCGGGATCTCTCTTTACGGAGAGGATGCCATGTTATTAAAAGGGATACATCGCTACAGTCGTCTAACCGGAAACTGGCTGGTGGAGATAGGTGCACACGATGTCAACGCCTTCAGTTTAGAACGGCTGGTTCACAGTCCTCAGGGAATCATAGGCCACATCCATGACAGCCAAATCGCCTCGCTGCTCAAGGCTCTCGACATCCCCGTGGTGAACGTCTCCGGGGTGATCCCCTCCCAACTCCCTTTTCCTTCAGTGATTATGGATCACGAACGCATCGGAGAATTTGCTGCCGAGAAGCTGCTCGAACTCGGCCTTCATCACCTGGCCATCCCCAGCTCACCGGAAGTCATTCCCTATGAGTTTTACACTCAGCGGCTCTCAGGCTTTATCCGTAAGGTCGAAGAACACCCCGAAATCACCCTGCATTGCCTCGACTATGGGGTGGAAACGCCCGACCGGTTTTTTCCTCCCAAATCGGAAAAAGGACAAAGCATCACACTCGAAGAGTTACCGAAACCCTGTGGAATCTTTGCACCATCCGACCGGGAAGCGCTTTCCCTCAATCAGGACTGCTTGTTTAAAGGCATCCGCGTGCCGGAAGAGGTCAGTATTCTGGGGACAGGGAACCTCGAACCCCTTTGCGAATTTGCCCACCCCTCTCTCAGCAGCATTGCTACAGCCATGGAACAGGTTGGTTTTCTGGCTGCAAAAGCCATGGACCTTCTCCTGCATGATGGAAGCCCCGCCAGCCTGACGCAACTATCCGGCCCCCTCCGGCTGGTTACCCGGGGATCCACGTCGCAAGTGATGGTGGAAGATCCTTTGGTTCGTGAAGCCCTGACCTTTATCCGTGATGAAGTGAGAAATGGAATCAACGTCGCTGACGTGGTTCGTCATTGCAGTGGCACCAGGCGTGCTCTGGAAATCCGTTTTCGGAAAGCAACCGGAGTCAGTATTCTGGAACGTATTCACCGCCTGCGACTCGAACATGCCAGCGAACTCCTTCTCGACACCCAAGAGAGCATCCCCCATATTGCCAAGCTCTGCGGATACAGCAACCCGGAGCATATGAGCCGGGCCTTTCGCCGCTACTTGGACATTCTCCCCAGAGAATTCCGGCAACGTGCCAGAGTATAATCAATAGCCCTCCCCTACCAGAGGACCACACTTACCAAGGCGTATCCGAAACCTCTACCTTGTAGAAACCCGGTTGATCCGCGGGAAGCGCCAACGGACTTCCGCTTTGGGCCACAGTCCCCTCTCCTCCGGGAAGCACCTGCCAGCTGCCGTTCAGAAGAGAAGCCCGCCAACTGACCCGGTAATATTTCCCATTCACCGTATCGGTCTGAACCTGCAGGCCTCCGCCCCCCTGCGGCAGCAGATCCAGACGGAACACCGAGGCGGCAGCATTCGGATTAGTACCGGCTTTAAATTCGTCACCGTTAGTGAGCAGATCCCCATCCGAATCCAGAGTCGGATCCACATCAGCTTCCAAGCCGGAATCGATAAAGTATTGTTGCTGATATGAATAACTGCGACCGGAAGCCTCCGCACTAGGCATGGCCTCCAATCCTTCATTACTTGCGATCACTCGATAGCGATACAGCGTGTCCGGATCCAACCCGGAATCCTCGAAACTAACAACGCCTGTTGCCGTACGGGTTACGGTTGTAAACTCTCCCATTTCTTCAGCTCGCTGAAGAAGAAAAGCCGTCTCATCCGAACTATTATCATTCCACTTAACTTGAATTGCAGTGTTGGAAAGCGTGTTCGCAATCACTGAACTCGCGGCCGTGGGTGCAAGCCAATCGCGTTCAATGCGAACTCGATCGATCTCAACTTGAATATCAATCGTCTCACTTTCCAATTCCAACTGAATCTCATGGATGCTGTTACGATCAATTTCACTCAGCCAGCCTCCAGGTACAAGCATAGCCCTGCGATCTGTCCCTGACCATGGGCCAGATAAGAGTTGCCCCTCATTCAACACTACCTGGCGACCGTCCTTGTCCGTAATCCGAAGGCGAATTTTTGGGGTCAGATCGGGTACATATCCAAAATTAGGATCACCTTGAGCCCACTCCAGGATGAACAGATCATCTCCACCTATTTGCTGTGGTACTGAAGAAAAATCCCAGGTCACAAGTAATGGCGTAGCAACCTCGCCCCATAAGGCCAGGCATGAATATTCGGGTTCATCCAAAATGTCCCCAATCACTTCTAGACCAAAATCAGGAACTGCATAAATCCCCAATCGGGACCGATGAGGAGGACCGACATCCACTTGTACGGCTCCCTGAACCGTCAACAGCCCTCCTGCAGTTGGCGTTCCAAGTTCATCGTCACTAAAGTCATCTAATATCTTTCCAGAGGCAGCTCCCGGGCGAAAGGCTGCCCAGGAAGAACCGCTTTGCCCAATACTCTCAACAAGTCCGGCGGCTTTGGGGCCGAAGAGGGTTCCGGTAACGGAGCTGTCCATTTCTAAATAACGCTTAGCAAAAGCGGTGATCGCATGAACACTCAGATTTTGTGTGTCTACGGAAACCTGTACAACATCGCCATCAGCGGCGTAGGCAGGATCTCTGTAATTCGTATGCGTTGCGTTTGCTGAACCGATCAATACATGCGACGCCGAAAACGCCGCTCCATATTCGTATGACACCCCATCATAGGCGCTTTTATGTCCATGCAGGACCAAGGTAGGGATTTCCGGATAAGCTACTGGTTCCGAAAAATAGCCACCATTGGGGATCCAATGTTCTGCTGAACCCACCATATTTACCCCATCCATGCTCACGAGAGCACGAACGGGCAGTTGTCCCGTAACCGCAATCCATGCCACCGTAGGATAGCCCCAACTATGACCAATGAGCAGGAGAGATTCTTCATCCACATGCCCATGAAAACGCGACTGACTGTCTTCATCTTGCTCTAGCAACCAATCCCATACTTGGACGGGGTACGCCGTCCAAACCCCATCCGTGATATTATACTTACTCCCGTCTGCTTCCGTTCGTGTGGGTGCAAGTGCAATAAAGCCCCAGGAGGCTAATCGACGAAGTAGTTGTTGATATTGGATCGCCTGATAACTGCTCCCATGCATGAGAATGATAACGGGATATTGACCCACAGGAAGCTCAGTTCCATCAGCTACAGTAGCCGGATGAGCAACAACCATCGCGTTAGTATCAAATTGATCAAAAAAAGGTGAAAAGGGAAGTTCTACGGTTAAATCAACCGTGTAGGATGTAACGGCATGTGGCCCTGCTCCATCAAAACGCTGCACTTCGGGCGAATACCCTCCATCCGCAATGTACACATGCAGCAGCCATTCCTCTCCATTCGTATCCGTCACCCGCTGAGAAAAGGTACCGGACTCGGTGGCCGCACCGCTGACGGCAGCAGTACTGAGGTTCAGGCTAAGGCCGTTGGGCAAGGAACCCGTACCCAACGTTAAGGGTGTTTCCAGCGAGAGAGTATAGGCATAGCTCTGGCCCTGAAGCGCATCCGGTAGAAAACGGTGCCCTTTGACTGTGGACGAGGCCTGAAGTGAACTTCCGGCAATTCCCCAGAACAGCACACAGCACAACGCAAGCTTGCGAAAATAAACAGACGGCACCCACTCCGCGTGCATGTTCCTTTTATACATCTTTTCCGTACTTTCGATCCATTGTGAGTTTGCCCAGGGGCGCTTATGCTCTTCTTTTCCTAAAATCAGAGACAGAATATGCATACCCTACCCCCACACCTCGAAAAGTATAGCGAGATATACACACGCGACCCCCGACAGGCCAATCTGGACTGGTTCCGCCAGGCGGATTTCGGCCTGTTTATGCATTACGGGCTCTACAGCCTGCTGGAAGGAATTTGGACCGATCCCTATGTAGATTTCAAAGGGTCGGAATGGATTCAGTGGTGGGCCCCGGTGCCTCGTCAGGACTATATGAAACTACAACAGCGCTTCACCGCCGAGCGATTCGACGCCGATGCCATCTGCCGTCTGGCCAAAGAAGCCGGAATGTCCTACGTCAATCTGACCACCCAACATCATGATGGATTCAGTCTCTGGGATACCCAAACGAATGAGTTTTCCTCCATGCACGCTCCTGCAAAACGGGACTTGGTCTTGGAACTCTGCGAAGCCTGTGCCAAGCATCAGTTGGGCTGCTTTCTCTACTATTCTCACGGCCGGGAATGGTTTCATCCCGATGGACCCGACACGGGCGGAGGCGGGAACGGCTATAACAGCTGCAAACCCATCTGCGATACAGACTATTTTCACCGAGGGGATGAAGTCAACCTGGACTCCTACCTCGATCTGGTCGAAGAGCAGGTATTAGAACTTTGCAGCTACCCCCATGTGGCCGGGATCTGGCTCGATGGTATTGGTGGCTTTAAAAACATGAAGGATGGCGTTCGACTCAGTCGTGCCCAGGATCTCTACGACAAAATTCATGCCAGCTCCCCCCATATCCTCGTGGCCTACAAACAGGGGCTTACCTACACGGAGGACTTTTATGCTCCCGAACGGGAAATCCGCGAAGGCAGCCTTCCTCATGACGGCCGCCCCTACGAAATTTGTTCCACCCTGCAGCCCCAAAGCTGGGGCTACAAACGATCCGACGATGGCAAACATCATGGACCGGACTGGGTGATGGATCAGCTGGATCAAGCCCGTAGGATTCCCGCAAATCTCCTTTTAAATACCGGCCCAAAAGCCGATGGCAGCATCCCCGAGGAAGACATCCTCACCCTGCGCGAAGTAGGCCGCCGCCTCCGGGAGGGCTGATGCGTTGGACCGGTCAGCCTCAAACGCGCCACATCTAAACCTGCACACAAGCGCTCAGCCCAACGCAGATCCATGGGTCCGCGTCGTCCGCGCTTGCCCTATAGCAGAGCCGATCCCCCAGGGTAGCGAACACAAAAAAACCGGACCCAATTGGATCCGGTTTTTTTGTGTGGCGCAAGGCGCAGGAATTACTTGGCAGAAATTCCGTGCGACTTGAATGCACGGGTGAGAGCAAACTCCCCGAGCTTGTGGCCCACCATGTTTTCGGTCACGAAAACGTTGATGAACACTTTGCCGTTGTGGACCGAGAAAGTGTGGCCCACGAATTCCGGCAGAATCATGGAACGGCGGGACCAGGTCTTGATGACCTGCTTTTTGCCGCCCTCGTTCATCTTTTCGACTTTCAGGTAGAGCTTTTCGTCCACAAAGGGACCTTTTTTGATCGAACGTGGCATTACTTACTCCCTCGGCGCTTAACGATGAACTTGTTGGTGGGGTTGCTGCGTTTACGGGTTTTCTTACCCTTCGTGATCTGACCCCAAGGAGACACAGGATGTCCACCACCGGAGGTACGACCCTCACCACCACCCATCGGGTGGTCAACCGGGTTCATTGCCACACCACGGACGGTGGGACGAATGCCCAACCAGCGTTTACGGCCGGCTTTACCCAGAACGCGGGATTCATGCTCGCTGTTACCAACACGACCCACAGTCGCGAAGCAGTTCACATGCACCAGACGAATTTCGCCAGAAGGCATTTTGACCTGAGCGTAATCACGGTCAAGAGACATCAGCTGTGCTGCGGCACCCGCAGAACGAGCAATCTGTGCACCTTTACCCGGGGTCAGCTCGATGTTGTGAATGAAGGTAGCCAGCGGAATCTCTTTGAGAGGCAGGCTGTTACCCGGGTTAGCGGGGACACCGGGGCCGGAGACCACGGATGCACCTTTTTCCAGGCCGTTGGGAGCCACAATGTAACGCTTTTCACCATCCTCGTACTGAACGAGAGCGATGTTAGCGGAACGGTTCGGATCGTACTCCAGAGTCAACACGGTGGCAGGCATGCCATGCTTGTTGCGTTTGAAGTCAATGCGACGATAGAGTCGCTTGTGACCGCCACCACGGTGACGGACAGTGATCCGACCAGCCGAGTTACGGCCGGCGCGCTGTTTCTTCGGTTCAGTCAGGCTGCGTTCCGGGCGGACATCGTCCAGGTGGGAACGATCCTGAAGCACCGTAAAACGGTTACTTTTGGTCGTTGGTTTACGTTTTTTTAAAGCCATGACGAATACCCTTAGGTGAGGTCGATTTTGTCATCGGGAGCCAGAGTCACCACCGCTTTTTTCCAAGCAGAGGTGGTGCCGGCAATTGCGCGGCGCTGACGTTTCTTTTTGCCGATCCGGTTCATCGTGCGGACCTGAGTCACTTTCACTTTGAACAGGAATTCCACAGCGTGCTTGATTTCAACTTTGTTGGCATCGGGGTGCACGCGGAAGGAGTACTGATTCAGACTGTCGGAAAGAACCGTGCCTTTCTCGGTCAGCAGAATGGTGTCGATAATCTGATGGGCGGGCTTCATGCCTTGCCTCCTTTGGCGCTGCGAAGACGCTCTTCCAGTTTGTCCATTGCCTTGCGGGTAATGACAATCTTGGAATAACGAATCAGCTGATAGGTGTGCAGGTTTGCAGCTGTGTTGATTTCCACTCGCTGCAGGTTGTTCGAGGCGCGCACCAGGTCTTCACGAACCTCATCGGTGATGAACAGAGCAGGTGCAGACACCTCCAAACCTTTCATCAGGGCAACGAATTCGCGGGTTTTGGGCTCGGACAGAGTCAGGTCCTCCACCACGGTGATCTGGCCACCAGCAATTTTCTCACTCACAGCACGACGGAAAGCCAAACGGGCTTCCTGTTTGTTCTGTGTACGGGAGTAGTCACGGGGTTTGGGACCGAACACGGTACCACCACCACGCCACACGGGGGACTGACGGAAACCAGTACGGGCACGACCGGTGCCTTTCTGTTTCCACAGTTTACGGTTACTGCCAGCGACCTCGCCTTTTTCTTTGGTCTTGGCAGAGCCCTGACGGAGGTTGGCCCGGTGATTTACCACCGCGTCCTGTACCGCCTGCAGGCCTTTGTCAAAGGTCAGAAGCTCGTCGGCGATGTCATATTCGCCAGAAGCTTTGCCCGAGAGATCTACAATAGGAAGTTTGCTCATTGGGATCCTCAGCCTTTCTTGAGTGCTTTACGCACGAGCACCACGCCGCCGTTGGGTCCGGGAACCGAACCGCGAACCAGCAGGACATTGTCCTCTTCGCGCACCTGCACAACTTTGATATTCTGGGTGGTCACCTGTTTGCTGCCCATGTGGCCAGGCATCTTCTTGTTCTTGAAGACACGACCCGGCCACTCACGCATCCCGATTGAACCGGGAGAACGGAGTTTGGACTTACCGCCGTGAGAAGCACGGCCACCGGCGAAATTCCAGCGTTTTACAACGCCCTGGAAGCCGCGGCCTTTGGTGATTCCGGTGATGTCGACGAAGTTGATGTCTTTGAAAGCATCCGCTTTCACTTCGTCTCCAGCCTTCAGCTCACTCTCGGCATCCACGCGGAATTCGCGAAGCACGCGACGAGGGGTCACGTCTGCTTTTTCGAAGCGGGTGCGCTCGGCTTTGCTGAGACGCTGGGGTTTCTGTTCGATGAAGCCAAGCTGAACGGCTTCATAGCCGTCGATCTCGCCCGTCTTGCGCTGAACCACCACACAGGGGCCCGCTTCAATGACGGTCACAGGGATCTGCTCGCCTTCTTCGCTGAAAATCTGGGTCATTCCGACCTTACGTCCGATGATGGCATTCATGGATTCGTTCTCCTTTAGATGCGGATCTGAATGTCCACGCCAGCCGGGAGGTTAAGCTTTTTCAGCTCATCCACGGTTTTGGCCGTAGGTTCAATGATGTCGAGCATGCGCTTGTGTGTGCGGATCTCGAACTGCTCCATGGACTTTTTGTCCACGTGGGGGCCTTTGTTCACGGTGAACCGCTCGATGCGTGTGGGCATCGGAATCGGTCCCGCAACGCGGGCTCCAGTACGCTTCGCGGTCTCGACAATGTCCGCAGAGGACTGGTCGAGAACCCGGTGGTCGTACGCTTTCAATTTGATACGTATTTTTTGACCGTTCATAGGTTCCTTGATGTGGTTCATGCTAGGCTCAAAACACAGCGGACAATCCACTGGGAGCATCATGAATGGACCTCATCCCAGACGAATCCGGGATCAGGGGGGCTGGGTGTCATAGAGGAATCTTCGAAAAATGACAAGCCTTTTTCGGGTGATCCCAGGATCAAAGGCGCACTCGCTCGTCCCGACTCAGTCCGGAATGTAAAAAGCACCTTCAATGACGCTGACCGCCGATCCGCTCAGAAAGACCCGCTCTCCCTGCAATCGGCAGCGTAGGCGCCCTCTCCGTTTCGAAATCTGAAGCGCTTCCAACTCCGTTTTCCCCAAACGCTTAGCCCAAAACGGCGTGAGGGCACAATGAGCCGACCCCGTCACCGGATCCTCATCAATCCCGTATTTCGGGGCAAAAAAGCGACTGACGAAATCAAGCTCTTCCCCGGGAGCGGTGACAATCAGCCCCCGTAGCTCTAGATCCAGCATGCGTCGGAAATCCGGTCGCAAGCCTGCAAGCTGCAACTCTGACTCCAGCAACACCAGATAATCCATACCTTGCGCACAGAACAGCGGCTCTGCACCCAGTCCCTCCCGCAGCGCATCAGGAATCTCACAGGGCTCCACCGGCAAGGCAGGAAAATCCATAGAATAGCCCTCCCCGCTCCGACGGACCCACAAGGCCCCGCTGCGGGTCTGAAAGCACAGTTCCTCCTGCTGTGCACAGTCTCCCCGGAACAGCACATGCGCGGCCGCCAGAGTGGCATGGCCGCAGAGCTCCACTTCCTGAGTCGGTGTAAACCAGCGAAGGGCAAATCCCTCCCCTTCCGGCACCAAAAAAGAAGTCTCGGAAAGATTGTTCTCCGCAGCAATCGCCTGCATCTGAGCCTCTGATAAAGCCTTCTCCAACAGACAGACGGCCGCCGGATTCCCCTCAAAGGCTCGGGAGGCAAAGGCATCAACCTGAAAAAAGGGAATCCTCATGCGTGGAAGCATAGAAAAATCGGAACGCAGAAAAAGGTAAAAGCTGCCCAGAATCGTAGTCCGGCAGTCCCTGCCGGATATCTTTTCCCGTAGGGACTGCGGGACTACTCCAGATATCCCGCTCACTCTGACGCCATCCCGTAGTCCAGCAGTCCCTGCCGGATATTTTTTCCCGCAGGGACTGCGGGA
>DIYK01000108.1:58390-66492 GCA_002429005.1 Verrucomicrobia bacterium UBA6056
GGACTGCGGGACTACTCCAGATACCTCGCCACGCGAAAACCCAGATCCGGAGCTGCACTTTTACCGTATTCTCTCCGCGCACAGCGAAGTTGCTGGAAACGATGGCTCTGCCATCCGCCGCCTTTGATCACGAACAAGTTTCCCCGCTCGGGTCCCCAGGGATCCAGCTCCGCTTTACTACTGCGGGGAGGAATCCCGTAACGATCCAAAACCCATTCCCGGACATTTCCGCCCAGCCCCCGGAACTCAAAGGCTGTTTTGGGCGCCTCACCTACTGCCTGCGGCCCCACACCGTTGTCGCGGTAGCCCCGCAAAATTTGGTTCAAGAGCCCCTGGCTCTCCACTCCGGCAATGTTCAGACTTTCGTCAGGCGGAGGAAAACGATCTCCCCAAAAATAGACCCGGTCCTGCCCTCCCCGGGCAATTCGCTCCCATTCCGCCTCGGTCGGCAGACGATAGCCCGTCCCCGGAAGGGGAACAAACACCCACTGTCCGTCCCGCTCCTCATAGGCCGGTGGCAGACCTTCCTGTCGGCTGAGCCAGTTACAGTACTGCATCGCATCCCGCGGGGTCACTCGGACCACGGGCAAATCATCGAGATTCAAATCCACCCCTTGAACACGGCCACTGTCGTGCTCAGCGCGAAAGGCTCGGAATTCCTGATTGCTGACTTCACGTTCCGCCACCACGAAGGCCCGTTGAAAACGCACCTGTCTTCGCGTTTCATTCGCCATCCGCCCCGCTTCATTCCGAGCCGAGCCCAACCAGCCATCCAGAGAAGCCTCCACGCGTCGAAGAGAAACTCCCTGCTTCGTACGGATCCTATTGGGAAAGGAGGGCCGTGGCGTCGGGGTGGGAGGCAACTGCTCTTCCGGAGCAGCAAAGTCAAAACGTAGTTCTTTGACATACGCTTCTGCAGGGCTGACCCGTTGTTGTTCCACCCGGCCATCCGGATGCCGCACTTCCACTTCCTGTTCCTGCAGAGGCAACTCCAGCAGTCCGCCTTCTGGCAACACCTGCAGCTCTCCATTTATGCGGAGCTCGCCCTGATCCGGAAACCCGAGCACCCGAACCTGCCCCAGAAGGGGTTCCATGGGAATGCGCAGTTCCCCAGTTTGAGTGCTAATGCGTAGCGAGGCATTCCGATATCCAGGTAGACGTAAGGCTAACAACTCCCCTTCACGCAGGGATTGCAACTCCAAGGGAGCCACGCCCTCAAAACGCCCATTGCGGAGAATGGTTGCTCCGGGAGGATCACTGATGAGGGTGAGATTTCGAAGCGGAACTGCAGTGGCGGTAGCTTCGACACGAGGCGTGGGCGTCGGCGTGGCACTCGGCTCAGGGCCCAGAGGGGCTTCCGGCTCCCCATCCGGCTGAGGCGTCGACGTACCCGGGATCGGTTTCGGATTCGGAACAGAGTCCCTCCCCTCAAAAAACCAAGCCACGCTCCAGGCCCAGCCCCCCAGCAACAGGGCAAGCAGGATGGCTTTACCGGGCGCCGTGTTTTTAGCGGATCCCTCCAGCGGTTTGAGAGTCAGGGGTTCCAGTTCCTCCTCATCGAGGGGATTCTCGCCGGCCATTAATAAATGCCTTCCGTCGACTCGACCCGTAGTTCCATCGCAGCAGATCCCGGCTCAACCACGAGCACCTTATATACATCCCGATGCCCCAAGCGGCTGCCTCGGAATTCATAGCGTCCAGGTGGCAAGGAAATTTCCCGTTCGAAAAAGGGTTTCCAGCGGGCTTTTCCCCGCAGGCGGATTTCGGTTTCATTGTTGGAAAGCAGCTTCACCGTGATCGGCTTTCGCATCAATTCCCATTCCGCAATGAACAGCTCCGCATCCGCCTGTAGGCCTTTGGGTAAATCCGCCAAGGTATCCAACTCAGCGCGCAAGTCGGCGGCCTCTGCTGAGAGCAAGGCTTTCTGTGCCCGCTGAATCCGGGTCTGCAAAATCAACCACTTCAGACTCCGTTCCAAGCCGCTTTGAGCCCAGGGAGCTTCGGGATCCGCCTCTTGCAACCAAAGCCATTCTTCGTGAGCCGCCTTCCAGTTTTCTTCGGCCTCGAACCGTTCGGCCTGGCTGCGGCGTTTAAGAACTTCCCGCTCCCGCAGGGCCCGCTCCAATTGAGCTTCAAAGGAACGAAGTGCAGGATGATTCGCATCAAAGCCTTTCGCTTCCTTTAAGCTTCGTTCTGCCTGTTCGAGGCGACCGGCCTCCAAGGCAGCCAGGCCTTCACTCAGACTGCGACGAAACTCCTCATCTGCCAGTCCCTTTTTCGCCTGATCCCGCAAGCTGTCCATTCCCGGATACTCCGGATCAAAAGCATCCGCACGCTCTACCTGCAACCAGGCCAGAGCCCAATCCTGAAGCTCTACGGCTTCGCGGGCCGACTTCATCGCCTCTAGCAACTCAGGCAGACGCTTTGCTTTTTGCAAGAGAGCCTTCCCCTCTTCCGAGCTAGCATCTTCAACTAAGCCTGCCTCGACCAGGGCCAAGGCCGCTTCGGCTTTCCCCGCCAAATAAGCCTCTTCCCCCAGAGCGAAGAGCTGCACTTGAATGCTTTCCCATCGGGTTTCAAAGTGCTTAATGTCCTCCAAGGCCTGTTCATAGGCCTCTTCCGCAGCGGAGAAACGGGCTTCGGCCAGCAACTCATCTCCCCGGGCCCGTTTCGCCTCAAAGTCCTGCCAACGTTCTTCGGCCCAGAAGGGAGCCGCCCGACTTTTCCAAAGACGGGCTTGTTCCACCAAATCCGCCAATAATTCGCGACTTCGGCTACCATCTTCGACTTCCGGAGTCGCCGTAACCTCCGGAGCCGGCGTCGGAGTAGGCCCAGGCAGCGGATCCTCTTGCTGATCTTTCAGCGATTGAATCAAAAACAATCCCCCTCCCAGCAACAGCAGCAGGATGATCAGCCAAGGCCAGGGCGAGGCATTGCGGGGTGTACGGCGGAAACCTCCATCTGAAGGTAAATCCAGCGGCTGCGCTTCCAGCAGCTCATCCGGATCCTCGTTCATTCCTCGAACACTTCTTCCGCCTGTTCCGCTTCAACAACCCGGCGCAAGAGATCCCGCCACTGCGCCATCTGCTCTTCCACCGTCCCTTCCAGTTTCACCGTTTGCCCTTCCAGCTCCACCCGTACAGAGCGGGCATCGGAACTGAACGAGTCAGATAATTCCTTGAGGGTTTCTTCATGAACCACAGCGGCTTTGGAAATATTCACTCCATTGATCACCACCTGAGAGCCCGCCAAGACCAACACGTCCCGCAAGGTATCCGTGTTGTCCACACCCTCCACCTCCAACAAAATGGCCGCAGCAATTAACAGAGCACCGGTCAAGGCTTGTTGCATGCCCCGGTTTTTGGCTTCCCGCAAGGAGACCTGTTCAATCAGGTTGTAGCGGCGCCAATCCAAATAGGGTTGCCAGATCTGGAGATAGTAAGGTTCATAACTGGCATTCAGGGCATCAAAGAAAATCTGATTCCGACCGGAGATCTGTTCCACTTTCTGCCATAGCGGATCATCTTCCGCAGGCAGGCGCAGCAGCTCCACCTGCCCATCCTCTTCCCGCAAATACTCTCCGTAAGCATCCGGCACCAATTCTGCGGCAAACTTAAGTTCTGTCGCCCGGCGCAATTGGCGTACATTCAAGGCATCCATGCGTCGACGTACCGCCGCCAGGTCATTGGCAATGGCGTTGTACAAATCCTGAAAGGGGTCCCGGTCTCCGGCCACCGCATCCGGGTAGTCTTCTTTTTCAATGCGTTCGTGGTAGGTGCGGTCCATCCATAAAAACCCCAGGGAGTCGACGGCCTCCGCCCGCAATTTGAGACGCTCTCCATTGGAATACAACACCGTGCAGCGCAGGCTCAGATCCATGCCACTGCTTTCCGGAGGCACCACCCGCACCTGTCCCCAGAACCCACTGTTTTCGAGCGTGCTCTTTAAGTGATAGGGCATGAATTCCAGCTCCGCTTTACGGATGTCCACGTTGGAATGCTGCTCCTCCAGACCTTCTTCCTTTTCGACATCGCTCTCAAAACGTGCAATGCCCACGGAGACCAATTGGTCAGGGGGATAGGGCTCGGTCGCCTGCTGCATATCGGTAGGCGGGATCTGTGGCCCCTTGGGGGTTGCACAGCCCGTTAGCCACACAAGCAACAGGGAGGCCAGGCTCAGCCACGACCGTCGAGATACGCCTCGTACTCTTTCCACAGCTTCTCCCTCAGTTCCGGATCTTTTTCCTGCTCGGCGGCTTCACGCAATTGGCGAGCGACAATATCCTCATCTTCCCGGGCACGACGATCGGATCCACCTTCTTCATTCGGCTCCTGCCCCGCTTTCTCGCCCTCCCCTGAAGGAGGGCGGTTATGTTCACCGCCTCCGGAAGGAGGAGGGCCGGAATTCGGTGTAGATTCTGGTGCCTCCACACCGGGATCCACGCCCATTTCGCGCAACAAAGCAGCCGCTTCCGCGGCAGCTTGTGCCGGGGCTTTGGCTTGTTCGGTGGTTTCCGACATCCGGGCATCCATCGCCAGGCGAACCTGCTCCATGTGATCTGCAATTTTTTCGTCGAAGGCTTCCAAGGATGCTGCGAATTCCCGATCCAGCCGGGCCAGTTCATCCTCGGGTTCCTCCGGTTCAGGCAAACGTCCAATGGCCTCTTCCAAAGCCCGCATCCCCTCGGTAATCTCCGCACCGGGCGCGGGACTGCCGCTTCCTGCAAGTTGCTGCAACTCCTGCACCGTATCCCGGTGCATCGTCACCAATTCCTGAACTTCCTCCAGATAGCGTCGCATCGCCTCCAAGGCAGCTTCTTGACTCTCCGGATCCGCTTCCATCGCTTCCAAGCGCTCAGAAATACGTTTCTCCGTAGCCTCTGCGAGACGCAAGCGTTCCTCCGCCTCATTCAGACGGGATTGCACATCCTCAGGCAGCGCATCCGCACCCAGGGGCAGCAGCGTGAATGCAATCAAGGCTATCGCCAGACGAAAAAGATTCATGGCCGCACTCTCACCCATGCCACCCCGCTTTTCAAGTCAGAAGAAAGAACGGAATACAGCCCCCTACCCGCACAGCCCTTGCCCCATAGCGAATGACCAAGGAATTAGCTACTTTTCCCGCAGGGACTGCGGGACTATCGACTCCAGACTCCTAACTTCAGACTTCTGAATTCTGAATTCTGACTACTGACTACAGACTACAGACTAATGACTAATGACTAATGACTAATGACTAATGACTAATGACTAATGACTAATGACTAATGACCAATGACTAATGACTCCTGACTCCTGACTCCCGACTTCTCACTCGACAAGGCTCCCCGTGCATGGCAGGCATTTTTTTTCTAAGGCTTCCATCATGAGCGACGTCTCCTCCATAAACAACAAAACATTTTCTGTGGAAGAACTGATGGACCAATACGCCTCACCGCTGTTGCGATATGCCGGACGCCTGCTCCGGGATGATCATGCTGCCCATGATGTGGTGCAGCAGGTGTTCATTCGCTTTGCCGAATTGAGTGATGAACGAAAACCCGCCCCCAGTGCCATACGCAGTTGGTTGTACCGGGCCACTCATAACAAAGCTGTGGACTGGATCCGAGCCGAGCAACGTCGCCGGAAGTTACATGAGGATGGCGCGGAACGCTTTCTGCCGCCCCAACAGGATGACCGCAAAGCCCGGGTATTGGAAAAAGTGCATCTTCTGGACGAAAAAGAAAAACAGGTCTTTCTCCTGCGCCTTCAGGAAGGGCTCAGTTACAAAGAAATTGCCGAGTGTACGGGGCTGAAAGAGGGCCATGTGGGTTACCTGCTGCATCAGGCTGTACGCCAACTTTCCTCTGAATTACGGGGGATGCCCGCATGAGTCGTCTCCCTGAAGATCCCCGCTGGAGCGCATACCTGCTTGGAGAACTCCCCCCGGCAGAACGGCAAGAGGCGGAAGATGAGCTTAAACAAGATCCGGCACTGCGCGCGGCAGTGGATCTTCTGGCAGAAGAACTCCAGGAATTCCAAAACCTGTTGCAGGAAGAGGATCTCCCCCGCTTTCACGAATTGGATCGGGAAGCCGTGCGAAAAGCCACGCAGCCTAGGGCCCCTGTCCCCGCATCACGTCAATGGAGTACCGCCATCGCCGCTCTGTTTGTGGTCGGGCTGGGGATCACCATGTATATGCAGCCTTGGAATCAGGCCTCCCCTCTTCTTCCGGAAAAGCCGATGGAGACGGAATGGTCCCGGGCCAGCCTGGCCGGGGAAGCATCTGAGGGGGAAGCACATGAAGGTGACGCATTTGAGGGCGAAACTCTCGATGCAGCGATCAGCCCCGTGTTCATGGAAGATGCCGCCCTCAGTGAGGAGACCCTCTCTTTTTCCGGATCCGTCGCAGATGAACTCGAAGCGGCAATCCCCAAACTGGAACAGGGCCCGAAAGCGAATGTCGCTAAGGAAAAACGCGCCCGGTTTTCCCGGGATCTGAAACACATTGAACCTGAAGCAGAGGGAATGCTGAGCATGGACTCCTTTTCCTTGGAGGCTGCGCCCCCGGCTCCAGCAGCGGCGGCTCCCGCAGCACAAGCTCCAGGTGTACCAGCTCCCCGCCCCGCCGCCATCGCTCCCGCGGATGTACCTGCAGCTGCATCCCCAAGAAGTCTGAACCTGAATTCGCGTGAACTGGGTACAAGCAGCGCGGAACCAGCCCGATCCGCAGCAGCTCCTGAAACGGCTCCTGGAATGGCCGTCGACCGGGGAGTCGCAGGAGGGGCCGGAGGCGAGAGCCGAGCCCGAGCTGAAGGCAGCGCCCCTTTGAGCACCCTTTTTCAACAAAAATTCATACAGGATGCCGACGAGGAACAAGAGAGTCCCGCAGAAGTTCTGAATCAACCCCTTCAGGAACCGAATCTTCGAGGCTCAGCAACTGGTGATGGCATCCCCGCAGACCCCAAAGCGGGACAGCCGTTGAAAGGAAACGAATTCCGGCAACAAGCCAGCGAGGATCCCACGGAAGAGTTCCGTATGGAAGAACTCGATGATCAACGAATGGAACGCAAAGCGAGTCCAGCTCCCACGCCGACTCCCACGCCAACTCCAACCCCCACGCCGACTCCTACACCGACTCCTACACCCACTCCTGGACCGCCTCCTAGGCAGACGGGCACTCCCTGAGCTCTTGATCCTTAAGGGAGGCTCCCCGAGAACTGTAGAAGGAACATCGGCTCTTTGCTGGGATTTGCCCCGAAAAGCCCATTGACAGGTCTGGCTCTCTTTCTCAGAGATATGCGCATGGACATTACCGCTTCTACCTTTTCCCCCGCTGCCAATGCGCAGCCCAGTGCCCGCGCTCAATTTATCCGCCGTACCTACAGCCATCTGGCCGGAGCTGTGCTCGCATTCATCGGATTAACCGGACTCCTGGTCAACAGCCCCGCCGGCGAAGCCATTGCACAGACCTTTCTGGGTACCCAATTTGGCTGGTTGCTGGTCCTGGGTGGTTTCATGGGCGTGTCTTGGCTGGCCAACAGCTGGGCCCAGAACAGCCAATCCACAGGCATGCAATACGCCGGCCTGGGACTCTATGTGGTAGCCGAAGCGATTATCTTCACGCCCTTGCTTTACATTGCGGCCTCTTTCGCGCCGCAGGCCATTCAGCAGGCCGGAATCGTAACCCTCGCCATGTTCGGAGGGATTAGCGCAGTTGCATTTGTCACCCGCAAAGATTTCAGTTTCCTGGGCCCCATCCTCGCCATTTCGGGCATGGTCGCTCTTGGAGTGATTGTCGCCGGCATCCTCTTCGGTTTCGACCTGGGCGTATTTTTCTCTGGAGTGATGGTTCTCTTCGCCTCCGGCGCCATTCTCTACGACACCTCCAACATCATGCATCACTACCGTACCGATCAGCATGTAGCCGCTTCGCTATCCCTGTTCGCCTCGGTGGCATTGCTCTTCTGGTATGTCCTGCGTATCTTCCTCGCTTTCGCCCGCGACTAAAAGATCACTCCAGTACAGCTCCTAAGCGCCCGGGAACTCCCCGGGCGTTTTTCATCTTCCGCCCCTCCCCTCACTTCCCGCTGACGGGGTAAAAGCTCTGGAGCCAAACACCCT
>DIYK01000092.1 GCA_002429005.1 Verrucomicrobia bacterium UBA6056
GAAGGGCACGAAGAACGCGAAGCCTGCAGGCAGGCGACGGCCAGCGGAATCAGCCTGCGGTCCCAAGATGGGATGGAAGCGGTTGTGTGCTTGGGGTGTAGCTGTCGGCCTTCAGGCCACAGGCCGCTACCTAAGCAGGATCAGGATCTAACAGGCCCAGGTTGCGGCCTGTGGCCTGAAGGCCGACAGCTACATTCCGAAACGCCCAAAGCTTCTTGCTGGCTTCGCGCTCTTCGTGCTCTTCGTGGCAAAAACAGCGGAAGCCAAGTCACGCGCTTTAGTGCTTCTTGCGATCCACGTATTTGCGGAAAGCGATTTTGCGCCCGTCGAGTTTCAGGTTTTTCACCCGCTGGGCTAAATCCTGCGCGGCTTCATCGCGAATATCCACAAAGCTGAATTCACGCTTCATGTCGATACTGCCAAAATCCCGACGATCGAGATCTCCAGCTTCACAGAGCGTACGGATAATCGCACCCGGTGGAATTCGGTCCATTTTCCCAGCGCCAAAAAAGAATTTAGTCATGCCTGGCTGATTCCGGCTACGGCGATCCCCTTTGCGTTCACTGCGACGGGAATCCCGTTCTTCAAAACGATCCCCGCGGCGCTGCGTCCGTTTTCCTCTTGGGCCCACCTCCGCCGGGGGTGTTTTCAAATTGATATCCGAAGCATGTTCGTAGGTTTTCAGAAACCGATTGAACTCTGCAGCCACAAAATGCTGAATCAGCTCCTCTTTGGAGAAGGGCTCAAAGGCTTCGTAGATCGAGGGCAGGAAACGCTGCAGGGATTCGGAATCCGCTTCAGTTTCCTTCACCTTCTCGACCAGAGCCATCAACTGGCGCTCCCCAATTTCACGTCCATCCGGAATACGCCCTTCTTCAAAGGTCACCGACGCCACCCGGGCGATATTTTGAAGATGCCGCATTTGTTTGATATTGATAATCGCCAGAGATTTACCGGATTTTCCAGCCCGGGCCGTACGGCCACTGCGGTGGGTGTACACGGCTTCATCTTCCGGAAGGCGATAATGAATCACGTGGGTCAGATCTTTTACGTCGATGCCCCGAGCAGCCACATCCGTCGCCACCAGGACTTTGACGCTCTTGTTCCGGAACTTACGCATCACCATATCGCGCTGTGCCTGGGAAAGGTCGCCATGCAAGGGTTCGGCGGTATAGCCATCCTGAACCAGCTTTTCTGCCACCTCAGCCGTTTCACGGCGGGTACGGCAAAAAACCACCCCATACATCTCCGGCTCGAGATCCAGCAGACGTCGTAACGCCACATAGCGGTGTTTTTCATGAACGCGGTAGTAGCAGTGTTCGATGTTGGACGCCACCTCGTTGGTCCCGCCAACCGAAACTTCTTCCGGATCAGTGAGAATGCTCTCCGCAAACTTGGCCACCCCTTTAGGCATGGTGGCAGAAAAGAGCCAGACCCGGCGTTCTTCGGGCAGTTTCTCCATGATGGCTTCCAAATCCTCTTTGAAACCCATGTTCAGCATCTCATCCGCTTCGTCCAGCACCGCCACCGAAGCCGAGGAGAGCGTAACCACCTTACGGCGAAGCAAATCCACCAAACGGCCCGGTGTGGCCACAATCAGATTGGCCCCTTTCTGAATGCGACGGATCTGATCCTGAATACTGGCACCGCCATAGACCGCGACAATGCGTGCCCCGGGGAGGTGCTTGGAGAATTTCTTCAGTTCATCCGTGATTTGTAAACAGAGCTCACGGGTGGGGCAAACCACAATGGACTGAACCGAACGGTTCTGTTCATCCAAGAGGTGAAGCATCCCCAGGCCATAGGCTCCGGTCTTTCCGGTGCCAGTCTGGGCTAAACCCACCATATCGCCTTCACCGGAAATCAGCAAAGGAATCGCCTGTTCCTGAATCGGCGTCGGAGTGGTAAATTCTAAATCGTGAGTGGCCTGGAGAAGTTCCGGGCGCAAAGGTAAATCGTCAAAAGTCATAAGCGTTCCAAGGGGGAAGCGGAGGCTTATACTCTGTTTTTGCTTAAATCACAATGATTTACGTGAACGAATCCAACGCCGCCACTCCGGCCTGGCCCCAGTACTCTTCGCGACCCCTGCCCTGCTCCCCCCCCTTGACGCTTTGAAAAAGTTGAGTAAGAAGAAGCCGTTCTGAAAGCTCTCCGACAAGTGATCTGCGTGTTCTTAGTGCTCTGCTGTAGCTGGGTACAAGCTCCCTTGGATCTATTACAGGTACTGGCCTGGTCCACCATGCTGGTGGAGTACAGCCAACGCTCTGGTCTTGAGCAAGGCCTTGAGCAAACCTTTAGTGGGAAAGCCCCCTGTTCCCTTTGTGTCAGTATCCGGGAATCCCGTGAAGAGCCCGGAGATCAACAAAGTCTGACTTCGAGAACTTTGGCCCCACAGCCTTTGCTGCATAGCCAACCCGATCGTTTTGATCAGCATGGCCCTTTTGAACATGAGCCCCTGTTTTCCTCCCGCCTTCCTGCGGGAGTGATGCGTTCCGCCCCGGACGCACCGCCGCCTCGATACGGCTGAAAACTCCCCGACCCTCTCCTTCCTTTTCGTTCAACCTGTTCATCCAACCCGTAAACATCGGGGGATGAGCCACTCCCTTTTTCTCTAAAGCATATGAAATCCTTTTTTCGCTCTGTCGCTCTGGCGGCCCTTCTCTCTTTGTGTTCCAGCTTTGCAGCTGAAGCTGTCCCTGAATCTCATGAGCATCATGACCATACCACTCATCACCATCGTTCCCGCCCGGATGCGAAAGCCCCCATTGGCGTCATGGCCGACCACACCCATCACGCGGGTGGGTGGATGCTGTCCTACCGCTACATGCATATGAGCATGGATGGCATTAATGCCTCAGACATGGAAGCCAGCATGGCGGGGTACTCCGTTGTCCCCACTGAAATGACCATGGACATGCATATGCTGGGTGCCATGTATGCTCCCAGTGACAAACTCACCCTGATGCTGATGACCAACTATGTGCTCAAGGACATGGACATGCGTAGCATTGGCGGGCCCTCGTCTCACAACCATGCCATGCAACAGATGGGCATGCACATGAACCATCGCAACCAGAATGGCCATATGATGTCACACTCGGAGCATATGGCTACGGAGTCCGGCTCACATGGCAGTAGCCATGGTGGTCATGGTAACCATTCTCACAGTACCGAAGGTTGGGGGGATACCGTCCTCTCCGCATTGTACTCCATCTTTAAGGGCGAAACCCTGAACGCGCATGTCAGCTTGGGAATCGGTCTGCCCACTGCAGAGGTCGAGGAACGAATGCACGGCAGCTACCAGCCTTACGGTATGCAACTGGGAAATGGGGTCTGGGACCTGCGCCCATCCATCACCGTGAATGGTCTGCAAGATCGTTTTGCCTGGGGAGCACAGGCCTCCGGACGAATTTCCCTGGAAAGCGAAAATGATGCCGGGTTCCGCTACGGGGATCAACTGGCTGCCACGCTCTGGGCAAGCCTGCCCATTCAACAGGCCTTTGCCCTCTCCGCCCGCCTGCTCTATCAGTACACAGGCGATCTCGAAGGTCAGTACGATCAAATGTCACATGCAGCCTCTACGCCCTTTGGCACTGAAAACTATGGCGGCGAAAATCTCATCGGCGCTCTCGGCGGAAGTTTCACAGGTCAGGAAGGTTGGATCGAAGGACACCGCATCGCCTTCGAATTTCTCTACCCGCTCGACCAGGATCTCAACGGGATCCAGATGGAAACCGAATACAGCTTCATTCTAGGCTGGCAGAAATCGTTCTAAGCATCCAGTGAAGTCCCTGCACAACCCTGTGCAGGGACTCGCTGAACACCCAGAAGATCAAGGTGTACCGGGGCTAGCTTCGGGAGGAAGGAGCACAAAGCCTTTGCCAGTGAACTTCCATAAATCCGTACTCAGTGGGTAGGCCTGTTCTTGTCCCTCCTGAGCAATTTCCCGTAAAAGTTTCAGGTTGTCAGCATCCTCACTCCCCGTAATCAGCACCATGTCCCGGGTAGGCACCGCGACCACCACATCCCCCCTCACCTGGATACGCTGATCGCTCCAGAACTCTGTGAGCAGAAGCATACTGGATTCAAAGTTTCCTCCAACCTCCAACATGTAGACTCCATCACCGGCACGTAGGTGCTTCCGGGTCAGAATACGGTCCAAATTTTTCACAGCCAAAGGCCGCAACTCCTCTTCCCCGATTTCCAATTTTTTCAGTTCTCCCTCTTGGAGATAACGCAGACGGGTGGGGCTATCAAATGCATAGACCCATACCAACTCTCCTCCAAAAGGCTGATTCACGAGCTTCTTGGAGTCTTCCTGAACCTGTTCATGTAACGTTTTCAGCCATTCCGATGTTTTCAATACGGGAACCAGGTTCTTCGCGGCAATATCCGTTTTTTGATTCCAATTCCTGCAAGGTCTGGATATTCCGAGCCAGATACATCATCAGCACGTCCTTGAGGGAATCCGGATCCGATTGATACATCTGATAGGCATTCCCCAATAGAATCTTCATGGTAGATCCCTCCTCCCCTTGCTTCACCACGAGTTCTAAAGGGTTTACAATCTCGATCGTATTGTCTTTGGATATACTGGTCCAGACCTCATGATACAGCTGGGTAAAGGCCTCAGGCGATAACAAGCTTTCATCCGCCTCAGCGAATAGCAATCGACTGGCAAACAGAACAAGAATGAGGGAGGAAGGTACTTTCATCGGGGAGTCCATAAGAGTTGGAACATGAAAAACATCCTCTTCCAAAACGCAGGATGAGGATCAAGTCTAGAAAAACCTCCCCACCCTCCGCACATGCTCGGGTGAAGAGCCGGGCCGTAGCACCGCGCAGATACCAGCCCAGTACACAGCGCTGGGGCTTCGATTCCTCCCAAAACAAAAGCCCCCGGTCGAAACCGAGGGCTTGTTGTTTAGGCTGAAAGGTGCCTTAGGAAACCGGCGGAGCGGCTTCTTCGAAGATCTGATCTCCAACCAGGTCGTCTGCAGAAATCGGATCCACAGCATACTTCAGGCGGATATTGCGGTACTGATCGAAACCGGTACCGGCAGGAATCAGATGCCCCATGATCACGTTCTCTTTGAAACCGCGCAAGGCGTCGGTTTTGGACAAAGAGGCGGCTTCGGTCAACACGCGGGTAGTATCCTGGAAGCTGGCTGCCGAGATGAAACTCTCGGTTTCCAGAGCAGCTTTGGTAATCCCCAGCAACACCGGATCGGCTTCTGCGGGACGACGACCTTCGTCTTGAGCCTGACGGTTCTTGTCTTCGAAGGTCAGACGATCCACTTGGTCTCCGGGGAGCATGTCGGTGTCACCGGATTCGGTGATCTTAACCTTACGCAGCATCTGGCGAACGATGATCTCAATATGTTTATCATCGATTTCCACACCCTGCACGCGGTACACGCCCTGCACCTGATCCACCAGATATTCCTGCAGCACCTGAGGTCCGCAGACATCCAGCAGTTCCTGCGGGGTCACAGGACCCTCGGTGAGCTGCTGACCGGCTTTCACATGGTCGCCACGGAAGACGACGACGTGTTTGCCCATCGGGATCAAATGCTCTTCGGCCTCTCCGGTTTCCGGATCCGTGACGATCAGACGGCGTTTACCGCGGGTGGAACCTTCGAAGTCCACCACCCCGTCGATCTTCGCGATCTCGGCGGCTTCTTTCGGTTTCCGGGCTTCAAACAGCTCAGACACACGCGGCAGACCACCGGTAATGTCGTTCGTACGGGCGGCTTTACGCGGGGTCTTGGCGACCACGGTACCGGCCTGAACTTCACTGTCCTCTTCCACGGTCACCTGAGCACCGGAAGGAATGGCGTAAGCACTGAGGGTTTCGGTCTGGTTGTTCGGGTTCACAATGATGACCTGCGGGTGCAAGTCCTCTTTATGTTCCATCACCACCGTGTTCTCAACTTTCGTGCTGGGGTCCACTTCCTTACGGATGGTGACACCTTCAATGAAGTCGTGGAATTTCACGATACCGCTGCGCTCAGTGATAATCGGCACGTTGTGAGGATCGGATTTCATGAAGGGCTGACCCTTCTTCACCTTCTCACCGTCCGGGATGTAGATCTGAGTACCGATCATGGTACTGTGACCTTCCAGCTCACGTCCGTCTTTATCGTAGATGCAGAGTTTTCCGTTCTTGTTCAGAACCGTCCACACCGAGGAACCATCCTCCTGCGTAACTTCCACCGCGCGGATGTCCTGGTAGCGAACCACCCCACCCTTACGACTGGATACCTCAGGGTTCCGGAACACGCTACTGGCCACACCACCGACGTGGAAGGTACGCATGGTCAGCTGAGTACCCGGCTCACCAATGGACTGCGCAGCGATAATCCCCACCGCTTCACCCAGGGCGGCCTGAGCACCGGTGGCGGGGTTCACGCCGTAACATTTGGCACAGATTCCGCGATGGCTTTCGCAGGTCAGACCGGAACGGATCTTCATGGAATCGATGCCGGCGCCATCAATGCGCTCAGCCACCAACTCGTCGATGATCTGGTCTTTGGCCACAATGATGTGTCCGTCCATGTGATCGACCACATCCTCGAGGGAGGTACGGCCGATACAACGGGAGCCGACAGAAACCTTCTCTTCGTCTCCTTCGCGAATGGCGCGGACTTCGATACCATTGGTGGTACCGCAATCCGGCTCGATCACAATGATGTCATGAGCCACATCCACAAGTTTACGGGTCAGGTAACCCGAGTCAGCAGTCTTCAACGCCGTATCCGCCAGACCCTTACGGGCACCGTGGGTGGAGATGAAGTATTCCAGAACGGTCAGACCTTCACGGAAGTTCGAAAGAATCGGACGTTCGATAATTTCACCGGATGGTTTGGCCATCAGGCCACGCATCGCAGCCAACTGACGAATCTGCTGTTTGGAACCACGGGCTCCGGAGTCCACCATCACGAAAATCGGGTTGATGTGATCCTGTCCGTTGTTGTTATCCATAGCCTGGAACATGACGTTAGTCAGCTGCTCGGTGGCATGGGTCCAAATGTCTTTCACGCGGTTGTGACGTTCCCCGTCGGTAATCACACCCTTGCGGTACTGCATCTCGATGTCAGCAACCTGCTTCTGGGAATCTTCCAGAACCAAGTGCTTCTCATCCGGGATGTTCATATCAATGATCCCGATAGAGATTCCGGAACGGGTCGCGATGTCGAAACCGAGCATCTTCAGACGGTCCAGCGTCTCCACAGTCTCTTTGTGACCGGCAGCCTGGTAGCAGTTCCAAATCAGCTTGCCAAGGGTCTTCTTCTTGACCACGCCATTGAAGAATCCAAGGCTGTCCGGCCAGATTTCATTGAAGAACACACGACCCACGGTGGTGGTGATCACAGACTGATCCGTGGAACCATTGATGGTTTCGGTCTGGTAATCCGGGTTCTTGAAGCGGATCCGGCTGTGCATGTGCACCACGCCTTCGTCATAGGCGGTATGCACTTCCTGCGCATCACTGAGGATGGGCAGATGCTCTTCCGGGTCCACATTGCCAGTACGCTCATCCATCCGGTCTTTCTGAGCCGAAGTGGTGATGTAGTAGGCACCCAGACAGATATCCTGAGAAGGCGTGGTGATCGGCTTACCGCTGGAAGGCGAGAAGATGTTGTTGGACGCCAGCATCAGCAGACGGGTTTCCATCTGTGCTTCCACGGACAGCGGAACGTGCACCGCCATCTGGTCCCCGTCAAAGTCGGCGTTATACGCCGTACACACCAGCGGGTGAACGCGGATCGCTTCCCCTTCAATCAGCTTCGGCTGGAAGGCCTGAATGGAAAGACGGTGCAAGGTCGGCGCACGGTTCAGCAGAACGGTATGCCCCTTGGTCACCTCTTCGAGAATATCCCACACCTCATCGGCCTGGCGCTCGATGAGCTTCTTGGCGGAACGCACGGTGTGCACGATGCCCATGTCTTTGAGGCGACGGATAATGAAGGGTTCGAACAGCACCAGAGCCATTTTCTTGGGCAGACCGCACTGGTGCAGCTGCAGTTCCGGTCCAACCACAATTACGGAACGACCGGAGTAGTCCACACGTTTACCGAGCAGGTTCTGACGGAAACGACCCTGTTTCCCTTTGAGCATATCACTCAGGGATTTCAAAGGACGGTTACCGGCACCGGTCACCGCACGGCCATGACGGCCGTTATCCAACAGAGCGTCCACCGCTTCCTGGAGCATGCGCTTCTCGTTCCGGATAATCACATCCGGGGTTTTGAGCTGCAGCAGGCTCTTCAGACGGTTGTTACGGTTGATTACACGACGATAAAGGTCGTTGAGGTCAGAAGTAGCGAAACGGCCACCTTCCAGAGGCACCAATGGACGCAGGTCCGGAGGAATAACAGGCAGAGCCTCGAGAATCATCCATTCCGGACGCGTTCCGGTGTCGAGGAAGGCCTGCATCGTTTTCAGACGTTTGACCAGTTTTTTCAGGTTCTGCTTGGAGCCTGTGGCTTCAATATCTTCCTGAATCACATCGATTTCTTCGGCAATATCGATGGCGGCCATGAGGTCACGTACGCCTTCCGCACCCATCTTAGCAATAAAGGCTTCTTCACCGTATTTGTCTTCGGCTTCGCGCATTTCCAGTTCGCTCAGCAGCTGTTTGTGCTGCAGCGGAGTCTGACCGGGATCCACGACGATATAATCTTCGTAGTACAGGACGCGTTCGAGGGCACGGGAAGTCATATCCAGCACCAGGGCCAGACGGGACGGGGTACATTTGTAGAACCAAATGTGGGACACAGGCACGGCCAGTTCGATCAGGCCCATCTGATGACGACGCACGCTGCTCAGCGTCACTTCGACACCACAGCGATCACAGATCACGCCTTTGTGCTTGATGCGTTTGTATTTTCCGCAGGCACATTCCCAGTCCTTCGTCGGACCAAAAATACGCTCACAGAACAGACCGCCCTTCTCAGGTTTGAAGGTACGGTAGTTGATCGTCTCGGGATTCTTCACCTCCTGATGCTCACCATTTCGGTAGGCCCAAGAGCGCATGGTCTCCGGGGAGGCAATGGAAATGGTGGCGTAGTCAATGCCGTTACCGTCGTCGAGGGTAGGCAGGAAGTTGGCTTCAGTTTGTTCCACGATGCACGTTCTCCAGTTTCTGGGATAAGTAATAAAAGGGGTGGAGGGGGCCCTGCCCCCTCCTCATTGAGTAAGAGGATTAGGCTTCTTCTGCCTGACGGACCCGGATATCGAGACCCAAGGCCATCATCTCTTTCATCAGCACGTTGAAGGATTCAGGCGTTCCCGCATTCAGCGAGTTCTCACCCTTCACAATGGCTTCGTAAATACGGGTACGGCCGGCAAGGTCGTCCGATTTCACGGTCAGCACCTCCTGCAGGGAATAGGCAGCACCGTAGGCTTCCAGCGCCCACACTTCCATTTCCCCGAAACGCTGACCACCATACTGCGCTTTACCACCCAGCGGCTGCTGCGTAACCAGAGAGTAAGGTCCAACCGCACGAGCGTGGATCTTCTCACTAACCAAGTGGTGAAGTTTCAGCATGTAGATCTGACCCACAACCGTCTTCTGGTCGAATTTCTCGCCCGTCCGTCCGTCATAGAGATGCGTTTTACCGGTGTTCGGCAGTCCGGCTTCTTCCATGAGCTCCCAAATCTGCTTCTCTTTGATACCGTCGAAAACGGGAGTTGCAGCATAGATGCCCAATTTGGAGCAGGCCCAGCCCAGGTGAGTTTCCAACACCTGTCCGACGTTCATACGAGAAGGCACACCCAGCGGGTTCAACACGATATCTACGGGCTGACCATCAGGCAGGAAGGGCATATCCTCTTCCGGTACAATCTTTGCGATCACACCTTTGTTACCGTGACGACCGGCCATTTTATCACCGACAGACAGCTTTTTCTTGCTGGCAATGTAGACTTTAACGCGTTTGACCACACCCGGATCCACTTCGTCTCCACTTTCCAGACGATCCATGTTGCGATCGTACTCGTTTTCGAGTTCTTCGAACTTAGTGTTGAAGTCGGAGATGATGCCTTCGATCTTGATCTGAATCGGGCTGGGATCGATTTCCACGTATTTGTGGGCCGCAGCCAGCTTGCGAAGCAGCGTTTTGGTGATCTTCCGGTTGGCGGGAATGATGATCTCGTTGGTCTGAGAGTTGATCACGTCCAGCGGGATCTTTTCACCCAGCAGGATGTTACTCAACGCTTCTGTCAGATCCTCGGTGATCGCGGAGGACTTACTCTTGTAGTCTTCCTGAATCGCTTTGGCCTGACGGCGTTTCTCAGAGGGCGTCAGCTTGCTCTTGGTGCTGCTATTGCGGGAGGCAATCTTGACGTTCATCACGATGCCATATTCGCCAGAGGGCACTTTAAGAGACGTATCCCGCACGTCCGCGGCTTTCTCACCGAAAATCGCACGAAGCAGGCGCTCTTCCGGAGCCAGCTCGGTTTCGCTTTTCGGCGTGATTTTGCCCACAAGAATATCGCCCGGTTTCACCTCGGCACCCACACGAATAATTCCGTCATGGTCGAGGTTCTTCAGGGCTTCTTCGCCAACGTTGGGAATATCGCGGGTGATTTCTTCCGGACCCAGTTTGGTATCACGGGCATCACACTCGAATTCTTCAATGTGCAGCGAGGTGTAGACATCGTCTTTAACCAGGCGCTCATTGATGAGAATCGCATCCTCAAAGTTGTATCCGCACCAGGGCATGAAGGCCACCAGAACGTTCCGGCCCAAGGCCAGATCCCCGTCCTCGGTTGCCGGGCCATCGGCCAGGACAGAACCAATATCAACTTTATCCCCAACGTTCACGATAGGTTTCTGGTTGTTACAGGTACCTGCGTTGGTCCGCATGAACTTGCGCATCTCGTAGACTTCGAAACTTTCTTTGGAAGCACTCTTCAAAGGAGCACGGCCATCCCGGCTGACAATGACTTCATCTGCAGTCACCCGGGCCACAATCCCGGCTTTCTCAGCCAGAACCAACACTCCGGAGTCGCGGGCCACGCGGGCTTCCACCCCCGTACCCACGTAAGGACGGTCGGTGATCAACAGCGGCACCGCCTGGCGCTGCATGTTGGATCCCATCAATGCACGGTTCGCATCGTCGTGTTCCAAGAAAGGAATCAGGGAGGTCGCCACCGAAACCATCTGCAACGGAGACACGTCCATGTGAGTCACCTCTTCGCGAGGCACCACTTCAAATTCACCACGACGGCGCACAGAAACCGAATCACTGACAAAACGGCCTTCTTCGTCGAGTTCCGCGTTTGCCTGAGCAATCACGAAGTTCTCTTCTTCGTCGGCGTTCATGAAGTAGACATCCGGACTCACCTTGCCATCTTCGACCGGACGGTAGGGACTTTCAATGAAGCCGAACTCGTTGACCCGGGCGTAAGTAGACAAGGAGGAAATCAGACCAATGTTAGGACCTTCAGGGGTCTCAATCGGACAAATACGGCCATAGTGAGAGGTATGAACGTCTCGAACCTCAAAACCAGCGCGTTCACGGCTGAGACCACCGGGGCCCAGAGCGGAAAGACGACGTTTGTGCGTCAGCTCAGAAAGCGGGTTGGTTTGGTCCATGAACTGAGACAGTTGCGAACGACCAAAGAAGTCCTTAATCACGGCGGACAAGGCTTTGGGATTCACCAAACGCTGCGGAGTCAGTTTCTCGACCGTGGAGTCGATCATGGTCATACGCTCACGGGCGAGACGCTCGGTACGGGCGAGACCCACACGAACCTGGCCTTCCATGAGTTCACCCACGGTACGTACACGACGGCTGCCGAGGTGATCAATATCGTCTACGGTACCCTCACCCAGACGCAGTTTCAGGAGGTAACGGCAAGCCTCAACGAGGTCTTCCTTCTCCAGAACGCGGGAATTGGGGTTAGCTTCCAGATTCAGTTTCTGACGGATTTTGTAACGACCGACACGACCCAGGTCGTAGCGACGGGGATCGCCGAAAATACGGACCAGCATCTGTTTCGCATTTGCGACAGAGGGAGGATCTCCCGGACGCAGTTTAGCGTAGATGTCCTTCAGCGCTTCCTCGGTATCCCGGCTGGGATCTTTCTCAACAGACTTCATGAACAGACCTTCATCGAAGCTGATGTCCACCACATCAATGGAGGTGTGACCTGCTGCGGAGATCTGAGAAATCAGGTCCAGAGTGAGCGGCTCATATTTACGGGCCAGCATGTTGCCGGAATCGGCATCATGTAAATCTTCTTTCAACACCAGGTTGACCAAGTCGGCTTCTTTGACCTTCTTGTTTACAGACAATTTCTTGAAGCTGTAGTACAGGCCCAGCAGTTCTTCATCGGTTCCATATCCCAAGGCCCGGAACAAGGTCGGAGCCAGGAACTTCCGGCGACGACGTTTCCGGTCGAGGTAGATGTTGATCAGGTCGTTGGTGTCGAACTGTACTTCGATCCAGGAACCCCGGTCGGGAATAATGCGGAACGAATACAGAATGGAACCGTTCGCATGGGTGCTCTGCTCAAAGCAGATGCCCGGAGAACGGTGCAATTGGGAGACGATCACACGCTCGGCACCATTAATAATGAAACTGCCGTCGCGGGTCATCAAGGGCACTTCGCCCATGAAAATGTTTTCTTCGCGTACTTCCTCACCATCCGTCAGGCGGAAGGTGACATACAGGGGAGCAGCGTAGGTGGCGCCCTCTTTCAGACATTCCACTTCGGACATTTTCGGGTCCTGAATGTCATAGCGGACAAAATCGAGGACGGACTGACCGTCGTAACTCTCGATAGGGAAAATTTCTTTGAAAACCGACTGAAAGCCAAGGTCGTCCCGTCTCATTGGGTCTACAGTTGCCTGCAGGAAATCGACAAAAGATTTTTTCTGAATGTCGATCAGGTTGGGCGGAGTAATGACCTCTTCAATGCTTCCGTAATTTGTTCGTTGCGCCATGCTGTACCTTCACGCGGGGGGGAGAAAATTCAGCCCGTATAGAGTGCGGGGCTCCATACAGGCAGGAAAATAGGTCAGCACTCTGTTACGCCAGAGTGCTGACCAATTCAAGGTATTTACCGGATTTTTTACTTGACGGTGATGGCAGCGCCAGCGCCTTCCAGTTTGGTTTTGATTTCTTCGGCTTCTTCTTTGGAAACGCCTTCTTTGACTTTTCCGTCAGCAGTTTCGGCCAAAGCTTTCGCTTCTTTCAGACCCAGGCCAGTGATGGCGCGGAGCTCTTTAATCACAGCGATTTTCTGGCTGCCAGCGCTGGTGATGATCACATCAAACTCAGTCTGTTCAGCAGCAGCAGGTGCACCGCCATCAGCAGCAGGGCCAGCGGCAACTGCAACTGCGGGAGCAGCAGCAGACACGCCCAGGCGGTCTTCCAGAGCTTTCACGAGGTTGGACAGCTCGAGCACAGAAATGGTTTCGATCCAGTCCACGAACTCAGCCATTTTACCTTCGAGCTGAGGGGCTTCTTCAGTTTTCACGTCTTCGGACATGATAGTTCTCCTTGAGATTACGTACAGGGTACTTCGGTTTGGAAATAATTCTCGGTTTAGCCTTCAGATTTTTTGGCTTCAACCGCTTTCAGGACATACAACAGCGAGGACAGTTTCTGGTTCAACACGCCAACCGTCTGGGACATCGGTGCGGCAAGGGTGCCAAGCAACTTGGCGCGCATCTGATCCTTGGAAGGCATGGTGGCCAGGGCCTCGAGGTCCGCCTCACTCAGGAACGCCCCTTCCAGGGCACCCATGCGCAGGGTCGGAACTTCTTTATCTTTGATGAACTCACGCAGTACGCGGGTGACGTCCGTCACTTCGCCCTGCCCGGTCACCACCGCCGTGCGGCCTTTGAGGCCATCTTCAATACCAGGAGCAATGTCATCGCTCAGGTGTTTGAAGAGACGGTTCTTTACGATATGGAACTCGGCGTCTACTTCCCGGAGCTTGCCACGCAATTCCTGGGTGATTTCAACGTCCATGGCGCCATAGTCGGCAAGAATCACGAACACGGAGGACTCCACGCGCTCGCGGAGTTCATTCAGCATCGATACTTTTTCGGGTCTCATCAGGTGCTTTCTCCGCTTTAGGCGCTCAGTTCACGGGATTCCAGCGGAAGGCCGGGTCCCATGGTGCTGCTCACCGTGCATTTTTTCACATAGATGCCTTTGACGGCCTGGGGCTTAGCGGCCATCACAGCTTCGATCACGGCTTTGCCGTTTTCTTCGAGCTGGGGCACGTCAAAGCTCAGTTTGCCAAAGGGAACGTTCACGTTACCGGCTTTGTCCATTTTGAACTCAACCCGTCCCGCTTTGAACTGTTTAACCGCAGCGCCAGTGTCGTCCGTGACGGTGCCGGCACGGGGGTTGGGCATGAGGCCACGGGGACCCAGCACTTTACCCAGCTTACGCACTTCTTTCATGGCGTCCGGCGTTGCGATGGCGACGTCAAAGTCGGTCCAACCGCCCTGCACTTTGGCGACGAGCTCAGCAAAGCCCACTTCCGCAGCACCGGCTTCGGTAGCTGCATCTGCAGCAGGACCACTGGCGAAGACCACCACGCGGACATCTTTACCCGTACCGTGGGGCAGGGAGATGGTACCACGAACGGACTGATCGCTCTTGGTGGGATCCACGCCCAGACGGAACGCCATTTCAGCGGTCTCGTCAAAACGTGCGAAACTGTTCTTTTTGAGGAACTCAAGCGCGTCGCTCAGAGCGAACTGCTTGTCGGCCGACAGGGAGTCGGTCACTTTCCGATATTTTTTACCGTGTTTCACCATTATTCCACCTCAAGACCCATGCTCCGGGCCGTTCCCTCGATCATCTTGACCGCTTGATCGACATCAGAGGCATTCAGATCGCTCTTCTTTTCTTCGGCAATCGCAACCAACTGGTCGCGGGTGACTTTCCCTACCTTGGTACGGTTAGGGACGCCGCTGCCTTTGGCAATGCCGGCTGCTTTTTTCAGCAGCACCGCAGCGGGAGGGCTCTTCAGTTCGAAGGTAAAGGAACGGTCCTGGTACACCGTGATCACCACGGGGATGACCAATCCTGCCTTGTCCTGAGTCGCCGCATTGTAGGCTTTGCAGAATTCCATAATATTCACGCCCTGGGCACCCAATGCGGGGCCAATCGGAGGCGCGGGATTCGCCTGACCGGCGGGAATCTGCAGTTTGATATATCCTTGAACTTTTTTTGCCATCGTGTGACTTCCAAACTCAGCTTGCTTTTTCGACCTGCCAGTATTCCAGCTCCACTGGGGCAGTACGCCCGAAGATGGATACCGACACTTTCAACTTGCCACGTTCGGGATCGATCTCGTCCACCACGCCTTCGAAATTTTCGAAAGGACCGTCGTTGATCTTGACCGTTTCCCCCGTGTTGAAATCAATTTTGGGCGCTGCTTTCTCTTGCTTGTCCTCGACCTGATTCAGAATCGCATCGATCTCTTTCTGGCGGAGAGGAACCGGATGGTCGCCCCCTACAAAACCGATGATTCCGTTGGTCTGCTGGATGAAGTGCCAAGTGCGCTCATTCAGGCTGCGGTCCTCATTGTAGAGGGCCAACTTGCCATAGACATACCCAGGAAAGATTTTCCGGGTAAGTTCCCGTTTTTTGCCCATCTTCACCTCCACCACTTTTTCGGTGGGGATCAGCACCTCAGCAATGAGGTCATCCATCTCCTCAAGCTCAATGCGACGCTCGATGCTCTCGCGCACTTTGAACTCCATGCCGGAGAGGCAATGTAATGCAAACCACTGGTGATTCATAGCTACGGGTTCTCCAGATTAGAGGATGTTCTGAATTACAAAACGCAGAATCATATCGTAGAGGAACACAGCGGCTCCCAGGATCAAGAAGCTAAACACCACCACGAGAGTGGATTGCACAAGTTCGGGCATCGTAGGCCAGCTGCATTTGCCCAGCTCGGCGATGACGTCCTGAAAGTAAGTGCGGAGTTTATGTACGGGTCCTGTAGAGGGAGATGCCATATGTCCTCGGGGAGTTATCCTCTGAGAAAAGTCGGGGAACGCTGTTCGGCAGCGTGGAACGGAAGAGAGAAAAAAAATGGCAGGTCAGGAGGGCCTCGAACCCCCAACCCCCGGTTTTGGAGACCGGTGCTCTGCCAATTGAGCTACTGACCTGCCGGAAGATCTTCACGCGGTGTCCCGCATCTCTTCCGGTACCTTGGCAGGAAAGCACCGCTCCGTCAAGAACGGCCCTCCCCTACCAACCGGATTACTTGACGATGTCGGTCACACGACCGGCACCAACGGTGCGGCCACCTTCGCGGATAGCGAAGCGCATGTGCTGTTCCATCGCGATCGGCTGGATCAGAGTGACGTTCATGGTGACGTTGTCACCAGGCATCACCATTTCCACGCCCTCGGGCAATTCGATGTCACCGGTCACGTCCGTAGTACGGAAGTAGAACTGGGGACGGTATCCTTTGAAGAAAGGAGTGTGACGGCCACCCTCGTCCTTGGACAGAACGTACACCTCAGCTTTGAAGGTGGTGTGAGGAGTGATGGTGCCGGGCTTAGCCAGAACCTGGCCACGCTCAACTTCTTCTTTCTTGGTACCACGCAGGAGGCAGCCAACGTTATCGCCAGCTTCGCCACGGCCCAGTTCCTTACGGAACATTTCCACACCAGTCACGGTGGTTTTGGCAGTGTCTTTGATACCAACGATTTCGATTTCGTTACCCACTTCAACCACACCACGCTCGATACGGCCGGTGACCACGGTACCGCGGCCTTCGATGGAGAACACGTCTTCGATGGGCATCAGGAAGGGCTGATCCACGTCACGCTCGGGCTCTTCGATGTAGGAGTCGAGGGCGTCCATCAGATCGCCGATGGAACCACAGCCAGCGTCGTCTGCGCTGCTGGCCTGCAGACCGGCAAGAGCGGATCCACGAACCACGGGCAGGTCGTCGCCGGGGAAGTCGTATTTGGAGAGCAGTTCGCGAACTTCGAGTTCCACGAGGTCAAGCAGCTCTTCGTCGTCAACGAGGTCTACTTTGTTCATGAATACCACGATGGCGGGTACACCCACCTGACGTGCGAGCAGGATGTGCTCACGAGTCTGGGGCATGGGGCCGTCCACGGAGGACACAACGAGAATAGCGCCGTCCATCTGAGCAGCACCGGTGATCATGTTTTTGACGTAGTCAGCGTGACCGGGGCAGTCAACGTGAGCGTAGTGACGGCTGTCGCTCTGGTATTCCACGTGGGATGTAGCGATGGTCACAATTTTGCTGGAGTCACGACGACCCTGGGACTCAGAGGCTTTCGCCACTTCGTCGTAAGCGATGTCATCAGCCAGACCTTTGAGTGCCTGCACGTGAGTGATGGCAGCAGTGAGGGTGGTTTTGCCGTGGTCCACGTGGCCGATAGTGCCGACGTTTACGTGGGGCTTGGTACGTTCGAATTTTTCCTTAGCCATGGTGAGTTACCTCTGAATGGGGGAGTGTTAACGGGTGGGTTGCTTCTGTAAAATTGCCTCCGCTTCCCAGGAAAGCGTAAACCTCGCTACCGTTCCTCAGCCAAAATGCAGGAAATGGAGCCCACGAGCGGGATTGAACCGCTGACCTCATCCTTACCAAGGATGTGCTCTACCAACTGAGCTACGTGGGCCTGTTCTCCAGCTTCTCGACCTCCCGGAGTTGTTCTTGCGAACGGTCCCGGTTCCAAACGGTGTTGATGCCTACCCTCTCCGTTATCCAAATGGATGCGGGAAATGGGGCGCGCACACTAGCCGAAATGAGGGAAGGTTGTCAACAGGATACGAGAGAAAAATATCAGGAATCTTCTCCCCGATTCCCTGGGCTCCTCGTTCCTGTGTCCATCGGCAGCAGATTATACAGGTCCCCTCCTCTTTCAAGCTGCCAGTTCTCCTTAAACAGTGACAGCATATGCATCTATAGTACACAAATTCCATCCGGCCAAAGCCGGATATCCTCTTGATTTCTGAAAAAGGCCCTCCTAGGCTGATGAAATAACCGTTTTGTAGGAGATACCCGAATATGCCCGTCACTCTCGCCTCTAGTTCCCAAGGCATCCGCAACACTTATCGCCGCGCCCAGGAAGCCCTGCGCAAAGATAACGCAGACTATGCTGTAGATCTCTTCCTGAGTATGTTGGAGCTGGAGCCCGAACTGGCGGAAGTTCGTAAAGAACTCCGTGACCTACAGGTAAGCCTGACTCGGGGTAAAAAAGCGAACCCCATGGCCGGGATGAAGGGCATGGGCAAAAGCATGGCAGTGAAGGGGGCCTTAAAGAAAGACCCTGCAAAGGCCTTGGTTCTTGCAGAGGAGTTGCTGAAATTAGACCTACAGAACCAGGCTTTTCTGGATACCTACTGCGAAGCCGCTGAAGCTGCAGGCGTGCTCTCCGCAGCGACCATCACGCTGGAAGCGGTAACCAAACTGGACCCCAAAAACGACAAATCTTTTGAGAAATTGGGCCACATGCTGGTGAAAGCCGGCGATGCCAGCGCCGCACGGAAAGCCTTTGAACGTCTGGGCGAACTGCGTCCTGGTGATCAACACGTCATCAAATGGATCAAAGATACCTCCGCCATGGACAGCATGCAGAAAGGCGGCTGGGAGGAAGAAGGCAGCTTCCACAGCAAACTGAAGGATGAAGAGGAAGCTACCGCGCTGGAGCAAGCAGGCAAGTCCCAGCAGAACCTCAGCGACATGGACAAGCTGATCATCACTCAAAAGCGCAAACTGGAACAGGAACCGGATAACCTCAACCTCTATCGTCCCTTGGCGGATACCATGGTCAAGGCTGGCATGCTCGACGAAGCGCTGGAAGTTCTTTCCCAGGCGGACGAAATGACCAATCACGCCGATCCGCTCATTCAACGGGGTATTTCCGAAATCACGGTCAAAATCTACCAACACAACATCGCGATCCTTCAGGAACAGGGCGATGAAGCCGGCGCTCAGGAACAGGAAGCAGAAATGAATGAATTTCTGCTCGAAGACGCCGCCGATAAAGTGGCCCGCTATCCCAATGATCTCGGCTTTAAGTTCGAATATGGCGAAATGCTCTTCAAAACCGGGGAGCTGGATCAGGCCATTGCTCAGTTCCAGCAGGCTCAGCGCAACCCCCAGCATCGAATCGACGCACTGTACCTGATGGGGCGCTGCTTCAAAGCCAAGGGGCAGCTGGACATCGCTGCAGATCAGCTGCGCAAAGCTGCGGAAGAATTGCCTGTGCTCGATGATGTGAAAATGAATGTGATTTATGAACTGGGTGAAGTACTCGAAGAACAGGGTGAGATGGATCAGTCCCTGGACTACTTCAAACAGATCTACGCCGTGGATATTGGCTACAAAGACGTTTCTGCCAAAATTGAAGCCGGCTACGAACGTGCGAAGCAAAACAAGGCCTAAGCCCCTTCCGTGCCTCTGGGCATGTTGCAGCGCCGCTCTCCTTTGGGGGGCGGCTTGTTCGTCTCAACCGGAACAGGCCCGCAGCCTGCAGCTCCGTTGTGCCCACTTGGAGGATTATGCCTGGCAGGATCGGGATGATGATGGACAGCCCAATGATTTTAAACCGGATGTGGAAGTTGAAGCCCTGATCCGCGGCCTGCTTGCGGAACCGGCCGACCTCTACATCCTGCGGGGCATTGGTAGCGAAGCTTCGCTACAACATCTTCAGCAACACTTAAAAAACGGTCTCCACGCCCATTACCTCCCCGGAAAAGACGCATTCTGCGGCCTCGGCTTTCTCTGCGCATCCGATCAGGCCACGCTCCTTCCCCTGGAACGTGGAAGCTATTCCCACTTGGGTCGGGAACAGGTTCCGATGTTCGGAAGTTTGCAACTTCCTCTTTCCGAAGCTCGGAAACTCCTCGTGGTGAATGCGGAATTACCCGATGCAGATGCACCCTACGAACGGCGGCGTAATGAAGCGCGTTTGCTGCGACAGGCTCTTCGTCCTTTGCTTGAGGATGAGAACAACTTGTTGCTTCTCTCGATCCATGCCCCGGAAGATCCGGACAGCCCCATGCTCCGTGAATTGCGGGAGCTGGGCCTGAGAGCCTTAAGAGCGATCGATGTGCAAGGGGACGCCTGGACACATCATGATAAACAACGGGATCTCTACCGCAGAGATCAGTGGCTGTTTGCCTCCCCTGCCCTAGTGGAATGGATCGTGGATCACCCCAGAATCACAGACAGCCCTGACCTGCGCCTGGCTGGTAACACCCGGCACCAATTCGTGGAACTTCGCCCCCCCGCTCCAGCCAACTGACCTCTCTCTTTTTTATGCCCAGTCACATTGTCATTCTCGCAGAAAAACCCTCCGTCGCCCGGGATCTGGCCTCCGTACTCGGAGCCACCCGGCGAGAGCGAGGGGCGATTCTCGGAGAGGGGCTTTCGGTAACCTGGGCCCTGGGACATCTGGTGGAACTCAAAGAACCTCATGAAATTCGTCCGGAGTGGCGGCAATGGTCTCTGGAAAGCCTGCCCCTGATCCCGGAGCAGTTTGAACTGCGGGGCCGCGAGGACCGTGGCGCCAAAGAACAGCTGGACACCGTCACCCGCCTCTTTCAACAGGCAGATGAATTGATCTGTGCGACAGATGCCGGCCGTGAGGGAGAACTGATTTTCCGCTACATTCAACACTGGGCCGGAGTACAGCATAAGCCTTTTCGTCGTTTGTGGCTGCAGTCACTAACTCCGGCCGCCATCCGTGAGGGCTGGAAGAAACTGCGGGCCGGTCAGGAACTGGATCCGCTCTATCATGCCGCCCGCTGCCGTTCGGAGGCGGACTGGCTGATTGGTATGAATGCTACCCGCTATCACACCAGCCGTTTCGGTTCCCGTAGCCAATTATGGAGTGTGGGCCGGGTGCAGACCCCGGTGCTCGCATTGATTGCGGAGCGGGATCTGGAAATCGAACACTTTATTCCGGAGGATTACTGGATTCTGGTCACCCGCTATCGTGACGTGCTCTTCCGACAACCCAAGAAACGCTTCAACAGCGAGGAAGATGCCAAGGCGTTGCTGGAGAAACTCCGTCCCCTGCCCCTTGAGGTCACGGACATTCAGGCCAAAGAGCAGAGGATTATTTCCCCGCAGTTGTATGATCTTTCCAGCCTGCAGCAGGACATGAACAGCTGGTTCGGCTATACGGCTGAGGAAACTCTGCAAACCGCGCAGAACCTCTACGAAAGCAAACATCTCAGTTACCCGCGTACCGACTCCCGGCACATCGGCAGCGAAGAAGCAGCCTCTCTGCCAGCCTTGCTGCAAGCCCTGCCCCAGGACTACCAAGGCTTTGTCTCCCAGCTGGACCTAGCAAACTTAAAACCTGGCAAACGGGTGGTCGACAACAAAAAGGTCACAGACCACCACGCCATCCTGCCCACCCTGGATATTCCACAACGTTTGGATGGACGGGCGGAAAAAGTTTATGCCGCCGTCGTTCGCCGTTTACTGGCAGCTTTGTTTCCTCCCTGCCGCAAAGATGTGACCACGGTGAAAGCCCGAGTGGAGGAAGAAGCCTTTCAGGCCCGGGGTGCCGTGGTCAAAGACTGGGGCTGGCAGGCCTTGTATCCGCACATGCAGAAAAAGAAAAAAGCGGCCGAGGAGGATGATGAGGCGGATCAGGAACAGATGCCGGAAATGCAGGTGGGCGAACAGGGCCCTCACCACCCGGAGATCAAAGCCCGCCGCACCAAACCACCCCGGCGCTATACGGAA
>DIYK01000062.1 GCA_002429005.1 Verrucomicrobia bacterium UBA6056
GTGGCCTGAAGGCCGACAGCTACCCTCCAACGCAACCCGAGCGCCCTAAAAAATTCCCAACCCCAGCCCCCATGCTGGCTTCGCGCCCTTCGTGCCCTTCGTGGTAAAAATTGACTCAGGCTGGTTCTTCTGCCTGGGCTTCCTCAGCCGGGGGCAGTTCTTCGGCTTCGCGGACGACGATGCGCATGCCATGGACTTCCACAATTTCCACGGGGGTCCCTTCATCAATGAAGCCGCGTGAAGCCACAACATCCATGCGTTTGCCATCAATGCGGGCGTAGCCACTGGGATGAAGATGGGTTTCCGCCACCCCACGGTGGCCCACGAGTTCATCCTGGTCCTCTGCGGATTTGGATTCTTGCAGATCCGTCTGCAGGGCAAAGCGTTTGCCCAGCTTGGTGTCCGGCATTTTCATCAGCCAGAACATAAACCCGCCCAGGGTGACCAGAATCAGCAACAGGGCCACCAGAGTTCCAAATGCGGGGCCGAAGGCGACGATGGCAAATCCGCAGGCAACCAAGAGGGAAATCGCTCCCACCGCCCCGACAATGCCGCCAGGCAGGAACACTTCTGCCACGAACAGCACAAAGGCCAGAACAGAGAAGAATAGAAACATCAGATGCGGGTTCATGAGGGGGATTCCGTGAGACTGACAATAATGCGGCCACCTCGTTCAGCCTGAACGGTGACCTGTGCTTTGGCTTCGATATAGGTTCCGTCTGACATGGCGTCGAGATCTTTCCCGTGGATGCGAACGGTCCCGGAGGGGCTGAGTGGGGTCAGGCTGAGGCCTTGCTCTCCAACTAGACTTTGCTCCTCAGCTTGTTCCGGTAGCGTGTCGGGAGAAGCCCCGGAGAGTTGGGTGGCCAGGACCAGTCGTCGGCCGAAGACTCCCTGTTCATCCAACTGTTTTAGGAACACGGCGAAGAGGCCAACCGAGCCAATTAAGGCCAGGCTGACATTGGTCACGGCCATGCCCACATTATCGAAATTCACCAGGCCTTCCAAATCGCCCGGATTTCCAGGGTAGCGACTAATCATCGCATTGAGCAGGCCGCCAATCAGCAACACAATGCCGCTTCCGCCCAACAAGCCAAAGCCCGGGGTCACTAGAATTTCAACGAGAATCAGTACCATGCCCAGAATGACGATGAGGATATCCTCATATCCGGCAAGTCCGGCCACATTATGGCCAAACATGACTACACTGAACAGAAGAACGGCCAAACCGCCCATCCATCCGATGCCGGGTGAATTGACTTCGAGATAGAAAAAGGCGAGGGCGCCCATCATGAGCAGAGGAGAAAGACGGGTAATCCAGAGAGCGATTTGATCGGCCCAGGTGGATTCTTCCTGAATCTGTTCCGCATTCTCCAGTCCCAGTTCGGCCAGCATGGCATCTAAATCTGTAACCGTAGCTTCGGAGAGGATGGGGGTCCCATCCGGTTTCAGCTCCGCGGCCTCTACATTGGTCATGGTCAAAATCTGGCCGGCTTCAGAAATCACCCGCCCGTCTTCCAACTTATATTCCAGTGTGCGCCGGACCATGGCCCGGATCATCATCTCGTCCCGACCCTTGGCCTGTGCCACGGTGCGGACCAACGCGTCCATGTAGGTTTCGATCTTTTCCCGTTGATTGTCGCCGAGCTCCTGTCCTTGGACGATAGGCATAGCATCCCCGATTTTACTACGCGGTTGCATGTAAATCCGGTCCGTGGCCAGGGAAATGATCGCGGCGGCAGAGATCGCGCCATAATCCCCGTTCTCCACCAGCGTGAAGGTGGGAATCCCGGTATCAATGATCAGATTCACATTTTTCTGCATGATATCCACCCGGCCCCCGGGGCTGTCTACGATCAGTACAATGGCATCGACTTCTTCTTCCAAGGCTCGGTTCACTCCCCGACGCATCTGAAAGAGCTGAGGCGGCATAATAGACTGGCGAATGGGAATCAGCATGATCCGCGGATTTTCCGGCCATTCATAGGGTTCAGAGTCTACCCGGACGATCTCTTCCGGGTCAACAGGAGCAGCTTTTTCGCTGTTCTCCGCTGCAGCATCCTCGGATGCATCTTCAGGTGCATCATCGTTGGGTTCCACGTTTGCGGCTGTTTCCGGCTCTGGGGCCTGAATCTCCGGATCTTGCGCACCCAGGGGGAGCAGACATAGGAACAACACAAGGGAAAGAAGTGTCTTCATGGTGACACAATCTAGGCTCCCTTCCCGCAGAAAGCAATGCGGGGGGTGGGATCATGTGCGATTGGGGTTTTGTGCCGCATGTGCAGTTCTGTATCCATTTTTCAGAACTCTGTTTATGGTAGCGCGGGCTCTGCTGTCGTATGATGTGCCCGAATCCTTCACCCCTTAACGGAGTTTGTTATGAGTTACGTGCTGATCACCGGAGCCAGTTCCGGAATTGGAAAATCCATCGCTGCCACCTTTGCTGCCAAAGGACATAACCTCATCCTCGTGGCCCGCCGTCTCGCGGTACTGGAGGAAATCAAACAGGAATTGGAATCCGCACATGCGGTTGAGGTCGTGGTGATTGGATCCGACCTTTCTGTCGAAGCCAATGCGATTGCGCTGTATGAACAGGTTTCCAGCTATGAACTCACTGCGCTGATCAACAACGCCGGCTTCGGAAACTTTAATATGCTCTGGGACGTGGATATGGAGCGAATGAGCAATATGATCGACCTGAATGTGAGCTCCTTGTCACGGCTCTCCATGCTTTTTAGCCGGGATTATAAAGACAAAGAGGCTCAGCTGATCAATGTGGCTTCCGTGGGTGGGTATATGACCATGCCTGGTGCGGCCACCTACGTGGCCACGAAATTCTATGTGACGGCCTACACCGAATCGTTGGCCATGGAATTGAAAGCCGCCGGCAAACCCATGAAAGCGAAAGTGCTGGCTCCCGGACCGGTAGAGACCGAATTTATGGATCAGGCCAATAAAACCGCCAAAAACGAAATGGATGCCTCAGGCTTCACCTTCCACAGTTCGGATCAGATGGCTGAGTTCACCTACCAGCTCTTTGAATCCGATGACGTGGTCGGGATTGTCGATATGTCTGACATGAGCTTTAAGACTCAGGATGTCATTCATCCGACCTTCTCCATTTAAGCGACGTCGACTCAGCGGGGGGATCCTGTCCCTCCGCTGAGATCTCAGCTTCTCTTCATTACTTGGAAACCCCAATGCAGTATGTGGACTGCTTGCAGGCTGATCATGCCTACTTTGTGTCTGGTAGAGGAGGCAAAAAGCCGTCTGATGGCCCCGGGCGTCTCCGTTTCCGAAGTGGCCTATGATCTGGGTTTTGAATATCCTCAGACGTTCTCTGGCCTGTAAAAAAGAAAACGGCTTCACTCCAAAGCAGTATCCGTCTCGGAATTGAGCTGGGGCTCTGCGGATCGATCCGATGCTTTGCAGGAAGCGGTACCCCGTCCTAACAGAGTGGGGGAGATATAATATCCGGCCAAAAAACCGGGGAGAAGAATCAGGGGGGATAGGGATTCGTAGCTGCTCAGGGACAACCAGAAACTGCAAAGAGCGGCTGCGGTGATAAAGGAATTGCGGACATAAACGCGCCGGAAAAATCCGCCGAGGATCCAGCAACTCGCCACGGCAGCCACCGGCAGCGGGTTGTTTCTGAAAAACAACCAGATTAGCCCGTCGAGCAAGGAATGGCATACGAGGAACATGGTCAACAGCATCCCACTCATGAGGAAGGCATGTCCTGCATGAACGAGCAGCTGTCTCACTGTGATCGCTTCGTCTTCTGTCCTGGCTTGTGTCATTCGATTCCCGTTGAGGGGATTGGGTGTATTCCGAAATCTTGGCCTCCATGCTGCATTCATGTGTCTGTGGGCAGAAATCCCTGCGCTCAAGTTTATTTTTCAAGGGGCTAAGGGGAGGGGCTACGGTACATTACACCCGTTCAGGGTGACGCATTGAGCTGAACTACATCTAGGTTGAGCTCAAGGCCGAGTCATAAAAAACAATGGACCGCGCCCTTCCAGGGGGCGAGCTGGGTACGCATCCACCCGGCGCTGAGGCCCCGGTCTTTGGAATACCAGGCCGATGGCCCTGGCTTCCTGGGTTCAATTCCCGGGCCTCCAAGCTTTCGCCCGCTGGAAGCGCGCGCTCCATTGCTGCTACGGGCCCTACTTTCTCCAGGTGAAGGGGAGCTTACTCGAAGCAAATAAGGCCGTATCCTGAAGGGATACCGAACCTTCTACGGAGTCCTCCAGCTCTGGTCTAGCGTCTCGCATGCCACTGCGCCCCCGCCCGGAACAGATCCTCAAAGCATTCCACACTGCGTTCGATGGGGCGGGCATAGCCCCCTCCCATAAAGATCACGACAGGGATGCCTTTGCGGTGAGCCCAGGCGAACACCTGTTGGTTGCGTTCATCCATGCCTTCGCGGCTGAGTTCGAGGAAGCCCAGGTGATCTTCGGCTAAAGGATCCACGCCGGCCTGAAAGAGTAAGAGGTCCACATCGCGTGATTCCAGATCTTCCAGTACTTGACGGAGGATGTTCAGGTAATCCCGGTCGCCCATGCCTTTGGGCAAAGGAAGATCCCAGTCGCTCTGCTGTTTGCGGGCGGGGAAATTTTTGGCGGCATGCATGGAAACGCTGTGCACCATGGGGTGATGCTGAAAGATGGCCGCAGTGCCATCTCCCTGATGTACATCCAGATCGAGAATCAGAACCTGGCCGATCTCGTCCCGTTCCAACGCGCTTAACGCGCAGATGGCCAAGTCGTTGAAAATGCAGTAGCCGGAGCCCTCGTTGCGAAAGGCATGATGCGTTCCTCCCGCCATGTTTCCGGAGATGCCTCCTGTGCGCAGTGCCTCTTCCAGGGCCATGAGGCTGCCCCCGGTGAGTAGCAGGGTGCGCTCAATAATGGCTTCGGTCCAGGGGCGCAGGCCGATGCGACGCATTTCTTTCTCCGTGAGCTCTCCTGCGAGAAATCGATCCACATACTCTGCATCATGGGCTAGAAGGATCTCTTCGCGGCTGGCCCGTCGAGGCGACCTGAGCTCCAGGGCAGCATCCTCTTGTAATCGATCTGCAAGCAAACGGTAGCGATCCCGGGGAAAGTACACATCCGGGTGAAGCCCTTCGCTGTATATAGGGTGGTAGTGAAGAATCATGGGGGTACTTGGCCCTCAATTCGGGAGCGAACCTCCATCAAGGCAAAGCCGAGTAGGTTTTCACCGTTCCAACGCTGAGGATTCTCTACATGCGGGTGAGCTTGATCCATCCCAATGCCCCAAATCCGGTCCACAGGACTGGCTTCCACCAGAACACGGCGACGGGTTTGGAGCAGAAATTCCCGAAGTTCCTGGTTTTGCTCGAACTTATACAGGTTCCCCTGGATGGTAATCTCCATGCGATGGGCAAGCCACCGAGCTTCGTCAAATCCACGCACCTTGCGACCCAGGCTCTTAGCTTCTCGTGGGTGATTGCAGTCCAGGATGGCCTGGAGGATTTCCTCATCTCCAAACAATGCGGCTTTTCCTGCCATCATGTAATGTTCTGCACTGGGATAGCGCAGCCCGTCCACATGGAAAGCTGCGGGATACCATTGGCTGAGGCATTCTTTCCCCAACGAATTCCCTGAAGAGCTGTGCCCCCAAAAAAACAGGTATTTGATGCGTGTACCTTGATCAAAACAGCGTTGGAGTTCGCTTCGGTTTCGGCTTTGTTCTGGATGCATGGGAAGGTCCTGTTTCTGGTTCTATCACTCTTCTGAAGCTTCTCCAATGCCGATCCCCGGATTATGTGTGGCCTGTTCTGACTGAGCGTGAGTCTTGATTCCCGCCGGGGCTTGGGTAAGGGAATGGGATGCAACTTTCTGTGGTGATTCCCGTCTATAATGAAGTGGAGAGCCTGACCCCGCTCTGCGAACAGCTGGAGCAGGCTCTGGCCCCCCTGAACCTGAGCCATGAGATTCTACTCGTGGATGATGGCAGTCAGGACGGGAGCTGGGAAAAAATGCAGGAACTGAAGGAAGAGTACCCCGTGCTCCACCTCATTCGCTTTCGCCGGAATTTTGGTCAAACCGCCGCCATGGCTGCCGGGATTGAACATGCCCGGGGGGATGTGATTGTGACCATGGATGCGGATTTACAAAACGATCCCACGGATATTCCCCGTTTGCTGGAAGCGATGACTGATGAGGTGGATGTGGTATCCGGCTGGCGTCGCGATCGTCAGGACCGTTATCTGGACCGGAAACTGCCTTCCATGATGGCCAATGGGCTGATCAGCAAAATTACCGGTGTGCATCTTCATGACTATGGCTGCACGCTTAAAGCCTATCGTCATGATGTGATCAAAGACGTGCGCCTTTATGGTGAAATGCATCGATTTATTCCGGCTTTGGCTTTCTGGGTAGGTGGAAAAGTCATTGAATTGCCCGTAAATCACCACGCCCGGAAATTTGGCGAAAGCAAATATGGCATCAACCGTACCACCCGAGTGGTGCTGGATCTGATCACGGTGAGTTTTCTCATGCGCTACAGCACGGGTCCCATGCAGATTCTGGGTAAAATTGGAGCCATCCTCGGCTTCTGGGGCCTAGTGCTCTTAGGCATGATTGCGGGCCTCAACCTGGTATCCAACCTTACGGGTGCCGAATTTTGGGGCTATGATCTGGTAAAACGCCCGGTATGGCCGATTATGGGGTTCATGTTACTTGGTTTCGGAATTCAGTTTGTAGGTTTGGGTCTGCTCGCAGAAATCCTCATTCGTACCTACCATGAATCCCAGGACAAACGAACCTACGCTATCCGCGAAGAACGCGAAGCGGAATTGGGAACGCCTCAGGAAGGCTAAGAGCCATGGACGAGCTCGGCAGCATTGGCATGAACCCATGGCTCCTGCTGTTGAACGGTCTTCTGGGCACGGGACTGCTGCTGTGGATTTGCGTCCTTTTTGATCCTGCCCCGGTTCGGGCCCGCCTGCGCAGTGGCTGGGCCTGGTTGAGCTGGAGACCGCTTCCGGATGGTCTGGGACGACTTTTGTTGATCTGGGTTGGCCTGGGCATGCTGGCTCAGACGCTGATTGTGCTCAGCCCGGTTTGGCAACGGCTGAATCATCCCATCCTGACCGTGCTTTTCAGTATTGCCAGTTTTCAAGGTTTGGCCTGTGCAGTGATTTGCTGGAGTTGCAGCCGCCGGGAGCGCTCCTTGGAAGAATGTCTGGGCCTGCAGCGCCGTTTAAAAGCCTCTGACCTGCTCTGGGGCTTGGGCGGATACTGTCTCTCTCTGCCCTTTGTGGTGCTTTCTGCTCTGGGTACGCAGTTGTTGTTCGAATTTTTCAACTGGGAACTGCAATCCCAGGCACTGCTTCAAGCCAGTCATGATCTGCAAGGGCATCTCGTGTGGGTGGCTCTGTTTATCCTTGTTGGATTCGTGGGCCCTTTTTGTGAAGAAGTGATGTTCCGAGGCTGGTTGCTGACCCGCTTGAATCAGCAAATGGGTCCCTGGCCGGCCTTACTGATCCATTCCTGGATCTTTGCGGTGATCCATATGCATGGCCCCAGTATGTTACCCCTCTTTTTTCTCTCCATCCTGTTAGGCCTCTTGTTTGTGCATACGCGACGACTCTGGGTCTGCGTGTGGATTCATGCGATTTTTAACTCCGTAACCTTAGTGCAATTATTGGTGCAGGGTGAGGAGGCCTTGATGTGACCGGAGCCTATCTCAGTCATTCTCCTGAAGAAACCCGATCTTTAGCACGCCGCTGGGCTCAAGCCTTGCCCGGAGGCAGTATCCTGCTTTTGCATGGTGATTTAGGGGCGGGGAAAACCTGCTTTGTGCAAGGGCTGGCCGAAGGCCTGGGCTGGGATGGCGCCGTGACCAGTCCCACCTACACCCTGGTGCAGGAGTACAGCTGCTCTCCCCGGCTCATTCATGCGGACTTGTATCGACTCAGTGATGAAGAAGAACTCTATGATTTAGGGTTTGAAGAATGGCTTCGTGCAGACACCCTGTTGGCGGTGGAATGGTCAGAAAGGGTCAGTTTCTGGCCGGATCATGCCTGGCAACTTTGGCTGGAAAATGTGCCCGGAGAACCGGATCAACGCCGGATCCGGGTGGAAGGAGGTCCCAAGCTATGATCCTCGCATTGGAATTCAGTACTCGGATTTCTTCCTGGGCCTTGCAGGATGAATCCGGGCGGATTCGCCAGGCTGAGCTGGAGCTGGACCGATTTCGTGCGGAAGACGTGCTGCCCGCGCTGGAGGCTTTTTTGGATGAACAGCTCCCCGACAGCTCCCGGTTAAGCGAGATTCGCGTTGGTCGGGGGCCCGGGAACTTTTCCGGCGTCCGTCTGGCCTTGTCCTGGGCCATAGGCTGGGCCGCAGCGGGGGAGCTGCGACTTCGCGCCGTCAGTTCAGGTGTTGCCTGGGCCCATCGCCTGGAGGCCGAAAACGAATCCTGCTTTGCCATCCTCGGAGATGCCCGTCGAGGACAGCTTTGGGGAGCCTGTTGGCCTGAAGCCCGTGTGGATTTCAACTGGGAGTTACTGCCTCCCGAAGCCTGGCCGGAGCGAATCCAGGGACGGCCGGTCTACAGCGCCGAAGCAGAACGACTTCCCGAGACGCTGAAGGCTCAGCGTGGAGGACCGCATGCCCGGGACCTGTTCCCGCTTCCCGATTCCGCTCTCCAGGATCCTCTGGAGCCCTTGTATCTTCATCCCGCCGTTGCCCCAAAGCCATGAGTTACCGAGCCCTGCGTGTGTATGTAGAAGAAGAAGGAAGCCTTCGTCAGGGGATCGAGCAGCTGGAACTGAGTCAGCTGCCGGAGGAAGATACCCTGATCCGGGTACAGTGGAGTGGGTTGAATTATAAAGATGCACTGAGCTTCTCCGGCAACCGGGGCATCACCCGCAACTACCCGCACACGCCCGGCATTGATGCGGCGGGTATGATTGTGCAATCCCCGGAATATGCTCCGGGGAGCGAGGTACTTGTTCAGGGACAGGATTTGGGAATGAATACACCGGGAGGTCTGGGTGAGTTTATTCGTGTTCCTTCGGAATGGGTGATTCCCAAACCGCAGGGCCTGAGTTTGCGGGATGCCATGGCCTTGGGCACCGCTGGATTTACCGCGGCGCAATGTGTTCGGGCATTGGAACGGAATGGGTTGAATCCGGAACAGGGAGAGGTCCTGGTCACCGGAGCCAGCGGCGGGGTGGGTTCTGTGGCCATCAGCTTGCTTGCCGCCCGCGGCTATCATGTGGTTGCTGCGAGCCGCGCAGCGGAGGATGCGGCCTGGCTCAAGCAGCTTGGTGCCATGGAATGGATCGACAGTCGGCAGCTTCTCGAAGATTCGGGCCGTCCGATGCTGAAATCCCGCTGGGCTGCTGCGGTGGATACCCTGGCCGGAAAGACGCTGGAGCTGTTAATCCGCAGTATGCAACCCCGTGGGGTGATTGCTTTCTGTGGGATGATTACCGGAACGGATCTCCACAGCAATGTGTTTCCCTTTATTCTGCGTGGGCTCAGCCTCATCGGCGTGGATAGTGCAGGCTGTCCGATGGATGAAAAACGAGAGATCTGGAACTGGTTGGGAGCCGAAGGGCGTCCCGCTGCTCTGGAGTCCTTGGTCACGGAACTCCGTTTGGATGACGTGCCCCAGGCACTTGCTGCTATGGCCCGCGGCGAAAGTCATGGTCGACAGGTTGTCCGGGTATCGCTGTGATGCGCTCCCAGAGGCTGATCTAAGAAAGCCTGGGAAATAGCTGATTTTACATATGAATACATATTGAACATTTGGACACACTTACAAGAGGCGAGGAAGCGGCTAGAATAGCTCCAGTAGTTGAGCCTCGCTCTGAACCCTTCTTTCTCCGGAGTATTCCATGTCCTGTGTTTCTATCCGTTTTCTCAGTATCTGTATGGCCCTGCTGGGGCTGGGCCTGCGACTGCAGGCTTCCTCAGCCATTATCGATGGTATTGTGGAGAAGCTGAATGGCGATCGCATTGCCATCCGCGTTTCCCATACTCCGTATTCATCGATTTCCTCAGCCAGCAAACTCATGACCCACAAAGACGGGAGCTATGAGTTACGTTGGGAAAACCTGAGTGAGTATTTCACCTATTACATCGATGAAGTTCCGGTGACTCTGGAGCAAATGAAGGCCTTTCTTAGACCGGGCATGCAGGTCTGCATGATGGAAAACCGCAAACGCGAATATTTCCTGTATGTCTCCGCCCGGGGCATGGGGAATCAATTGGGTCATCTCAAGTCCATTGACGGCAATCAGCTCATCCTCGAGCGGGAACAGAAAGGCTGGCAGAAAGACGGAGGGGTACATGCCATGAGCGAGGGAAGGCATGCCGGAGGCAAGGACAGCACCGGGAAAGGAGAGATTGTGTTCACCACAGAGTATTACCCCAATCGGGAAACAGAGATTCGCTTGGAAGCCGATGCGGTGGTGCTTCGGGAGGGCAAACGGATTCCCTGGCAGGAGGCGGAGTTGAGTGCGGATCAAGGTCCGATTCGTCAGCGGAACTCCTATGTATACCAGGCCGCCCGTCCGCAGATGCGGGTGGAGTTGATCCCGGAAGGCTGGGGAGATTGGGCAAACTTGGTGACCGATCTGGATACAGGAGGAACTGGCTGGGGTGGCCGGGAGATCCGGCATCAGTATCTTGCGATTGCGACCGGGGACAAGATCGTTCAGAAGGAGTTCAATACCCGTCCCGTGGAGCAGGGGGGCGAAAAATTGAAGCAGACCAAAGGCTTTGATTCCTACTTGCTGGCCGGCGTCTGGAATGGCCAGGAAGACGGGGTCATGTGGACTCCCATCTACCATAAAGGGCAGTCGGTCATCGTGGATGGATTTTATACGACCTACATTTCCCACTGGGAAGAAGGCTTTGTCAAACCCGGCCGGATCATGGTCTGTTTTCAGCGCCGGGCCCGCATCACCCCTGACCGCTTTGCCATTTCTTCGGAAGCGCCTCAACTGTGGGGCGTCATTCAGGAAATCAATGGCCGGGAACTGTTGGTGGAAGCACCTGCGATGGAGGGCCTGCCTCCGATGGGCCCTCAGCGTATTCAGTTGGAGGAGGATGCCGCCTTTTTCCATCTGGGACAGCCGGTAGATGCGGCTGAAGTGCTCAAAGTGGGCTCTTTGATTAAAATCTATCCCAAACGGCCCCAGACTTTGGTTGAGAACGGGGGCTGAGGGAAAAGCCCTTGCGGTCCCAGGGGATCCGAGGCATGCTCAGCCTCTATGCAGCAGTACCCCTGGAACCTTTCTCCGCATGTGATCTCCGGTGCGGTGGGGAAAATGAACCGGGGGCGCCGGCGGCTGATTCATCAGGGTGCGGACGAGGAGCTGCCCTGGTATTGCCTGCTCGTGTTGGAATCCGGTTCCTTTCGTCTTTTCAGTCGGGAAGGGGAGCCGCAGGACATTGTGGAACCCTGCGCCCTGCTTTTGGAGCCGGCCTCTTCCCAACGGGTGGAGATTCCACCCTTGAGTGAATACAGCTGGGTGGACTGGGGTTTGACGGCGGAGAAACGCATTCTCCGTTATGAACAAGGGCAGGCCTGGCGCTATGCATCCCGCAAGCGGCAACCCACCATGCTGGAGTACTTCGGCTTTGACACGCCGCTTTTGCTCGATGCGAAGCTGTTTTCGTCCAGCCTGAAGCTGTGCAGGGAGGTGAACAGCCTCTGGTGGCGGGGTGGGCAGGATCTGTTACAGGCTCATCTGTGTGTGTATGCTTGGCTCCTGGAGTTTCTGGCCATCTATGATCCCACTCCAGAGAGCTCTTCGGCCCTGTTTCCGGAAGCCTCTCCGGAACTGCGCCGTCTGGTGGATCTCGCAGAGCTTCAACTCGAACAACGTCTGGACACCCGGCTTTGGGCAGAGATGGCCGGCATATCGCGCAGCACCTTGCATGCCCGCGTCACTGCGGAGCTGGGCATGAGTGCAGGGGCCCTGCTGGACGAGATCCGTCTGAACCGGGCCCGCCGCAGTTTGAAGGAAGGACACAGCGTGCTCCAGGCTGCCAAAGACAGTGGCTTTCAGTCCCGCAGTTCCTTCAGTAGTTGGTTCCGGAAACAAACCGGGCTCCCCCCGGCTCAGTGGCGGAATTCGTCCTGAAGTCGCAAGAAACGCGTTCAGCGACACTTAGGGAGAGAAGTCATGTCAAGAGCTCTTCGCTCCTCGTCATTTCCGCACTTCCCCTTTCGACAAAACTGTGCTATTGAGACAGCCCTTTTTTTTCCGGAGCGATTTATGCCTTACACAACCCGAAAAGTCAGCGATCTTCACGTGGTCGGCACCCAGGTGCTGGCCTCGCCTGCAGAGATGGGCCTGGAAATTGCCCGCAGCGATGCTGAAGCCGATTTTGTTGCGGACAGCCGTGACGTGATTCACCGCATTCTCCAGGGCACCGATCCCCGATTCCTGGTGATTGTGGGCCCCTGTTCCATTCACGACCCGGAGTCCTGCCGTGAGTACGCGGAAAAGCTCTCCGTGCTGTCCCGGGAACTGGAAGACAAGCTCTTCGTGGTGATGCGTGTCTACTTCGAAAAGCCCCGCACCAGCATTGGCTGGAAGGGTCTGGTCATGGATCCGCATTTGGATGGCTCCTACGACATCGACTCCGGACTGCGTTTGGCCCGCCGCATTCTGCGGGAGGTCATTGACTTGGGGCTGCCTACTGCGACCGAATTCCTCGATCCCATCACCCCGCAATACATTTCCGATCTGGTCAGCTGGTCTGCCATTGGCGCTCGTACCAGCGAGTCCCAGACTCATCGACAGATGGCATCCGGTCTGTCCATGCCTGTGGGGATTAAAAACAGCACCTACGGGGATATTCAGGCAGCGATCAATGGTATCAAAGCCGCGACCCACAGTCAGAGTTTTCTCGGCGTGGACGCCGGCGGCCGCGCCTGTGCGGTCAGCACCAGTGGCAACCCCGATTGTCATATCATTCTCCGTGGCGGAACCCAGGGGCCGAACTACCAAGCATCCGAATTGCAGCAGGCTCAAGGATTGCTCTCTGAAAATGGACTCCCGGACCGAGTGATCGTGGATGCCTCCCATGCCAATTGTGGAAAAGACCACGAGCGCATGCCTGCGGTATTCCGGGATATCCTGCAACAGCGTGTGGCTGGAAACCGGATGTTGGTGGGTGCGATGCTGGAAAGTAACCTCGTAGCCGGCGCCCAATCCTTCCCCCGTCCCCTAGAGGATCTGGTCTACGGTCAGTCAATTACGGACAAATGTATGAACTGGGAGACAACCGAAGCCCTGCTTCGTGAAGCTCATACTCTCCTTTAGGGTTTTAGGGTTGCCAATCACTTCTGCCTATATATCTGATGTGTGGAGTGATTTCTTAACCTTTTGAGGAGAAAATTATGTTTCATCTAGCTCAGTATGAATTGTCGTCTGCTGAAGCCGGTGCCGCAGCTGGTCTGGGTATCGGTATCATTATCTTTTATCTGGCCATCATTATCTTTTCAATTGCCTGCGGTTGGAAGATTTTCACTAAAGCTGGTAAACCCGGTTGGGCTTGTATTGTCCCTATTTACAGTGCCATTGTGATGCTGGATATCATTGGGAAACCGGTATGGTGGATTGTGCTGTTCTTCATTCCTGTCGCGAACGTTGTTATCTCCATTATCCTCTGTCTGGAGCTGGCAAGAGTGTTTGGCAAAGGTTCCGGTTATGCAGTGGGTCTGATCCTGCTTCCCATCGTATTTTACCCGATGCTGGCCTTCGGTGACGCGGAATACACCGCACCGACCCCTGCCTAAATCCAAGTCAATCTGAATGGATCTGCACGCCGTCCCTTGGGACGGCGTGTTTGTTTTTGTGGCTCTTTGGGGATGGTAAAAAGACTCGCTGTCCCTTTCTGAGATGGCGGCAAAAAAATGCTGTGCTGGTTTCGGCATCGATTCTGGTTTGCCTTGGATTCAGAGCCATCGCTCTGAGAGAGCGACCTTGAGGTGGGTTCATTCTGTGAAGCCTGTCACCTGGGCCAAGGCTCTTGCACGGTTGCAGAGCAGTTGCAGGCAAAACGGGATCCGGATCAGGAGCATGAAGCTTCAGCGACCAAAAGTTCACTCGGTATGGCGGCCCGGAGGGCTGCAGGGATCTAGGCCAGGGTGCAGCCCTGGTGTCGAAATCAAAAAACCAATCGGCGCCCCGTAGGGGTGCAGGCCTCTGTGTGGGGTGTAGGTTCTTCTGTAGTAACCCGAAATGTCGAAGAGGCAACGGGTTTAGAACCTGCACCCCCCCTGGGGCGCACATAGTTTGGCGATGGGGTTAGCGGGGTTGTCACCCCGGTCTAGACTCTTGCACCCCTTCGGGGCAGCTGTCGGAAACTCTTTATAGCCATGGGTTGAACCAAACTCTTGTCCCAGAGCGTTCCTTTGCGCCGATATGCATGGGATCCTTCCGATCCCCCGACACAGCATTGGCGACCTCCAAGGCGGACAACCTTATCGTTGCCGTTCGTAAAGGCGGCGGAAAAGTCCGTTTTGTTTCAGGAGCTCTGCCTGGCTGCCCTGTTCCACCAGTTCGCCCTGATCCAGAACAAAGATGCGGTGGGCGCGGCGGATGGCGGCAAAACGGTGGGCCACAATGAGGGTCGTACGACCGGAAATCAGTTGATCCACCGCGGCTTGAACCTCGGCTTCGGTTTCGGTATCCATCGCGGCCGTGGCCTCATCGAGAATGATCATTCTCGGTTTCCGAAGCATGGCCCGACAGATGGCAATCCGTTGACGTTCTCCACCGGAAAGTTGTGCGCCTCGTTCGCCAATCGCGGTATCCAGTCCTTCCGGCAATCGCTCCACGACCTGCTGCAAGTGTGTGGACCGAATACAGGTCTGTAACCACTCATCCTCTACTGTTTCGAGTCCGTAGCTGATGTTCTCCCGCAGGCTGCCGTTAAACAAAACCACTTCCTGCGGAACATAGGCCCATTGCCTTCGCAGGGAGGGACCGTTGAGGTCGCGTAGATCCAATCCGTCGATATGCACGCTTCCGCTACTGGGTTGCGTCAGTCCCAGGATACAACCCATCAGAGTCGATTTTCCTGCTCCGGAGGGACCCACAAAAGCCACGCATTCTCCCGATGGAATGTGCAGGGAGAGATCTTGTAACACATCCCGATTGCCCGTGGGATAGCGGTAGCTGAGCTGCTTCAACTCCACCTCACCTGCCAGTGCAGGCGCCTGGAGACCTCCTTCGAGGTTTTCGACGTCCTCCTCTTCCAAAATTTCGCCAATCGAATGGATGGCTTCGATTCCCTGTACAATTTGCGGATAAGCATTCAGCAGTCGGCCGGAATGCTCCACCACCAAGCCGAAATAGGTGCTGAGCATCACCAGATTGCCAATGCTTAGAATTTCCTGAAAGACCATCCAGGAACCGACTCCAAGAAAGAGCAGCTGCATCAACTGAAAAAAGGTCCAGCTGGCTCCGGCAAAACTTTGGCTGATCAGATCCACCCGCCAGCCCCGCTCTCGAATCCGTTGCAACTGTCCGCCCAGGCGGCTGCGCACGCGTTCCTCCAGGCCATGTGCCCGGGTAAGGGGCATCATGTCCAACATGGTGCTCACTTCAGCTCCGAGGGCTTCTGATTCATGACGGAAGGAGCGGGTGGCTTCCCGCATGCGTCGTCGGAACAAGGCAACCAGGAGTCCGGAAGCCGGAGCCATGAACAGGAAGAAGGCGGCAATCTTTGGATCGAGCATCCAGGCTGCGCCTACCGAAATAAACAAACCCGTGAAGGTCCCCAAAATCGGACCGTAGATCAGTCGGAGCAAATTCACAAACTGATCCACATCCCGAAGAATTTTACTGTGGATTCTCCCGGAGGCGTTTCGCGCATGCACATCCAGCGAGAGGCGTTGTAGATGGCAAATCACCGCGAAACGCAGGCGTTCAGCCAAGCCATGTCGCACTTGAGCAAAGAGGCAGGTGAACAGCATATGCAGTGGGAGATGGAGAAGGGCCAGAGTCAAGGCCAGCCCTAACTGCCACAGGATATGATCCCGGCTCCCCCCGGATTGGGTCAGGTGGTCGACCACAGAGCCCACACACATCGGGATGAGCCAAATGGGTAGCTGTTTCAACGGGTAGATGACCAGGGCGCTGAGGATGCGGGGCAACTCATGCTTGCACAGCGAGTACCAGGTGCGGAAGGGGTGATGTGATCCGTAGCTTTTGGCTAGCTGTTCGGCTTCCTCCAGAGTGGGGGACAGCGTCTGGGTGATGGAACCCGTTTTCATGAACAGACCGATTCCCGCTCCACCAGTTCCGGAGCGATGCGCATGGCGGGGAGTTCCAACACCTGTTCATGTTGAATGCCTTCGGCAAGATGAGTTAAGGCCTGGCGAATGACCTCCCCGATCCGATTGTCCACGGAGGTCAGTCCCAAGGGCAAATGCTGCAACCAATGGGCATTATCATAGCTGACCAGGCTGATGTCTTTTCCAGGGCGAAGGCCGGCATCCATCAGAAGATACAGGACTTTTGCAGCCAGGGTCGAGGAATGAACAAAAACAGCATCGGCATCCTGTCTGCGAAGACTGCTGAGCAGTTTCGCTCCCAGTTCCTCTTGGTTTTTGTAGAGGTCATCCGCCAGAACCACCTCTTTCAGCGGCAGGCATTGATGAAAACCGCTGTATCGTTGTGAGCGTTGCGGGAAGGCTTTGAGGTCGTAACTGACCATGATCGGGCGCTCATGTCCTCGCTCTTTCAGATGTTTAGCCAAGAGGGCCGCGCCTGCGGCATCGTCCGGAGAGACGGCATTCTGTCGGGTGGAAATGCCATAGCTGGCCGCAGTCATCGCAGGAATGCCGGAGTTGCGGATCATCTGTCTGTAGCGGTCATTTACCATATTTAAGGTCAGGACCCCGGCCCAGTCCTCTTCTTTTAAGAGCCGAGATAAATCGGAAGGTTGTTTCACCGAAACCCGGCGCATGGATAACATGGACTGATCAAACCAGGTCGTGAGGGCTCGTTCCATACTTGCCCACATCCAGGAATAATTCCGCCAGGTCCGGTACTGATGTGTGGATAAATCTTCCACGACCAAAATGCTGCCATTGTCTTTACGCCGCAAACGGGCGGCCGACTTGTTGGGTACATAGCCCAGTTCAGCTGCGGCAGCCAGAACCCGCTCCCGGGTCTGCGGGGAGACAGTGTGCGGTTTGTTAAAACAGCGTGAAACGGTTCCGCTGCCGACAGCGGCTTTGCGGGCTACGTCATCTCTGGAAATCGTCATAGGAATCCCTTTGCATACTTTTCCGAAATTGTATATGGAAAAAATGGACACGTGTCCAAACTTTCATATCGAAACAGGAAACCGAATGAAACTTCACTTTCTCTTCCCACTGTTGACCTTTTCTCTTCTGGCGGAACCCGGAAAGGAGGAGGGGGCATCCATTCAGAATACTCTCGAGAACGCCTCCTTCGCGGAGCAGTGGGCCCACCTCGGCCCCATCGAAAGTAGGCCCTTGCCTCAACGCGCCGAAGACGGTTCTTCCATGAGTGCGTTTCACACGGATTTTCTGCAGGAACTGGGTGGGGAGTCCCGGGCCAGATTGCTGCCAGGCCAATCGATCACGCTGCCGAGTGGAGAGCAACTGCAGGTAGGGTCCTTACAGGCTTATAGCCGAGGCTGGAATCGGGGTTCGGTGGGAGGACGCAGTCTGCCCGGGACCTGTCATTATTTCTATACCGAGCTATTGGTGGAAGAGGATGAACTCCGTTATCTGTACGCAGACTTTGAGGGCTCCCCCAAAGTCTGGATCAATGGGGAACTGGTGCTTGCCAACTGGCGGGACAAGCACATCCTTTCTGCCCGCGATTATGGTGTGCAGGTGCAACTCAAGGCGGGCGTGAACCGCTGTCTGGTCAAAGTGGACAGCAAGCAGGTCTGGTGGTTAGCCCGGCTGGAGTTTTTGGATCGGGCGGCCTATGAACGCGAGGTGATTCCTTCTGTGAAGGGGCTGCAGTTGCAGCGCCTTCGCGGGAAAGAACTGCTCGTGCAAACGCAACCGGCTACCTTTCGGTCTGAGTTTCCTTTTTCAGCCCGGATCGAAGATGCGGAGGGCAAGGCTCTGGCTACGGCTCAAGGAAACACCGGGGAGCCGGTGGAGCTATCCTTAGTGTCGGGAGAGCCCTTGCCATCGGGGAGAGTGTACGCCCTGCAGCTGCACTCGGAGGAGATCGAGGGAGAGCTTCCCCGCAGTTTCGCGTTGCAGGGAGAGAGTTCAGAAGCCTTGGAGCAGCTTCGTCGCAGCTGGCCGCAGGCAAAAGAACAGGCTGCAGCTCTTCCCAAGCCCTGGCCGCAGATCTATGCGGCGGCCAGCGGCTGGGTGGAGCGTCTGTTGGCTTCCCCGGCTTTGGAGAACAGTGCGGCGGCTTTGGAAAGTTTGAGTTATGTGCAGCAGCTCTGTGATGGACTGCGGCAGGGGAAGAATCCGCTGGAGGAGATGAAGGGCTTACGCATTCCGGTGTGGTTCAACTGGCAGGATGAAGCGGGACAGGATCAGGTGGGCAATTATGGCTTTAGGTTGCCACGCTCCCTGGGCGAGGCGAATGCGGCTCCGCGTCCGCTGCTCTACAGTCTACGGGGTGGTTCTTTTCGCAAAGTGGAGGTGGGCGTGGCTTTCGCAGGTCAGACTCAGGAACAGGCCCGCTATGAAGTGGACCGGGAGAATTCACTGAGTTCGGAGTGGCTGGACATCATTCCCGCCAACCTGGACGGGAATTGGGGGGTGGAGATGCTGGAAGCCATTCATGCCCATGCCGGGGCGCATCTGCCTTTGGATCAGGATCGGGTTTATGTGACCGGAGGCAGCATGGGGGGCATGGGCGGCTGGAATTGGATCGCGGGGAACCCGAATCGTTTTGCTGCGGCCGTATTACGCTCCGGACTGGGGGATGCCTTTCGAGCCCCCCGGGCCCTGCATACGCCCATCTGGGCCATTTGCGGCGGAAAAGATCGTTTGGTGATTAATGTCGAACGCGCCGTAAGCCAGTTGCAAGAGGCGGGGGGTATCATTCGCTACACTCTGCTCCCGCACAACGGCCATGGGGGTGGGCCGGACAAGGTCAGCAAAGAGGATCAATTTGTCTGGATGTCCAAGCAAGTCCGCAGTTTGCCCCGGGGAGAGGCGGTCGATTTGCGCCAGCATTACGGAATCGATGATCAGGGGCAGGGGGCTCTCCGTGTTGAAGAGCTGTCCGCCCAATCGATGTTGCAGTTGGAGCTGAATTCTCCGGATCTGATCTGGTCGCGGAATCTGGCCCGCGCAGAATACACCTTGCTACGAGGCTACCGCCTGCATGGCCGCATGGTTACGCAGCCTTCGGAACTCGTGTTGAATGGCGAGCGGCCCATCCTGCGCTACCCGGTCGATCTTCGGGTGGACCCCAGTTTGCTTCCGGAAGGAGTGTTGCAATTCGAGCGGCCTGCCGGAAAACGCCTCAGCCGGCTTTGCTGGCTTCGGGAAGATCAGCTCGAGGAACAGATTCGCCTGCTTCGCGAGGAGGCCGAGGGCAAAGGTCTGCAGGCGAACGGAGAGATCTCCATTCGCCTGATCGGCAATAGCCGGGTGTCGGGTGAAAAGCTCCTCGACCTCCATCTGTGGCTCCCCAGGCCCTGAGCTCTGCCTCGGGAGAGGGGCATTCCCTTTGACTTTTGCCCATCCTGTGGCAAGCGAAGAGTATGCTCTTCCGTTTTCTTATCGCCCTGGTTCTGGGCAGTTTGCTGCAGGCTCAGGATGTATGGCTGGCGAATCCCAGTCAGGTAACTCACCAGGAAACGGTAAGCGGTGATGCCTTTTTTGTCTCCAAAGAGATCGAACTCTCTGGAAACTATGAGGAGGATGTGTGGGCGCTGGCGATGGATTTGATCTCCATGAAGGGCAGTATCCGCTTTACGGGGACGGCCGGGGATGATGTGCGGTTTAGTGCGCTGGAATCGGTGAATGTCACCGCCTCCATTCAGGGCAAGCTTCAGGCCTATGCGATCGTCAATGCGGCGGTGGGACCGGAAACGAGAGTGGAAGGCCGAACCCATGTCGTCAGTGGCAGCCAAATTACCTTGCGGGGCTCCTATGGCGATCAGGTGGAACTGATGGCACCGGAAATTCGCGTCGAAGCCAACATTGAAGGCGATTTGATCCTTCGTGGAAATGAAATCACGCTCTTGCCCGGCACCGTGATTCAGGGGGATTTGCAGGTGCAGAGCCCCCAACCCTTGCCCCTGCCGGAGGGGGTGGAGCTGAAAGGGGAGTTGATTCAGCTCAAAGCCACCCAGAATGTCCCGGAATGGGTGGCGGTGATCACCCTGACCGCAGCGGGAATGATGTTGCTGACCGAATACTGCGTTCTGCTCTTTCTGCTCCGCTTTTTACCGCGTTTTGTTCAACAGAGCAGTGGTATCGCCGTACAGCATCGCAGCCGCTGTTTCTTTGTAGGCTTGCTCTGTACCATCGGCTTGTTCGGTCTGGGCTTGGTTCTGATCCAAAGCAAAGTCGGTCTTTTTCTGGGATTGCTCTTATGGATCCTTCACTGGCTGTTTTTTAGTGGAGGAAAGCTGGTGATGTGTTTTGTGCTCGCCTCCAAGCTCGCCCGGGGGAAAGCCTTGCCCTTTTGGCGTTGGTCGTTGTACCTGTTTCTCTCCCTGTTTATGCTTTCTGTACTCTTCCTCTTGCCTACGATTGGCACAGGATTATACTTCTTCACGTGTTGTTGGGGAATGGGAGCCTCGCTCATTGCCATCCGACTTTCCCAGCAGCCCCTCAAACTTTCTATCCCTGACACTCAACCTCTCAAAACCCCTCCTCTTCCCAAGGATTGACCTATGCCCTTTTTAATTGGTTTTCTGGCCCTGATTCTCCTTTTGGTGATTTTCCTGCTGGTGAACTTCATCGGCATTTACATTCGCGCCGCCGTTTCCGGTGCCAAAGTGAACTTTATGGCTCTGGTGGCCATGCGCTTGCGCAGGGTGAACACCAAATTGGTGGTAGACTCCCGCATTCAGGCGGTGAAAGCCGGTCTTCCCCTGAACACCAATGATTTGGAGGCACACTACCTCGCTGGCGGTAACGTCATGAATGTGGTGGGTGCTCTGGTGGCTGCGGACAAAGCGAATATCGAATTGTCTTTCCAGCAGGCTGCCGCGATCGACCTTGCCGGTCGTGACGTGCGGGAAGCGGTAAGCACCTCGGTATACCCCAAAGTGATTGACTGTCCCGATCCCAGCAAAGGCCTGGGGCTGCTGGACGCGGTGTCCAAAGACGGGATTCGTCTCTTGGTGAAAGCCCGGGTTACCGTGCGCGCCAACCTGCAGCGTTTGGTAGGGGGTGCCACCGAAGAAACCATTATTGCCCGTGTGGGCCAGGGCATTGTCTCTGCAATTGGTTCTCAGGAAACCTACAAACACGTGCTCGAAAACCCGGATAACATCTCTCGGAAAGTGCTGATGTCCGGTCTGGACGCGAACACCGCGTTTGAAATTGTTTCCATTGATATCGCCGACGTCAGCGTTGCGGGTGTGAGTGGAGCCCGTGAGGTGGCCAACGTGGGCGCGCTGCTCGAAACTGAACGTGCGGAAGCCGATAAAAAACTGCGTCAGGCTGAAGCCGAAGGTCGCCGTGCCATGGCGATTGCCGCCGAGCAGGAAATGCGTGCGCGGGTGCAGGAAATGCAGTCTAAGGTGATCGAAGCTCAAGCCGATGTGCCCAAAGCGATCTCCGAAGCCTTCCGTTCCGGTAACCTCGGAGTTATGGATTTCTACCGCATGCAAAATGTGCTCGCGGATACCTCCATGCGTGAAAGCATTGCCGAAGGGGATCAGGAAGACTGATCCTGCCCCCGCATATGCTGAGGGAGGGGATTTTCCCTCCCTGTTCCTGCCCATCGCGTAGCTAAACTCCTCCACACGTCATGCCCATGATTCTTGCTGAAGGCGAATTAAGTTTTCTGGTTTATCTGGTCATTGGTTTTCTGTGGCTGGTGGGCAACCTCGTGGAGCAGAAGAAGGCCAAACGCAAAGTCCGTGAGATGCGGGAGAAGCGTGAGGCCCGGGAACGTGAAGAAGCTCGGCGCGGAGGCTCTCCCTCTTCGCCTCCGCCTCGGCAGGCACCCGCCCAGAAAAAAAGTCCAGACCCGGATCTGGAAAAACAGCTGGAGGATTTCCTCGGGCGTCTGGCAGGAGAAACGCCGCAGAAGGAAAACAAAACGGCTCCCGCCTCTCCGGCATCGGCTCCGGCACAGCGAAGCCCTCAACAACGGGCTCCCATTCGCCGCAATAACCAGCCTTCCCGACCCAAAGCGAAGATTCAATTTGATGGCAAGCCCCCTGCGGCTCCTCCGCCGCCTCCACTGCCGCAGAAGCCGCAGGCCGAAGAGCTCAGTTACGAGCAGGCCTATGGAAAAATCGAAAACATCGAGGAAATTGAAGAAATCGATGCCCAGCTGGACGGAGAGCTCGGTGACGTCAATTTGTTGCGTGGCGTTCAGCCGATGCGCATCGATTTGTCGGACAGTACCGTAACCATGCCGACCATTCCCACGCCGAGCATGAATCCCATTGTCACCCAGACCCACAAGCAACATCTCACCGATAAACGCGGACTGAAAAAAGCTCTGGTGAGTTCTATCCTGCTTGGCCCCTGCAAGGCCCTGCAGCCCAATCCCTTTGAGGGTCAGGACGGGGGAGTCTAAGCGGTGCCGAAAAAGCCGCGTCTTGATCAACTCCTGCATCAACAGGGACTGGCTGAAAGCCGGGAGCAGGCTCAGCGCATCATCCGTAGTGGCAAAGTGCGGGTGAACGGCCAAACCCAGGCCAAGCCCTCTGCACAAGTTGATCCGGAAGCTGAATTGACGGTGGAGTCGCCTCCGCCTTTTGTCAGTCGTGGCGGGGAAAAACTGATGGGGGCGATTCAGGCCTGGCCGGATTTGCCCATGAAGGATGCGGTTTGCATCGATATTGGTTCCAGCACCGGGGGCTTTACCGATTGTCTGTTACAGCAGGGGGCCCGGCAGGTCTACGCCGTGGATGTGGGCAAGGGTCAGTTGCACTGGAAGTTACGCCAGGATGAGCGGGTACAAGTAATGGAGGGGGTCAATGGCCGCTACCTGGAAGCAGAGAGTTTTGATCCCCGACCCAGTCTGGGGGTGACCGATGTCAGTTTTATTTCGCTTACCCTGATTCTCCCTGCGGCTGACCGGGTGTTGTTACCGGGCTCGCGTATGATTTCCCTAATCAAACCCCAGTTCGAGGCAGGCCGGGAACAGTTGCGTAAAGGGGTGGTGGTGGATGAGCAGGTGCGTCAGGACTGTGTGGAAAAAATCAGGCGTTTTGCGACGGAAGAACTGAAATGGACCTGTCTGGGCGTAGAGCGCTCCCCACTGAAAGGTCCTGCGGGTAACGTCGAATTTCTCGCTTCCTGGCAGCTGCCCTGAGTTAGGAAGGCGGAGGACTCTTGCAGCCCCTCCGGGGCGCTCCTTTCTTGTTGTTGTCGCAATGGCGGGGCTTGCCCCTCGTTCCTCACGGCTGCACCCCGCCCTATAATCTGTTCCCCCTCCGGGGGATCATCCCGAAAATAATCTTCGTACGCGTACTCGTACACGTACGCGTACGCGAGCTGCAGAAAATCCCGTCCTCACCCTCTTGGCTCCGGGCTGTTCGCGTACGCGTACGGTCCCCCCCCGGAGGAGCTGCAAGATTGTTTTTCCCTCTCCTGGGGGATCCGGTATCCGATGCATAGAAAGCCACGGAGGGGCGAAATCATGTAGGGCGGGATGCAGGAGCGCGACGCGCGAGCAGCCCCGCCATTGGCCTACCAAAAAGGAAGGCGCGCCCCGTAGGGGTGCAGGCTCATCACGCGGGGGATATCTGCATTGGAAAAAAATAAGGCCGTTCCCGAGCTCAGGCTTGAAGCGGCTTCACTTCTCTATCGGCCTGAAGTACGCTAAGCTCATGACCCCCATGCTCGCCCATGCTGATGTGTTGGACCTTCAGGTGGACGCATTGATCTATTCAACCAATGTGATGCTCAACTGTAGCGGAGGGGTAGGGGCCGCTCTGCGCATGCGTTATGGGCAGCAGGTGCAAACGGAGTTGCACGATCTGCTTCGTCAACAGGGGCGCCGCCAGGCCCATCAGGGAGAGCTTTTTGCCTATGCCCCCACGGGGACCCCCTATGAGATGATCTACCACACACTGCCCTGCGACGCCTGGTATCAGAGCTCCCCGGCACAGGTGGCTGAATTGCTACAACGTGCGTTACGGAACTGCGTGCAGGAGAAAAACATTCAACGAGTGGGGCTCTCCGCCCTCGCTACAGGCTTCGGTCATGTTGAGTTTTTGGATTTTTTTCGGGTGGCTGCGCCCATTCTTGCCGACCCCGCATATGAGAGCCTGGATTGGGTCTGTATCGCCGTGCCGGATCGGGCATTTTATGAGCGGGCTCGGGAGTTGATCCGCCGGGAGCATCTGCCTCTCCTGTTTTGATCTGCTGGACCCTATGCTGGTGTCAGTCCCACCGTAGGGAGCAGATCGCTCTTGCAGCCCCTTCGGGGCGCTCCTTTCTTGTTGTTGTCGCAATGGCGGGGCTTGCCCCTCGTTCCTCACGGCTGCACCCCGCTCTATAATCTGTTCCCCCTCCGGGGGATCTATTCATCGTACTCGTACGCGTACGCGAGCTGCAGAGAATCCCGTCCTCACCCTCTTGGCTCCGGGCTGTTCGAGTACGCGTACGGTCCCCCCCCGGAGGAGTTGCAGGTTCGCTGTATCCGTCCTCCATCTGACTTGCAGATTGACCCTTTAGCCTCCGCCCGATATTTGCCCTCTATGGAAACACAGATTCTCGATGGAAAACAGATTGCCGCGGAACTTCGTGAAGAAATCCGCCTTGCCGTGGAAACCTGTCAGAAAGAGGGCTTCCGCCCTGGCTTGGGCGTGTTGCTGGTGGGCGATGATCCCGCCAGCCGCAGTTACGTGACCGCCAAAGAAAAGGCCTGCGACGCCGCAGGCATTCTCAGTCGCGAGGTCAAACTTCCCGCCACGGCCAGCAAAGAAGAGATTCTGGCTGAAGTGGACCGCTTTAATGCCTCCGAAGACATCAACGGCATTCTTGTGCAGTTGCCCCTCCCGGACAGCAGCATTGAAGAGGAAGTGCTCAACCGCATTCTTCCCGAGAAGGACGTGGATGGCTTTCACCCGGTCAATGTGGGCCGTATGATGCTGGGGCTGCCCGCCTATCTGCCCTGCACTCCCCACGGTATTCTGCATATGCTGAAACGCGGCGGTATCGAAGCCAAGGGCAAACACGTGGTGGTTGTGGGCCGTAGTAACATCGTGGGCCGTCCGCTGGCTAACCTGCTCAGTCAGAAGAGCGAATTGGGTAACGCCACCGTGACCATGTGTCATACCGGTACCCCCGACATTGCCGCCTTCACCAAAGAAGCCGATATTGTTGTGGCGGCTGTGGGTCGTCCCGAAGTGGTGACCGCTGATATGATCCGCGACGGCGCTGTAGTCATCGATGTGGGTGTGAACCGGGTTCCCGACGATAGCAAAAAGAGTGGCTTCCGCTTGGTGGGCGACTGTGAATACGCTGCTATGCTGGGCAAAGCCTCTGCGATCACGCCGGTTCCCGGCGGGGTGGGGCCGATGACCATTGCTATGCTCCTGTTCAACACGGTGGAAGCGGCTAAACGCCAAGCTGCCAGTTAAGTCTGCTTACTGAGCGATAAAGCGGATCTGATCTCCGGCCTGCAGCGGCGTCAGCAGGGCGGGGTCGATCCTCCCCACCAGATTCCATCCCCCGGGCGAGACTCGCGGGTAAATGCCGCATTGCGCTCCGCCGATGGCCAGAGACCCTGCGGGCACCCGGGGCCGGGGCTGGGCCCGCCTCGCAGCGTGGAGCTCAGCTGGGAGTCCCAGTAAATAGGGGAAACCTGGCTGAAAGCCGATAAAGGCCACCTGGTAGTTTGCGGCCTGGTGACACTGTACCCAGGCCGATTCGCTCAGGCCTGCCGCTGCCGCCAGTTCGGCCAGATCTTCCCCCCTGTACTCCACCGGGAGCTCCCACTGCGTTTTTGGGGTGGGAGGTTGATCTTCCGAAGCTCGGAAACAGGCCTCCACCTGTTTCCGAAGTTCGGAAAGGCTCAAATCTTCAGCGGCATACACGGCCAAACTGCAATAGGCCGGTACCAGGTCCAAGGCCGGAAGCTCTCCCCGGCTTTGGGCCAGCTGTAGGGTTCGGTAGGCCTTCAGTACCTGTTGGGAGTTCTCCTCGGAGATACCTCCCTCCCATTGCCAACACAGGGCCTGCTCTCCCAAACGAATCGGATCGGGGAGGCGGCTCATCTTTCCGGGACTCCGCTTGAGGTCAGAGTCCGGGCAAGAGGGCAGCTCGGAAGAGCGGATTCAAGACGATCCCGGCATGTTGACATGCAGCAGATCTAGAAGCTTCTACCGAAGCTGACAAATAGAAACGTCTCTTCTCCTTAGACGCTCTGGGTGACCATGGCCATGACGCCCTGTAACTCTTTCAGAGAGTAAGGTTTGTTGAGGCGCCCTTTGAAGCCGTATTGTTGGCTGTTGGCCATCACCGGCGAGTCTGCATACCCACTGACGACGACCACGCGGGCATCCGGATCGATGACCAGTAACTCTTTCATGGTCTGCTCGCCACCTTTGCCTCCCTGAATGGTCAGATCCATCAAGGTTAGGTCAAAGGGATGTCCGGTATCGATGGCCTTTTGGTAGGATTGCAGGGCGGAATCGCCATTCCGGGCGACGACCGCGGAACAGCCCAGATGTTCGAGGATGGCCACGGTGCTGCGGGTGAGCAGATCATCATCATCCATGACCAGAACCCGGAGGGGGGCTGTTGCTTCCCCTGCGTTACTGCTCAGCGAAGGAAGGGGGGCTTCCTCATGTGGATCCGCAGGAAGGTCGATGGTAAAACAGCTTCCCTTGCCCAGTTCAGAGCTGACTTCGATGTGCCCCTTGTGATGCAACACAATGTTGTGAACCACCGCCAAGCCCAGCCCGTAATGCTCATCTTTGCTGTGAAAGTAGGGCGCGAAAATTTGTTTCAGGGCAGCAGGTTCAATCCCGCAGCCATTGTCTTTCACCTGAATGCGCAGCATGGGTTTATCATACTCACTGCCTGAATTTTCAGCCGAGATTTCAATGTGCCCCGCTTCCGAAACGGCTTTGCGTGCATTCAGCAGGAGATTGCTGAACACTTGATACAGTTGAAGAGGATCTGCTTGCACAGCCCATAGATCTTCGGGAATGTCCCGGGTGATCTGCAGCGTATCCTCGGACAGGTTGCTGCGGATGCTGTCTTCCAAAATGGGGGCAAGGGGAGTGCGTTCAATTTGCGGAGCGCCTCCCCGGGCAAAGGTCAGCATTTGCGTGGTGAGACGTTTCGCTTGATTGAGAGCCTGCTGAGCTGCCTCCAGGTTACGCAGCACAGAAGGGTTTCCAGCCAGTTTCATGCTGGCCAGATCCAGCTGGCCAAAAGCGGATCCGAGCAAATTATTAAAATCATGGGCAATGCCTCCGGCCACGACGCCCAGATCTTTCAGGCGGTGCATACGCTGCAATTCTTCATGTGCCCGGTTTCGTTCCGTGATATCCACACAGACGCCCAACAACCCGATGACCCTGCCTTCCTCATTCTTCAGAGGAATTTTGCTGGTCAGAACTGTGCCTTCTTTTCCAGTAGAGGTGGTGTAGGGTTCCTCCAGGTCCAGTATGGGTTCTCCCGATAGCATGATCTTCTTGTCCACACTGCGGTAGGCCTGAGAGTATTTGCTGTTCCGGCAAAAATCAAAATCGGTCATCCCGACCACATCATTGGGGTCTTCCAGCCCAACCACCTCAGCAAAGGCCCGATTGCATCCCTGGTACACACTATCTAAATCCTTCCAGAAGATCTGGTTGGGCATATGGTCAATGAGCAGGCGGACGACGGGTGACTTTCCGTCGAGGGGGCCGTTGGAGAGAAGGTCGGATATGGATTCTTCCTGCATGGAGCCTGAGCTGGGGGATGCTGCGAGCTGTGCGAGCGTTTGAAAGCAACTGTACTTGGTAGAAAGTACCTCAGAGTGGGAGTCCGGGTCAAGGAGAAGGCTCCGTAAGGAAGACCCTCTGAAACGGAGCATTGCGCTTTCTCCGGATGGCTCTACACTGACATCAAACACCTTAAGGAGGAATCATGAGTTGGAACCCTGCCCTGGCTCCGGTTTGCCCGGATGCTGCATCATTGGATGATATTGAAACCCTGATTATCCCTCGCAGTCGCGATCTGGGTTCCTTTGAAGTCCGCCGCGCTTTGCCTGCCCCGGCACGACAGATGGTTGGCCCGTTTATCTTTTTTGATCAGATGGGCCCCGCAGAATTTGTCACCCATGAGGGCATTGATGTACGGCCGCACCCCCACATTGGTCTCTCCACGGTGACCTATCTCTACGAAGGAGAGTTTATGCACCGCGACTCGGTTGGCTCCCAACAGTTGATCCTTCCCGGGCAGGTCAATTGGATGACCGCAGGCAGGGGTGTGACCCATTCTGAACGAACCCGTCCACAAACGAGGGAGCATCCACATCCGCTCTTTGGCATTCAGACCTGGGTGGCTCTGCCCGAAGAGGCTGAGGATGTGCCTGCCGATTTTGAGCACCGCAAAGAAGAGGATTTGCCTTACCTTGATGCAGAAGGGAAAAAAGCCCGACTCATCGTGGGCTCGGCCTACGGCGAACGATCCCCGGTGAAAACCTTCTCGGAGATGTTTTATGTGGATGTGATCCTGGAGCCCGGAGCGATTATTCCCTTACCAGATGAACACGAGGACCGCGGCGTCTATGTGGTGCAGGGTTCAGTGAATGTCGCCGGACAGGACTTTGAATCCGGTCAAATGATGGTCTTTCGCCCCGGAGACCGTATTGGCCTGCGAGCCGGGGCACAGGGAGCCCGGCTGATGTTATTGGGAGGGGAGACCTTGAGTGGCCCTCGTTACATCTGGTGGAATTTTGTCGCCTCCTCTAAAGAACGCATCGAAGTGGCCAAAGAGGCCTGGCGGCAAGGGGATTGGCATAACGGCATGTTCCATCTGCCTGCAGGGGATGATTCCGAATTTGCCAAAGCTCCCGAGAATTAAGCGCAGCAACCCTACATTTTTTCTGAACAGCCGGGTACGCTCCGTTTTCAATAGTGTGTGTTTGGTTCCGTTCCTTGAAATGGAGTGCGTATGAAATCTGTCTTATGTTTGGGAATTCTCTTTTCCGTGTTGTCGCAGCCCTCTGCCGCCCTGGCAGAAGGGGAACCCTTTGCTGAACTCATAGACCAAGTGAATGGTCAGTGGGGTGGCTGGGCCGGGGAGAAACAGAAGCTGTGCGCTCTGTTTGCAGAGGAACGCAGTCATCTGGGTAAAGAGTTTCAGGCAGAGTTGCTCCGTTTTCTGGGCACAGATCCAGTACGCCATTATTGGGTGGGCCTCTTTCTGAGCTCTGAGGAGTTTCTGGAAGGGCAGGATGCAGATCCGGAACTGGCTTTGCTGGTGTACCAACAGGGTATTGTGCTTTGCCAGCAGCGTGCGGAGGAGCAGGATATGCGGGCGCTTCAAGTGTCCCTGCGCTACTGCGCAGCGCTGCTAAGTCAACAGATGGGGCTTAAAACTCAGGCCATCGCCCATCGCCGGGTCTATGAAGACTTGTGCGCCAAAGAATCCATCCTCATTGGCGCTACCCCGATTGTGCCCCAGGCCAGTCGGGAACTGTTTAACTCGATTCCTCATCCGGCAGGTTAACAGCCTGTCGGACGTACCCGAAGAGGCCGCTTACAGACAGGACGGGCGCTTATAATCGCTGAGGGATTCCCGGTGGGGTAGGCTAAGGATGTGTTGCTTGCGGAATGAACCGTGCAGGCCACACAGCCCGCCCAGGTGGGCAGGAAGGAACTCAGCCCTATGAACTCAGCAAGCTCGACTCTCTTTAACCTCGCTCTCGCCGCCCTGCTTACGGGTTGCGGAGCCCGTGTGGAAGTCCCGCCGGCCCATGTCGGCAAAGTCAAAACCTCTCAGGGAATCGAAGCGAAGGTCTATCAGCCTAGTAGCTTTCGCCTGCCCTACAGTCCCATGGTCAAAAATCAGCTGATCCTGGTCGAGACCGCGACCACGGCACAGCAGGAGGCTCTGGAAGTGTTTATGCCGAAGGATCAATTGCTCCTGAAATTTGATGTGCGCGGTATGTACAGCATTTCCCAGGAGAACACCGACACCATCTTTACCAACATTACCCCCCAGGATACAGGCGACAGCAATATCCTCTATGTACCCAACGCCCGGGTCTATGAAACCTACGGGCGGCAAATTATCCGTACCAAAGCCCGTGCGGTGCTATCCAAACACACCATCGAATACGTGCTGTCCAATTTGGACCTGGTCTCCAACGAACTCTATGAGGCCTGCAAAGTGGAGCTGGATAAAACCCCGCTGACGGTGCATCGCCTGGGCTTGGCGGATGTACGACCGCCGGATATCATTCTCCGCGCTCAGGAAACCGCGAAAGAACGTGAGGTAGCCATCAAACAGGCCGAGGCGGAGAAACAGATCAAACTTGCCAATGCCGAGGCTGCCCGCGAAGTGGCGCTGAAACAGCAGGAGGTGGATCTGATCGAAGCGGAAACCCAGGTATTGGTAGAGAAAAAACTCGCTGAATCGGTTTCGGAAGCCTTTGTCACCCAGCGTTCGTTGAAAGCCCTGGATAAACTCGCCACCTCCGGCAACACCATTGTGTTTCTTCCCATGGAGGCCATGACCAATCCCGCCATCATGATCGGTGCGACTCAGGAGGCTCTCCGTGAATAATGAAGTGCTACGGATGATGCTGCTCCTGGGGCAACTGGGCTTCAGCCTGCTGCTCCTGTTCTTTCTGCTGGGGCGGGTAAAACAGTGGCGTCAGCAATCGGGCGGGCCGGAAGCAAAAGAACAGGCACAGAGACAGATGTGGATCAGCAGCCTGCTGGTGCTTGCCACCACGGCCATCCTCTGGACCTTACCCACCCGTCTCGCCCAAGATGTTGCGAACCACCCGCCCCCGCCTGAGCAACAGGATATGTCCAATTCTCCAGCGGAATTCGCCCCGCTGGCTACGCCGACGGCAGATCCCTTTGAGCAGAACCGCCAGGAGAATGAGCAGGCCAAGCAACGCTTTGAGCAGTTGTAAATCCTGGGGCAGGACGTTGGGATATCGATTTCGCTCTCGGTATCCTATTCCCACCCTGTCCGAGCCCATCACGTAACCTTTTCAACTTCTGTCCTTTTCAGTGAGACGGAAACAGGCCAAGGACAGGGTATGATCGACCAAGGTTCCCCTCCCGATGAAGAGATTCTGGCTGAGTTTAAACGACGTCAGAAAAAGCAGTGGATGACGCTCCCGTTTGCCATGTTGGCCATGATTCTCCTGGTTTCCGTGGATGAGCAAAGCGGACTGGGCCTGGGCGGCCTGCCGGCGATGCCTTTGAGCATTGCGGCCATTGTCCTGATTCTCGGGGTGATGGCCTTTTCGCTGAAAAACTGGCGCTGCCCCACCTGTAATGCCTACCTGGGCCGGGGCATGGCTCCGCGCTACTGCCGGAAATGTGGGGTTCAGCTGAAGCGCTGAAGACGCTAAGGATTCCAAAACACTCCGCTCTTTCCCATAGGGATTCTGTGGCTTCTTCACCTAAGATGAAGAGGTAATGAACACGCCGAACCCCCTTCCTGAGCAGAGCATTCTGGTTGAATACCAAAAACGTCAGAGGAGACACTGGGCAATCTGTGCCTCTGTGTATTTTTGTGTACTGATCTGTGGAAAAGCAGAAGAGTCACCTGTTGAAGCCGTGGCTGCGGGGGTCTGGATGCTGGCCTGTATTCCCTTCATTCTTGTGAACTGGCGCTGCCCGAAATGTGATGCCTATCTTGGAAGATGCTTTCACCGGCGCTTCTGTCCGAAATGTGGGGTGCAACTCGAGGTCTGAAGCCGCCTGTTCGCGGGGGGATTGTGTGGGGGGAAATAGTTAGCGCTCCGAATGCCCCAGATTCCGTTCCGGATCGATTTCATCACGGATCCGCTGTTTGAGCACTTTTAGCTCTGCAAAACCGCCTTCCTCTTTGCGGTCGTGGAGGATCTTGCCGTTACAACTCACTCGGAAACGGCCTCCGGTATCGGAGGGAATCAAGCTGACCCGGGCCAGATCCGCCTCAAAGCTGTTCAAGAGTTCCTGAGCGCACCAGGCGGCACGCAGCATCCAGCGGCAACCCGTACAATACTCGATTTCGATATTGGCTTTATCCATGACCTCTTTGCTATCGGCTTCTCCTAAATCTTCGATCCTGAAATCAGCTCTCTACCCAGCGGAGATTCCGATATAGCCTATACGAATTAGAAATTCCTGAATTTTGATGATTTTCCCTTTTCCACCTGCCCGCACCCCCTAGGAATAGGGTATGAAGCAACTCCCTTTTGGTGAAACCGGACTGAGGATCGCTCCGCTGGGACTGGGCTCCCTGCCGGTAGATCTGGGTCCAGACCGTCTCTCTGAACTCTATGGCCGTATGCTGGATGCGGGCTGTAATCTGATCGATACCGCTGCGATTTACGATCTGGGAGAACATGAACGCTTCCTGGGTCGTTTTCTCAAGGGCCGGCGTGAGCAGGTGCTGCTGGTGACCAAATGCGGCCATCATGATCTGCTCGAGGATGGCAGTCTGCGCTCCCGGGAGATCTCCATGCAGGATATTGATGATGCGCTCCAGCGTCTGAACACCGATTATCTGGATGCCATGTTGCTGCATTCCACGGATCTGGAGCCCTTGCAGAGTGGACGGCATCTTGAGGTCCTGCAGGCGGCGAAGGCCGCCGGAAAACTGCGCTTCATTGGCTATTCCGGTGACAATGAGCGAGCCGATTGGGCGGTGCGCGAAGGCGGGATCGATCTCTTGGAGTGTTCCTTTAATCTGGTGGATCAACTGAATCTGGATCAGGGAATACAGGCCCTCCGGGAACGGGGTGGGGCGGTGATTGCGAAAAAACCCATTGCCTCTGCCATGTGGAACTTTTTAGGCCGGGCGGATGAGGTGCACCCGGCGAATCGCGACTATGTGAAACGCTTTGAGCAATTGCCCCTACAACCGGAGGCTTTTGCCTGTGACAGCATGGGGGAATTGGCGCTTCGTTTCTGCATCGCCCACGTCAACTGCGCTATTGTCAGTTCCCGATCGGAGCAGCGGCAGGATGAAAATCTGGCGGCAGCCGAGAAAGGGCCATTGTCGGAGTCCGATTGTGCGGAGCTTCGGGATCGATTCCGGCAGACCGAGGCGGCCTCGGGGAGCTCCCCCTGGCTGGGCTGCAATTAAGGCGATGAACGGAAAGTCCTATGAGAAAGCCCCCCTTTTCAGGGAATCATATATTGACAATAATATTGTCTAAAAGTAGAGTGCCCTCATGAAACGACAACACAAACGATTCTGGTTGATGCTCGGCTTGCTGCTGACGAGCCTGCCGTTTAGCTCCTGTGCGCTGTTTCGGATGCGGATGAATGCCTGGGAGAAGGAAGTCACCCGGGATGAGCAGGGGGTGCTGGACTTTGCCGAAGAGCGCGAAATCGCGGGGGGAGATACGGCCTTGTTGCTGGTGCATGGCTATGGGGATACGCCCAATGTCTGGGCTCAGATGATTCCTGCCTTGGCTGAAGCCGGTTTTACGGTGAAGGCCATTCGTCTACCGGGCTGGGGAGAGCCGATTGAAGTGAAGCAGGAAGTGGAGCTGGAGGATTGGTTGGAAAAAATCCGCAGCGAAGCAACCGCACTGCATCAGCAACATGAACACGTGGTGGTCCTGGCTCATTCTCTCGGCGGGGGACTCAGTGGTCTCGTGGCCTTGGAAGGGGAGTTGGAAGCGGATGCCTTGGTGCTCTATGCGCCGCTGCTGCGGGTCTCCAACAAACGCTCTCCTCTGATCAGTGCCCGGGCCTGGTATAACCTGGGCCGTGTCATTCTTCCCAATAGCATGGTGTTTGATTCCATTTTTCAGGATCATGCCACCCACTCCACTCCCCGTCCCAAGACCGAGCGTGATCCCTTTGTGACCAAGAATATCTACGAAGCGCTGTATGCTGCCATTGACCGCTTTCATGTGCTTCCGGCTAAGCTGCAGATTCCCGTGCGTATGGTCCTTGCCCGCGAGGATCGGGTAGTGAATTCGGAACAGGCTCAGGCCTGGTTTGAAACGCTGGAAGCCCCGGTGAAATTGCTGGTGGTCGAAGAAGAGGCCGGGCATGTGCTGCCCCGGGAATTGGACCCGGAACAGGAAGCCCAGGATCTTAAAATCTGGTTAAGCGAACTGGGAATGGCTCCATGAGAGTACATCGCGCCAACCGTTGGTTTTTGAAACGCTGGAGCATACTCCGCGAGCAGGCCTGGCCGGCCGGCACTGGACAGATTGTGCTGAGCTTTGATGATGGCCCTAATCGGGAGGAGGCGGTGTCTGAAGCCCTCTTGGATGTACTTGCAGAGGAAGAAGTACAGGCATCCTTTTGTTATGTGGGCAAGCTCATGGAGCGTCACCCCAGCATCGTCGCCCGTGCGCATCGGGATGGGCATCACTTGGTCTTTCATACCGACTCACACACCCCGCTGCCTTTACTCTTTCCCGGGCGCTTGCGCCAGGAGTTGCAGCAAACGGCGACCCGGATTGAAGAAATTACTCAGAGCGCAACGGCCGCACCCCGGCACTTTCGTTCCCCTTATGGCTTTTTGCCTCCGCAGGTATCCCGTGTGATTGAGGAAGAGGGGCTGGAACTGGCGCATCTCACCTTTTTTCAAACCGATGTCTGGTCCGGTCCCTTCTGGGCAGACCTGCACTTGAACTGGATGAAAAGGGCGGTGCAGCGTCATCAAGGCGGAGCCCTGGTGTTTCATGAAAACAGTTTTTTGATTCCGATTAACAAACACTGGCTTCCGCCCACGCTGCAGCGCTTTATCCGCTGGGCCAAAGCAGAGGGATATGCGTTCTCAAGCTACCGGGATGCCGCCTGACTATTTTTGGAGAAGATTTATGAACGAAACACGCAACTCTCTCGGTACCTTTCATTGGCATAACCTCGCACAGTTCGGTGGGGCTTTGAACGATAACCTGTTCAAATTTGCCGTGATCTTTGGTCTGAGTGCGGCCTGGGCAGACTGGGCCTCTTCGGAACAAGTTCTGGCCATTGCCAATGTCGTTTTCGCGGTGCCCTTCCTGCTCTTTTTGGGTTTGGGCGGGGTGTTGGCAGACCGCTTCCGCAAGACCACTGTGGTCCGTACCATGAAGATGCTGGAAATTGCGGTGATGTCCTTGGGGGCGATCGCGCTGTTTTCCGGACAGGGCTGGTTGATGTTGATCGCCATGTTTACCATGTCCACACAGAGCTCGCTGTTCGGGCCTTCGAAATTCGGAGCGATACCCGAACTGGTGGGGCGGGAGAATATTTCCCGGGCCAATGGGCAGATGCAGGCGGCCACCTATCTTGCGATTATTGCCGGAACCGCACTCGCACCCTACGTCAGTGTGTTCTTTAACAAACAATATGGCTACATGGGCCTGGTTTCCATTGGCATTGCGGTGTTGGGCTGGCTGGCTTCCTTGCGCATTGCCCCCAGTGATGACCCCAAAGGACAGGCGAAAGCCTCGGTCTTTTTTCTGAAAGACATCTACCACAGTCTTAAAATTGTACATAAAGATGGCTGGCTGGCCTTGGCGGTGTGGTCCGGGGCCTATTTCCTGATGGTGGCCGCCTTTGTGCAGCTCAACCTGTTCACCTATGGCGTTGAGCATTTGGATTCCATCAGCGACAAAGAGGGGGCTACCAAACTCTTTCTTTCCGTGGCCTTTGGTATCGGCACCGGTTCCTTCCTCGCGGGACGTTTCAGCCGCCGGAATATTGAATTCGGGTTGATTCCGGTTGGATCCTTTATGATGGCTTTATGTGGGGTGCTACTGTGGCGGGTGCCGCATCATGCCACCTGGATGGCTCATCTCGCTTGTCTGGGGATGGGGCTGGGAGCAGGCTTCTTTATTCTACCCATTCAGGCCTTTATCCAATATCGGAGTCCGCCTGAAAAAGTTGGCGAAATTGTTGCCGCCTCCAGTTGGCTGACCTGGGTGGGTGCCTTATTGGCCTCGGCCCTGATCTATCTCACTTCCTCGGTGTTAAAGCTGAGCGCTGCGGAAGGCTTTCTCTTCCTCTCCGTCCTCGTGATGATTCTGGCGATTGCGTCGTTGTCCCTCTTACCCGATTTCTTTGCGCGGCTCTGGGTGATGATCATTACCCGTCTGTTTTACCGCCTGCAGGTCAGTGGCCTGGATAACTTGCCTGCTCAGGGTGGAGCCTTATTGGTCTGCAATCATGTCAGTTTGATGGATGCCGTCTGGTTAACCGCCTCCCAGCAGCGTCGCATTCGTTTTGTCATGTCCAAGCGCTTTATCGAGGAGTCCTGTAGTCCCATGCTACGTCGACTGTTGAAACTGGGTGGCGTGATTCCGATTCATGAGGGGGATAATCCCAAGGCCATTCTCAAATCGCTGCAGGAGGCCCGTGAGGTCATGCAGGAGGGCTATATTGTCGGGATTTTTCCGGAAGGCCATCTCACCCGTACCGGTCATTTGCTGCCCTTCAAAGCTGGGTTTGAGCGAATTGCCCGGGGCTCCGGTTGTCCCATTGTTCCTTGCTACATCCATAACGGCTTCGGTGCGCATGCCAGTCATGCCTATGGAGCAAAAGCCAGTATTCTCGATCGCCGGGATTTCCGTCGTCCCGTACGGGTGATGATTGGCAAAACGCTCCCCGAGAAAAGTAATGCCGCCACCATTCGCAACGCGATCCTCGATCTGGCTGCCGATGCCAGCGAGGCCGAGGCGCCGCGGCAGGGTTCCGCCGCTCTCAGTTTTGTACGTTGCGCGAAACAGAATTGGAAGCGTCCGGGTATTTCGGATTCCTCAGGAAAGGATCTGAGTTTCGGGGAGGCTCTGATTGCCACGCAGTTGCTCAAAGGGCGTCTGCGGAAGGCCCTGGGGAAGGAGCAACGCATTGGTCTGCTCTTGCCGCCTTCCGTGGGTGGAGCGTTGGTGAATCTGGGATTGGCCCTGGATCGTCGGGTCTCCGTAAACCTGAATTACACGGCATCGCCTGCCGCCCTGCAGAGTGCAATGGATCAGGCGGGAGTGCGGACATTGATCACCTCCAAGCTTTTCTTGGAGAAATTTCCCGAGACCCCGCTGCCGGAGCAGGTCCTGTATGCAGAAGATCTGGCGGCAGACTTCAGCACGCTGCAAAAGCTGGGCATGCTGATAAAATGTAAGCTGCTCTCTCCGGAATGGCTGCACCGGGATACTGGCTGGAAGCCTGAGGATGAACTCACTGTGCTCTTCTCTTCCGGTTCCACGGCCGAACCGAAAGGAATTCCGCTGAATCATCTGAATGTGTTATCCAACATCGATGGTTTCTCCACCATTGCCTGTCCGCGGGAGAACGATTGCCTCTGTTCGGTATTACCCTTCTTTCATTCCTTTGGGTTTACCGTGTGTCTCTGGTTTCCGCTCACCCGCGGGGTTCCCGTGACCTATCATCATCACCCCCTGGAAACCGATGCCATCAGTCGCATCGCCCGGGATCACAAAGCCACCATTCTTGTGGGCACGCCCACTTTTCTCATGGCCTGGGTACGCAAGATCGATCCGGATGCCTTTGCGCAGTTGCGCTGGGCTGTGGTGGGCGCAGAAAAACTGCGGCCCCGCCTGGCGGACATGTTTGAAAAGCGCTATGGAATCCGTCCTCTTGAAGGCTATGGCGCCACCGAATGTTCTCCTGTGATTTCTGTGAATGTGCCGGATGTGGATTTCGGTGAAATCGCCCAGAAAGGGATGATGGAAGGCTCGGTGGGACGACCCTTGCCCAATCTGCGTATCCGCGTGGTGTCTCCGGAGACAGGGGAAGAGTTGCCTCAGGGCGAAGAGGGTTTGTTGTTGGTAAAAGGACCCTCGGTGATGAGCCAATATTTGGATAATCCGGACAAGACTGCCGAGGTACTGCAGGATGGCTGGTACAATACCGGAGATATCGTGAAGTTGGATGCCGATGGATTTATCACCATCACCGACCGCCTATCCCGCTTCAGTAAACTCGCCGGGGAAATGATCTCCCATTCCGCCGTGGAACAGGCTCTGCAGGAAGCCTTGGGAATTCAGCCCAACCAGCTCGCCGTCACCGGGGCACGGGATGCCAAAAAAGGAGAGAAGCTCATTGTGGTGTACACCCAGGAACTCGGAGATTCCGCCGCGTTCCAAGAGAAAATACGCGAAGCGCCCATTCCAAATTTGTGGAAACCCGATCCGCGCAACTGGATGCCCGTAGAAGCCCTGCCGGTGCTGGGCACCGGCAAGGTGGATCTCAAAGGCTTGAAGCAGTTGGCTGAAACAATGGCGGACTGATCTGAGTTCAGCGAAGCTGAAGATCTAAGGCCAGCTAGACAACATCAACCCAGGGTCGGCGTCTCCAGCGCCGCCCTGGGCCCACAACCCCCTAGATGAGGAGCCCCACCTCATCATCTTCATAATCGTAATCGTACTCTTACTCTTAATCTCAT
>DIYK01000061.1 GCA_002429005.1 Verrucomicrobia bacterium UBA6056
AATTCTATTCGCAAAATCCTGGTGGGAAATGATGAAGCACCCCGCCGAAATGTTCTTAGATCGCTGCGTGGAGGATGGCTATGATGCCAGCGAATTGCACGTACCTGCCGTTCCCGCCTCCCCTGCAGTCATCCAGCAATGGCACCAAGATCGATCTCTCAAGATGATTGGTCAATTTGTCACGGAGGGTGACAGCATTGCAGAGCATCTGAGCAGCCTCGAAAAACGCTATTATGATTGCGTGGAAGCAGGAGCGATCCTCGTGAACGGACACATCGGGCGGGATAGCTTCTGCGAATCAGACAACCGGGTTTTGATTGAACGAGGATGCGAATTATCCCGTGAAACGGGTATTGAGCTGTGCCATGAAACGCATCGGGGCAGGCCTACCTTTGCCTGCCACCACACCTGCCATCTCCTGAAACAGCATCCGTCAATGTTGTTAACTCTGGATATTTCTCACTGGGTCTGTGTTCACGAGAGACTGCTCGATGATCTGCGTGACTCGCTCGCCAGAGTCTTTGCCTCAACCCGCCTCGTACATGCCCGGATCGGACACGCAGAAGGCCCACAAGTCTCTCATCCTTTTGCGCCTGAATGGGAAAAAGAACGCGAAACCCATTTAGGTTGGTGGAAAGAAGTCATCCAGGCACGGAAAGCTGCCGGAGACGCATGGTTTGTAATTACCCCTGAGTTTGGTCCTCGAAACTATATGCCCACCTTACCATTCACGCATCAACCCGTAGCCGATGCATGGACGGTGAATTTGGACATGCGTAGATGGTTGCAACAGGAACTCTGAAGCCGGAGCTCCTGCCAGGGGCGGCTCAGGAAAAATGAATTCCAGTAACCGACGCTTGCTAATCCAAACTTGGCATCACAGGTTGAGCGGCATCTATGGAAGAGATCCCCTGGATTCTAAGTGCACTCACGGTTCTGGTTTACGGCCTGGGCATCGCATCGACCTTCGATGCGATTATGACCGCGCGCACCTCGCAAGGGGCTATTGCCTGGGCGATCAGCCTCTGCACCTTTCCCCTGCTCAGCCTCCCCTTATATTGGATTTTTGGACGAACCCATTTCAACGGCTATGTGAATTCGCTGCGGGATCACGATCAACGCGTCAGCCGATTGGTAACCGATACCATAAAACAACTCCCGGACGCATTGGTGGACGAGATGGATCTCAGCCCTGGAGAACAGGTCCTGTCCACATTGGCGGCCTTGCCCTTTACCCACCGGAACCAAGCAGAGTTGTACAGTACCGGACGGGAGACCTTTGACGCTATCTTTGCCGCCATGGACCGGGCACAAGACTATATCCTGGTGCAGTTCTACATCATTCATGATGACGGTCTGGGCCGGGAATTGCTGGCCCATATGAAAGCAGCCCGCGAGCGGGGGGTACGTGTCTTTTTGATCTATGATGAGATCGGCAGTCCGAAACTGCGCCGGGCCTACAAACAAGATATGACCGCTGCGGATGTTGAATGGACAGGATTCCGCACCAGTCAGGGGCCTAAAAACCGTTTTCAGCTTAATTTCCGCAATCACCGGAAGATTGTCGTCGTGGACGGAAACGAAGCCTTTATCGGAGGGCACAATGTGGGGGACGAATATTTGGGACTGTCCCCCCGTTTTGGTCTCTGGCGGGATACCCATTGCCGGGTGCAGGGTCCCTGCGTGCTTAGTTTACAAATTGCCTTCTGCACCGACTGGAACTGGGCAAAAAAAACATTACCCGAGCAGTTGAACTGGAAGCCCAGTGCAGCTCCGGAACAGGATCAGCAGATGCTAGTCATCCCCTCGGGTCCAGCAGATGAGCTGGAAACCTGGAAACTCAGTGTGTTGCAGTGCATTCAGGAAGCCAAAGAACGCTTCTGGCTGGTTAGCCCTTATTTTGTTCCCGACCGGGATGTCATCAGCGCCCTGCAACTGGCGGCCCTGCGTGGAGTGGATGTCCGAATTCTTCTCCCCGAGAAACCCGACCACCTCCCCGTATGGCTGGCTTCCTTCACCTATCTCCCGGAAATGGACATGCCCAACTTGTCCTTTTACCGCTACCAGCCCGGTTTTCTTCATCAAAAGGTACTGCTGGTCGACAAAAGCCTGGCCATCGTAGGCACAGCCAATGCGGACAACCGCTCGTTCCGACTCAACTTTGAAATCAGTTTACTCGGGATTTCCCCTCAATTTGTGCAGGAAGTGGAAGAAATGTTGGAAGAGGATTTTCGCAACAGCCGCTGCACACCCAGTGGAGACTACGCCAGTCGCCCTATTCATTTCCGCTTCGGAGCGCAGGTCAGCCGTCTCCTCGCCCCCATTCTATAATCCGCAAGGGAGCTCAGGCTCTTCTCCAGCTCAGGAAAGGAGGATAGCCCTCCGGGCTGTCAACTCCACAAGCAGCGGTCTCAGGCCAGAGGCCTAAGCTCCTTTCCAAACCACCCATCGTCTATTCCGCAACGACGAATGAGTTCCCTCTCCCCAACGCCTCCATAGCTTCAGCTCTTCGGACTGTCCGAATATTGACTCCTGACTCCTGACTCCTGACTCCTGACCAATGACCAATGACCAATGACCAATGACCAATGACTAATGACTAATGACTAATGACTAATGACCAATGACTAATGACCAATGACCAATGACCAATGACCAATGACCAATAACTCCTCCCCCACTCCCATCTTGACAATCACCATTTTGTAACCTACAAGACCCGACCCCTTCAGGAGTCTTTTATGAATTTTGAGTACCTCGAGAGCGCTGCTGAGCGCATTCCAAACAAGCCCTTGCTCATCAACCTCGTTTCCCGCCGCGTCAAGCAGCTGAACCGAGGCATGCGGCCTATGCTCAAACCGGATCATCCCCACCAGGAGAACCTCGACATCGCCCTGAAAGAAGTGGCTGAGGGTCTGCTTGATGCGGATATGATCGAACCCGTGGAAGATGTGGATACGGAAACCGCGGTGGATAAACTCCTCTCTCTCTAAGTGAGCGATTCCCCCGTTCTGGCTCAAAACCGGAAAGCCAGGCACAACTACCACATTCTGGAAACCCTCGAGGCTGGCATCGTGCTCGGAGGGACAGAGGTGAAGTCTATCCGCAACCGCGAGTTAAGTCTCGAAGAAGCCTTTGCTGTGGAGCACAAAGGCGAGATTTTCCTGCATAATCTGCATGTTCGCGCCTATTCGCATGGAAACCGCTTCAACCACGCCCCTGTACGCATTCGCAAACTGCTTCTACACAAGCAGCAGATTCGCAAACTCAGCGGGCAACTTTCCCGGGATGGCCTCACCTTAGTACCGCTCGATCTTCATTTAAAGAATGGGAAGATCAAGGTGCTGCTGGGCTTAGCGAAAGGGAAAAACGTGTCAGACAAACGCCAGACTCTGAAGAAACAGGAATCGGACCGCGAAGCCCGACGGGCTCTTGCTCACGCCAACCGCCGTTAAGCCGCATGAAGAGTTCCCTGCAGATTCCAGGACTGCATGAATCGCTTCGAGTCTATTATTTCAGTGATACGCACCTGCAAGCGACCTCCCCGGGAAACCCGGCTCTACCCGAATCCTGGCGGGAGAACCCCAAACCGATTCTACCTTGCAGCAGCCAAGACCTCCTACGCAGGCACTTGGAACGGGCCTGGAAGGCCGGCGCAAACCTCATTCTTCACGGAGGAGACCTGTGTCACTTTCCCTCTCCGGAAAACCGGGACCTGGCCTTGGAGCTCTTTCGGGAGTTTCAGATTCCCTGGTATGCGGTGCCTGGTAATCACGATTGGTATTATCCAGGACAGGATGGGTGGGAGGCCTTGCGAGAACGGCAACTCCCCCTCCTCAGCCCCCTCTTTGGGCATCAGCCCTCTATGTGGTGTGAACGAATACAAGGTCTCCGCATTCTGGGAGTGGATAACAGCTGTTACTTTCTGAATACCCAGCAGCTTCACTTCCTGGAGAGAGAGCTGCAGGATCCCAGTCCCTGCATTCTCATGATGCACATTCCGCTCAGTCTTCCAGAGTTCCGTGCTCCGGTGATCGCCAAACATGGCCACCCCATCATGATGGCCGATCCAGAGGAACGTCTAAGGGAAGGCATAGACCCCGAAGCCACCCGCAAGGCAGCTGCGCTGATCCGCAGTGCCCCCGGCCTCAAGCTTCTGCTTTCTGCCCACGTGCATCTCCCCCTGCAGGGCGAAGTCCGCCCCGGCCTAGCCCAGCTCGTTCCCGAAGCCGCCTACCGAGATGGGTATTATTTGCTCGATTTGATCCCCGCAGCAAACTGAAGCTCCGTGACCGGAGCTTTGCAAAAGGGGTCAGGCCGTTAATTGTTGCTTTTATATTCAGGCATATCAAAGAAAACATTTAAGCGACACTCTTGTCCGAACTCAAATAGTGGCCCCGATGTATATGCGGATTATCTTATGCGTGCTCAGCAGGAAGGACTTCCTGAACTACCCTGGTTTTTCTCAAACGGATCCGGTTAGCTTCAAGCTCAGGACCTCTGCACTCTGAAGTCATCCTGATGTTCAGGGTTTTTCCAGATTTGCTCAAGGAGCGATAATCTGAAAACTCATGAAGCGGGTTCCTCCGGACTTCAGAGGATTCAGGTCGATTGCCCTGTACTGGTTGTTTCCGAGCTCTTCCAACTCTATATGCAAGGGTGACCAGGTCAGCAGATCATCAGAACCAATGACTTGATATGTGAGTTCTGGACGCAGCCAGTCAAAGGTCATTTCCAGGCGTCCCTCTGCGTTCACTTGGATCGCCGGTAATTGGTTCGCATCGTCCAGGAGAGGGTCGAGATTGAACGCATATTCGATCAGGTGCAGAACCCCATCCCCCTCGGCATCATCGGTGGGAGCGCTAAGGGCTGTGGAAAATCCACTCATCCATGTTTGAAAAGCTGTATCGACTACCTGGAATTCGACTTCATCCACCCATACACGGTTTGCCCCACCGTCACCAAAAGAGTCCCGACTGAATTCCCAGGTACAGACATGAGTTCCAGGCCCCAGCTCCCTGCTTACTTGGGTCCAGCTGCTGTTCCCGGAGATGCGGGAGATCGTTTGACCATTCACAGAGAAGCTTCCGACATCATAGACTTCTTCAGTGTCGGAGCGCCACCAAAAGCTCAGGGTTGCCGGCCCCTGGAGCGTGGTAGACATCCAGCTCTGCTCGGAGTCCGAGATACTCCCGCTGGCAGCAGAGTCTACTCCATCCCGACTGATTGCGCTGCTACGGGTAAAGACGGCATCCCCACCACTGATCAGGGTCCAGGCAGGCTGGTCAATGGCATTGGCCAGCGAGGAAGATACGCTTCCAATTCGGATTTCAAACGAACCCGTAGTGGATCCAGCCTCATTGGAAAGAGTCACCGAAACCGGAAAGGTCCCGCTCTGCGTCGGGGTACCGCTAATTTCCCCGCTCGTTGCATTCAAGGACAGTCCGGCCGGTAGTCCCGTGGCAGCATAGCTGATCGGGGATCCACTCACATTCAGAAAGAGAGACATGGCCTGCCCCTGAATTCCAGTGAGACCTGGTGGCATAGACAAAAAGGGAAGGGAAGAGCTTGAGGCCAACTCGACCTGATCCACCCAGCCTCTATCCGAACCATCCTGAGCGCTACTATCTTTGATATATCGCCACTGGACCACATGGCGACCGGCCTCAACGCTGAGGGTTGCTTGCTGCCAATCAACTTCTCCCGAGATTTCCTGAACCACGCTACCATCGATCAGCACCTGCAGAAAATCATAGGTCGCCTCTGAGGATACTTTCCAGCGAAAGGAAACGGTGTCCGGTCCGATCACGGTTGTCTCCACCACGGAACTCTGATTATCTCCAATACTCCCGCTTTGCAGAGCATCCCCTCCATCAAAGGTCACCGAGCTTTGGCGAAACCATAAGGCATCTCCGGAAGTAGAAAAAGCAAGGCGGGGCTGATCCAGTGCCACGCTATTCACATTCGAGGTCGTCCTCAGCAGGAGTTTTTGTGAGTCTGTGCCTGCAGTATTTGTCACGCTAAGCAGGAGTGTAACCAGTTCCTCGGCAGAGGGCGTTCCGGAGATCATCCCGCTTTGCGCCGAGAAGCTCAGACCCGCGGGGAGCGTTCCCAACAAGCCATAGCTATCCGGTGAACTGCTACTGGTGATTTGATAGGTGTACGGGTCCCCAATGAGAGCCACATCCTCCAGAGAGCTGGTAATCCTCGGAGGAGGAAGATCATCCTCTTGAATGGTAACCGTACCCTGCCCATCCAGCAGGATGGCGTTTTGCGGATTACTCAATTCCACTTGGAAAGTTTCATCCCCTTCAAACTGTACATCCCCCAGGATCGGAACCGAAATCGTTTGCAACGACTGCCCGGGAGCGAAGCTGAGCGTACCTGTGCGGCTGCTGTAATCCTCAGCCGCCGTAGCCGTGCCATCGACGGTGCTGTAGTCCACAGTCACGGTCTCACTGGGGTTGCTTGGAGTCAGGGTGACCCGGATGGACGCCGTCGCCGTAGCTGCGTTTCCTTCGGCCACTGTAATATCTTCCACCGCCAGCGATGGACTTGGAGGCGGGGTAATGCTGAAATTTGCATTCGAAACATCAAAGAAAATTCGGTTATCTGCAAACACAGCGATCCGGGCGGTCGAGGTGGCAAGCAGAGGGAGCGAAATTTCCTCGGAGCCATCGTTAGGAGTTGCGGATGCAAGGGTATAAGGGAAAGTAAGCCCTCCATCCTCAGACAAGCGAATGGTAACGGTCGAGGCATTAACGGGTGCAGTGTCTGTACCCGCAACATCCCAGGTGACGTTCAGGAGTCCACTTGGATAAGAGGCCGCAGTATTCGGGCTGGTCACCACAAAGGGACCCGAATTTCCATCCACCGTTACCACCACATCATCCGATTCTACCCCGCCCCCAGCGCTGCGGTTATCCCGCACGGTCACCCGAAAGGTCATCGTCCGGGAGAGACTGGGCAAGCGCTCACCCAGTGTCGTGGTATTGTTGAGTACATCCTGCAGGCGGGGAAAGTTCCGGGTGGGGCTGCTCGTGGGATTGAAACTACGAAAGAGCGGACTGCTTCCATTATCTGCGGCCGTTATCGATCGGGCCGGCCCCAGATCCCGCTGTTCCCAGCAATAGGTGAGCAGATCGCCATCCGGATCCGAAGCCGTGGCTGTGAGCGAAAAGGGCGTGCCGATCGGGATTACGGTGTCCGCCCCGGCATCCACGCTGGGAATGGTATTTCCGGTCACCACCCCGGGCCAACCGATCGAGCTGAGATGCGCATTCATTTCATCGAGACTGGCACTGTGGAAATAGGCATCACTGTTGCTCTGAACATTATCCGACCCACAAATTCCCGCATAGCCCATGATTGTGGTTCCCGAACCCGGTTCAAAGGCGGTACTGGCATTCCGATTGCCTCCGCAGGAGCCTCCCGACCCATTGTAAGTATGGTTTGCACCAAACTGATGCCCTATTTCGTGAGCCACATAATCCACCCAAAAGGGATCCCCTACCGGATTGCTCAACCCGGTATAGCCCTCTGCCTTGAACGAATTAACACCCGCACTGCCTAAGGCAGCCACCCCGCCATCCCCAGTGGAAACGACGTGCCCGAGGTCATAGTTGGCATTCCCGATTTTGCTATCGATGTCGGCCTGAACTGAGTTAATCGGTTCAGCTCCATAGGGATCCGACCCAGCATTGGTATACACAATGAGATCATTATTGGCGACCAACACCAATCTCACGGCGAGTTCGTTTTCATAAATCCCGGTGATCCGGGTGACCAAATCATTCAGCGCTGCGATCGCATCCGGCACCGTTCCACCGTGATACGCAGTATATTCTCCGGTAGCCGCAATCGCCACCCGGAAGGTACGCAGCGTATCCCCTGTTCGTTGCACGAAAACGCTTTCCTGCTCAACAGCCTGATCCACCTCAACTTCTGGAGGATGGCGTAACACACAACTGAATGGGTTTACCTGATTGGGTTTAGCGCTTTTTTCCAACCAGCCCACCCCATTGGGCTTCAGATCCTTGCGGTAGTAACTAAGATGCTCAGCTAGATGTCCCGGCAGATGCGGATCAATATAAAAGGTTCCCCGCTCGCTGATGACCTGAGCTCGCAAGCCCTTTTCAGAAACGGAAATCCGGATACGTGCACTGGGATCATCCGGGCTCAATCCCCGATAACTTTTCAGCGTGGGGTACTTTTGCGCAAGTGCTGGAGCGAGCACAGGGCTTTCAATCAACGTAACCCGCATCCAGCTACCATCGGGTCGGGGCAGGAGCACATTCCGCTTAGGTGCCTCCATTCGCCCGGCCTGCTCCTGTTCGATTTCGGACACGGCTGCCTGGAAACTCGATAGATTAAAATCAAAACAGGAAGAGCGCTCCGGTCTCAGCATAGAAGGCATCGACGTTTCCACATCCGGCATTCGCGTCCAAATGCCCAAGGCATCTTCCTGCGGGGCCCTGGCCTGAAGTAACGCCCCCCACAGGTTGCACAAGAGCACAACCGCAAGGAGAGACCCTTTCCGAAGAGAGGACTCAGACCAGACAGCAGAGAATGTGTGAGAACAGCACATGAGAGCTACAGTGGCAGGTGGTATCCCCTATAGTCCTCCCTCCCAGCCATTAGGTCAACCCCTTTGCCGGCAGGCAGGAGATCCCAATCGCATTTCGTTAGGATGTAGGCGATGCCCCCTGCCATTCACCTGAGCCCATTCAGCTTCGCTATTCCGGTCAAGCTGTAGGAGAAGAACCTCCTTGGATTTCTCAAACGCTTTGGGTGCTGGACAGCCTGCATTCCTCAACTAAAAGGGAGGAAAGTCCCCTTCTGAACCTCCACATTATGAAAAGCTCTCCTCTTGTCGTGCTCTGCGGCTTTCTTGGCTCCGGAAAAACCACACTGCTGCGCCGTTGGCGGAAGGAGGACAGCCTAAAAGACGCGGCCATCCTGGTTCATGATCTCAGTGAATTCGGTCTCGATGCCGAACTGGTGTCGGATGAGGATCAGCTGCCTCCGCCCGGAAAACTGGTCAACCGCGTGGCCGCATTGCATGGCGAACACGCCCGGGAGCACTTACAGAACTCGGTGGGCAAGGTGCTTGGCGACATCGCCGAATTGCAGCCCCCTGCCCCAGTGCTGATCTGCGAAAGCACGGGCGCGGCCCGGCCTTGGCCCCTGATTCGCGCCATGACCCAGGATAAACGTTTCGAGCTCCGGCATTTCATCGTGTGTGTGGATGCGTTGAACCTGCATCGCGATTTTTCCGATGGCAAGGTGCTCACGGGAGAAGCCCCCAGCCCTCAGGACGAAGCCCTCACCCGGGCAGCAGGGGTACTGGCAGAACAGATTGCCTTCGCCAACATCATCATTCTCACCAAAATTGATACCATCGCTGATCCGATCATTGAGACCCAGATCAAGACCCTGCAGGCCATTCAGCCCCGGGCCGCCATTGGTCTTTCCGCACAGGCAGGCCTGCTGCTCTCCCAGCTGGAATCCACCCCGGCACCCAAGCTTGCGGAGCTTGAGGAGCTGGCCAGTCGCTTTCAACTTCCCAGGGATGCCGTAACCCTGGATAATGTCGAGGCGGAGATATTACGGGATCCCCGCCCTTTCCATCCACAACGCCTCATGGAGGCCTGCCAACGCTATCTCGGTACCGGTCTCTACCGCAGCAAAGGCTATGTCTGGCTGGCCTCCCGGCCCGGAGATGTGCTCTTGTGGCAGCAGTCCGGAAGTCAGATTGCCCTCGAATACAGTGGAATCTGGCGGGCAGAAGTCGCCTTAAACCGGGATGGAACGCTTTTACCTGAAGAGGCCGAAAGCCTGAACCAACAGCTTAAGGTGAAACACCCGCTTTTCGGCGACCGCCACAATGAGCTTACCTTGATTGGCCTGGAGGCCGACCGAAACTCCTTCTACCAGGCACTGGAGGCCGCACTCTGTACTGAAGAGGAAATCGAAGCCTGGCTCAACGGGGAATCCTTTGAGGATCCCTGGCCGAAAACCATTCGACGCTTTGACTGAATGCCCTCATGTGATCACAGCGGATTCTAGGTAGGGTATCCTTCGGAACAGAACAGTCCTCAATTTGCTTATCATAAAAAAAGGTTAATTTAACCCTTTTCCCTAGCAACAGAACCTACGATAATGTCGGCAGTCATTTTTTTAAGGGAAGATTCCAGCCTTTTTCTAGGGACAACTTTAATACCCGTCTTTTACATGCTTGGAACGCTCTAAATACCTGACCCTTTTTTACCCGACCTTTCATGCAACGCCCCTTACCAGAACAAGATCAGGCCGCGCCCTTCCAGAGCCTCCAAATTCTGCTCGTGGAAGATCATCTCGGGGATGCGGAATTAACCCGGATTTATCTGAAAATTATCGGGGTGCAGCCAGAGCGAATTACACACGTTGAAAGCCTCCGTGAGGCGATTCAACACTGCCCAGGTGGCGAAAACACTCTCGTTCTTTTGGATATGAATCTTTCGGATTCGCATGGATTATCCACGGTAGAAAAGATTCTCGAAGCTGGCTGCAATTGTCCGCTCTTGGTGCTCACCGGGAATGATGAAGATAGCTTTGGTCCCAAAGTCGTCTCGATGGGTGCACAGGATTATCTCGGAAAAACGCAGCTGAATGAGAAAACCTTGAGTCGCAGTATCCGTTACGCACTGGAACGTCACCGTTTACTGAAAGCCCAGGAAGAACTGGTTCTGCAACTGCAAGATGCTTTGGAAAACGTTAAGACCTTGAAAGGCATCGTCCCGATTTGCGCGAAATGTAAGAAAATTCGGGATGACCAAGGCTACTGGAAACAAGTAGAAGAGTATATTAGTCAGCACACGGAGGCTGACTTCTCCCATGGGATTTGCCCGGAGTGCATGGATGAATATTACGAGGAACTGAAACGCGACCCGAAGATTTCCGATAAGGCTCCCAGCTTTCACTCGAATCTAGGAGGCTAACAGAGAAGCTTCCGAACTTCGGAAAAGGGATCGGCCTCTTTTTCCGAACTTCGGAACCCCAAGTTTACTCGCTTGTGGGCTTCGCTTCTTCCGGCGGCGGCTGCGAGCCGCCCGAGTCGCCCGAGTCGCCTTCGACGCTCTTTTTACCCTTATCGCTCTGGTCGTGCTTGTCGCTCTTGTCACCAGAGGCAGGCAGGAACAGGCTCCAGTTCTGCTTAAAATAATCCCACCCGGAATACACGGTCAGGAAGGTCGCCACGCCAAGCAGGCCCCAGATCAGCCAGCGGAAGGTGAATTCGACAGAACGGATCAGGTGTTCATCCCCATTCCGGAAAAGATCCCGCAGCAAGACCAGTCCGAATAACGCAAAGGCAATACAGCCCATCTGAAATCCGGTTTTCCATTTACCCATCGGGCCTGCAGCCAAGACCACCCCTTTTTCAACAGCGAGTAAACGCAGGCCGGTGACCATGAATTCACGGGCCAGCATCAGACTGACCATCCAGGCAGGAAACATCGGCCATTCCGGCAGGTAGAATTGCGTGCGAAACCCGATGAGTCCCACCAACGCAACACAGACCAGCACCTTGTCCGCCAAGGGATCCATGAGTTTGCCAAAGTCACTCGTGCCATATTTCGTACGGGCCAGATGGCCATCCAGCCAGTCCGTAGCTGCAGCGATCAGAAAACTGAGAAATCCCAGCGTCTTCAAGCCCGGCAGATCAAAGGCCAGACACACCATTAACAACAGGGCAAAGCCAAAACGGCTTAAGGTCAGTTTATCAGGAAGGTTCATGGTACAGCTCTCGGAATTTCCAACCAGACCGGACCGGGTTCCATCAGCAGGGGTTGCTCCAGTTCAGGCAATTCACCTGCAGCAACCTGGGCCTGTGGAGCCGTTCCGGACTCTTCATCACCAGGAGCCGCCGCCTGCCCCAGAAGGGAGCGCAGCAAGGGGAAACCCAGCAACAGCACTAAGATCAACGCCATTCCCCCTAACACCAGCGGATTTTGTAAAGAAACCGGAAACCAGGCAGGGAGACGAGGCAAGGGAATCGATTTTCCCCGACTCATCGCCTCTACGCCCCCTTCAGAAGCTTTCGTCGATCGAGGGGGTGGATTATTCGCGACTTCGGACAAATCCTGCGTGGCACTGAGAATGGGTTCGTGTTTCCGGCGCGGTTCAGCAGGTTTTTCTCCGCTTTGCTCCGCATACAGCTGAAGCATTTTCTCGCTGTCGAGTTCCAAAAACTGGGAGAGCAGCTTCACAAAGCCTTTGCCGTACATCGGGGCAGGAATCAGCGAGAAGTCATCCGCCTCCAAGCCTTCGATCTGCTGGAGTTTGATGCGGGTACGCTCCCCCAGTTCACTGGTGCTCATGCCCCGGGCCTCACGGGCTTCGCGGAGATGGGTACCTAGGCTTTTATAGAGTTCAGAATCCGTCATGTGCTTGCGGGGGTTTCCCCCGGGTTCTGTGGTACTTCGCCGTCGAGATCAATCAGAATCTCACGTGGATCAGATCCCTGAGGAGGTCCAATGATGCCTTTTTCCTCGAGTTGATCCATCAGACGCGCCGCACGGTTGTAACCAATGCGGAGTCGTCGCTGCAGAGAAGACGTGGAGGCACGCCGGGTTTGCCGGATGACTTCCACCGCGGCATTGACCAGTTCATCGTCTTCATCCTGCTCAGGCAAATCGGGTTTTTCGGTGGTGATCTTTTCGGTGATCTTGTTTTCGTACTGGGGCTCGCCCTGCTGTTTGTAGTGATCAACAATGTTGTTAATTTCTTCGTCAGCCGTCCAGGCACCCTGAGCACGGTTTAGTTTAGCCGAACGAGGGGAGAGGTAGAGCATGTCCCCTTTCCCCAAGAGTTTATCCGCCCCAATGGCATCCAAAATGGTTCGACTGTCTGTTTTCTGTGCGACCTGGAAGGCAATACGAGCCGGGAAGTTGGCTTTAATCGTACCCGTAATCACGTTGACCGAAGGACGCTGGGTGGCGAGAATCATATGGATGCCGACCGCACGGGAAAGCTGGGCCAGGCGGGCAATGTAATTCTCGATCTCAGCTTGGGCCACCATCATCAGGTCAGCCAACTCGTCGATCACAATGACAATGTAGGGCAGCGTTTCCGGATGCTCGTCTGCCTTGGCATCTCCATCTTCGCCAAACAAATCGCCTTGTTTGGCTTTCACCCGGTTGTTGAAGCTTTTGATGTTCCGCACACCGACTTTTGCGAAGAGCTTATAACGCTGCTCCATTTCAGAAATAGCCCAGCGAAGGCCCAGCCCCACTTTTTTGGAATCGGTAATCACGGGGACCACCAAATGCGGCAAATCCTTGAACGCGGTGAATTCCACAATTTTCGGGTCGACCAGAATCAGCTTCAGCTGCTCCGGTGTCCTCGACATGAGCAGTCCTGCCAGCAGGGAGTTCATACAGACAGACTTACCACTGCCCGTAGCACCTGCGATGAGCACGTGGGGCATTTCGGCCAAATCGCCCACCACGAAATTTCCACTCACATCGATCCCCAGACACATGGGAAGCGCGACTTTTCCTTTTCGCCAGTCATGGGACTGGGCCCAATTCTGGGACTCGATTACATCGCGGGCATACACAACGGTGCTTGAACCGTTCGGCACCTCAATGCCCACCACCCCTTTACCGGGAATGGGAGCCTGCACACGAATGGCTTCGGCTTTTAGAGCCAGGGCCAGGTTGTTACTCAGGTTGGCGATTTTCTCCACCCGAACCCCGGGAGCTGGCAACACTTCAAAACTGGTGACCGAAGGACCCCGCTGCACATCGGTGATCTGAGCCTGCACCCCGAATTCTTTGAGGGTATTCTGCAGAAGTTGGCGCTGGTATTGCTCACGGCTTCCATCACCTTTATTCATCTGACCGCCATTGCCCTCGGCCAGCAGCGTGATTGGAGGGAGGGTCCAGTTTGTGGAATCGGACGCGGCTGCGGCGGTACCGCCCTGCAAGCTTTCCAGAGCAGGAGCGGGAGCAGCAGGAGCGGCGGGCTTCGCTGCAGCCGGGGATTGGAAGATCGATTCCTGTGCTGCAGGTTGGGGAGCAGCTGCCGGCGTCGGAGTTGGTGGAGCCGCGGGGGTGGGTGGCGCTGCAACTGGCTCTGGCATATCCATCGGCATGGGCAGAGGCGGCTCTTCCGGCATGACAGGTTCCGGTTCAGGCGGAGCCGACTCCATGGACATGGGTTCGGGAACAGGAACACTCAACGGGAGCTCCTCTTCGGGAGGCTCGAGTGGCAGATCGTTTTCCGTTTCGGGTTCGGGTTGCTCAGCAAAGAGCGGATCCGGCATCAGTTCAGGCTCCGGCTCAGGAGCCTCTTTGGGTTTCCGTTTTTTCCGGGGTTTTTTCTCAACCGGTTCGGCCACTTCTTCGTCGAGTTCGTCCTCCTCGTCCAGCTCTTCATCACTTTCCGGGGGAAGCAGCCACTGTAGGAGAGGAGCAAAGCGTTCCCGCGGATTGCGTAGAATCTCACTGAGTTGGAAATCCAAGAGACATACGGAGGTCAGCAACACCACGATGACTAACAGGATGCCCACGCCGATTTCACCCATAAAGCGAATCAGGAACATGCTGCCCACCAGATGCCCCAAAGCTCCTCCGGCAAAAGGGAGATTGCGATCTTGCAGCATGGAACTCAAAGGAGCCTCCATCAGCTCCAGTCCGCAGCAGAGACAGAGCAACAGCAGAAGCATCCAGCCCAACTTCGCTCCCAATTTCATCCCCGGTCTCAATTCCTCCGCAAAGAAACAGAGCCCACATTGAATCCCGGTCAACAAGGGCAAGACATAGGCTGACAAGCCAAGCAGAAGGAAAGAAAAATACGAAACCCAGGCCCCCAGCCACCCAATCAGGTTCTGAGTAGGTTGATTGGGCGGACTCTGAACCGCTGCGATGTCATTCGGCTGGTAGGAAAGTAAACTGAGCAGCAACAGGACGGTGACGCCAAAGAGGAGAATTCCCCAGATTTGACGGCGCAGACTTCCCTTGGCCTCTTCTTCCTGGGCCTTCTTTTTCGCGTCCGCTTTGCTTTTGGAGCTGCTCTGTTTCTTTTTTGCCGCCATAGGGGTTCCGGTTGCGGCCTTAGTCGACCCGCATCATCTCCCGGAGCTCCTCCACCCGGTCCTTCAGGTCGCTCTCGCTGAGGCTGCGGAGACGTTCGAGACTGAAGGCCTCCACCTCAAAAGATGCGACAACCGAACCGTGCAGCATGGCACGACGGATTGCAGCCTCGTCTGTGGAAGCTTCCTGAGCCAGGTAGCCCATGAGCGCACCAGCAAAGGTATCGCCGGCTCCGGTGGGATCCGTAACCTGCGGAAGCGGAAAGGCCGGCTGAATAAAGCGTTTGCCATTGCGGCTGAACAACATGCTGCCATTCTCGCCTTTTTTGATGAGGATATGCTCCGGACCCAGTTCGAGTAAGGCATGAGCAGCCTCCACCAGGTTATCACAGCCAGTGTACAAGCGAGCTTCCGACTCGTTGAGCGTGAGCATGCCCACCTTAGAAATCACCTGTGTCAGCTCATCTCGGGCAATGTTGATCCACAGATCCATGGTATCAGCCAGCACCAGTTTGGGATTCTCCATCTGTTCCAACACATGCAACTGCAGGGCGGGAGCCATGTTCCCCAGAAAAACATAGGGGGCCGAGCGATAGGCTTCCGGAAGCACCGGTTCAAAAGATTCGAACACTCCCAAGACCGTTTCCAGGGTCTGGCGGTTATCCATATTTTCTTCGTACTCGCCACTCCAGAAGAAGGTCCGGCCCTCTTTCTGTTGCAGACCCTGCAGATCTACGGAAAAACCGCGATACCATTCCAGGTATTCTTCAGGAAAATCATCCCCTACGACCCCGACCATGCCATTCTTGCAGAAGAAGGAAGCCGCAGCACAGGCATAACTGGCAGAACCACCCAGCAGCAATTCCCGGGTTTCGGACGGAGTTTTAATGGTATCCAAGCCAATGGAACCCACAATGACCAAATCACACTCAGACATCAGGCATCTCCCCGGGTTGGCGGAGGCTCATAGCTCTCCATATAGCTTTCAAGATAACGGGTGTTATAGCGGCCGGAGAGGAAGGTGGCGTCCTTCAGCAGCGCCAGTCCCAAAGGAATGGTGGTGGAAGGTCCATCGATGAGGAATTCATCCAAAGCACGACCCAAGCGGGCCAGCGCTTCTTCCCGATCGCGACCGTGCACGATCAGTTTCCCCACCATGCTGTCATAGTAGGGAGGAATCATATAACCGGGATATACCGCGGAATCGATTCGTACTCCCAGTCCGCCTGGGAAATTGACCCAATTGATCTTCCCTGGGCAGGGTGCGAAATTGCGTGAGGGGTCTTCTGCATTCACCCGGAATTCGATGGCATGACCGAACATGCGCACATCCTCCTGGCTGAAGCTCAGGACCTCTCCGCTGGCAACACGGATCTGCTCTTTAATCAGATCGATCCCTGTAACTTCTTCCGTGACCGGGTGTTCTACCTGAATCCGGGTGTTCATTTCCATGAAGTAGAACTTCTGATCGGTTTCATCGAACAGGAATTCCACCGTCCCGGCATTGCTGTAGCCCACGGCCTGGGCTGCTTTTACCGCAGCATCACCCAATTCCTGGCGCAATTCATCAGCCAAAGCAGGAGAAGGTGCCTCTTCCAGCACCTTCTGGTTGCGGCGCTGCAAAGAACAGTCCCGCTCGCCCAGATGCACCACATTTCCATGTTCGTCAGCGATCACCTGCACTTCAATGTGACGGGCGCTTTCCACATATTTCTCAAGATACACGCCGGCGTTTCCAAAGGCGCGCTCGGCTTCATGGCGTGCCGTGGTGAAGGCGTTGCGAAGGCCCTCATCATCCCGGGCAACGCGCATGCCTTTGCCTCCGCCACCGGCGGTAGCTTTGATGATGACCGGATAGCCCATGCCCTGAGCCAATTTCAGGGCTTCCTCTTCCGATTCCACCAGGCCATCACTGCCCGGAGTAATGGGTACGCCACCCGCCTTCATGGTTTCCCGGGCGGTGTTTTTATCGCCCATACGACGAATGGCGGAGGGGGAGGGTCCGATAAACTTCAGATTACAGTTGGCACAGATCTCAGCGAAATCGGCGTTTTCCGCAAGGAATCCATAGCCAGGGTGGATGGCATCCGCATCGGTGACTTCTGCCGCGCTGATGATATTGGAAATTTTGAGGTAGCTCTCTGCAGCAGGTGCGGGGCCTATGCAGACCGCATCATCTGCCAGCTGCACGTGAGCGGCTTCGCGGTCAGCTTCGCTGTATACCGCAACCGTATGAATCCCCAGTTCCCGGCAGGCGCGGATAATCCGCAGAGCAATTTCGCCGCGATTGGCAATCAGGACACGTTCCATCTCGGTCCTGCTTTCTTAGAGGGGTTGAATTTCAAACAGCGTTTGACCGTATTCCACAGCGTCGCCGTTCTCTGCCAGAACCTTAGTGATCTTACCCTTCACTTCAGCTTTGATCTCATTCATCACCTTCATCGCTTCGATGATGCAGACGGTCGTTTCCGGAGTCACCACATCGCCTTCTTTCACAAAGGGATCTGCGTCCGGAGAGGGCGCGCGATAGAAGCTGCCCACCATAGGCGAGCTGATCCCCGGACCACTGCTTTCCTCTGCAGGAGCTGCAGCAGGAGCCGCGGCTGGAGCGGCCGGAGCCGGGAGAGCCTGAGGCAGCGCGACCGGAGCCGGAGCTGCAACCACCACTTCGCTGCTACGCAGCTTGGTGCTCAGCTCAAAATCGCCGTCTTTGATTTCAAATTCTACGATATCATTCGACTTCACGAGGTCGATGATCTTTTTCAAATCCTTATATTCCATATGGGTCTCCTAAGATGAGAGAGAGTCTTTTTAAAGGGTTAGACCTGCTGTGTCGAGCGAAGATGCGAAAGCAATCCCCGCAGGCCGATGGCATAGCTTTCGGCACCAAATCCGAGCACCTGGCCCACACATACAGGAACAGTTAAACTGTTGTGGCGGAAGGCCTCCCGCGCATGCGTATTGGACAAATGAACTTCCACAGCGGGGATTCCAGCTCCGGACAGTGCATCCCTCAAGGCCACTGAAGTATGGGTATAGGCAGCCGGATTGATCAGAATTCCCGAAAATCCTTCCGCAGCGGCCTGTCCAATCCAGCCTACCAGCTCCCCTTCTACATCGCTTTGGCGGCATTCCAGCTCCACATCCAGCTCTGCGCCCAGCTCCTGAAGCCTTTCATTGATCTGTGCCAAGGTCCCCGATCCGTACACCCCCGGTTCCCGTTGACCCAAGCGGCCCAAATTCGGGCCATGTAAGACGATAAGTTTCATAGAAGCCACCTAACAAAGCCCTGACAAATGTAAAGATCGCTACGAGGATCAGGAACCTCGCTGGCCGGACAGCACCCAAAGGGCTTAAACACCCATTTCATCCAGGCGCTTTTGGAGCAGCTCCTCATATTCAAGACGGTAAGGTAGCTGCATCTCCACGTGGATGCGGCGCCTTACACTGCGAACGTCTTCTCCGGTTTTCGGATTGAAGCCCTGCTTCTCATAATCTTGCCAATAGAGACCCACGCCCCGTTTCTGCCAGGCAGGCAACTCGTTCACATTGATCCCCCTGGAAAAAAGAAACTCATTCTTCGCCGTGACGCTTTTTCCTTTCAAATAAGATGTGGCCGCTTTTGCGCCTTGCCCTTCCTTACGCAGGGTCCAATAACAGTGCGCATTTAATGCATTCCGGTGAGCATCTTCCTGCCTCCAGCGAAAATATTCCAGCACCTTTTCCGGCCCGGGCAACTGGCTGATCCGACAATCAAACACAGCCAGATCTCCCAGAGATAATGAAAAGGAAGCGGAAGCCTCCCCGGCCAATACAGAATTGAGCTTACGCAGTTTGCGTTGAAAGAGGTTTTCATTGAGATGAAACAGTAACGAGATTTCATCACTCTGCGTGTAGCCATACACGATGCGAAAGCCACAGGTCATCAGATGCGTGACCGTAGCGATCATATAATCGCGAAAGCGCTCATCATAGGGAGCCTCAAAGGAATGCCGTTCCTTGGTGAGACGGGTAAAGCTACGCCCATCGATCCGGGCTACCATGTAGAGTCCAGGCAGCACGGCAAAGTCGCAAGACTGCTCATATCTACGCATTCGGGCATCGAGATCATCAAATTTCACAGCATCACATCCCATGGTTTCACGACGAATTCACCTGCAGCATCGATTGAAACATATGCTAATTGGTCAAACCCTTCCTGCAGATCAGGAAGTTCCAGGCGATGTTGCGTGGCCCGGATGCCTGAATCTGGAATGCGGGCTTTTCCCTCTCGAAGGCGGTTCCGTTCTAAACATTCATGTAAGGAGGAGCGGAAATAGAGCCCCTTCACAGCAATACCTTTTTCTTTGGCAGCCTCAATGTAGGGCTTTCGATCCAGAACCCTGGGATTGGTGTTATCAATTACACAGGGCTGCGGCATCTCCAAACAACAGTTTAAGAGCATGGTTTCTTTCCGCCGGGTGTTCAACATATCCAAATTGATCCGCACATGACTCTCCGCATAGCGTTTTTGAAAAAAGGTCGATTTCCCGCTGGCTTGAATCCCAATAAATAAGATCAGCTCCATCTGGTTCATGATGCATCCCTGATGATCCACAAAGTAGCTACAGTCAAGATCATGCCAAAACCCCTCCCAGAAGAAAGCCTCCCTTGACCCTGTACCTCAAGAGTACTAATGTAGGCCCATGAGCGAAATTGAGCGCCCTCCACTTCTTTCTGTGCGCAATCTACAGGTGGCTTACGGCCGGGGAAAAAAACGAAATCAGGCCCTGAAGGGCATTTCCTTCGAAGTCTTCCCGGGAGAGTGTGTAGGCTTCATTGGCCACAACGGAGCCGGTAAATCCACGACCCTGAAGGTCATTATGGGCTTTCGCTATCCGGAAGCGGGATCTGTGCAGGTCTTTGGAGAGGAAGCGGGAAGCTCTGCAAGCCGCGAGCGGATTGGTTATCTACCGGAAGTCTCTTTGTACTACCCCTTTCTCAAAGCCCGGGAACTGTTGGAGCTGTACGGAGGTCTCAGTGGTTTGAGCAAAGAGCAGCTCAAAACCCGGATTCCGGTATTGTTGGAAAAAGTCGGCCTCGCTGGACGGGGGGAACATCTGCTCAAGAGTTTCTCCAAGGGCATGCAACAGCGCTTGGGCATTGCCCAATCCTTGATTGCTGAGCCGGAATTACTCATTTACGATGAGCTCTCCTCGGGATTAGACCCTTTGGGGCGTCATGATCTACGGCAACTACTGCTGGAATTGAAGGAACAGGGCTGCACCTTGTTTTTCAGCTCTCATGAGCTGAATGAAGTCGAAAGTCTCTGCGATCGGGTAATCATGATTCATCAAGGCCGTTTGCTCCGGGACCTACCTCTGGAGGCCATGAAGGCCGAATGTGGCGATCGCTCCTTGGAAGCCTTCTACATTGATACGCTCCGAGAGGAGAATGCAAAGGCGTGAGCAGTGTCACTCAGATGTTTCATGTGGCACGGGTCGTCTGGCTGGAAGCGCTGCGCCGAAAAGAACTGTATGTGATTGTGGCCATCTGTTCCGGTCTGATCCTATGGCTGGGGCAGATTCGGTTTTTCCAGATAGAAGGGATGAGTAAATTCTATCGGGAAATGGCACTGAACATTATGAGTGGTGCTACCGCGCTCACCGTACTGGTGCTGGGGGCACGGCAGTTACCCCGTGAGTTCAGCGCGCGGACGATTTATCCTCTACTGGCCCGCCCCTTGAGCCGGAGCAGTTACCTGATGGGAAAACTTCTGGGCGTTTCCGCCGCGGGCTGTTTTTGCCTACTGTTGTTCCTGGGACTGTATCTGCTGGGCTGCCTCAGCCTGGGAGCCCCCCTGTATGGCCATCTTCTGCTGCAGCATCTGTGGCTACAGCTATGCATGGTCCTGCTCATGACCAGCCTCTCGCTCCTTCTTTCTCTGCTGTTTAATCTGGATGCAGCCATCTCGGTTGGGCTGCTCCTGCTCACTCTGTCTTCGGTGATCAGTAATCTGTTCCTGTTGATCTACGAGGAGTCCAATGTACTGACCCGGCGTGTACTCGAAGTCCTGACCTGGCTTCTTCCCCAACTTCCCCTGTTCAGCCTTGCAGAGAAAAATGTGCATGGGGAACTGTGGGATCCGCTTTCCGCTTCCGTGATGTTTCAGCTCAGCCTCTACGCCTTCCTGTTCAGCGCGCTCTATCTGGGGATCACCTTGTGGCTCTTCCGGAGGCGCCCCTTATGAGCCAGAAAGGACAACAGCTGAAGCTTCTCCTCCGGGCCGGTCTCCTGGAACTGGCCCGAAGACAGGGCATTCAAGTACTCTGTCTGCTCATGAGCCTGTACTTGCTAATCGCATTGGGAGCCCGCAGTGTGGGCGAGCGAAGCCTGGAGGCAGATTCGTTTATGCTGAATCTGGGCCTCACCCTCTCAGTCAGTCTGGGACTGATCCTAGCCGCACTCACCGGCTTACGCCAAATGCCCGATGATATCGAAAACCGAAGTATCTATCCTCTTTTAGCGCGTCCTCTGGATCGGGACACCTTACTCAGCGGCCGCTTCCTCAGCGCAGCCTTGTCCGGCATTTCGGTCACCCTGATCTTTTTATTGCTGACCCTGATCGTATCCCCGACTCCCTCTATCATGAACCGGGGCATGTTGATTCAGTATCTGTTGCTCCAGCCCTTAGCGATCGCCTGGGCGGCCGCATTTGCCCTGCTTCTCGGACTGTGCCTGCCCAGAGCCCTAGCCACGCTGAGCTGTTTAGGACTCATTTTCGGAGGAGAATTCCTCTTCCGTATTCTGCCGGACCTTTTCATATTCAAACATCTGATTCCCCGCTTCGGCAGTTTACAGCTCGCCACCCGGGTCACGTCCGGGGCTACAGCCCTGAGCCCGGCGGAGTGGATCCCCCTCCTGCTTTACCCGGCCGTTTGGCTCTGCATTTGCCATTTCAGCTGTCGCAGTGTTTTCCGGAGGAAAGCCTTATGAGGGCCTGGATTCCCATTGCGATCAGTTCTGCGGCCGCTGCGGCACTGTCTTTGTTCATTCCCAGTGATTTAAACCGGGATGAACTTCAGGGAAATCGCCGCCAACGGGTGGAAGTCAACCGAAGTGCCTTGGCCCGCATTCTCGGAGAATTTCGTACCGGCACCAGTGATCTCCTCTTCCTGAAAACCGAACGCTATCTCCATGGTGGGGTCGGCTATGTCCCTCATCAAGATGAAGCCAGTCAACCGGAGCAGGTCGAAGAAAATTCCGGTCATTCTCTCGATGCCCCAGGGCCGAAGCATGGACACGGCGCGCATGATCACGATCATGGACATGCACAGGGGCCTCATGACCACGATCATGGACATGCACACGGGCCACATGATCACGATCATGGGCATGCACACGGGCCACATGATCACAATCATGGGCATGGACACGGGCCGCATGATCACGATCATGGACATGCACACGGGCCGCATGATCACGATCATGGGCACGGAGAGCATGATCATGACCATAATCACGCTGCCGCCGAAACCCTTATTCCCTCCGAACAGCAGGACTACCGTGGATGGATCGGTCGCATGCAGCGGGAGGTCAAACCTTGGCGAGATCCCAGCGAGCATCATTTGCACAGTGAGGGCAATGAACTCATCCCCTGGTTTCGGATGATGACCTTGAGTGACCCAGCCTATGTGCGTGGATACATCCTTGGCGCCTTCTGGGTTCAGTCCGAAAATCTTGAAGCCGCACAACAGCTGATTGAAGAGGGTTTGGAGCACAATCCCTACGCCTTCCAGCTGCATCAAAGCCGGGCGATGCTCCAACTGAAAGAAGTGCGGGGCTTGAGCGAGGACGGTAGTTTATCCATTGCTCTTCCTGAACAGAAGCTCTTGCTTGAGCAAGCCCTGGAGGGCTTGCGGCACGCCACCGAACTCATGATGGAGGAACGCCCCAAAGACATGAGCAAAGAAGAATTGCGCAACTCCCCACGCTGGGGCCGTTACAAAGAACTGGATGCACTCGCCGTGTCCAATTCAGCCGTGACCCTGGAAGCTCAGTTCGGCGACCCCGAAGCCGCAGAAGCCCTCAAGGAGAGGGTTTTACAGGTCATCCCGGATCACATCCGCTTATCCAAAGAACGTTAGGCGAACGAATCTGTCCCTAACAAGGCCTTCAGTTTTCGATCCAATTCCGGCAGACTGGGCTCACACTGCTCGAAGACTTCTTCAATTTTATCAAAATCCATCACCCGGATTCCGGTTAGCCTGGGCCGATGATACAAGGCAGGCTCACAGTGATGACGCTGAAGATGCGTGACGCGATCCACCAGAATATCAAACATACCAATGGTGGCATCCACCAGGTTGGGTTTGGCCAACTCTTCCTTCAAGCGTGTCGGAGCCACATCCAAAGCGATGACGGGAAGTCCCAGCTCTTCCAAGAGCGGAAAGGGTAAGTTGAGGCAAGCCCCGCCGTCTACCAGCAAGTGGCCATCCAACTCCACCGGCACAAAGACGCCGGGAATCGACATACTGGCTTGCAGTGCAGGTAAGAGAGGGCCGGATTCAAAAATCACGGGTTCCCCGCTGAGAAAATCCGTAGCCACCACCTTCAAGGGCAGCTTCAGATCCTCAAAGTGTTCTGCGTCCAACTGTTCGAGCAGATACCCGAGAAAGCCATCGGCTGTGAGCAGTCCGCTTCGATGCCAGGAGGGCCCCACCGCCTTGAGCCAAATCATAAGATCATTCTTCTTTTCGAAGATATCCTTCACCTTGTCATCGCTGCGGATGATGTGACGGTCGATGCCTTCACGGATCTCCGCGGCAGAGTTTCCCGAAGCCACCAGAGCACCAATAATGGCTCCCATGCTGGTACCGGCGACCGCCTTCACCTTCATTCCATGGGCTTCCACACGTTCGAGCATAGGAATATGCGCAAGACCACGCACCCCGCCGCCTCCCAGAGCGAGTGCAATATCCATTTCGTTCATCATTTTGACTCCTGCCCTCGTTGGTTGCGGCGACTAGCCCGTTCCCGGAGTAGCTGTAAGCGCTCTCTGCGGCGCTTTCGTCCGGCTCTGGCTTCGATCACGGATTCGTAATGCCCTTCCAGCTTGCCGGCCACACTATGAATGTTGTTCTCAGCCGCAAAAGCAAACGCGCCTTGTGAACAGTGCTGCCACAGGGATGGATCCTGCAGCAGGCGGAGCATGGCTTGGCTGCACGCCTGCACCTGCTCGGGAGCAAACAAGAGCCCATTCTCACCGGGTTCAATCATTTCAGGAATCCCCCGGGCGTCGGCTCCGACCACAGGCAGCCCCTGGGCCATGGCTTCCAGGATACTGACGGGTTGATTTTCTGTTCGACTGGGCAGGACCAGCAGCTGCGCCAGTCGAAATACATTTCGATCGATCAATTCCTGATGATCAATGCGCCCCAGGAAGAAGACGGCGTGCGCGATGTTCAACTCTGCAGCGAGCGCCTCCAATTCGTCCCGCTGCGGTCCATCCCCAATCAGGATCAGGCCCAGTTCGGCTTCCTGCTTCAGACAAGCTGCAAAGGCACGCATCAACACGGGCAGGGATTTTTCCGCTGCCAGACGACCCACATAGGCTACACAACGGCGTGGAAGTCCCAAACGCTGTCGATCCCGCTCCAAATCGGCCTCGGGACAAAGTGGAATATCCGGAATGCCGTTGGACAGCAGGTGTGGGGTATGCTGAATCCCCCGGGCCACCAACTGTTCAGCCACACTCAGGCTGGGAGAGAGAATCCGCTCACAGTGGTTGTAAAAAAATACGGAATAGCGCCAGATCATCTTCTGACTAATTCGGTTATCGGGTAGTTTGAACTGACGCAGATATTCCGGTTCGGCGAAAAAGGTATGAAAGGTACCAACCAAAGGACGTTGCATCATTTTAGCCAGCCACACCCCCTCCCATCCGCAGCCCCACTCCGTATGCACATGAATGACATCCGGTTTAAATCGGCGAAGTGCAGGCAGGTTTGGCGCTACGGTAGGAATCGCCACCCGTAAATCCGGAATGTGCCGGGTAGGCAGGCTCAGAGGCACATCCCGGATCCGGGCATGTAGCTCTCCACTACGCTCAATCACGTTTTTGTGATGAACTCCGGTCGCCCGGGGGCGGAAAATGAGCAAAGAATGCCCTCTTCGGGCTAAGGCATTCGCCTGATTGATCACTGTCGAACTGACCCCGGAGACATGAGGCAGGAAGCTATCGGTAAACAGGGCGATGTTCATGAGCTCCCTCCGGGATAACAAGATTGTATTCTCAATCGAGCAAAAAGCACCTTGTGGTATTCATTCCATGAGCAGATGCTTTTGAAGCTTGTCTAGGGGGCGCTTCCTGTTACAGCGTGCGGAAAGCGTCTCTAACCCCGGGCACCTTTATGTCGACAGAACTCTCCTCCGAGCCGTCCCTGCCGAATGATCTGAAACGGATCATTCACTCCAATCATTATAATCCTTATGGGGTGTTAGGCCCTCAAGCGGCAGAAGATGGGGGCTGGGTCGTACGCTGTTTTCAACCGCATGCGAAAGAGGTCACACTCTTACGTGGGAATGAGGCCTTGGCCATGGCGCCCGTTCAGGCAAGCGGTCTGTTTGAACTGAAACTAGAGGACAAACCCTTTGCCTACAGCTACCGCATTGAGGGGCGGGATGGGGAAAGCCGTGAGGAGCTCGATCCCTACGCGTTTGAATATCGGGTCGATATTCCGGATACCGACCTGTATCTCTTCGGTGAAGGGAATCACTACCGCACCTATGATTATATGGGCGCTCATTTGGTAGAGCAGAATGGGGTGAAGGGCGTCCGTTTTGCTGTATGGGCCCCCGGAGCAGACCGCGTGTCGGTGATTGGCAATTTTAACCGCTGGGATGGCCGCACGCATCCTTTACAAAACCTGGGATCCTCCGGGATCTGGGTGCTGTTCCTCCCTCATTTTGGGGAAGGCGACCTCTATAAGTTTGAGATTAAAGGAAAAAGCGGTTTCCTCGCTCATAAATCCGATCCCTTTGCCTTTGCTTCAGAAGTGCGCCCACGTACGGCCTCCAAAGTCTGGGACGTTCACGCCTACGAATGGCAGGATGAGGCCTGGATGACACAGCGCCGGGAAGAGCCGGACCCTCTCAATCAGCCTATCTCCATTTACGAATGCCATCTGGGATCCTGGAAACGGGTTACGGATGAAGGCGATCGTTTCCTGAGCTATCGGGAACTGGCGGCAGATTTGCTTCCCTATGTCAAAAGCCTGGGCTTTACCCATATTGAGTTGATGCCGATTACGGAGCATCCTTTCGACGGCTCCTGGGGCTATCAAACCCTGGGCTACTTTGCGGTCACCTCGCGTTTTGGCAGCCCGGATGATTTTAAATATTTTGTCGATTGCTGCCATCAGGAAGGTATCGGCGTGATCCTGGACTGGGTTCCTGCCCATTTTCCCAAAGACCCGCATGGTTTGGCCTACTTTGATGGCAGTCACCTCTATGAGCACGCGGACCCCCGTAAAGGCGAACATCGGGACTGGGGTACGCTGATCTTCAACTATGACCGGAATGAGGTTCGGACCTTCCTGCTCTCCTCCGCTATGTTCTGGGCAGATGTCTATCACCTCGACGGCATTCGGGTGGATGCGGTGGCCAGTATGCTTTATCTGGATTACAGCCGTAAATCCGGGGAGTGGATCCCCAACCAGTTTGGGGGACGGGAAAATCTCGGAGCGGTATCCTTCCTCAAACAATTCAACGAGGTGGTACACCGTGAATTCCCAGGCTTCCTGACCTTTGCCGAAGAATCCACCGCTTGGCCTATGGTCAGCCGGCCCACCTACCTCGGTGGTCTGGGCTTTGGCCTGAAGTGGAACATGGGCTGGATGAACGATACCCTCGAGTACATAGAGAAAGAGGCGATCCACCGTAAATACCACCACGGGGAAATTACCTTTTCGCTGATCTATGCGTTCAACGAAAACTTCATTCTCCCGCTCTCTCATGATGAAGTGGTGCACGGGAAGAAGAGTATGCTCGACAAAATGCCGGGTGACTTCTGGCAGAAATTTGCCAACCTCCGCCTGCTCTACACCTATATGTGGACCCACCCCGGCAAGAAACTCTTGTTTATGGGAGGTGAGTTCGGGCAGTGGAACGAATGGAACAGTGGAAGTTCGCTGCAGTGGCATCTCACTCAGTACGAACCGCATTACAAAATGCGGAACCTCTTGCGGGATCTGAACAATATTTTCAAAGGGATTCCTGCACTGCATGCATATGATTTCAGTGGGGAAGGCTTTGAATGGATCGATCTCCACGACCATGAAAAGAGTATTCTCTGTTACATGCGAAAAGGGAAAGATGAACGGGACCGGGTTCTGGTTGCCATGAACTTTACCCCGGTCGTGCGAGAAGACTACCGCATGGGGGTTCCCCTCCCTGGAGGCTACAAAGAAATCCTCAACAGTGACTCGGAAGAATATGGCGGTAGCAACGTAGGCAACAGTGGCTGGTTGCAAAGTGAGCCCATTCCCTGGATGGGCCATGAGCATTCTGTGCCCATGAAACTTCCCCCCTTGGGTGCGGTCGTCTTGAAATACGAAGGATAAACGGTGTCCCAGACTGCGGGGCATACTCTTTATCTGGGTCAGCGCTACACGGATGATGGCCGCCTCTTAGCGGAGGAGGCCAGAAAGCGTGGCTACTCCGTATACCGAATGCGGAATCACGATCTTTCCGAGGCAACACGGGAGGGCGCACCCTTGGTGTATGCCGAGGGCTTTACGGCTGAATATTTTAGTCAGGAATTGGATATTGTCTTACTGCGCCCCTTACTGAATTCGCTTAGCAGGGCCCCGCAACGCTACCTAAAGAGGCGTATGGAATACCTCCGCAAATCCGATCTGCGCGATGAAATGTTTCCTGCCTTTGTGAAGCCCGTCGATCAAAAATTTTTTCAGGCAGGAGTCTATACCTCCATCCAAGACGTTACAGGGCTTGCTACCTGTCCGGACAGCGAAGAACTCTTTCTTTCTGAGAGAGTCTCCATGAAAGATGAATTCCGGTTTTTCTGTCTAGATGGCGTTGTCAAAACAGGATCCGCATACTTTCGTGACCAAGAATTTGTAGGTGAATCCGTAGGAGAACTGGAACCTAAGCACCCCGCATGGGCATTTACCGCAGATCTCCTTCAGAATATTCCGGACTTAGTGCCAAGGGCTGTCGTGGTGGATGTTGCCATGCTTACGCAGGGAGAACTTTGCTTGGTCGAATTTAATCCGGTCTGGGCAAGCGGCATCTATGGATGTGATCCGGGTCAGGTACTTGACTGTATTGCAGGCGCTTGCTGCTGGCGGGAAAATCTTCGACCAGAAGATCGCGTCTTTGAGGTGTTTCGTAGCAACTAAGGGACTGAATCCGGAGCTGGGAGGAAGCGGATTCCTTTCTGATCGAGCAGGAACTTCATATCCCCAATCAGTCCCTGAGCCTTCTCGAGATTCCCTTCCAAGAGGAGCGGCGGAGCTTCTCCAGGGTTCAGGGTCATCAGCACAAGATATTCTGCGGCTCCGGACACACGGATCCGGTCTCCCAGTTTGGTAATCTCCAGAGGAGCTTCACTCAAAAAATGAGCCCGGAGGGTATTTCCAGCTTCATTCCGCAGCGTAAATCCTTTGGGGTGCGCCTCGAAATCCTCAACCCCGCTATGCATGATCCACTCCGCGGCATCCGAGCCTGACAATCGATCCAGTATGGCAAACACCGCGGCGGTTCCGGAAGATGGGTGATAGTTGACCGCAAAGCTTCGCTCTCCACGGATGCCCAGGTCCCGGGGCGGCTGCCCCTTTCCTTCCGCCTCACCCAGATAGGGATGTACGATGCGCATCCGGACCTGGCCGGAACCATCCTCTTCCGTTGACCAGCTCAAGGTTTCGGCGCCAAAGGCTCCCCGAACCCCTTGAACCTGCAACACATTTTCATGCTCCCGATGTCCTCGTTTCTTGGAAACCCCTTCTTCGCCCCGCCAAGCCCATTGGGAACCAAAGCCTAGAATCCGAAAGCTGGCTGCATCAAAAAAATTCCAACCGGGAAGAGGCCGCTCTTTGCTGGTAATGCTTGCCAGAATATCCTGATCATCCTTCCAGCCTTTCCGAAACAGCATGCCTCCGTGATAGTGATCCCGATGAGCCCGGGGCAGCCGGGTGGAGGGATGTTCCTCTTCTGCGTCCAGGGGAAGATGTACCAACGCAAAGATCGCATGATGAGGCCGGGAGATGTCGAAGGATTGATCCCCCTGCAACCCATATCGACGGTTGAACAGCCAACGGGCCACGCCATGATCGCGTTCAGGTAACAGTCCCATTCCCAGGGAAAAATCTCCGCTGGTAAAGCCGGTTGTCCATTGTCGCTCTCCGGGTCCATACAAGGGGAGGCTGAGTGAATCCTGGCGAATAATGGCTTTACTCATCCACTCCAACAAAATCCATTCGCCCCGATCTTCGTAGATAAATTCACGGCCCATGACCTGCTCATAGGCCTGCAGAAAGGGGAAGGCCCCTTGGCGCAAGGCATAGCGTTTGTACCCATTGCCCTCGTTATACCAACCTTTCTCTCCGTAAGACATCTCCAGGTGGCGTTGTAGATGTGCTGTAGCCAGCTTGAGAATCTTATGAGCCAGCGGGCGGGTTCCCCCCCGGGCCTCATAGGCGGCTAAGCCTTCTTCCCAAGCAGCCTTCTCAAGCACATAGATGCGTTTGGCTTGCTCCAATTCTTCCTCGATCAGGTTTTCGAATCGGGGACGAGAGAGAATCATCCCCCAGTCATTGGTCGCCCCGATCCCCACTTGCAGCATCAGTGGATAGCTCCCTGCAGCCAACTCGATGCCCATACCGTCCCGCAGCTCAACCCCTTGTAAAAAGGCCCGGGTCCCTCCATGTTCGCAGCGGTAGCGTAAAAGGGCATCTTCTTCGTTGTGCACAACGGTGAAGAGATACACCGTGCTGTGGTAGTTTCGGTCGATCAACCCCACCAGGTGTAGCGCATCCTGGTTCCCGGTGTAGCGATTATTCACCAAGCCTTTCGCTGGCATTTCTGCAAATCGGAATCGCTCTCCCTTCCACGCCAGCTCCGTTCCGGATCGAGGTAAAAGCGTGCTGCGCCCCCCCGCTTCTTGCAGAAAGTCGATCTCAATACTTTCCGGCTTCCAAGGACCTGCCCACAACCAGGAGGAGGGTAATTCCCCTGGAACCAGTCGCGAGACCGGCATGCCCTTTTCCACACGAAACTCCGGATCCACAGGGATCTTCAGCAGCTGAGTGGGATCCAAAGGCGCGGCCGGATAGCTTCCAGGCTCGTCAAAGATCGCCAGAGCGGCCAGCCCCCCTGCCCCATTGCAAATCGCATAATGGTTACTGCTCGGGTTATCGTTATATTCCTGTCGCCCCACCCCAATCACCAGACGCCGGGCCTTTTGTTCCAATTCCTCCGTAATCTGATCCCGGAACGACTCCGGCCAGACCTCGTAACAGAGGTCGTAAGCCAAAGCGACCCCTACGGCTGGAGCCGCAGTCAGAATACGCTTCACCCCAAGTTCACGCCATAAATTACCACCACGACCACTCCCTTTGGTGTAGCCCTCGCCGACAATGCGAGCTACGATCTCCTGAGCCCGATCCGCATAGGCCCGTTCCCCCGTCAGGGTGTACAAAAAAGCCTGCCCCGCGGCTTCATAGCCACAGGTTTCCTTCCCGATTTCCTCATCAGAGGAAGCCAGGACCTCCCGGAGTCGCTTAACGATCAGCTGCCCTTCTTCCGTTTTTGCCTTTTCTCGCAGGGCGGGAATATCCTCCGCCCGAAAGAGCAGGCGTGGATGTTCTCGTGCTTGGAGCGCTTGAAATCCTTCTACCGGCCGGGGCCAGAGCTCGCTTAGAGTCCCCGTAAGATTCCCCTGAAGCTTTTTCCCATTCAACTCAGCTTCGAAGTTCCCCTGAATTTCATCCTGATTCCGCTGCAAACGGATTTGGTATTCTCCCCATCCTCCACCCGTCCCCCACATATCCCGCGAAACCCGTAGTCTGGCATTCAGCACGAGTGTATCCTTGATCCACTTCACCGAGCGGATCCGCCATTCGTGATCCGCTTTGTTATAGCCTTCCCGTTGGTACAATGGCCCTTCCCAGAAACAGGCATATCCCAGTGCATCCGCAGGCAAACGCCCTTCCACGACTTCCGATTCCAAGGTGATATCCCGGAGGAGCATCGCATCCGGATCCGAGCGGTCAGGCAGCCACAAGGCATGCTCTAGACGGAGCTTCAGAGACAGCGAGGCCTGGGGCTTGCCCAAAAAATCATCCACGCTAAACCCATCCGCCCGCAAAAAGGTCAATAGATTCAGGGAGAGTGCCCAGAAAAGCTGAGAGCGACAAAGAGAAAACATCATTCCATTCCTAATTTAGGTGCTGAGTTGTGAAAAGGGGGGCAGAGAACCCCGTTCCCGTAATTGAGCGGCCAAGAGCTGAACCTCTCCGGAGCCGCTTTGAGCAGGATTGCGCATAAGGCCCATCAACAGGGAAAGGGCCTGTTCCGCCATCTCGGCAACGGGTTGCGCCAGCACGGTCACTCCGGGATGAAGCAGACTGGCAGCAAAAAAGTCATCAATGCCAATAAGCCCGGCTTCTTTCCCAGGGCGGAAACCATGACGGCTTAACCCTTCCAGAATACCCATGCTACACACGTTATTCAGACCCACCCAGGCTTGGGCAGGGCCTTCGCGGCGAAGCACATCGTCCACCCGCGATGCGCAAGCTTCCCGATACGGCCCCTGCAGATCCTGATGTTCAGTGAGACTCATCCCCCGAGGCAAACTGGCTTTCAAGGCAGACCAGCGCTGCTGATACTGTACGTCATCCACCTCTGTTGGGCCAAAGATCTGAACCGAAGGATAGCCCTGCCGTACCAATTCCGCTCCAATCTGCCGGGCTGCGGCTTCGTCATCGAGCCCAACATGGGGACAATTTACCCGGCCCAGACTCCGGTCCAAGGTTACCAAGGGCAACCCTGCATCTCCCCAGCTCTTCAAGCCCAGCCCCGTCCGGGGAACCAACAAGAGACCCTCCACGGGATACTGCATCATATCCTGGAGTTGTTGCGATTGTCCGGCGGGGTCTGCACCGGTGCTACTGATCCAGAGACGGTACCCCTTCTCCCGGGCTCCTTGCTCCAAGGCTTCCGCAAGTTCCGAAAAAAACGGGTTATGCAGTCTGGGCAGGATCAAACCCAGCACCGCACTTTTCCCGGTCCGTAAGGATCGTGCCGTGCGGGAAGCAGAATAGCCCAAGCTCTCAGCGGCACGCTGTACCTTCAGGATCGTTTCCTTGCTGTAGCGATGAGAGCGAAAAGACTGATTCAGGATGCGAGACACGGTCGAAGGGTCCACCCCGGCCTGATCTGCAACATGTTTCAAAGAGATTTTGGGCATAAGCTAAAGGTACAAACGATTGTATTCTTGTACAACCCCCATCCTGAATGCCTACAGAAGATATTCTACCGCAAGAAGATACAGCCCCATTCCCCTATACAAGGAATTCGAAATTCCCTGTACTTGCCGAGTCATGGCCCTCCATTTTATAATGGGGCCATGTCCTCAGATTCAGAAGATCCGAGCATCCTTACAGGAGCAGGCCTGGGATTCACTCTGGCCTTTGCCTTGCTGATTCTATCTCTGTATCTCTCTCTGGTGATCATTCAGCGTAGCCAGGATGCCGCAAACTGGGTTGCGCATACGCAAGAGGCCAAAGCCAAGATCTTAGGGGTCCTCTCTGCCCTCCAGGATGCTGAAACCGGACAGCGTGGTTTTGTCATGACCGGGGCAGAACATTATCTGGAGCCCTACCATGATGCCCAGCGAAGCGTGCCCCTCAGCCTGCGGCAGCTTAGCAGAACCATTTCTGATAATCCCACACAAGTTGCTCATGTGGAAAGCATGCGCCCGCTGATTCAGCTCAAGCTGGACGAACTCCACGAAACCATCAGCTTACGTCGGGAGCAAAGCCTGGAAGCCGCACTGGTGGTGGTCCTCTCTGATGCCGGAAAGATGTATATGGATGAAATCCGACTCATTGTGGACAAGATGCTGCAGGAAGAGGAGCGCCTGTTGAGGGAGAGGAAACAGACTCAAGCTCAACAAAGACAGCTCACACTGTTCGTTATGCTGATGTGCGCCAGCTTATCGCTCCTCACCGCCCTGTTAGTGTTTCTGCATCTCCGTAAAACGGTGCAGCACCTGGAAGCCGCACGAGATCAGGCTCAACAGGCCTCAGATGCAAAATCAGCCTTTCTGGCCAACATGAGTCATGAAATCCGAACCCCGATGAATGGAATCATTGGTTCGGCAGAACTGCTTCTGCAGGCAGGAAGCCTGCAAGCCAAAGATGAATACGGCGTGTTAATCAACGAATCCGCTAATGCCCTCACCGGAATCATTACGGACATTCTGGATTTTTCGAAACTCGAAGTGGGCCAACTTCAGCTCGCCCCCGAGCCCTTTCGTTATGATGAACTGGTAAGCGAATGCCTTGCCGCTGTGCATGCCGCCGCCGAAAAGAAAGGGCTCAACATGGCCCTGAACTATCCCGAATCCGTTCCCCATGGAATTTATGGCGACTCCGGCCGACTCCGACAAATTCTGATGCATCTGTTGTCAAACAGCCTCAAATTTACCTCAGAAGGCCATATTCTGGTGGAGGTCTTTCGGGAAGAAGCTGGCTTACAGCCCTTCTTAGTGACGGAAGTTCGGGATACGGGAATTGGGATGACAGGGGAGGAACTGGAGCGCATTTTCCAACGATTTGAACAGGGAGATACTTCCAGCACCCGGAACTATGGAGGGACTGGATTGGGCACCAGTATTTCAAAAGCACTCGTAGAGTTAATGGGAGGAAGCATCCGGGTTCGATCCAGTCCCGGGCAAGGCAGCAGCTTTCGTTTTGCCATTCCCCTGGAGGAACGAGAGCTAAGCCCCAGTCGGGCAGCAGTATTAGCTACAGAGCCTCCCAGCCTGGCCCTGAGGGCCCTCTTGGTAGAAGACAATGCGGTAAATTTAAAAGTGGCCCAAAAACTCCTGGAGCAACTGGATGTAGAGGTCGAAATTGCCCGGAATGGCTTAGAGGCCTTGGATCAGATGAAAAGCATGAGCGTGGATGTGATCTTTATGGACATCCAGATGCCGGTCATGGATGGGGTGGAGGCAACCCGAAGGCTGCGACAACAAGGCTACAGCCTCCCCATCATTGCCCTCACCGCCAACGTCCTTCCCGAAGAAGTCGCAACCTATGTGGATGTTGGCATGAACAGCCACCTGGCCAAGCCGGTGAAACGGGAGGATCTAGCCCGTTGCCTGAAGAATCTGTTTCAGCCAGAAGATCCAGTATAGTTCCTTCAGCTACCCAACACGGACTGCAAGGATTCGACGAATTGCTCATAACCAATGGGTTTGAGGATAAATCCATTCGCCCCCAACTCTAGGCTCTTGGCTTTGATCGAATCCCGGGAGTCGGCCGTAAACACAAACACGGGGGTAGAGCTCTCTTTTCGCAGTTGGGTCAATACGGTGAGGCCACTGATGTCCGGAAGATGGATATCCAATAGAATCAGGTCATAGCCTTTCGTATTCAAGAGTTCCAAGGCTTCTTTCCCATTCCAGGCACTGTCATGGGTGATTTCCAGGTGATCGAGTACTTTACGTGTCACCATCTGATTCCCGAGATCATCTTCCACCAGCAACGCATGGATGTTTCGAAAGGTGGGGCCTTCCACCTGCCGGGTGGGCACCGCGGAATGTTCAGCCACATCCAGGCACATCTCCACATGAAATATACTGCCTCCCTCGGGATGATTCTCTGCCCTCACCGTTCCCGAATAGAGTTCGACGATACGCTTACAGATGGCCAGCCCCATACCCAGCCCCCCATAGCGGCGGGTGATGGAGTTATCCCCTTGTTCAAACATGCTGAAGATCGTATCCAACTTTTCAGGAGGAATCCCCGGCCCCTGATCCTGAATCCGTAAGCGAAACTGCCCCCGGGCGGGCGCCTGGAAACTGAAGCGTGCGCTGAGCAGCACCTCACCTTCCGAACTGAATTTCACCGCGTTATTGAGCACATTCTCTACTACTTTTTTCAAACTCGCCGGATCGGCTATCACCGCGAGATTCTCAGGTAAGTTCAGGTCCGCTTGCAAGGACAACCCTTTCGCCTGGGCTTCACAGCGATACAGATCCACGGCATCCTCGAGCACTTCCCGTAATGGAATGGGGCTGCTTTCTAAAGGAGTGCGCCCCAGTTCCAAACGGGAAAAATCCAAGATCCCTTCAATCAGCCGTAACAGATGTTTCCCGGAGGCATTGATGGTCTGCACCCCATTCCGGGTCTCCGTATCCAGATCATAACAATCCAACATCAAGTCGCTTAATCCCACCACGGGATTCAAGGGTGTGCGCAACTCATGGCTCACCATAGCCAGAAACTCACTTTTGGCCATACTGGCATGTTCGGCGACCAGACGGGCACGGCGCTCCTGATGTTCGCTTTCCTGAAGCCGGGTATTTCGGGCATCCAGTTCAGCCATCAATTCGACAAAATTCCTCGAGAGAATCGCGATTTCATCCCCGCCGCGCAGAGGCTCGATCGGCCCGCTCTCCTGAGTGGAGCGTGCGGAAGCAATACTCTGCAACAACTTGGCCGCACGACGGGAAAATACGATATGAATCAACGCGGCAAAGGACATCACCGCAATCAGGATCAACCCAAAATTCTGTAAACTCACCCAGCGCAACTTTTGCTGTAACTCATTCAGTTGCAACGACAGATCATATTCAGCATAGAGAACTCCGACTTCATGTTTATTCTCCGGATCCACCGCAACCCAATCTGTGCGTAAGGGAAAATACGCAAACATTTTCGTTGGGTCCGATTCCACATCCAACAGGCCCAATCGCTCGCGGCTGGCCTGAATCGCGAGAGAAGCTTGATAGCCAGGTCGTAACTCCTGAACCACCCGACCTTCGTCCCCGCTTCGCCCACTCAGGGTTACCCGTCCGCTCGTATCCAGAATCGCCATGTAGTCGTAGCTGTTCATGGCCAGATTCTGGAGCTTTCGTTTCAAGGTCAACAGCCGGTCGTTGGACACATCATCGAGCACGACCCCTTGAACAAAGGTCATTTCTGCACGCAGGTTGGCCTCTCCCACGCGACGTAAGAGCTGCAGATCATGGCGGTAATTCAGCCCAATGACCACGCCTTGCATGACCAAGGCCAATAGGAAGGCCAGCAGCGGCAGGACATAACGAAGTGGATAGCGGGTCAACATGTGTATCGAGCCAGCCTCAGGGGGCTTGATCCAAACGGGTTAAGGCTCGGGCATCAAAGAGCTTGTTGTAGTCCGGCTCTGCATCCAGAAGCCCATTGCTTTTCATAATCCCGGCAAGTTTGCGTGAAATAGGAAGAAGGCTGGATTCCGGATCCTCCATAAGAGCAAAGACTTCTTCAAAAGATGGGAGAGTGGCGAGTCGATATAACGCCCTTAGCTCCTCAATGCTCTCGAGTTCCAATCGAGGCCCCAAATACAACAAGGCCCGGTCCGGTTGCTGATGGATGCAATCCAATGCCAGAAACCAGCCATGCAGTAAGGCTTCCACCGCTTCCGGGTTCTGTTCAAGCAGCTCTTCCCGAACAACCAATACATCAATAATTTCATTGGGAATTTCCCGGCTACTGAACAGTTCCACTCCCCCCGCTGCCAACAATTGACTGCGAACGGGTTCAAAGGTCACCACCGCATCGACCAACTGTTTCCGGAACAACTCTTCGTGGTAATTGAACTCTTTGGCATGGAGTTCGACCTGCTCCATGCTCATGCCATGCTTTTCGAGGGCCCGACTTAAGAAAAACGTTCCCAGAGCCGTTTGTTCCAGACCAATGCGCTTTCCAGCCAAGTCCCGGAAAGAAGAAAAGCCGGGCTGAGCAATGATGGCATCGCCTCCCGAGGAAAAGTCCATGATGAGAATGATGCGGCTGTCGGGTTCCGTCCGAATCAAGCCCATGGCCTCATCGAGAGTCAAACAGGCGGCGTTTACACTTTGATTCCGGTAGGCCCGAATCACTTCCGTGGCCGATGCCAACTCCTGCATGCGCACCTGATCCCCGTTCCAAAACCCTAACTCTTCGGCCAGATACAGCGGCTCATAGCCCGGCCATAAATTGCTCGCCACCCGTATGGGGGGAGCCGTGGAACGGGTACAAGACAGCATGCTCAGCAACAGCATAAGCATCAGCAAGCAGAGTCCAAGGCTTCGAAGCGGTTTCATGAGGGTCTCCAAGAGGTCCCGGGGGAACCACTCCAGCATAGAGCCTATCGGTGAAATCGGTCAAGAACGCATCGATTGCACAAAAAAAGGGGCCCGAAGGCCCCTGGAGTTCAGATACGGAACATCAGCTAGATTAGGCGCGTTCGTAATCCATCAATTCACCGCCTACTGCGGAGGCGCCCCCATCCACATGGATGGTCTGGCCAGTGATTTGTTTGGAGTAGGGGCCCAGGAGGAAGGCCGCCGCACCGGCAACTTCGCCCTGTGCGGTCATCGGATCCCAGTTCAAGGGACTGGATTTTGCCCAGGTACTGCCCAGCTCCTCAAATCCCGGAATGTGCTTCGCAGCGATGGTGAACACCGGGCCGGCGGAGACCGCGTTGACGCGAATGCCTTCTTTGCCATGGCGACGGGCCAAGCCACGCACAACGGCTTCCAGAGCAGCTTTGTTTACCCCCATCCAGTTGTAGAAGGCGAAAGCCAGCTGAGAAGAGAAGGTCAGAGCCACAATGCCACCGCCTTCGGTCATTTTGGGCTGAGCGTAACGAGCCACCGTAGCCAGAGACACCGCAGAGATGCGGAAGCCATTGGTCAGATCCTCGTAGGCATCGGTGTGAAACTCTTCGCCCAGACTGGTTTTGGGGTTGGAGTAGGCAATAGAATGCACCACGCCGGCTACGGAGCCTTCGATGCCTTGGAACAGGGCTTCCACCTCTTCATCTTTGGTGATGTCGCAGAAGCGAATGTCCAGCGAAGCCTTTTCATCGGCTTCCAGCTTTTTGCTGCGGTCGAAGAAAATCTTTTTCATGCGCTCGTTCTGCACGGTGTAAATCACCTTGCCGCCGAAGGATTCGAGCAGTTTTCCAATGGCGTAGGCAATGGAGTCGGCGTCTAGCAGACCCATCACAACAAATGTTTTTCCTGATTCAATCATAGAGGCTCCCGATAAAGATGAGGCCCCTCTATATGCCCCAACGCAGGAAGACTGACAATGCGAAAAGGGGCGGAAAACCATTGTCAGCTTTTTGGGGCTTTGTTAGCTTTTCCAACCGTTGGGGCGGTAGCTCAGTTGGGAGAGCGTCGCGTTCGCAATGCGAAGGTCGAGGGTTCGATTCCCTTCCGCTCCACCAGCCTTCGCCCGCAGCGCAGCGGAAGGCGATGGCTGGCAGGCAGAAGCCCAAAGGGCGAAAGCGGAATTCGTGGCTTAGGCGGAACTGCGTCGGGCTTCGGCTTGGCAAGGCCCTTCGATGC
>DIYK01000066.1 GCA_002429005.1 Verrucomicrobia bacterium UBA6056
GGTTGCGGCCTGTGGCCTGAAGGCCGACAGCTACATTTTTTTTCGGAAAAGACCCAAGTCAGGGGCTTCTATATTGTATGAGAAGACCCATTCCTTTCCGACCCTACCGTCCCTCTTTGGGGGATCGCCAGTACCGAAATACGCTACCACATCGATCCAAGGCGGGAAAAAGCGTCTTTGTTACCTGGCGTTTGGCTGACAGTCTGCCTGCAGATGTGAATCTGGGGGCTACGCTCTTGCGGGCCCAACGGCGTTGGTTGCAACAACGAGGCTTTTCGATGTTTCCGGAATATCAGGACGTGGAGGCGTTGCTGCAAGAGCGCTGTCCGGAACTGTTGCCGACTTACCGCATGATTCCGTTTTGGGTGTGGGAGGAATGGGATCAAAAAGGATGTGGTTCCTGTGTGTTGGCATCCCCTGCGGCTGTAGATGCGGTATTGAGGGCGATCCTGGAGGAAGAATCATGGGGGCTCCGCGTCGGGGACGTTGTGTTGTGTTCAAATCATGTGCACCTTCTCGCCGTGTTCGGGGAAGATGCTGATCTAAAAGGGCATATGCAGCGAATCAAAGGAAGAGCCTCCCGATATCTTCGTTTAGCCGAAATTCCCAATCTGCCCCAACCTATCTGGCAACGACACTGGTTTGATCATCTGGTGCGCAGCTGGGCGAAATTGGAGCGAATTCGCGCTTATATGGCAGATCACCCACTGTCCTGTCCTCAGGCCTTGTATCAGAGTGAATGGGTCAGGGAGTAGCTGTCGGCCTTTAGGCCACAGGCCGCAACCCAAGCCAGATGCGATGGCAGCGGCCTGTGGCCTGAAGGCCGACAGCTACTCTGTGCTTGCCCGTCGTAGTGATGAGAAATAGCATGAGTTCATGATCCAGTTATCCATGTCCAAGCAGAGCCTGAAAACCACGCTGTGGTTCCTGTTCAGTGCTCTTCAGCTGCTCGCAGGAGGTCATACCGAGCTGGTGCCCAGTGCAGGCACACTTTCTGGTGGAGAGCAGGGGCTGCAGCAGTGGGTAGCGTACTTTCATCGCGCCTACGAGGAGGATGTGCTCTTTCGGGTGGTGACGGATCGGGATGTTCCGGAGGTTCTTCTTCTCACGAAAGCCGGGGAGCTTATTCTGTTGAAACCAGATCCAATGCATCCCGGGTGGGTGGAAAACCTCCAGGAATTTCGAGAAGGCTTGGTTCCTGGTAAATTTCCCGTGAAGGAGGTTGCCGTTGAGATCCAACCTCACATGCAGGAACTTCTTCAGAACCTGTTTAAGGATGCCTTGTTGCATGTTACCTACCGACAGAGTGATCATTTCAAGTATTCGCCTGCCGGTACGATGTATGTTTCAGGGAAAGTGAATGATCACGCCCATGCATCCGGTGTTTTGGGTGATCCCGATTCGGGTAGTCCTGCAGCAGCTTTCCGGAAGCTATTGGAAAGTTTAGGGGACTATACTCGGCAATCTGTAAATGAGGGCCATATCCTTGCCGACATCGCAAGCTATCAAAAAGCAACGGCAGGTCGCAGGGCAGGAAAAACCATTCTACTTGACCTTGAGGAGCTTATTCCCGAACAACCGAGATATGTCATAAAAGATCAGGTGCTGATGACAGCGATGATTTTTAATGATGTTTACCTCAAACATACGGAAAACAGAACGCACTCGCTCGCACATCAGCTGGAGTACTTAGAGCTGCTATTACGAGAGCAAGTCGGGGAAGAACTTTCTGATGTTAAGATCTCCTCGCATCCTGAATTGCATGAGCGGATGGTGACCATGCCTGAAGTGGCTACCACGCTGAAAAATTTTTGTGATCATTTGGCCCAGCAAAGTCATGCCCGGCTTGAATATTCAGATGGAGAAATTCGGTTCATGCCTCGAAAGCCTAAAGCCAAAAAAGAAGATCACTCAGATGAGTTTATGCATCTTATGGGCTCTGCTGAGGAACAAGCTACTGAGGAGAAGGGCGGGGAGTAGGGACGGGGCAGGGCTACTCTGTGCTTGGGTTCCGGGTTGTACCTACGAGAAGGGGAGATTCCGCGAGCGGACTGCAGAGACTGCCTGAGTTCCACCTTGAGGCGGAAGTCTTGGAGTGCCTTTAGGCTCTGCGCCCACCGGAGCCTGAAGGCCCCGGAAAGGCTTCCGCCTCAAGGCGGGACTCTGGCATTCTCTGCTAAGGTAGGGGATCGTATCGAAGTCTCGCTGAATCGCCTCTTCGGCCTCGCCTGTGGCCTGAAGGCCGACAGCCACAATTCACGAAAATAATTTCGTGAATTGACATGCAGAATTCTGTGCGTATGCAAGGCGCATGATTTCCAAACGTCTCAGCTTTGCACATTGGGGGCCTGACCTCGCTGGTGGTCTGACTACCGCCATCATTTCGCTGCCTCTGGCTCTGGCCTTCGGGGTGGCCTCAGGCGCGGGTCCTCAGGCCGGGCTCTATGGTGCGGTGCTGGTGGGGCTGTTTGCGGCTCTGTTCGGTAGTTCCACCCGCTTGATTTCGGAACCTACGGGTCCGATGACGGTGATTATGACTGCGGTTATTGCCAACCTGGTCGCGGCAAATCCGGAACAGGGCATGGCCATGGCCTTTACGGTGGTGATGGTGGCAGGGCTGTTTCAAATTCTGCTGGGCGCACTGAAACTAGGGCAGTTTATTACGCTGATGCCTTACGCGGTGATTTCCGGATTTATGTCCGGGATTGGCGTGTTGCTGGTGGTGATGCAACTGCCCGGGGTTCTGGGTCATGCCAGTCCCGGGGGAGGGGTGCTGGGCGTGCTGCAGGCTCTGCCGGGTATGTTGCAGAACTTGAAACTGGGTGAGATTCTATTGGCCCTGTTTGCCATGGCTTTGCTCTGGGGCATGCCGGCCTCCTGGAGGAAACGCTGCCCTCCTCAGTTGCTGGCCCTGATCATCGGTACGGTCCTGTCGCTGATTTTCTGGGATACGGGGGATCTGCGCCGCATTGGTGAAATTCCCATGGGACTCCCCGACTTTCAGATCCCCACCTTCAGCCCTGCCCAAAGCAAACAGATCCTGCTCGATGGTCTTGTCCTGGGATTGCTGGGCTGCATTGACACCCTGCTGACGGCCATGATTGCGGATTCGCTCACCCGGGAACATCACGACAGCAACCGCGAACTGTTGGGGCAGGGGATTGCCAACCTGGTTTCCGGGTTCTGTGGCGGTCTGCCCGGCGCCGGAGCTACCATGGGGACGGTGGTCAACATTCAGATCGGTGCTAAAAGCATTCTCGCGGGGGTCATCCGGGCTTTGTTGCTGCTGACGGTGCTACTTGGGGCGGCCCCGCTGATGCGATCCATTCCTATGGCCATTCTCGCGGCCATTGCGCTGAATGTGGGGGTCAACATCCTCGACTGGAGTTTTCTCAAACGGGTACACAATGTCTCCCGCTCCAGTACGATCATGATGTGGGTGGTGCTAATCCTTACGGTATTTGTGGACCTGGTGGTTGCAGTAGGGGTTGGCGTGTTTATTGCCAATCTGCTCACCATTAAACGCCTCTCTGATTTGCACTCCCAGAACGTGAAGGCCATCTCCACTCCGGATGTGAAGCTGATGCTGACTCCCGAAGAGGAAGAATTGATGGACAAGTTCGGCACCCGGGTGCTGCTCTTCCATATGAGCGGTCCTATGATTTTCGGTGTAGCCAAAGCCCTCGCCCGGGAACAGTCAGCCATGAAACATGCCGAAGTGCTGATTGTGGACCTGCAGGATGTGCCTTTGCTGGGGGTGACGGTCAGTTTGGGTATTGAGAACATGGTCAAGGATGCCCTGAATCAGGGAGCCCGGGTTTGGATTGTGGGTGCGCGCGGCGCGACCCGTGAACGGATGGAGAAATTCGAAGTCCTCACACAGGAAGGGGTGTTCGAAGCGGAGACCCGCCTGGAAGCGCTGCAGGCTGAGGATAAATGACTCGTCTTCCTCCGATCAGCTGATACAGGGTCCGCCCATGAACTATTTCAAATATCACGCGCTCGGTAATGATTATCTGGTCCTCCCTCCCACGGAAGTGGAGGGCGAACTCACTGAAAAACAGATTCAGCAGATTTGCCATCGCAACTTCGGAGTGGGTTCGGACGGCATTTTGCTGGGGCCGCTGCCTTCCGAGAGCTGTGACTTTAAACTGCGTATTTTGAATCCGGATGGCAGCGAGGCGGAAAAGAGCGGAAATGGCCTGCGTATCTTCGTTCGCTATCTCTGGGATCAGAAACTGGTGGGTGAAGAGGAATTCCGCATCGAAACCCTGGGCGGCAACGTCAGCTGCAAGGTGCTCGACGGCGGAGCTATGGTGCGGGTAGAAATGGGCCGGGTCAGTTTTGACAGCAGGGTCATTCCGGTAAACGGAGATGCCCGGGAGGTCGTGGATGAAGAAATCGATATCAACGGCCGCAAAGACCGTTATACCGCAGCAACCGTGGGGAACCCTCACTGTGTTTTGCTGCGGGATCAGGTCAGCGAAGCCGAATGCCTGGAGCTGGGCCCGCAGTTGGAAGTACATCCGCTCTTCCCCAACCGCACGAATGTGCAGTTTCTGCAGGTGCTGGACCGGAAGAATATCCAGATTGAAATCTGGGAGCGCGGGGCAGGCTACACTCTAGCCTCGGGCAGCAGCAGCTCTGCCGCCGCGGCTACGGCAGTGAAACTGGGGCTCTGCGATCAGGACATCACTGTGCACATGCCCGGTGGAACACTGACGCTCGAATTCAATGATGACTTTGAAGCGATCATGACGGGTCCGGTCACCGCAGTGAATACGGGGATCATTCTGCCGGAACTGTTCAGCTGGGAGAGCTGAGTCGTGGATCTTGAGGAAGGCCTGATGCGGCATTCCGGTGGCGTGATCGCGGTCATCGGTCTCCTGCTCTGCTTGATTGGCTTGATAGCCTTCCTCAACGGGACTCTCTGGTATTATGGCGTTTTGGGCGGGCCGCTGCTGATTTCTCTAGGCATGCTCAAAGCCAAAGATGAGCAAAAGCTGAAGGCCCGTGTTTCGAAAAGCCAGGCTGGCCTCGAGCGGAAGGGCTTTCTCTTGTCCACGGAGCGCTTTGAGGAAGGCTTGCTCAACTTGGCCAAGCGCTATCCCGATTTTTTCAAGGAAGAGCTTCTCCGCCCAATCTTCCGTATGCACAAAGAGCTTCCTCCTGAAAAGGGGAGCTTGGAGGAATGTGTCCCATTTCCCGGGAGTCTGCTCCGGCTTGAGGTGCGTATCCGCCTGAAACGTCTGGAACCGGGCCGAAGCTCTATTCTGATTAGCGCAGATCCCAGTCTCTTGCAGCTCGTTGCGGAGGCGGCATAAAGCCTACGAGTCGATGGAAGGAGTTCGGTGATGAAGCTGCTGAAACGCGCATTCATTTTTTTTAATCTGCACGCCTTGATTGTGACCCTGCTCTCCGTGGGATCCACCTATCTGAGCCTTCGTTATGAACTCCTTGCAGAATTTCCGCTGACTTTGATCACCACCGCGGTGGTGTTTCCCATCGTGTTCTCCATTGGTGCCGCCTACAACCGGCGTGAGTATGCACTGAATCAGTATGGCTCCTTGAAAGCGCATGGGCAGAGCATTTATTTTGCTGCCCGGGATTGGCTGGACGAGCGGGATGAGGAGCTGTTGCTGCGGCTGCGGGACCTGCTGGGAGGCATTCTTTCGGAAACGCATCAGATGCTGTCCTGTCGGGATGCCAGCAAACTGCCTGAGAATGAGGAGAAGGTGTTTACGCTATTTTCGAGATTATCTCTGTTGATCAAAGAGGATCTGCGGGGCAGGGGACTCGCAGCTCCGGAAGTGTCCCGTTGCAATCAGTATCTCAGTGAGATGCTGGAAGCGGTGGAGGATATGAAGCATATCTATCAATATCGCACCACCCGGACCCTGAGCACCTTCAGTGATATTTTTGTAACCGTGTTGCCCATCATCTATGGACCATATTTTGCTGCGCTCTCTAAAGACTACGCGGCCTCGCTGACCTATGTTATGCCGGTGTTGCTGACCCTGACCTTGATCAGTCTTAATAATATGCAGCGGCATTTGGAGAATCCCTACGATCAAATCGGCCAGGATGATATCCGCATCAACGCAGATAAATTCGTGAGGCGTTTGGAGTTTGAGTAAGCTGGGCGGTTCAAGCCATTGACGGTGGACAGGAATCCCGCAGCCCTCCGGGCCGCTGTAGTTTTTTATGTGGTGGCCATGCCAGGGTTTCACCCTGGCCTAGAGTCCCGCAGCCCTCCGGGCCGCTGTGGTTTTCTTTTGTGGCGGCCATGCCAGGGTGGTCACCCTGGCCTAGAGTCCCGCAGCCCTCCGGGCTGAGATGTAGAGACCCAGCTGTGAAATTCGTGGTTTCAAGACAGGTTTCTGGGGCTGATCCTTCTCTCACCCTAAGCTCCCCCGGAGGGGGGCGGGGTTCTAGGCCGGGGTGATAACCCCGGTGCATCAGCATCCAACAGAGCCTCGCCCCGTAGGGGTGCGGGTATCTCGGTCGAGTTGATCCACCCAATAAGACAGAAGCCCTGAAATCACCCAAGGCCACATCGAGCTGCTTACAGGATCTCTGACTCGTTCCGCTGCCACAGCCACATGGATTCATTCTCCTCCCGATGTAGGCAGCTGAGGCGTCCTGCTTGCAGGCCATCGCCTTCCGGGTCTCCGGGGAGATGCCATTCAAAAAAGAGACTCTGCACTTGTGGGGGCAGGGGCTTGCGCAAGATCTCCACCTCAGAGCCTTCGATATCCAGCTTAAGCAACCAGCGTGCCGGACTGTCCCCGATGATTTCGTCGAGGCTCCAGCTTTCCAGACTGTCCGGCCCTGCCGAAGCGGGTTCAACCTGATGTGTGGTCGCTTGTGGGCTGCGCAACAAGGTCACGGGGCCGCCTTCTGCGGTCAGGGCCCCCAGTCGGATCTCCGGTTCCCGGCTCCAGGCTTGTTCCCGAATCACACGGCAGTTCTCTTCACTGGGTTCGATGCAGATCCACTGTCGGGTGGCGATCTGTTCGGCTGGAAGGACGTGTTTTTGGGTGAACAGGGAAAAAGCGCCGATGTTCGCACCCGCATCGAGAATGATCTCACAGCTTGGCAGGGCTTGTTGTAGCTGAGGCAACGCATATTCCATGGGGAGGTTGGCAATACTGTAGAGGTCGGTGCTGTTCTGCCGGAAATGCCAGCCGGCCCTCCGGCGAATTTTCTCCGGGTTCAGCAGCTGGCGGAGAAGCGGGGCACTGGCATAGCTGCAACAGATCCGAAACCAGCTCCATCCCAGGCTGGGTACATAGCTGAAGGCCTTCCGCGTTCGAAAGCTATGGTCTTTGAGCAGCTGTAGTGCGGCGGATAGCTGCTGGATTCCCCGTTTGATCTGTTGAGCCTGGGCGATGCTGACTGGATTGGGTATGCGCCAGTAGAGACCTTCCAGCCAGGATTTGTGCAGCCAGCCTAAGGTCGCGCGCTTCAGGGCTGTGGCATCCCGTTCAAGCGATTCCGGGTGCCGTAGAGGAAAGTGGAGCGAATCTTCGGTGACGCGATGTCGATCATCGTGTCCGCTATGCGTTCCGCCCTCATGTCCGGCATTCTCTACGCAATCCAACTGAGGGCAGAGACTTCCCCAGCCATGTCGCCAACAGGAATAGACCCAGGGGTATCCCCAGGAATGAAGGGTCGATGTTTCGCGGCTTAATTCCGCACGGGTTTTTCGCCAATACTGATGTAACTCCCGAGGGATCTGATTGCGTTCCATCAGCTGTTCCAGTTCCTCCTCGCTGGGAAGCTCATCCTGTTGCCGGTGCTGCTTCCAGCGGGGAGACCAGGTGGCCCAGCCCCAGATCCAGGGAACTGCGGAGAGATGATAGCTGTCCGGGCCATAGCTGCGCCCGCCTTGGAAATTAATTCCTGACACCGATCCGATATCCGGATGATTCTGATAGCGTTCCAGCAGTTCCACGCAGTATTGGAAAAATTCAGGTCGGGCCACGCAGTCATCCTCCAGCACGAGAAAGGCATCATAGCGCTCGGCCATATCATCAAGGGACTGTTCCACATGCTGGCGCAGTCCGAGGTTCTGAGCTTGAGCGAGGATCTGTAGGCCGGGAATGCGTTGCCGGTATGCTTCTCCCAGTTCGCGGCAGGCTTGTACCGCCTGACTGCTGTCCGGCTGTTCCCTGCTAGGGCCGTCAATGTATAGCCTCACTGAGGCGTCCCAGTGCTCGGATACGGCGTCCAGGCAACGTTGCAGCTGTTCCGGGCGGGCATAAGCGAGTACGGCAAGTCCAAGGTGTAGGCTCCTAGAGTTCATCACCGCTACATCTCTTCATCTGCGTGTAGCTTTCAACCCTTTTTTCCGGATTCCCCTGCATCAGCCGTACTTGACGAAGAAACTGGATTGGGCATGATGGCGGGCCATGCAGATTCTGTTCGACAGTGATACCCTTTCTATGCAGCGATATGGCGGCGCTTCCCGCTATCCGGTAGAATTGATGATGGAGTTGAAGGCGTTAGGGGTGTCGATTGATTTGGTTTCTGCCCCACGGAATAATGCGTATTTGGAACAGAGTGGGCTTTTTCCGGGGAAGGCTTCTGCACTGCCTGCAGCCCTGCGTTGGAGTATCTCCGTCGTGAACAGCGCCTTCGGTCGAGGCGATCTCATTCACCGGAGCTATTTTGGACCTTTTCGTCCCAGAGGGATGAAAGAAGTGGTCACCGTGTATGATTGTATTGCCGAGCATTTGGGGCTGCCCTACCTGCATAGCAAGGTAGAGCATGTGTTGAAGCGGCGGGCGCTGAAGCGGGCAGATCAGATCATCGCGATTTCAGAATTTACCAAAAACGATGTCATTCACTTCTTTGGAGTTTCCCCGGATCGCATCCGCGTGATTCCACTGGGAAGCCGCTTTGATATCGGAGAGCCGCTTCCCCGCAGTTCGACCCTGTTGATGGTAGGTCAGCGGGGAGGCTATAAGCAAGGGCTTGAGGCGTTGCAGGCTCTGAAGGGGCTGGAGCTTCTTCGGGACTGGGATCTGCGAGTGGTTGGGGGAGGCGATCTCAGCCACGAGGAAAAACTGGCCGTGGAGGCCGCCGGTTTTCGTAGCTGGAAGCAGGAGACTCTTCAGGATGCGGCTCTGGAGCAGGCCTACCGGGAGTCTGCGCTTCTGTTGTATCCTTCCAGACTGGAGGGCTTTGGTCTGCCGCTGTTGGAGGCGATGCGTTGTGGCTGCCCGGTACTGTGCAGTCACGCAGGCTCTCTGCCGGAAGTGGGCGGGGGCGCAGTGGCCTATGCCGATCCCAGGGAGAGCGATGCGTACCGGGCTGCTTGTAGCGCGTTGCTTGATTCGGAGACGGAACGGCAGCGCCTTCAGGAGCTCGGTTTCCAGCAGGCGCAGCGCTTCAGTTGGCGGCGCTGTGCTGAGGAAAGCTTGGCCCTCTATCAGGAGCTGCTCGGCTAAGGACTCAGCTTTCCAGGAGCCGCAGCAGTGCCGCTTCGTCCCAAATTTCAATACCCAGCTTTTCTGCTTTGGCCAGTTTACTGCCGGCACTTTCTCCAGCAATGAGCAGATCCGTTTTGCTGGACACGGATCCGGTGACCTTGGCTCCGAGTTTGGTTAACGCATCTTTCGCTTCATTGCGGGTCATTTGGGTCAGCGTTCCGGTGAGGACCACGGCTTTTCCGGTGAGAGCCGATTCCTGAATCTCCTCCTGTTCTCCCCGACTGAAATTCACCCCGGCTTCGCGTAGACGCTGAATGAGGAGTTGTTTGTCTGGCAGGGCAAAGAAACTCACAATATCCGCGGCCATATTCGGGCCGATACCGTCGATGCTTTGTAGCTCCTCTTCTCCGGCCTGCATCAGCTGATCCAGATCTGCATAGGCTTCTTCCAGCAACTGAGCCGTTTTTTCGCCCACCTGGGGAATACCCAGTCCATGCAAGAGACGCCAAAAATCCCGCTCGCGGCTCTCCTCAATGCCTTTGATCAGGTTGTCCACGGATTTGGCTCCCATGCGTTCCAGACCCAGCAAGCTGGCACGGCGGCCGGCCAGCTCGTAGAGATCGGCAGGATCCTGAATGAGTTCTGCTTCCAACAACTGCTTGATCAGTTCTTCCCCCAGGCTGTCGATATCCATGGCGCGGCGACTGACGTAGTGTTTAATCCAGCTCTGGCTTTTTGCCGGGCAGACTGGATTGCTGCAACGCCAGGCAACCTCGCCTTCCCGTTGTTCAACCGGCCCGCCGCAGGCGGGGCAGCTCTCGGGCAGGGGAAAGGGTTGGGCGTCTGCAGGACGATGTTCCGGGACGACGCGCACTACGGCCGGAATGATTTCCCCGGCTTTTTCAATGATCACCCGATCGCCGATGCGGATATCTTTGCGATGCATTTCCTCCCAGTTGTGCAGCGTGGCCCGGCTGACGGTGGTGCCGGCGACCAGCACCGGTTGCAGCTCCGCCACGGGGGTCAGTACGCCGGTGCGGCCCACCTGAATGGTGATATCCCGCAATAGGGTTTCCACCTGTTCGGCTTCATACTTAAAGGCCATGGCCCAGCGGGGGCTTTTGGCGGTACTGCCCAGTTCTTCATAGAGGTTACGCTGATTGACCTTAATCACCGCTCCATCCATCTCGAAGGGGTAGGTTCCTTTGGCTTCCAGGTTTTCATTCAGGGCCTGTTCCAGTTCGGCAAAGTTCTCGCAACTCCAGTGTTTGGGGGGCCTGCGTAAGCCGAAGTCACCCAAAGCCGCGAGCAGCTCACTGTGGGTGTTGAACTCAATACCTTCCAGGTCCCCAACCGCATAAAACACCGCATCCAGCGGTCGCTTGGCCACTTGACGGGGATCGAGGAGTTTGAGGCTGCCGGCTGCGGAGTTTCGGGGATTGGCAAAGGGAGGCTGGCCGGATTCCTCGCGCTCGCGGTTCAGGCGGCGGAAGCCTTCCGCGGGCATGTACACTTCCCCCCGGACTTCCAGTACCGGAGGGGCATCGCCCCGCAGGCGCAGGGGGATGGATTCAATGGTGCGAATGTTGGCGGTGATGTCATCTCCACTGCGGCCATCTCCCCGACTAAGAGCTTGGGTCAGGATGCCGTTTTCATAGCGTAGGCTCAGGGCGACGCCATCCACTTTCGGTTCAAGAATATAGCCAAACTGTTCCGCAGGGAGAAGTTTATGCAGGCGGTCGACAAAGGCCTGCAGGTCTTCCAGATTGTAGCTGTTGGCCAGCGAAATCATCGGCACCCGGTGGGCAACCGTTTCAAAACCTTCCAGCGGAGCACCGCCTACCCGCTGGGTGGGTGAATCCGAACGTACCAGCTCGGGATTCTCCAGCTCCAGCTGGGTCAGTTCCTCCAGTAGCGCATCATACTCCCGGTCGGAAATGCTGGGCTGGGCCAGAACATAGTAACGGTGATTGTGTTCCTCCAGCTCTTTACGGAGCTGATCCATACGTGCGGAAAAAATGCTGTCTGCCATTCCTGCTCCCTAGCTACGGGTGGGGGGGATGGCAAGCTCCAGCTCAACGCCGTAGAATCCGGTTCTGGCCTTGGTCGTAGCCGAGGGTCACGGATCCCACATTCCAGCTGCTGTTGAGGCCTTGACCGCTGATGCGGGCCTGGGGGGGATTCCCGGTGCCTACCATCATGACGACCCATATACGTCCGTCTTGGGAGGCGCTCTCGATTTTCAGAGGATCGGCCGCCTTGATGCTCGCATCAGCGGGGTGCAGTACCCAGCCTTTGACGTAGCCGTTGTTGTTTCCTTTGAGTAGAAAGAAGGGGCGTCCACTCTCCGTACCGCTGCTTTCCTCAACTCCGGCATTACTTTGCGGGGCTCCGGTATTGGCCTGCCAAACTAAGGTTTTTCCAGAAGCACCTTCTACCTGGTCGAGGGTGGAAATCAGGCCGATGTTGGTGTCCGGATGGGCCATCAGTACAAAACAATGCCGTTTGGCGGAAGAGACTCCCATATTCCGGTACAGGGAACCGCCATCGGCGATGGTATAGCCGCCCATGGGACTGGGTTCTACCGTTTCCAGCTTTCCGGTCATGCCTGTGTTTTTAGATAAGGGAAAGCGCCCTTTGACCAATAGGCTTGAGTACATATCCGTGGTGGGATTTTTTTGACTCGCCCGCTCTTTGCCCGGGCCGGCGATGTAGGAGGTTTTATTGGCCAGGAGACGGATGGCGAGGTTGTCCGGTTGATCCCAGGCGTGGCTGTGATGATGGCTGTCTCCGGCACTCATGAACTGAATGTCATTCTCATCCCGCCAGCGGTTGCGAAAGAAGGCGTAACCGTGTTTGTCCACCAGGATCTTTTCCATCTTTCCGGTAGGATCCTGAGGGCGTACATTCGAGGGATAATGGAGCAGGGCCCAGGTGGTGCCGGCGCGATGCGCATCAAAGCCTTTGTGATCCTGAAGCGGCTTGAAGTGGACCCCGGTAAAGCGATCATACCACCAGAGGTAATAGGGGAGCTGTTGTTGTGGAACCAGAGGGATGATCAGACTGGACCAGCCCTCATCTGGACCGCGCACATCTACCCCGAATTGCAGCAATTTGGTGTCCCCCTCACCAGCGCCCCGGGGGTGGAAACTCCGGGTGAACATCACCAGCTTCCACCATTCAATCTTCCGGGCCATATCCAACAAAGAACGGTCTCCGCTCTCGGCCGCGGCGTAGACCGCGGGCAGCAGAAACTGACCGGCATAGCCGGAGTACCCTGAACCTTCTTGACTCACCCCTTTATCTCCGTAGCCATTCTGCATGTGCTGCTTAAGGTGACTTTTGAGCATCTCAAAACGGCGTGAGCGTTTCTCCTGTTCATTCACGGCCACCATCATCACCAGTTCTCCGCCCCGGCAGACCCCCACCCAGTTGGATCCCCGGGTGCTGCCAAAGTTGGCATGACTGTAGGAGGGCCAGGCATCCAGGGCACGCTGGATGCCTTTGAGTACTTCCGCTTTTTGGGAGGGGGACCAGATGTCCTGCATCCAATTGTAGGTGATGGCAATATTCATGCCCAGGATGGAGCGGGCCAGCCCATAGCCACGGGAGGGGCTCGGATCCCCGTTACGCAGAACCTTCTGACAGGCCTCGAAAGCCATGTCGGCATAGCGTTCGCGTTCCGCAGCCTGAGAGAGCAGGGCCATCATGGCCGCTTCCCGGGCACGGAAACAGGTCTCGTATTTATTCATGCCGGTGGGGTAGGCCTTGCGCAGGTCTTTCATTTCCACCCGCTCTTTCATGGTTTGAAAGGCCTGCTGATGGTGTGAACCTCGGGACTGGATACCTCGCCGAATTTCCGCCAGTTTTCCTGCGGGAATGAATAAATAGCTTTCCTGAGCCTGTAAAAATGGCCCGGAACTGAAAACAATGCTGAACAGCACTGAACAAATGAGATGCTTCATGGGTATGGCTACTGAGAATAACGATTGTTGAATAAATAAATGTAATATTGGATTTCGGTAAACCAAATCACATCAGAGATAAGAGTACGCATATGAAAACGTTCTGTATATGCCTTTTCGGCCTCATCTTTTCTATTTCGCTCCATGCTGGACGCTACGAAGATTTAAAGAAGCACTTTGCAAAAAACCGCAGTGAGCACATGAGCACGGTGGCAGCCACGTATTTTGGTGGGGAGGGGATTGAGGAATTTGTTGCGGTCGGAGAATTAAAAAATGGCATGATTTTTGCCGTGGGCAATGCCTGGGGACCACAGTGGCCGGCAAACACCCCCGCTACCCTTTTAGGAAAGGGACGACACAGTGGGGCTCAGGCCTTAACAAAAGACCGGAAAGGGCGGGAACAGCTACGCTACACGGAAGATAGCGCCGGGTTTGTCCTGATTTACAGCGCAGACCTGAGCAAAATTACCGCCGCTTGGCGTATGGATTGGGGGGTGGCCCGCTTTAGTGATGCCTGTTTGGATCCGGTGAGTGGTCGACTGTGGATTTGCGGAAAAGCGGGTCCTCACTTCAGTTCCTTACGCAGTCTGTCTCCCGCAGCCTCGTCTGTTCAGGAAGGGTTTTTGATGAAGATGGGTTCTAAGATTGAATCTATTCAGGCGATTCCTGTAGAGGGAACGCCCATTCAATTAATGCCCGGCAAAAAAGGACCTCCTCATGTTGTGGTGCGTGGACCTGCACGAAAAAAACGGAAACCCGCACTACATTATGTGCCGGTGTTTGATCAGGGGAAAACCGGGGAGGTGATGACCATGACTGAACCGGGGAAAGGTGGCTTTCTGGGAAGAGACCCGGATGATCAACACGTATACTTTGGAGGGGACCGGAATACGCACACAGGATATCAGCCCTGGCGTCAGCCCTTTTTTTATAAGCTGAATCCCTACAAAGAAAAGGCCTTGATTTTATGGGAGCCGAACCCGAAAAGCTGTGCCTGTGGCGGGAATGGCAATGGGCTCTGTTCGGACACCTCTGCGACTTCGTTTGGCGTTGCCTCGAATGGCGACTGGTATGTGACGCTGTGGAGTGATGGGGGGAATTCCATTGCCGGAAAACATCCACGGGACATGAGCCGGGAATGGGAGGGGAAAAGCCCCATGGGCATCAGCACCTGGGGCGTAAAAGGAGCTAATTCTTTTTCCTGGATCTTGCGCATGGATCCCAAAACGCAGGATGTGAAAGTGGGAACACAATGGGCGGCTTTTCTTCCCGAAAGTTTCTCAGGCGGAGGGAACCGCCCCAATGCTGCCCATATTGATCGCATGGGCTTGTTGGATGATGGCTCGGTTGTTCTTCGGGGGCGTGCGGCTACGGGTTTGGTGCCGACACCACATACCTATTGGGAACGCCCGGGTACATATTCAGGCAAAATGGGTGGCCAATATGTAACGGTTCTCATGCCGGATTTGTCCAATGCACGCTTCAGTAGCTATCTGCCGGGTTATGATCAGAGCACCTTTACTCCGATCAGCCGTCGTGGCTTATTAGTGGGAGGGCGAACTGCGGCGTTTCGTTTGATTGATGAGGAGCAGGTGGCGCCGCCTGCAACCCAGGCTGTGCCTCAACCCAACTTTGGGGGTGGGGCACGGGATGCTCATCTCATCCTGCTTCGTTAAGCGGGAAGGGTCTCTGTCGTGAGATTGTCGCGTTGGGCAGAGCTTGCGATACAGCCTGCCCGCGCGGGTTCCAGGTGGGATGCAACTGCTGTACAAAATTGAACAGGTTGATCTCAACCCATCGCGGAGAGAAAAAGGGATGGCCTTGATCAGGCCGGGGATCCGGAAAAGGAAAATGGTGGGCGGTGAGAGACTCGAACTCCCGACCCTCTGGGTGTAAACCAGATGCTCTAACCAACTGAGCTAACCGCCCCCGGGACAGAAACCCATATAGGGTCAGAGATGAAATGTCAACTGGCTCTGATGAAAGGATTCTTTCCCACTTTTGCGTTTGGAATTTCTGTTTCTGAATGTAGAACCTGCGCCCATGTCGAGACCGTTACGCATTCAATACCCCGGGGCTGTTTATGAAGTGGCCCTGGAGGGAGTCGAGGGGATGGGCCTGTTTATGGAGCCTGCGGATGCCAGCCATTTTGTGGAATTGCTGGGTTTTGCGGAGCGAAAACATGCCGCCCGTTTTCTAGCTTATGGACTGGGAGCCAACCGGGCAGAGCTGCTGGTGCAGACGCCGGAGGCAAACCTGAGTGAGGTGATGCAGGGCATCCAAACCTCATTGGCCCGTTATCTTCGTCACCATTATGTGCTGAAGGGCGCTGTCATGCAGGGACGTTTTCATTCCCGTTTGGTGGAAGCTCCGAAAGCGATTCCTTTGGCGGCTGCCCGGGTGATCACGCTGCCCTTGCGCGAAAAAGATCGCTTTCCTGGTCCCGAACAGGCCAAGAAACAGCTCAAAAGTTCAAATTTGAGCAGTTTTCCCGCCTTGAGTCAGACGGATGTGGAGTTTCCCAGTGCGGGCGCAGATATTCTCAAGGCCTTAGCTGGTGCCAAAAACAGTCGTTTGCAACGATTTGAAGCCTTGTGCATGCAGGTGATGTATGGCGCCAGCCTTTCTGCGGGGATTGAGGAAAGCAGCATTGCGCTGGGTCGTCCTGAATTTCTTGCGGAAATTGAGGCGAAACATGAGGCCCTGCGTAAAGGAAAACGCGTGCAGGGGGTAACCCCGTATGGTCGCAAGCGCGCGGCTCCGGGGCGGAAAAAAGTCCTGGATGCGGTCCTGAAGGAATTTGATGCTCAAGCGGTGGATCTCAAGAGTCGTGCCCGCGGCTCCTGGTTGCGGGGTGCCGCAGCCTATGCTCTCTACCGGTACGGCAAACTGCCCCAGCGGGAAATTGCCGCATTGCTGGGACTGACCACGGCAGCAGCGGTGAGCCTGCAGATTAAACGTCTGTTACTGGCCCGTGAAACGCTGCCGGATTTGGATAAGCGCCTGAAGGCGCTGGAGACAACCCTCGGCTGAACAGGATTCCCTGCCTATGAACACCCGCAAGGCCTTATGCAAAGATGCTATTTCTCTTCGTCTTCAATCCCGTGAAAAAGCGGCGATTATTGAGGAGATGTTGGATCTTTTAGTGCAGGCAGGGGAGATTCAGGATCGCAAAAGCGCCTTAAAATGTCTGCTGGACCGTGAGAAAAAAATGTCCACGGGCATGCACAACGGCTTGGCGATTCCTCATGGGAAAACCGATACCGTGGACAGTCTGGTGGCCGCTGTAGGGATCATTCCCGAGGGTGTGGATTTTGATTCCATGGATGAAGAGCCGAGTCGGATCTTTATTATGACCGTTTCTCCGGCAAACCGGGCGGGCCCTCACATTCAGTTCTTGGCCGAAATCAGCCGTTTGTTGAACCGTCGTGATATCCGCGAACAGCTCTTGGAAGCGGAAAACGAGTCCCAGGTCTACAGTCTCTTAACGGAGAGCTGAGCCTGTAAGGCAAGGGTAGGCTTAGGGTAGGGGCCCCAGAGAGAGGCTCCTCTGTGTTGTTTTACCACGAAGAGCGCGAAGAGCACGGAGCGGATGCTCTGCTTTGGCTTCCATCGAAATACATGCTGTTGGTGAGTACCTACGGGCAGGATGGGGTATGGCCATGTATCTAAAATCGGGGCTTGGGTTCTGGCGAAGGTTCCGACATGCCCCTTCTGTGCCTGGACCCGGCTTTGCGTGGGGCCTGGAGATTGAAGAGGACCTGCCCCAGACCTGAGCTAGACGTTCTCTGGTTGCGAAACCCGGCGAAACGGAACCTGTAGAGCGGGTCGCGGTGAGAGAAAATTTACCTGTGATTGGCTGCGGAGGCGCGCATCGCTTTGAGTAGAGCCAGAAGTTGTTCCTGACTTCGTTGTTCAATCTGCATGTTCTGATAGCTCTGGAAGGCTCTCTGCCCAAGTTCTTGGCGTTCAACTTCCTGTTCCAAGAGCTGTTGAAGCATTCGACTCATCTCGGCTTCGGAATGCGGGGAGCATCGTAAGCTGTCGCCTTGGCCCATTTCGTCTATGGCATGACTTTGCCAGCAGAGAATGGCTTTTCCGGCAGCCATGGCCGAGGGGAGCAGATGGGGGCGTTCCTGACCCAGTTGAGGAAAGAGGATCAGGTCAGCCTGTTTGTAGAGCTCGGGCAGATCCCTCAAAGGGCGCGGGGCTAGAAAATGGATATGTTGGCTGCGGGGGAGTTCCTGTACCTGATGGCGCCAGCGAATGATATCGGATGCAGGTCCCCCGGAAAGGACCAGCGAGGCTTCCAGTTCGGGGGCTAGGCGCGAGAAAGCTTTGAGCAGGAGAAGGAGTTCCTCTTCCCGATCCAACGAGACCTGCGCAAAGATCGCGCTTTCTGTGAGGCGGAGTTCATGTCGGAACCCGTGTGCAGATGGAGCGGCCTCCGGCAGGACCGAAGCTTGCTCCAGCACAAAGAGATTTTTTTGTTTGCGCTCTTTCCAGAGCTTTCGTTCTGCTTCGCTACCGCAGATGATTCCGCTAGCGGCTGTCAGAGTTTGTTGCAGTGCAAAGGGGAAACGTCCTGGGGTGGAGAGGGCACGGCTCTGGCTAAGGTCCAACCAGTAGGGGCAGTTGAGCTTTTTACTGAGTTTTTTCAGGCCTGGGCTGGGCAAGCCTGCACAATAAATCAGATCCACCTGTAGTTCCTGAGCCTGACGCAGGGCCCTTTTCCAAAAACGGCGATCCGGGCCCGGGAAGCTCTGAAGCTCCTGTGAGCTAGTGTTGAGGTCCTGCTCTCCCTCGATGCAAAAGACCTGAAGCTCCAGTTCCTGGTTTCGAAAAAGCTGCAGGAGCCGGTCTAGACGAAGGGATGCATCCCCATCTGCTGGATAGGGAGTCGGAGCCAGAAGCAATATCTTCATGGAAGAGCCCAGATCAGGGCGTCGGCGTAGCCGTCGGAGCTACTGTAACCACAGGAGTTGCGGTCACGGTGGCGCCCGGGGTGACCGTCAGTTCCGGAGTAGGGGTGGGGGTGGGACCTGCAGCGACGGTGGCCGTGGCAAAGGCATTGCTGGTAAGACTGGGTTCGACCCAGAGACCACTCAATACGGCGGTGGTACCATTGACCACAATGCTCCCCGTTATCACCACCTGAACGCCCGTGGTGGTAATTCCGCGAATGGTGACGGTCGCGGTATCTCCATCTGCCCGTCCAATACTACCCGTCCAACGGGTGCCTTCGTTATCGACCCCTTCGAGCTGATCCCCATTTTGGTTAAAGGTGATCCGGGTGATGGTCGCTCCGCTCTGATTCGTGGGAATTCCAGCGTCATTTACATAGGTGCCGGCCACGTTCAGGGAGACCGTGCGAACCGTTTCGTCTCCACTGCTGATGTCACAACTGTTGTTCAGCAGGAGCAACAGGGGCAGAAGATATGCGGCGGCACGGAAAATATCGGAACGTTTCATGCAGGAACGCTATGGGATGCCCTCAGGGAATCAAGAAGGAAGGTTTGTGTGTTTCCGTTGAGAAAGTCCCGAAAGGGATGGGATTGGAAGTGGATATCAGCCTCGAATTCGATAACTCAGGTTCATGAGCTTTTCCTCTTCCAGGCTGAGGGTTCTCCTGGCACTGCCCTTTCTGCTGCCTCTGTGGTTCTACCGATATCTGATCTCTCCCGTGATTCATATGGTCTTCGGGCCCTTGGGTATGGGCTGTCGTTTTGAACCCACCTGTAGTCGCTATGCGATTGAGGCCTTCCGGAAGCTTCCGTTACACCGGGCTCTCTGGCTGAGTGTGCGTCGGGTGTCCCGCTGTCATCCCTGGGGAGGTCAGGGCTATGATCCGGTGCCACCTCGTTAAGGACCCGGTTGTATGTGCAGCGCGATCGGAGCTGCTCCGGCTTCCTTAGGAACCGATGAGCTCGGCGATTTGGGTTTCGATCCCGTCCAAAAAAGCCTGTTCGCTGAAGCGTAGCGCATGTTCGCGAATACGCAGTGGGTCCCAGTCTTGTTGTGCTGCCCGTTCCACGGCCTCCAGGAGAGAGGTTTCATCCTGCTGGTCAAAAAAGACGCCGCTGAGAGCTTCGGCCACGGTTTCGGTAGCACCGCCTTTGCGGTACGCAATCACCGGACAGCCGCAGGCCATGGCTTCCACTGGGACAATGCCGTAATCTTCTTCACCGGGAAAGAGCAGAAAGCGGCAGCGGCGGTAGTGTTCCCGTAATTGCTCGTCCGGCTGACGTCCCAGAAATTCGATATTGGGCTTCGCCATGGCTTTATAGCTGTCCAGAGCGGATCCGCTGCCCATGATTTTCAAGGGACGGCCGCTTTGGTTATAGGCCCGGATGGCCAAATCCACTTTTTTATAAGGGACGAGGGCCGAGATCAGAAAATCATAGTCTTCGCGGGCCTCATCCGTGGGAGTAAAGTAGCTGGTGTCCGCAGGGGGATAGACCAACTCGGAGTCGCGTGCATAGAAGTCCTGAATGCGTTTCTGTACATGCTGGCTGATTCCCACGAAACGATCCACCCGATCACTGACCCGGCGGTCCCAACTCCGGAGCAGTGCCAGCACCGGTTTGAGCAGGCTGCGTTTCAGGGGCTGGGGGAAATAATCCTCATGAAAGAGCCAGGCATAGCGCATGGGAGTGAAGCAATAACAGAGATGCTTGGTTGCGGCCGGGCTGCGAATGCTTTTTGCCACGCAGTGACTGGTGCTGATGACCAGATCCACCTCATCGGGAACCTGCCAGCTGCGGGTCAGCAAAGGCATGAGCGGGAGATAGTTGCGGTAACTTTGAAAAATGCCGGGAATCTTCTGAAGGGGACTGCAGTGAATGGGGTGCGCATTAATGCGATCCGACACGGCATCCCGATTATGAATCAGGGTGTAGATCGGAGCATCCGGAAAACGGTCGCAGAGCAGTTCCAAGACCCGCTCGCCTCCGCGCATACCGGTCAGCCAGTCATGACAGAGGGCAACCTTCATACCTCGCCGCGGATCCAGGCAGGAATCCACTCGTAGGTACGGAGATCCACCTGGCCTCCGTGGATAAATTCATCAAATGCGGTTTCAGCCTCGGGCAAGGCCGCATCGCTCCCTCCCAGAGGACCTTCCAGAGTCGCAAGGGGAACCGGCTCTGCAGTGTGGCCGCGCAGTTCAATGGGAGTACGGTGATCCATGGTCACGAGCAGGCGATAGGGTTCTCCCCGTTTTTCCAGTTCCTGCCAGATCGGCGCGACGACGCGGGCATCAAAGAGTTCAATTGCCTCGGTTTTCAGTTTGGCATCACCCATATGACCGCATTCATCGGGGGCTTCGACGTGAACATAGGCGAAATCAGAGTGCTGGAGCGCATCCAGTGCCGCTTCCACTTTGCCTTCGTAATTGGTATCAATCAGCCCTGTGGCACCTTCCACCCGCGGGGTGTCGAGTCCGGCGAGCACGCCCAGACCGCGTACGAGGTCCACCGCCGTAACCACGACGCCCTCGAGGCCATACAGTTCCTGATAGCCCGGCAACTGTAGGGCGGGACCCTGACCCCAGAGCCAGATCTGGGTGACGGGCACATCTCCACGCTCGGCGCGTGCGAGGTTGACCGGATGTTTCGCAAGGATCTCTTTAGAGGCCTCCATCAGGGCCAAGAGTTCATCAGAGCCTTCGCCCTGAGGCAGGTAGTTGCTGATCTCCTGACCAATGATGTCATGGGGAGGCTGCGTGACCGGGCTGGAGGGGCCCTCGTTCCACTGAATCAGGTGGCGATACTGTACGCCCGGGTGGAAGGTCAGTCCTTCCCGGCCAAGTTCCGCTTGCAATGCTTCCAGCAGGGGCAAGGCCTCTTCATTGGAAATGTGACCGGAGGAATAGTCCACCATGATGTTGTCTGCGATATGCACAAAATTACAGCGCAGAGCCACATCTCCGGCCTGCAGGGCAATGCCGGCTCCGGCAGCTTCGATGGGGGCCCGCCCGCTGTAATGCTCCCGGGCATCATAGCCCAGCAGTCCCAGGTTGGCCACATCGCTTCCCGGGGGAAAGCCCGGGGGGACGGTGTCAGCAAGATAGAGCGTGCCGGCTGCGGCAATGCGGCGCATGGAAGGAATGGCGGCGGCCTGAAGCGGAGTGCGATCCCCCAACTCCGGGCAGGGACGGTCTCCCATGCCATCTCCGATAAGCAGTACAGTTTTCATGGCTCTTTCGTTATCCAAGCCTGTCCTCAAGTCGAGCCGAATGCGTTCCGGGACGCTGTGGGGTTTACCCCTGAGCTCATCTGTGCCACACTCTCCGCCCATGTGGTGGAAATCAGAACTTACCCAACGTTTACAACTGCAAGCGGATGCACTGACTGTGAGCTCTTTTGCCGCTGGAGCGGCTTTGGCCGGCGATGCCGATCTTGCCCGTCAATACTGCGAAGAGACCCTGGCCGATCGCTACCTCCTGCACGGGAGAGAGGCCCTGTGGTCTGGAAGCTACAAGATGATTTTGCGCAGTTACCCTGCTTTAGGACTGGCTTTGGCCTTTGATCTGATTGCTGAAAGCTGGGACTCGGCTTTCCGCGGTCGAATGGAGGATCTTCTTCGTCTGAAAGCCCGTGACCTGTTAGCTGGAGGCGGCGAGGGCTGGAATGACAATCCCTGGAGCAATTGGGTCGGGATCTGCTCGGGTACGGCAGGAGTTTGTGCCCGGGTGATTGGAGATGAGCCGCTGTTGCGGGAGTCCGAATCGCGGGTTCATTGCTATCTCGACAGTTTGGGGGACAGCGGATGGAGCAATGAAGGATTTAATTATGTCCGCTTTGCCATGGCCCGTGGGGTGTTGCCCCTGGCCTGGTTCTGTGGGTGGAAGGGGAGCAAAGCGAATCAGATTGCGGCGCTGTATGCTCAGTGGACTGTAGGGGAGGGGCAGACCCAGGTCTATGGAAAGGGCACGCTGGCATGGGAGCGCAGTGTATTCCGCTCCGGGGACCGCATTCTCGCCTGGCTGTTGGCGGAAGCTTCGCATCGGGCCCAACTTTCCGCGGTACAACCGGAATTGATGAAGGAGGATGTGTTTCATCCCCAGGACCTCATCTATGCGAAAGCGATGGAGGAGGCGGAAGATCCGGGTCCTGCGGCGGAATTGCCCCGGCTCTGGGTGGATCGCAAAAAAGCGCTGGCACAGCTTCGGTCGGAGGAGGGACTCGTGCTGAGTGCTTTTGGCAACCGGGAAGCCAAACGGGGTGCCCACAGCCATCGGGATGGGGGGGCGTTTCGCCTCAGCTATCAGGGCCGACCCTGGGTGTTGAAAGCGCCGGCGGGACAGGGGCGGGAGACGGAAAACGTGATTCTCTGGGAAGGCTGTGATGGCTGGCCTGGAGGAGAACTGATTTCCTGTACCGAGGAGGAAATGCGTTTTGATTTACGGGCCCTCTGCCTGGTTACGGATCCTGAAGGTGACCGCTGGCGGGACCTACAGGATCGGGGGGATCAGTGGACACGGAGTTTGAGGCTGATTCCTGGGGGGGTAGAACTTCGCGATGAAGTGACCCGTCCCGGACGCTGGCAGATTCACCTTCAAGCAGAACGGGTGGAAGAAGGGGAGGGGGAATTGCGATGCTGGCAGGAGGAGCAGCTCTTGCTTATCCGCTTTTCCGAGGGAAGCCCAACGCTGGAGAGCTTACGTGGTCGCCCGAAAGGAGCAGATGGCGTCCTGGATACGGAGCAGACGTGGTGGCGGGTTTCTCTACCGATCGAGGGGAAACTACAGGTCCAATTTCTCTTCCAGACCTGAACGGAGGCTGGGTAAGCTCTTCCTTTTCCCTTTGCACTTGAGCTTCATCTGCTCCTGAAGTAGGTGGGATGCACATTTACGCAACTCTGAACTCACATTCAATCAGGCTATGAAATACGACCTTTCCCAGGATTCCCGCATCGAATACGGCGTCAGTTGGTACCCCGAACTTTGGCCGGAGGCCTCGTGGGAAGAGGATGTGGCCAAGATGGCGGAAGTGGGTTTTACCCTCGTGCGTCTTTTCGAATTTGCCTGGAAACGCTTTGAAGCTTCGGAAGGCAGTTATGATTTCAGCTGGGCCCGCAAGATCCTGGATCTGTTACATGCTCAGGGCATTCAGGCCATGATCGGTACGCCCACGGCTGCGCCTCCGGCCTGGCTGACCTCAGCGTATCCAGAGGTCCTGGGAACCAACCGGCATCTGAAACAGAAAACCCACGGCACCCGCAAACACTACAACCCCCACAGCCTGCGCTACCGCGAGTTTTCTGTGAAGATCGTCTCCCGTATGGTGGAGGAGTTGGGAGATCACCCTGCCGTACATAGTTGGCAGATTGATAATGAGATGTCGGGCTTTGATTATGGTCCGGAAACGGTGACCCATTTCCACCAGTGGTTGGAAAAGCGCTACGGAACGGTAGAAGCTATGAATGAGACCTGGGGACTGAATTTCTGGTCTCAGGCTTACGATCGTTTTGATCAAGTTCCTCTGGTGACCTCTGATGTCGGTTCGATTGAGCAACCGGAGCGACATCATCCTTCCCTGATCATGGCCATTGCCACCTTTCAGAATGAAGCTTGGACCCGTTTTATTGACGAACAGGCTGCGGTGATCCGCACAGCTTGCCCACAGCATCCGATCACCACGAATATGACCGGCTTTTTGGGGGCGATGGACTGGTCCCGTCATTTCCGGGGCTTGGACCGTGCCGGGGCGAGTATGTACGCGGATTTAGCTCATTACGATTATACCTTCAACCGCATGGATCGAATTCGGGCGGAGAAAGAGGCTCCGTTTTGGATGCTGGAGACGGCACCCAACTGGTCCGGGGGAGGACCGATTTGGAACATTCATCATGAAGAACGAGGCATCCGTGCTTTCAGCTGGCTGACCATGATCATGGGCGGGTCCATGCTGTTGTATTGGCAGTGGCGGAGTCACTGGGCTGGCCAGGAAATGCAACACGGAACCTGCGTGGGACAGAATGGTCAGTGGATGCCCGGCAAGAGCACCTGGCAACAACTGGCCCGGGAATTTAAGGAACATGGAGAATTTCTTCTACAGAATCCCTGCGCCAAAGGGCCGATTGGCATTCTCGCGGATTCGGAAAATGTGTGGTTAAACTCGATTGACCCCATTGATCCGAAAAACCGCTATGCGGATCGTTTGCGGGATGAAATTCAGCTTCCCTTGCTGAAGCAGCATTATCACCGGGATATTTTGCATCCGGATGCGGATCTGTCCCGATATCAACTGTTGATTGTACCGTGGATGTCCCGGCTGCCGGAGGACTGTAAACAACGCCTGGAAGCCTGGGTGAAACAGGGTGGGCGGCTTCTGCTGGGACCGCATAGTGGTGTTCGTACAGAAGAGATGACCTTATGGATTGGTTCGGAATACGGCGGTCTTGAAAGCATGATCGGAGCCAAACAGGCGCTGCGCTTTACGCCACACTGGGTGGAAGACACACAGGAAGTCCTGTTTACAGACGCTAGCCGCTGTCATCCGCGTTTCTGGTGTGAAGCCTTTGATCCGGAGGAAGGCACGGAAGTGCTCGCTCATTACCGGGGTGGATATGGAGAGGGCCTGCCGGCGGTCATCTCGCATGCCTATGGCGAAGGGCGGGTGATCACGGTAGGAACTTCGCTGGACGAGACCTGTTATCTGAATCTGGTTTCCGCATTGGCTGACGAATGTGATATTCAGCCCCTGGCTTCAGGTGGAGATCAAGTGCTGGTGGTTCCCCGAGTGAATGCCGAGGGGGACCTGACCGGACTGGGTATCGTAAATACCCGCAAGGAAGCACAGCATATTGAGATCCCGTTTTCCGGCACAGACCTACTCAGCGGCGAAACCTGTTCTGGGAAGGTCGAGCTGGAACCCTTGCAAGTGCGTCTGTTGGATTGCCGCTAGAAGAGCGTCGGACGGCGCGGACCCAGCCTGTGGAATGGCTGCGGTGCTTCAGGAAGAGCGGTGCTACCTGAATCGGGGACTTTAGAAGCCACCCAGGGCTTCCTGAGGATTTTTTTCAGACAAAAAACAGATAAACCCTGGGGCTAGGTTCGAAGCATGTGGAATGCTTCGGTCCGCGTCGTCTGCGTGGTCCGCGGTTGTTTTATTCAAGCTAAACCCGAGCAGAGTGCCCATAGGAAAGAATACCTGCGATGCTCTTTCTGAGGGGAGAGAGCTTCCCTGTTTTCTCCAAGAATTCGCATCAAGAGGACTTGCCCCTTGCCGGTTCGCATGACAGGTGAAGTTTTTATGAAATTGCGACTATTGGGGATGCTTATGATGCTTTCAACACAGATTTCGGCGGATTGGCGCGCTGAGGCAAATCAGCGTATTGAACAACATCGCAAAGGGGATCTCCGGCTCACGCTGAAGAATGAAGAAGGTAACTTGCTGGAAGATGCGGAGCTTTCCCTGAAACAGACCCGGCATGCCTTCTGGTTTGGCAGTTGTATCAATGCCTCGATCATCGATCAGAAGAGCATGGCTGCCCAGCGCTACCGTGAGGTGTTTGAGAAGTACTTCAGTGTGCTAGTCGCTGAGAATGCAATGAAGTGGTACGCGCTGGAAGCGGAGCAGGGACCCCATCAGTTTGCAAAGGCGGACGCGGTGCTTCGTTTCGCCGAGCAGAACAACCTCGCTCTCCGGGGGCATTGTTTGCTCTGGTCCAAAGAACGCTGGCAGCAGGATTGGGTGAAAGCCCTGAATGCAGAAGAACTTCGCGCAGCACTGAGTGAACATTTCAAGCGCACCCTGCCGTATTTCGATGGCAAGGTCGTTGCCTGGGACATGAATAACGAAATGTTGGATGGCGATTTTTATCAGCAGAAATTGGGCGATCGGATTCGTTCGGATTTATTCAAAGAGGCCGCCAGTCTGGATCCGGATGTGCCCTTGTATCTGAATGAATACTCTATTCTGAATCAGCCGGAACGGGTGGAAGCCTACCTGAACTTGAAAAAAGAATTAGAAGCCCAGGGGGCCAAGGTTGGGGGATTCGGGATTCAGGAACATGCCGCAGAACGCATTCTCTGGGATACCAGTGATGAGGGCCGAGTGGAACGAAAGGGAACCCCAAGCCTGCATCCGCGAGGCGTGTGGCGCAGTCTGGATGAATTGGGGAAAACCGGGCTTCCCATTCATATCACCGAGATCAGCTTTGCTGCGGAAAACGCAGAAAAGCGGGCTGAGGCCCTGGATGCCTTCTACCGCTGCATGTTTGCTCATCCGGATGTGGAAGCCCTCTTACTTTGGGGCTTTTGGAACCGCTCCCATTGGATGGGAAAAAAAGCGGCTCTCTTTGAGGGGCCAGAGATGAAAGCAAATGCGGCCGGCGAAAAACTCATCCATCTGTTAACGCAGGAATGGAACACCCGGGAACAACGTCGAAGTTCCGAAGCGGCTGAATTCGAGTTCCGCGGCTTTTATGGTCAGTATGAGATCAGTGTGACTCATGAGGGACAACGCTATCACGGAAGCTTTGCCTTGGAGAAGGGCCAGACCGAATTGGTGCTGACGCTTTCGCGGCGGGTGGATTGATTGGGTTTTGTGAGTTTCTTTGATGAAAGGCCCGGGGCTCCTGTGTCGATTTTTCATAGGAGATGAGCCTTTAGATTATTTTATGCAAGTACTTCTATTCTGTTCTTTGCTATATGAAGAGTCTGTGCGATGCTCATGAAGATTCCGAACTGAACCCTCGTAGTTGAGAGCCTTTTCTGCTGCGGGATCCTTGAGGGGAACCGGGTTTTCCGGCCCTGTTGAATGAATAAGGTCTTCATGATACGTCACTGGAAAACATCTCTCCTCGCAGCGCTGTGTAGTGTCCTACAGGCAGATCAACCCGATGCCCCTTTGGTGTTACAGATTACAGAGAATGTGGTGGCATCGGATCCGCGCCCCTTCGGTCTGAACCAGCTTTCCGGGACCTGGGGGCGCAATAGTATTGGGGGCAGTACTTCTCAAGGTTTTGAAGCAGGGCAGGTGAGAGAACGTTGGTTTGTAGACTCGGTGGGGAGCACTCCGGATGGCCGTAGTTATTTTGATGAACAGGACCTCAACCGACGCTCGGCAGGGGATGGCTTTTGGGATGCGGCCACGCTCCGCATTTACCGTCCCCAGCTCCAAGCTGATGGAGTCAATACCTATCAGTTGATGGATCAAGCCACGGTGCAGCAGAGCTACGTCGATCGGGGCTTTTGGCCAGTAAGTTTCAGCTTTGGCGCCATGAGCTTTCCGGCAAACGGCGGATCGGTGGCGTTGAGAGATGTCATTCTGGGAGGAGTTACGGAGTTCAATAACGGACGGATCTCGGAATGGTACCAGCACACGGATCTGCGGAACGGCACCGAATATGTTTATACGGTTCGGGCTGTAGATCGCGGAGGGAATGAGTCGAGCAACTCCAATGTGGTGGCTGCCACCCCTCAATCCGCTCTGAGGGGAGCTCCCATGCTGATGACTCATCTCACCTTCGGATTGAGCGAGGGAGATACGAGTTATTCCCGCCCGCTGGAGATCAGTAATGGAGAGGGCCCCTTTACGGTGGAGGTGCTCAGTGGGTTGCCCAGCGGATTGGAAATTGTGCCGGCACTGATTGGCCGTCGCCATGGTCTGCGTTTGCAGTTGGCGGATGGCGTCACTGCGACTGGAACGCATACGGCCATGAGTTCGGTGTCCTTACGGATTACGGATGATCAGGGGCAGCAGTCGGTTCAGACGCTGCTGATCAATCCGGCCCCCAGCGGGATGGATGCAAACGATGGGGTCGCCCCACAGCCTCCTTCGAACCTTCAGGCTCAAGCCCGGGATGGGGCGGTGCAGTTGAGCTGGGACCCCAGCCCCTCCTCTGATGTGGTCGGCTACATTGTGTACCGCTCACGATGGCAGCCTGCCGATCAGCTTGCCCGGGTCGAATTGAATAAAGCTGCTGATCTGCAGGAGGGCGATCTGGTGATTGTGGAAAAAGAATTTCCTTCGACGCAGTTGCGGGGTGATGCCTCCCTGGTTCACGATCGGGTGTTGTTTGAAGCTTTTGTGGGGGAACCGCTGTGGCCCGAGTGGGATCTGAATGATGGGCAGGGGAGCTTTGATGTTCGTTCCGGGGAGAATCTGGCTTACCCCGATGGATTTAGCATCGACTATGTGCCTCACCCCGGAACGCTTCCCGCTGCCTTTCAGCATCCCGGGCAACAGTGTGTTCGTCTATCCTCTCCATCCACTTGGTCACACTATTCTGTCCGACTTTTCACCACGGATAGTCGCAAAGACAACAACTCCTTTTTCTATCGGGCGATCGAACCCGGGAAAACCTATCATCTCCGCGTCTGGGTGTATCAAAGCGGCGTTCCCGGAGGCCAGCTCGAACTTGCGGTGAACAGTCACACGGAATCTGCATCGCTGGTCCGCAACTTTGTGGTGCCGGAGCATCAGTGGACTCTTCTGGAAATCGACGATCTTCAGGTGAACGACTGGGATGAGAATGGAGCGGTGGAATTTGTCCGGCTTCGAGTCAATGGAGGCGGGACGCTCTATGTGGATGCGGCGGAGTTTTATGAATATCGTGATGAAGATAACAATCAGCAGAACGATGATCCCCCTCACGAAATTACTTCTTTCTGGAAAGCGGAACTGAGTCAGTTTTTCCAAACGCCGGATGCCAAACGTCCGCTGTTTCGCTACTGGGGACTTCAATCGAATGGGGAACGGGGCGTTTCTCTGGATGAACAGTTAAAACCGGTCATGGAGCGAAAGGGCAATGGCTCGCAGGATTTGCTCAGCCTGCCTCAATTCCTGGAGCTCTGCCTTGAGGTGGGGGCGGATCCCTGGATTATTTGTGCGATGACCTTGTCCGAGCAGGAAATGGCCAACCTGTTTGAATATCTGGCCGGGGATGGCACGAGCCCCTATGGCGCCTTGCGCATCTTGCATCGCGGTGGGCTAAGCACCCCCTGGACCGATGAGTTTTCCCAGATCTATCTCGAAATCGATAACGAAACCTGGAACAGCCTCTTTGCCTGGACCTTTTATGAAGTCGATTTCGATAACGATGGCAGCAATGATGCGGCTCAGGCCTACGGCATGCTTTCTGAAATGTTGTTCCGTGCCGTAAGTGGGTCGGCCTTGTGGCAGACGGATCCCAATCGCTATGAAGGCCTGGTTTCTTTCGTGGTCAACGGGTTCCACGCGGGACAGAGTTATGGTGGAGATGCAGCCCGCTATGCTCCCTCTGCAGATGTGGTGGATCTGGCTCCGTATTTGGGCGGTTGGGAGTCGGGTTCCTACATTGGCGGGGATACCTTGACCACAGAAGGCTTTGCCAAGTGGTTGGTTTATTCTCCATGGCGGCACTACCAGGAAGTAAATGGTCATGTACAGCTGGCCGAGCAACTGGCTTCACAGCGTCCTGCACCTTACCGGCTTGCGGTGTATGAGGGTGGGCCTGGATATGATCTTCCCGGCCCCAACAATCCATCCGGGGAGGTGCCGGAGTCCTACGGGAAATCCTTGGCGGCTGCGATTACGACCTTGGATTCCTATCTCTACGAATCCTACCGGGGCTATGCCGACCAGGCCTTCTTCGGGTTTGCACCGGGGAGCCGCTGGACCACCCATTCCATGGGAGTCAGTTCCAGCACAGATCAAATGGAGTTTCGTTCCCAGGCAACCTGGCTCGCCCAGCAGTTACGCAACAACTACGTGCGTGGGGGGATGACGGAAATTTTGGTGGAAAGCACACCCACTGTGGATCTTCCCGCAGAGGCCGGGCAGGAAGCTCAAAACGATGTGCCCCTGGTGGCCTGTTATGCCTTTCAGGATGGTCAACGCTACTCAGTCTTGCTCCTGTCCCGGAAAATGCCGGAAGTAAACGCACAGGGGGAGATCACGGATCTGCAGGTGACTCCGGTTCGCTTGAAGCTGCCCTTCACTTCTGTGAGTTCGGTCAGCGTGCATAAAGTGGAAAATGATCCCCGCCGCAGCAATGTACCGGGCTTACCTTTTTATGATGCAGCAGATCCTTTAGAAATTGAAAGCCTGTCCCTTTCTGTGGATACCGTCACCGCGCAGGGAGAATTTGAAGTAACCCGCAATCGGGGAGGGGTGATGGGCTCGGATGGGGTGACCGAAGGAATTGCCGGAGGCAGTATCTATTTGTTCGTGTTCGAAGCAGACAGCCAAGCGGCCCTGCCGCAACAGCCTCAGGCCCAGATCTTCCGGGCCAGTACGCAACCTGCCGCGTCCTTTCAACAAGCTGCGGAATTCAGTATTATTTTCGATCGTCCTGTAGAGGGCCTGGAGCTTGCGGATCTGGATTTCAGCCAGTCGAGTGCCGACCTGAGTTCTGCGGAAATTCTGTTGGAACCATTGGATCCCTTGTTGCCTCAGACCTTGGAATACCGTGTGCGGATTTCCGGGATCAAGGGAGGGGGAATTCTGGAATTGGATCTCCCTGCAGCTGCAGTTCAGGCCTTATCCGATGAGGAGCCCAATGATGCTGCAGATGGTTCTTCTCAACAGGTACGGCTGATTGCGGGCACCCGGATCCTTGATTTCAACGTCTATGATTTACCTGCAGAATCCAGAAATGACAGCAATCGGCCTACTGCAGGGGTAATCGATCTGGATCGCTGGTTTACACTGGACCTGAATACTGCATTTTATCCCATCAGTGGAACCGCTCAGGTGTATGCCGGGATTCGGGCGACTCTGGAGGATGGGGCCCCCAACCAGAGCAATGCTGTACTTCATCTTCCTGTGGCCGCGAATCGGGAAGGCAGTCCTTATTGGCCTAATGAAAGTTTTGCCGGATTTTTTACCGAGGGATCCAATGGGAAGAACGTGACCAGTTGGGGCGTCTTTTTGTTTAAAAAAGAGGATTTTCAAGGCGTGAATGGCGAGGTGACCCTGAATGCCGGATCGGAGCTTTTCCTGGATCTGAAAAGTTGGCCGGGAAATGATCGCCGCTTTCACTTTATCCTCCGCGACGGCACGACCTGTTATCTTTCGGAACAGACCTATGCTGGAGAAAGTGATTTTACGCTGACCAATTTTGTCGATAACCCACTGAACCGGTGGGCGGTCATTCCCTTCACACTGGGAGGGAACGATTTTTCCACCCATTTGGAGAATTGGCAAAACTTAACCTACACGGCTAGAAGCTTTACGGACGTGACGGCCGTGGGCTTTGCCGCACGGGTGCGGGCACCCTGGGGGCGGGAACGGAGTTTCCGACGCTTCCATCTGAGCTCGGTCACCGACTTCCGTCCTTATGTGGAATATGATCTGTTAGCCAGCCGGGATCGGATTCCACTGGGAACGGCCGTTAACTTGAGTGTGTCTGCAATTGATGCCGATTCCTCGACCCTTAGCTGTACCTGGAATCTACTCCGTCAGCCACAGGGCTCCTCTCCCAGCTTTTCCGCGGGGCTGCTGCAAAGCGCGGCTCCCGGGGAGCGGATCAATAACGTGTTCCTTCCGGACCGAAACGGTGAATATGAGATTCAGGTAGTGATCAGTGATGGAGAACATCAGGTACAGTCACGCCGTGTGATCTTGTGGGTGGAAGATCCTCCACGGGATCAAAGCTATTTGCAATGGCAGGGGGAGCATAGCTGGGGCATGTTGGATGCCAGCCTGCACGCAGATCCGGATGGGGATGGCTGCACTAATTTTATTGAGTTCATTATGGATCGAAACCCATTAGTTGCCGATGCTCCGGAGGGGATGCGACTGCCGACGATGGATGCCAATACGGGTCGGGTGGCCATCGAATTTCGTTTGAACAAACGGGCTGCAGGGATTCACTATGCTGCGGAAAGTGTAACGGATCTAACCCAGCTGAATTGGCATGAACTCATTCCCGGGCAGGATGGCGTGTTGGATGAAGTTCAGGATGAAAACATCGATGGGGATGGCACGGCTGAGTTGAGACGGATTTCGGCGCCGTTACCCGCAGCTGGGTTGATGTTTATGCGTATGGTGTTCTCTACAGTTCCGTAAGAAATCCGTTGATGATGGATTCCTAACTCTTTCCGGAATTGACCTTTTAGAGTTTCCGTTTTGGATAGGGCAAACCTGTAGTTTCTCTGAATACCTATGAGCTATCATCACCCTGATCAACCCGTCCGTCATTCCTACCCCCTGGCTATCGAAAGTGCTGGTGTAGGTGCCTCCTTCCGTCTTCTCATGAAGACCTTGCCCTATACCTTGGTCCGCTTTGGTATTTTGGTCGCTGTCAGTATCGCATCGATCCTGTGGTTCGGAATTTCCGCAGGTGGGGGAGCCTGGTTGGGGGACAAAGTCCATCCCTGGATTGGCACAGGCTGGTTTGTAGGCGGGATGGGAGTCTATGGCTGGTTCTGGTGGACCATTCTGCGGTACATGCTCTACCTGCTCAAGGCCGGACATATCGCGGTATTAACGGAACTGATCACCACGGGAGAGATTGCGAACGGCGAAAAAGGCATGTTCCAGTATGGCAAGGATGTGGTGACCGAGCGCTTTAAGGAAGTGAGTCTGCTCTTTGGTCTGGATCTGTTGATTTCCGGAGTGGTCAAAGCCTTCAATCGTACACTGGAAGGTCTGGCAAATCTCCTGCCCATTCCGGGTCTGCAGGGGCTGGTGCAAATTCTCAATGCGATTGTGCATGCCATGACCACCTTTATTGATGAGACCATCTTCTCATACAATCTCGCACGAGGAGACAGCAATCCCTGGCGCTCCGGGCGGGATGGCCTGATCTATTACGCTCAGAATGCGATGGATATTCTGAAAACTTCCTTATGGATTGTGGTGTTGGAAAAAGTGCTGGTGTTTATCAGTTGGCTGATTTTCCTGGCCCCGGCTTTTGGAATTGCTGCGCTGATGCCGAACAGTAATGTGGCCGTAGCTGCGTTTTTCTTTGCGGCTCTGTTTGCTTGGAATGTGAAGGCCGCCTTTCTTCATCCGTTGTTTCTGATCATGATTCTGACCCGTTTCCATGTGTCGATCAAAGGGCAGGCCATTGATGAAGCCTGGGATGGCCGCTTGAGCCAGGCCAGTGGTAAATTTGACACGATCAAACAGAATATGAGAGAATGGGGGCCGGATGTAGATGTGTCTGAGCCGCCGATCTCCAGCCCCCCGGCCCCGGAAGAGCCGGAAGCTCTGCCACCTCCGCCTCCGCCTCCGCCGGCTCCCGCCGGCTGAGTTCCGAACCCGAGGAGACATCATGACAGAATCAGAACTTCAGGCGCTGCAACAGCGCCTGCTCGAAGCACCCGCCTACCGACTGGCCACCGAGGATCCTACCCTCATGCACCGGGATGAATTACGCCCGGTTCGCCTGCAGTTGGAATTGTTGAAACCGGAACTGGCTCAGTCCGAACAGGGCGTGAATTCCACCATTGTGGTATTTGGTTCCGCCCGCACCCCGACTCGGGAGATGGCCGAAGCCGAATTGAAAGAGGCGCAGCATGCACTGGATGCCGGCTATGCGGATGGGGAACAGAAACTGGCCCGTGCCCACAAGCGGATCGAGCACGCCCGCTATTATGAAGTGGCCCGGGAATTCAGCCGTTTGGTTTCCTCCAACTGTCAGTTGGATGATAGCTGCGAATACGTTGTGGTGACTGGAGGAGGTCCGGGCATTATGGAAGCTGGAAACCGGGGAGCTTTTGATGTGCACGCGAAAAGCATTGGACTCAACATTACCTTGCCCTTTGAACAGGCTCCCAACCCCTACGTCAGCCCCGAACTCTGTTTCAACTTCCAGTACTTTGCCATCCGGAAGATGCACTTCCTGATGCGGGCCAAAGCCTTGGTTGCCTTCCCGGGAGGCTTTGGCACCTTGGATGAATTGTTTGAAAGTCTTACCCTCATCCAGACCACAACCGTGGAGCCGATCCCGGTGATTCTGGTGGGAAGGGCGTTCTGGGAACGCATTGTAAATTTCCCGGCCTTGGTGGAAGAGGGCGTGATCTCCGCGAAAGATCTGGACTTGTTTCAGTACGCTGAAGAAGCGAGTGAAATTTGGGATCATATCCAAAACTGGCCCAAGCCGGAATAAGGAAGACAGAATGAAGTGTTCGATTGCAGCCTGCTTGGCTCTTTCCCTGTTCTCCCTCCATCTTCATGCTGAAGAAGTCCGGATCCCGGCAAAAGCCTATGCTCAGGATTCTCCCTTCCATCTGCGGGATATGGAGCTGGCGCTGAAGTTGCCCGAGGGCTGGCGCTATCTGGAACATGGTGGACACCGCTATCTCATCGGGGGGAAGGACGTCTATGGCTTCATTACGCTTTCCTACTCGGAACTGGGCTTGAGTAGCTTGCGCGCTCAGTTCGGTACAGCCACCCCTCCTTCCATCGAGGTGGATGGCGAAACGGTCTATAGGGTCGTGAAGCCGGCTTCGGCCAGTTTTGCCCGAACATTAGGGGAGGGCTGGGAACTGAAAGGCTCCCTCACGCCCTATCCTGGTTATTCAGAAGCCGAGTTGGGTTCCTATCCCGAGGCCTTTGCCAAGATCATGGCCTCTGCCACGTTTAACGCTCCGATCTTGGACGCGGAAGCTCCTGTTTTGGCCTTGGAGCCTGGGAAGTTGTATTTGGCAGAACGGGAAAGTGAATGGTCCGTGCAAGAGAATGCCTTGCGTCATGCCTCCGGGCTGCGCCTGGAAGCGAGCCTGGTCACGGGCAATGTGGCTGAGGCGATGATGGGGGTACTGAAGCTTCACAGTGGAAAGGTGGGGCAAGCTTGGAAACCATTGGGGCAAGCGATTATTGGCTGGCAGGATGACAGCGGCATGGCCCTGCTGATGAAACTGGATGAAGTTGGAGATCAGCAACGCTATCTCTTCTTACGTACGGAAAAATCAGCGGAGGGCCTAGATCGCAAACAGCTCCTTCGAGTTCTGGCTGAATCGTTGTGGCAGCCCGCCTCAGCTGAGAAAACTGGCCAATAGGGGGCAAAGCATCAGGAGATCTACCCAGTGCAACTCGGGTTGCTTTTTCCGTTGGAAACTCCATTCCTGCAAGAGGACCTGAAGCAAGGGCCCCAGACTCATCAGGAGTTCTCCCGAACAGAAATAGGCTACAGCTCCCAGGAGAGAACAGCTTCCAGACGCGACGCGCAGTTCAGCTGTACTGCGTTGGTTGCTGGGGGTTTTGCGTCCCCGGGCGAGATCTTCCTCCCGGTCTTTCCAGTCGCTCCACAGCACATTTGCTCCCATAAAGCCGAGATGTCCCAGCAGGAGAAAGCTGCCCGCCCGCAGTGGAAACCCGGGGAGCATCAAAGGCAGAGCCGCCCAGCCCAGGACAATGGCGGCAAAGCGGCAGCGTTCGAGGTCCTGCAGGCGTTTTCCTCTGAGAGGGATCTGATACCACACCCCTAGAAAGACATACATCAAGGCCATCGCTTGTGGAGGTCGGGGCAGAAAAAAGAAACTGATGGCGGTACAGAGACAACTGATCGTTGCCAAGGCGCTTCGTCGATGATCCAAGGCATACACTGCAATGCCGCCACTGAGGCAGAGGGCAAGCAAGGGCCAGGAGAGGGGCAACTCAAAGGGCTTCGCCGCGCTGCGAAGCAAACCCAGCGCTAAGATGGGCGCAATCCAATGGGTTCCGAGCTTCGGAAACGCATCATGTTCTGCTTTCCGAACATCGGAAGCGGGCATCACTGGGCTCCGTAGAGGAGCATCTCACGCCAGCGCGCTCCGGTATCACTCAGCACCCAGTTTCCGCTTCTACGATAGATCAGCCGGGGACCATTTCGGCCCAGTACCTCTTCATGTACCTGCAGGACTTTGGCTTTCGAACTCCCCAAGCCTTCCTGCTCTTCGGCTGTAGCCTTACGGCCTTGTAGAATGACCCCGTTTTCGGTGAGATCCAGAACCAGGACCCCGGAAGCGGAGCCATCACTCTTCCACAGACTGGGGTAGCGTTTAAAGAAATCCACGACGCCCCTGCTTTTCAGAATCAGCTGAAAGGCTGCAGGTTCCCGCTCCAATTGATCTTTGAAGGAATGACGTGCAGTTTTCGGCCCCCCGACTTTTTGCAGGAAGGGTTGGGGATCTGCCCCATAAAGATTCCACCCATGATAGGCTCTGTGGTTGGGACTGAGTCCTTTACTCCGGTACCAGCCTTCGAAATTACTGTTGAGTACCAGGCCAATTTCCAAATGCAGGTGAGCGCGTTGCACCGGAATACCCAGCGTGGAACTGTGGCCCATTCTGCCGATTCGCTGACCGCGCTTTACCTGCTGTCCGCTACGCAAGGACTCGTCTACCGAAGTCAGATGGGAGTAGAGCGTATAGATCTCACCAACTTCATCCTTATGAAGCAGCACGATGTAGACCCCATAACTTGAATTTCCACCGCGCCTGCTGATGTAGGCCACTTTGCCATCCGCGACCGCATAAATATCATCCAATGCCCGTTGTCGGCTGTCCCGTTTGGTGGGGGCGAGATCGACGCCTTCATGAAAGCGGGCACGGCCACTGGATGCGGTACGGGTAGAGCCAAAATGAGCGGAGCGGACCCGACCGGAACCCGTTGGCATGTAGATGCTCTTATCCTCCAGATCCGCATAACTTTGATGTGGGGTGGGGCTACCCACAATCATGCCCCGAGGAATTGGGGTGGGGGTGGGGAGGCTGACGACGGGACGTACGACCCGCTCCGGAGGAGCTGGACTGGGGGGGGGCGTTTTCGCGGGCCGATTGGCCAGTTGGAAACTCAGAATCGTGAACAGAGGAAACAGAAGCACCCAAAAACGCCAGTCCCGGAGAAAGGCGGGAATGCGTTCAAGAAAGGGTTTCGGAGTTTCAGGAGGCAGAGGATCCATATTTTCGGGTCACTGACTGCCAGACTCCTGCCAAATGCACAAAAGAAAAGAGGGAAAAAAGGGCTTTTTCCATGGGGGCCTGTTCCCTCAGTCAAGGCCCCTGAAGCTCTCCAGAGCCCTTGCAGGCAACAAGGGATTCAGATCAGGAGCGTGATGCTCCGACGCAGAGAAGCTCAGCCTGGAGGGAGCACATGCCAGACCACGCCATGAGTGGGAAAGGGCGTGAAAGGGCTGAGCCTGAGTGAAAGAGAACGTGGAACCCGATCACTCAGAGCTGCGTGAGGATGGCCTGTTGGCTTCAGTAACGTCGAACCACTCCCACCACCCGTCCGGCGATGCGGAAATCGGGGTGGTTGTCTTCAATGAAGAAGGGCTCGTGGCGATCGCTTTCCGGCTGCAGGCGCAGGCGGTTCCGCGCTTCGCGGAAAATACGTTTTACGGTGGCTTCGCCCTCCATGAGTGCGACCACGATGTCCCCGTCGTTGAAGGTCTGCGATTTCTGCACGATCACGTAATCCTGATCATGAATGCCCGCTTTCTCCATGCTGTCTCCGGTGATCTGCAAGGAAAAGCGGTCTTTGAGACCAAAGAGCTGGGTGAAGTTCAGATGACCGAGAATGTTTTCCTGAGCGAGGATCGGGAAGCCTGCCGCAGCCTTCCCTACAATGGGAATGCCTTCCTCTTCTTCATCCAGAAGAATCCCTCGACTGACGTGGGGCAGGCGTTTGATCCAACCCTTCCGTTCGAGCATGGCCAAATGGTCCGATACGCCTTTCGGAGAGCGAATATTAAAATGATTGGCGATTTCCCGAACCGTCGGGGGGCAGTGCTGCTCCTGGATACAATTCCGAATGAAGTCGTACACGGCCTGCTGTTTACTGGTGAGGGGCTCTTTGCTGGACATGCGTTCACTATACGCTTGTGCAAAAACACTGGTCAAGTGTTTCTGTTGCAAATTGGCAAAAAAAATCCCCTCAGCCCTGGCGAAGACCCGATTTCGGGCGCATTCAGGGCAGGGGGCTTTATGGCGGGCCGAGCTGAAGGAGCCTTAGACGACTTTGTCCGCTTTGCGGGCGTTGTAGAGGTCAATCATCTGCTGCATCTGTTCTTCGTCGTAAGGACGCAGGCCGCTGAGTACCATTTTCTTTTCGCCGTATCCTACCAGATTGCCATTTTCCATGAAGCGGAAGCGCAGAGAGGCATTTCCGCGTTTCCCCACCACCTGCATTTCATTGGACTCAAATTCCACCTGCAGATGTTTCAGGTCTACCGTATGCAGATCCAGAGACATGGATTCGTAAATCACGAGCGGACGGTCAATATTGATCATGACCTCATGTTTCGCCATCAGGGGCTGTAACAACTGAGGGAAATTGTGTCCGGAGAACTGAACGTAGCTGCGGATGACTTCTTCCAGCAGCACGGCATCATGGTTGGCTTCGCCCTCGAAGCTGGCACGCAGATACTCTTTTCCCCGCTGGTCTTCCAGGCGCAGGTTTCCAGGCTCATCCTCTTGAAAGTGTAAGGGGACTCCATCTCCTACCATGCCGGAGAAGGTGAACATCATGCGCGGATGCAGCCCCTTGCGCGTGAGCAAGACGGCGAACAGCAAATCACCGGGTACGCAAAAGCGTTTGGCTGCTACATCATGAATGGGATTGTAGTCATCTGCCACCTCTTTGGCAAAGCGGCTGGACTGCTCCCGGGAAAAATGGGCGCATCCGTTGTCCCAGTTTACGAAGGGTTCCAGAAAACTCATTGAACCCTCATAAACCATAGAATGAGGGGCGGCAAAGCAAAAATGCGATAGGGAATTCGGCTTAGAATTCAGACTGATGCCAGCCGCGTAGATCCTCCAAAGGCTCGAGAAAAAAGAGTTCGGTTTCGGCATTCTGCATGATGTCCCGGAAGATCAACTGCAAGGGCTGTCCCGCCTCCTCTGCTTTCCAGAAGAGCAGCATCTGGTTGAAGCCTTGGACCAACTCCAGGTCACTGAAACGAAAACGTCCCTGTTGCGCTGTTTGGGTTCCCTGACTCTGCCCATTGAGGACGAGTTCCACCTCTCCGCTGTCCAACTCTCCCTGAAGCAGGGTAAGTGAATTGGGGTTGGGAATGCCACTGTCTTCCATGATGATGCGCCGGGCCCGGGGGCTGAAGAAGCAGCAAAACAGGGCCAGTTCCTGCGGGCCTTGCGCCTGCCAGCGCCCTTGGGGATCTTCCCACACTTCCCAGCCTCCGAGTTGAAACATGCTGGTGGGGGCCATGCGTTCGTTGGCCAGATGGCTGTTTTCCTGCATGGCTTTTCGTTGTTCCGGATTCTGAACAGCTTGGACACAGAGTTTGTTGGGAAAACCTTCACTGATCCTCGCGGCCGCAGGGACCTGCTCTCCACTGAGGGCGTTAAATTGGGTGGCCTGTCCCAGATTCCGCCGCAGCAAAGCTTCGAAACGCTTTAGACGGGGGTGAGCGTCTGCCCGGAAGACATCTACGATCACCTGACCTTTACCATAGGGCAACTCACCCAGCAGCACCTGCTCAGCTGGGGCTTCGGCAAAGAGGAAACGGGAGGCACCATGACTGCGCAATGCTTCGGCACGCTGGCCGTGTAGATGTTGTTCTTCCAAATAGGACCGGGTTGGGGTGACTAACAAGGGCCGCAATCCTTCGCGGGCTTCCAGTGCGAAATCTGCAATGGGCAAGGATTCCTCGTTGAAGCAGTAGGTCATGCCATCAATCCCACTGAGATCTGCGTGGGAAATTCCCCTTAGCACCGGTAGATCTTCCTTACGTACAGCTTGATAGCGGAGGCGGGCTTCGCTGCGAAGCTGGAGGCCCATGGCTTCGCTCAAGCGATCGCTTTCTTCCGGGCTGCGGAGCCGGATCCAGGCCAGCGCGCCCTGTTCGGCGTGGGCCAGGGCTGCTTGCAGGGCTTCCGGATCGGCAGCCTCCGCTTCCAGCAGACTCGGCCCCGGGAGAGGAGCGGCGTGTAGGAGATAGGCGATCATTGCACTAAAGAGACGGCGGCATTCCGGAATCTGCGTCCCTTTTTCGGCCATTCGGAACTGACTGGCCAGCAAGCGACCTTCTCCAAGTTGCATTTCGCCAAGGGCAATCCATTCCGGGAGTCTCAAGCCAAAACCGCCTTCTCCTGCATCCACGAGGGGTTGGAGCAGGCACTGTTCGCCTTTGACATAGAGACGGGTAGCCATATGGGCATCGGAATCCATGGATGCATAGGGATCCTCACCCCAGAATTGCACATCGTTCATCTGCAATCCGGACAGCACGGGATGTCCATAGCCACGGAGGAATCCATGTTGCTGAGGTTTGCTCTCCAAGCGTACCCCTGGGAAGAGGCTATGTTTCTGCTCCAACAACAGCACCTGCCCCCCCTGTTGTAAGAAGGCCTCTACCCAGCGATTCTGCTGCGACTCGGGGATAACGCTATTCTGCTCCAGGATGACCAGATCCAGGTCTTCGGGCAGGGGAGCATCGAAGGCGGGACGGTACTCGGGCTGCAGCCCAAGTTCGCTCAACCACTCCCGGGCCGGGCCTTCGCCGATCAGGAGCACTCGACTGGCGGGGGGGAGTTCCGCCTGACAGCGTGCTGGACTGAGTCGCCACAGCTGTTCCGATTGGTCCAAGGGCTCGCCGGCCTCATTCAGGAAAGAAAGCTCATATCGAAGGGCTGTCGCCTTGTCACGGAGGGGCAGCTGGAGATGAAATTCCTGCTCGAGTACCCGGCCGCGGGGAATGCGTAGAGATCGACGTTCCTCATGCAAGACCAGCTGTTCATCCCGGAGGCGAATCAGCAATTCCCCTTCCTGATCTGACATGCTGTCATTCACCAGATAGAGTTGCCGATGGATTTCCTTCCCCGCGTAATAGCTGCGACGATGGGACAGATCAATCAAGGCAAAGGGCCGGAAGGCCTGTGCTTGAATTCGATGGGCTTCCCCGAAGGGACTGTATGCGGGGAGTTGCTCCTTCCAAAATTCAAATTCGGCACTGTGCGGAGCAATGAAACGGGGTTTGGCTCCCGGACTGTTCCAGTCCTCATACTGAAGTGTCACGCTTTCAGAATGCATGCGCAGATTGCAAAGGCAGGAAAGGTTCCAAGGGCCAAAGGCGGCGGTGCCCTGACTGCGTCCTGCTTCCACAATCCATCGTGTTTCCTGGGCAGCAGCTTCGACCACTTTGCTGTAGTCTGCCCAGACCGCATCATCTGCAATGTGAAAGCCTGTGCTGGGTCCCATATAATGGTACGCTGACATCTCCCCGGCATGTAAGGGTCGGGCCTTGTCCCACCAGCCATAGCCTCCACATTCTTTGCCGTAGTGACGGCTCATGATGGCCTGATCCTGCTCATTCCACAGAGAGCTGTCTCCTTCGTGGTAGGCTTCCCGACTGGGATCCAGTTCCCGGAACAGGCGGTAGAGTTGTGGAAGCTGCTCTTTGGTTTTATCGGTTTCGTCCTGATTCCAGCGCATCTCATTCTCGACGCTCCACAGGAGGAGCGAGGGATGATTTTTGTCCCGCTTCACAAAGGCCCGGATATGTTCCCTCGCTGCATGCCAGTACGCATCTTCATCCGCAGCCTGATCGCCCCCGGATCCATGCAAGCCACTCTCACCGGTAATATATATGCCTTCCTCATCTGCGAGGTCCAGGATTCGTTCCGGATGCGGATGGGTATGCAGACGGGAGTGGTTGAGGTTCTCTCGTTTCATCATGTCAAACCAGCAGCGATTCCAGGCTTCTGTATGATGAAGTTGGTTGAGTTTGTGCCCCCAGTCGGAAAAGAAATGCACGGGGAAGCCATTGAGGAGAAAATCGGGGCCCTCAATCCACACCTCACGGAAGCCGAAGCGTTCGGCGTGGCGGTCGATGAGCTGTTCTCCCTCCCACAGACTGGAGCGTAACCAATAGAGATGCGGGGACTCGGGTTGCCAGGGGCGGACATCTTCCCAGGCCAGTTCCTGTTCTACCCGGCTGCGTTCCCCGGGAGACAATTCTATGCTCTGGGGTGCAAGTTCCAGCTCCGCGGGCCCGGCTTCCGGGGCCTGATCTTTCTGCCAGCCGGCACAGTCGCGTTTCAGGAGGACCTGTCGTGTTTCGGAGCTGCTGTTGTGTACTTCGCTGGAGATATAGATGCGTTTTTTCCTCCAGGAACAGCGCAGAATGGAATCTGCCACATAGACCTCACCCCGTTCGATCAACCAGACATCCTGCCAGATGCCCCGCATAAATGCGGTCATCATGTTTCCGGAAGGGGCGAGGGTTTTGCGTTTGGATCCTACACGTTCGTAATCGAGAATTCGAATCTCGAGCCAGTGTTCTCCCCCCTGGGCCAGCCAGGGGCTGACGTCGATTTCATGGGGGAGGAAGGCATCGTTGTGGCTGGAAATCTGCAGGCCATCAATCCACACTTCGCTTCGTCCGGCCACGGCATCCAGTTTGAGGAAGCGCCGTTTTCCGGAGGGAAGGGGATCCAGCTGAAGTCGGCGCCGGGCCCAACCGGAGGATTCGGCCATCCATTCAATAGGATACTGGTGATTGTCGAAGAGAAACTCATGTTCTCCATCGCAAACATCCTGAGGAGCTTCGGTCAGGCGTTCTTCATAGTAGGTGCTGCCTTTGCGACGAACGCCACCCAGGGATTTGTCGACCAGGGAGGGGACCAGGTAAGCGGATTCCGCCCAGCCCTGTTTTGGAGGCGTGGCTTCTGCTGAGGGGCAGTAATCCCACCAGCCATTGAGACAGACAAGCGATTCGAAATGTTTCATAACTAGAGAAGCCTGGGAAGAGAGGGAAAAGAAAAACCTATGTACACGGAGCTGAGCTGTACAGCGCTGGAGGCTAGGGATGCTAGGTTACTGTAAGCCTATGGAGAAGCCGGAAACAGCGCGGGTCTGTGCAACCTTGACTTGAGGCGTTCGAGCTGTCCGAGCTGGAGAAGGGGCTGGGGGGGATGATGACAGGCCGGAGGCCTATCCTCCTGAAAAAAAGGAGCTTGGGCCTCTGGCCTGAGGGTCTGCTGGGGGAGATGACAGGCCGGAGGCCTATCCTCCTGAAAAAAAGGAGCTTGGGCCTCTGGCCTGAGAGCCTGCTGGGGGAGATGACAGGCCGGAGGCCTATCCTCCTGTGAGGCCTAGCTGCAGGCTCAAGAGGGGGCGAAACAGAGAAAAGAGGATCCAGATGGGTAGAAGCAGGCAAGCCAGTAGTCCCACCAGCATGAGGGCCGGGCCCAGGTCAAAGCGTTGAGGTCGTAGCGGATGATAAGCCACGCTACAACTTAGGGTCCAGAGGCATGGCAGCAGGGTCAAAAACCAAGCTTGGTCGCGCCAGAACAGATACTGTGGGTGCTCATAGCCCTCTGTCAGCGTAGCGAAGAAGTTCAAAAACTGTGAACCTGCAAGAATGCCTGCAAAGATACAGGCCAATTGAAACAAAGCGACATAGGTAATGCTGTGGCTGATTTTCACGGCTCCTCAGAACCTACCCGAAGCCGCTGATGCGGTATAGCCTCGCAACACAGAAAACCCGGAAGCGTAGTTCCGGGTATCGAGATGCAAAGCGGGAGAGCTTACAGCGCTCCGGCCGTTTCGCTTTCCTCTGCAGCCTCGATCATGGTGCTGGAAAGAATGCTGTAGGTGCTCAGCCAGGCCTTCTCGACCTCCGGGCTGAAGGCTTCGCCCAGGCCCTGTTGCAGGGTCCAAATCAACGAAGAGCCAACCACGGCATAGTCTTCACTTTTCACCCCGTAGCCTCCATGCCGGCGACCCAAATCCTGAACAGCAGGCACGATGCTGTCCAATTTTCTCAGGCCGGAGACCGCGACGCTGATCATCTTCATAAGCTTGCGGCCCTGTTCTTTCATGTCTGAGGAGAAGAGGGCTTTCAGTTCCGGGGCTACCTCAAACAGGCGTCCGTAAAACAGCTCAGCGGCCGTATCCTGGATGGGTAAGACCAGGGCCCAGCTTTCTTCAACCAGGCGGATGTGTTCATCAGTGATCAGGGGGGAGTCGGTCATGAGGGGCTTTCCGCAGAAAGGGTTTCTGCTTGAGTTGGAGGGCTAGGATGGGTTGCTCATGCTGTCTCCATCCCTCCATAATCCTCTGGCCTGGGAATCGCCGGAAAACGGAAAAGGACCACTCCGGAAGGTTGCGAGCAGCCCCTTGCCGGATCTATTTCATTTGAAGCAGACCTTGATTAGGTCAAGTGGAGGAAGCTCTCCTACCTGTATAATTGGTGCGAGGGACACTTTTGTGGGGCTAGGTCAGGTTGACCCAATCAAATAGGGCTGCAGCCTGACCTGCGGGGCTCCCGTCCTCGGTGAACAGATTCCAGACCAGGGCTTTCTCAATCCGGAAGCGACGTCCGGTGGAGGAAACACGTATCCCTTTGTAGTCATCGATGTAGCCCTGATCCCGGACCTGCTGCAGGAGGAGATCCCGTTCCTCCTGTACCATGGGTTCTGCAGAAAGACGGGAGGGCATGCGGCAGAGTTCTTCCCAGCTGACTTCGAACTGGGCCTGGCTCTGTTGGTTTCCATAACAAAAAATGGGGTCGGCTTGGGTTCCATGCGCGAGAACACAAAATGGGGCCTCGTATAAGGCGCGGTATCGTTCCCGAGGCTCCTGCTCAAGGGGAAGGAGATCGCGGCCAAGGAGTTGCCGATAGCTGCGCAGAATCCGCTCTGCCAGTTCGGCATGGTAGTGATTTTCAGGGCAGGGTGCTTGCTGCAGATTCATGGTTGTTTGATGGAAAGGGGAGCTGTGCGCTACTGAGCCGCGCAACCTGAAATGGCCCACAGTCTGGGGCGATATGAGGCCATGCTCAGCTTCGAGGGGCCGTCGTACTACGGGCTTGCAGGGTCGGGGGAACCCGTCGTTGCTGAAGTTGTTTGGGGCCGGTGCCATTGACTCGTTCGATGTAGAGCCGGGCTGCCATGCGCCCCATGGCCATGGGGTCCGGATCAAAACTGGACAAGGGGAGTTCCTGTTGAAGCCAGGCTGCATTTCCGAAGCCAAGAATGGAGACATCCCCGGGGACCTTCAGGCCAGCCAGGCTCAAGACATTCATCGCGCTGACGGCTAGATCATCTGTAGAGCAGAAGAGGGCTGTGGGAGGGTTCTTTCCCCGAAACTGCTCCAGAAATCCCTCGGCTTCTTCTTCGTCACTGGGGTCCAGACGTTCCCCGCAATTGCAAGCGGACATGTCTGAGAGGATGGCGCGGAAGCCTTGTTCACGCAGGGAGGACGCTGCAGAGTCCTGCTCGCCGGCAAAGGCCATGTTTCGGTGACCCAGGGAAAAGAGATATTCAGCAGCTCTCCGTCCGCCATTCAAATCGTCTGAGCCAACAAAATCTGTTTCGACGCCCTCCAGTTCCCGGTCCACTAACACCAGGGGAATGTTTCGAGGCAGGATTTCTTCGATGTAATTCTGTGCCAGGGACTCTGCGCTGGGACTGATGATGAAACCATCTACCCGTCGGTCAATCAAACGATGGAGGATGTCCCGTTCCAGTTTTTCGTTTGGGATCTGTTTGCTGTGGTCGTTCCAGCTAAGCATCATCAGGGTTTCGTTGAAGAGAAAGACCTCATGAATACCGCGGACGATATCCGAGAAATAGGGCTCTAGTGGGATCACCACCCCGGCGGTATCGGTTTTGCCGGTCTGGATGCCACGGACCAGGGCATTGGGCCGATAGCGGTGGCGGTCTGCAATTTCCTGAATCTTCTCTTTCGTCGCTGCGGCGTAATTGTCGCCTTTTCCATTCAAAATACGGGAAACCGTGGTCAAGGTGACCCCGGCTTCATCCGCGATGGTTTTCATGGTGACACCTTCACCGCTGCCTTGTCCTCGTTTACGACGCATGTGATTTGTTTAACATAGAGACGCTGGATTTCAAAGCGTGGAGACCTGTTCAGCTGCCAGGACCCTTTTTCCTGTGCTTAGGAAAGCGGTCCGATTTTTCGGACGTACACATAATAGGCGACACTATAGAAGCCGGTCGCAGAAGCGGAAAACAGAGCCCGCAGGGTGCAGGGCCCCTGTGGCAGGGACAACTCGATACAGGTCTTTTGGTCTTCGGGCTGAACCGGAACCCAGATCTCTGTGTCCTGGTTTACGAGAATCCCGGCCGTATCGATCTGCAGAGCGACCCCGTCCCGATAGGCCTGCATACTGTTCGGGGAAATTCCTTCTTCATAGACCGGAACATCATAGCCCTGAATGCCGTCACCCACTCGATGTCCGGCTTCCTCCGGCCAGCGGCGCAAATCAAATTCATAGAGGCCATCCTCTTCGACCATGAGCTCCCACCACCCATGGGCCTCTTCCCCGCGCCGAACTTGAGATTGATCCCAGACACTGAGATGGTCCTGTTCATTGCGGATGTCATGGGTGCGGAGCACGGCGATGGGCTGATCCGGAGAACCAATGGATATGGGAATTTCATCTCGCATCTGCTTGGAACAGAGTTCCCACCAATCTTCATATTCAGCCTGAAGTTCCTCTACGATATCGGGGTGAGCCTCGGCGATGTTCTTTTGCTGCATGGGATCGCTGGCGAGGTTGTAGAGTTCCTGTTTGTTCACCAGCCTCCAGCTGTCGCGCATGACACAGCTCAAGCGCCATTTCAGGGGGTGGGCTACCCGTTGGGTATCGGTCACCAGTGCACGCTGTTTCCAGGAGATCTCCTCCTTTCCTTCCAGGAGGGGCTTCAAACTTTGGCCATGAAAGGAGCGGGATTCGGGGATCTCCACCGCACATAAATCGAGCAAGGTGGGCATGATGTCGATATAACTGGTCAGGATCTGGGTACTACCCGATGCGAGCATATCGCCTTGGGGCCAACGGAGAAAAAAGGGAACCCGGTGTCCTCCGTCATAGGGGCTGCCTTTGAGACCCCGCATGCCGGCGTTGTAGAGTTCCTCTTCTCCAGGGCCGGTGCCACCGGTTTGTCCATTGTCACTCATGAAAACCAGGATGGTATTTTCTTCGAGTTCCCATTCCTGGAGTTTGCTGCGGAGGATGCCGAAGTTCTCATCCAGGTTGCTGATCATTCCTAAAAAACGGGCATAATCCTCATGCTCTGTTTCGTTCAGATACAAATCCCGGTACTCCGGAGGCACATTAAAGGGGCCGTGGGGGGCGTTGGTGGAAATCATACAGAAAAATGGCTCGTCGCGATGGGCCTCGATGAATTCCAAGCCGCGGGAAAAGAACACATCGGTGCAGTAGCCTTCATGGGGAACAAAGTCTCCGTCGACCTGGTAGGTATCATCAAAATAATCATTGCCCCAGTAGTCGGGTTGTTGGCTGATTCCGCCCCCGCCGTGGCAGACCACCCGCTCAAAACCCCGGTCCTGGGGGCGGTACGGGTAATCATCTCCCAGATGCCATTTGCCAAACAGACCCGTGCGGTATCCCGCCTCCTGGAGAGCCGTCGCCAGAGTCCATTCATCTTTGCGCAACAGAGAGCGGCCGCCGATGGTGTGCCAGACCCCGGTAGAGTTGCAGTGATGTCCGGTGAGAATCCCTGCCCGAGTCGGAGCACAGGTGGTTCCGGTATGAAACTGATCGAAACGGAAACACTCTGTGGAGAATGCATCCAGATGCGGAGTTTTCACATAGGGATGGCCATGACAACCCAGGGGAGGGTAGCCCTGATCATCGGTGAGAACAAATACAATATTCGGAGGGCGTTTCGAGCTTCGGATCGGTTCAGAATTCATCGCCACATAGCTTGAGCCATCCCCAGGGCAAAAGCCACGAAATTCAGCTGCTTCCTTATAGTTTCTTTCCACAACCCGGGCAGAAGCGTGCGCCTTCGGGTAGGCGGGTTCCGCACTGGGTGCAGAACTTGGCTGCCTGGGGCTGCGTTGGTGCGCTTGGGGGCTGGACTGAGCCGGGCGTTGCCAGCGCCTGTGGCCTTGTCTGCAGCTGGCTGAGTTCTTCCGCGCTGAACAGGTCCGATGCTTTGATCCGGATGGTGGTGCGCCGGTCCGAGGCAATATGAAAGGCTTGTTTGATTTCTTTGCCCAGATAGCTGCTTTGCAGCACATAGGCTCCGGGGGGAAGTTCGAGGGATGCCTGTCCAAATTCCTGTGCCGCGAACTCCTGCCCCTCCGGCCCGCTCAAGCGAAAACTCGGAGCTTCCGGATAAACCATACTCTTTACATCCTGAGCCAAGCGCTGGGTGTTTTGCACGGGGACATAGTTTCCTCCGGCGGCCTTTGCCATGGCCGTCAGCTGTTCGGTCCAGGCGGGGCGGTTGATGTCAAAACCAATAATGTGGAGTTGATGTCGCTGATCTGCAAACTGTGCGGCTGCGGCTATGGGGTTTTTGCGGCTATCTTCACCTCCATCGGTGAGTAGGAGAACGAGGGTATCTTCTTTCGCCCGACTCAGATCCTTCCAGGTTTGCTCCAGACTGTAGGTGAGCGGGGTTTTTCCCATGGGGCGAATACGATTTAATACCTGGTTAAAGGTGGCCGCATCGCGCTCTCCCAGTGGAATCAGCAAACTTGAATCGGTATCCGCACCTTCCTGAATGGCCCGCTTGGTATGTCCGTAGACACGCAGGGCGACTTTGCTGTCTGCAGGTAAAACGGTGATCAGTTCGGCCAGGGCCTGTTTCACCTGATCGAATTTTGTCGATGCCCCCGCCTGTCCTCGCATAGAGCCGGAAGCATCCAGGATGACGTAGAGTTGCTTCCCGGTATCGGGTCGGAGGAATTCGGTACTGAGTGTACCGGGGCCGGGTGCCTGTGGTTCCGGATCCAATTCGGGTGTGGCCCGGATGAGGAACAGGAGGGCATAGGATGTGGTGAGGATCGAGTTGTTTTCACTTTTTCCGGTGGGCCAGCTGCCGCTTGCCTGTTGTGCGGTGACCAGGTATTTCGCGCCAAGCGGATACCACTCGTGTTCTCCGAGAAATTCGGTGCCCAGAATCTGACCCACCCGTTCGATGGAGTAGAGGTAGTAATAGTTGTAGTGCTCTTTAAAGGGGTTGAGTTCGACCTGAAAATGATCGGCAAACCAACCCAGGCTATTACGGTTCCGCAGGTAGTCCAAGGGCATGCGTGAATCGTCGACCCGCCTTGCTGCGATGGCTGCGGTGCAGAGTGCGGCTCCGCTCATGGAGCCGTAGCTGCTTGCCGGTTTCACGTAACTATAACCGCCGAAGCGTTCTGCTTGTGCCCTCAGGTTTTGGCGCCGGGCGGTAAGGGTCGCAACGCGCTTCCATACTTCGGGATCGATCTTCAGCCCGGCACGTTCTGCAGCCCAGAGTCCGAGAACCGCAAACTGCGTGCAGGAGTTATCGCCATCTTTTCCAAGCTCCCAGCCTTGTGTTCTGGAGAGTCCGGTTTCGGCGTTCAGTTGGCGGGGAGCTTCACCGCCAAGCACCTCAATCTCACCAGGGCGGAGTTCGGTCGCTTCCTCAGCACTCGAAGATAAGCTTGGGTGAGGGGAGGTATAACTCCAGCTTCCATCACGACCTTGTGTTTCCACCAGAAACTGAGTGCAGGCTTCCAGCAGGGGCCGGAGTGAGGGGTTCCCACTCTTCTGGGCAATCATGATCAACAGGCTGTTTTCATAGGTGCTGAAGCGACTGGGTTCGGCTTTGGCGAGGCTGCGTTCCAGGAAATCATCAAATTCCGGGTAGGCCTGTTGAGCTCCGGTGTGAACCAGGGCATAGAGGGCAGGAAGATGCTCTCTTCTTGGATCGAGATAGCCATAACTTTTCGAAGCCTTCTGTACTTCCTGCCACAGGTATTCCCGGCCCCGGTCAATGGCGGCATTGACCTGATTGGGTTTTAAGCCCACGGATGCGATCCCTCCCGCTTCCCGATTCGGAAAGACCACGACCTTTCCGGCTTCGTTTTGAAATTCGGTCAGGGACATGGCTTTGCTACCCCCTTCGCCTGGCAAGGCTTCCACCTTGTAGTCCAGGATGCCATTCCAGCGCAGGCGCAACGCCTGATCTTCCTGGGGGACCTCGAGGTAGAGTCGAAAGTCCCGGATATCTCCTTGTGGAATCCAGAGGGAGCCCCGACTTGGAAGTAAGCGTTGGGCTGAGCTCCGGCTGCGGGCATGGATATTGACCTGTTTGGTGCCGCCCCCGAGCAGAAGCTGTACGCGGCGGGCCGGATCCACATAGACGCCTTCTTCAGGAAGAGCTTGCACTTGCAGGTCCAAGGCCACCCAAAGCTTTTTCGGGTAGGCCCGCGTGCCACCGATGCGTTCGGCGCGTTCTACCTTGAGCAGCTTCATCTCTACATCCAGATCCTGAGTGGAGGAGAGGGATTGGGTTGCCATTTCCTGAGGATGCCTGGCTTTCCCCATCAAGGGCATCCGCAGGGTCTTGCCCAGGAGGGGGCCTTTTCCTTCCTGATGTTGGCTGGGGATATGAAAGATCACTTCAATGAAGGGGTTTCCTTCCAAATAGACTTCGGGAACTTCAAAGGCCAGTTGACCACCAGAGCGAAGTTCAGGAAGAATACGCAGATCCTTGGGGAGGCTACTTACTTGAGGATTCAGGGGAATCGCGGTGCGTCCATTGACGACGAGCTGGATGCGGTTCCGCCATTCCGACCAGAGGAAGGGGCGGGCGTGACCCTGTGCGGAAGGGAGTAGACTTTTGGCCCGCAGATCCAGAAAGAGCCAACGGCTCTTGGCATCTTTTTTGGTGGCAAGGTCCTCAAACCAGTTCACCCCATGAAGCTCTACTTCGGAAAAGGCATGAGTCTGGCTCTGCACGGCCTCGGACAAAGGCTGTTCTGCTTTGCGCAGGGTCAGTACCTGATTTCCCTGTTCCGGGTTATGTGCGAGCAACTCTAGTTGCTGTAGCTCCTCTGCCGGTAGCATAAACAGCATGCACCCCCGATCCTCTCCTTCTGCAATCCAGGCCGGACTCCAGCTGTTCGAATGGTGGGGCAATTGAGAAGGAGGGTTGCTCCAGTCTGCAACGCTCTTGGCATTGGCCACAAGATGAAAGCGTTGCGCAAAGGGGAGAGGGGAACTGCTTTCCTGATCCGTTTTTTCCACCCGGTAGACGAGCAGAAGCAGTTGGCTCCCTTCCGGAGCTTTGCGTGCGCCTATCTGTTGATATGCTCCCATGGAGAGGAATTCCAGGCGGGCGTCGCCCAGTTCCAGTTTGGGAAGCTTGAGGTTGCCCTCCGGGTAGGGGAAGCTTTCTTCTTTCGGGTTCCAGGTAATCGACGGCAGCACCTGTTTGTTCCGGGTGACCTGCGGCGCGGTGATGCCCTGGCCCGGTTTTTCCCCGAAGGCCTCTCCCTGGGTCTCCGTGCTTTCGCCTGCACTCAGGGCATCCTCGTCCCCTTCGCGAAGGCGGAGCAGGTCAATATCCAGACTGCCAACGCGACTGACCCCGGAATACGCAAAGCGTGCCCTTTCATCCTCTTTTCGGATGGGGAAGTGCATGCGGAAACGACGAGGCTGTTCGTTGGCGGGCACCCAGAAGGGTTCGCGGAGAGGGATATCCCCTTTCAGGCTCATTCGGCTGGCTTTCACTTCCCGGTCCCCCAGCTGAAGCGTCGCCCGGGTGCTTCCGCTGTAGAGTCCTCCCTGATCGGAGCTGTTGCTCAGTTGCAGTTCCAGGATCAGTTCCTGACCCTCTTTCCCCAGGGAGACCTTGAGAATATCCAGAGGCAAGGGGGCGTCAGGGATCCGAAGCTGGGACTTCGTGTTGGGCTGGAAATTCTTATCTCCGTCCAAATGGAAAAACAGGGGGCTGGGGCGGCGTACACGTTTTCCATCGGAAATATCCGGAAAACCGGCATAAAGTTCCAGCCGTTGATACTCTTTTGGAATCGCAAAGACCAGACGGCCTCCGCTGAACCAACCCGGCAGAAAGGCGGGGCTCTCCTTTAAGCTGGAGAGCGTCGTATCCGCCAGGTAGGCGTGGCCGCCGTCCACGACCAGTTGAAGCATGCGTTGAGCCTGTTCGTAGCTGAAGACTTTTTGGGTTTCAATACGGGCTCCGGCCTCGGCATCCTCCTTGATGGCGATGGCGTCCAGTGTCAGTGGGGTGAGACTGCGACCCGCAAGTTCTAGTATAGCCCACTGCATGCCTTCGGGTGCGGGCTTTCCCTGGAAACTGGATTCCAGTTGAAAGGCCGTCAGCCCCAGGCGCACAGCCTCATCGGAGTCTGCCTGCTGGATCATCTTGGGTTCCGTGTTACGGAGGGGCTCTCCCTGTAGAGGCAGTTCCAACGCAGGGAACAATTCCGGAACATAGACCAGGGAGAGGTCCCGTGGTGACTCCGCAGAAACTTCGAAGACCACCTGACCTCTGCGGCGCGTGCCGCTTTTGCTCAGGGTAAAGCGTTTAGGCAGGGCCAGGGAAAGCTGTTCCTGCGCCGGCGCGATGGAAGAGACCTGAAGCTGATCCCGGACCAGAAAGAGTTGATGCTGCAGTTCTCCCACCATCAGCGCTTCTTCATAATCGTGCTCGAGCAGTAGATCGATGCCCTGGCGGTTTTCGAAGGAGAGGTCGACGATGGCAAATTGCTTTCCGGGTGCAGCCTGGATCGAAGCTACCTGATCGCTTAAGCGGATGCCGAGTACACTCAGACCGATTCCTCGATTGACTGCGCTGGCGCGAAGGGGCTGCAGCTCTCCGGGAGTCCATGTGAGAGAGGAGGGTTTCGAGGGAGCAAGTGTGCCGCTATCCTTCGCTCCGGGCATGGGGAATTCCGCGGCCTTTAACTGCTCCAACAATGCCGGATCGGCGGGGCTCGAGCGGTCAATGGCTTTCTCTTCAGCGACGGCACCCTCCTTGAGGATACTCAGGCTGCGGCCCTGAGAAGAAATGCGGAGCAGTCGTGGATCTTTCGAGACACGTTGATGCGTTTGTTTCTGAACCAGCAGGCGGATGCGGAGATCCGGAAACTGATCCATGACCTTGAGCAGATCGCGCTGGCTCTGTAGATCCCCGTCATAAAGAACCCACACAGCCTGTTTGCCGGAAAGCGATTTCAGTTCCCGGGAAAGCGCCTGAGCTGGATCGACAACCTGAACTCCATCGTACTTCTCTTTCAACTGCGGCAGGAATTCCATGCCCAATGGCGGCTGGGTCAGCCCGATGACCACGCCCCGTTGATTGGGGAGCGTTAGCTTGGCGGGGAAAACCAATTCCTGGGTAGATGGATTGACCAAGTTTGCGGAAATCAAAGAGAGGGAACTGTCTTCCACTGCGCTGTAGAAAAAAGGAAAGCCGTAGCGAAAATCCTGGCCGCTCACGTTGATGGCGCTGATGTTCAGCGTTTCAAACAGATCAATGACGGTTTCCACTCGGTCGGGTTTGAAATCTCCTCCCATGAAGCCTCCCCCCAGGTCAAACCAGAGGCTGCCCGGTTCGCGCTCCCGGTATTCGGAGACCAGGGTAGACAGGTGGACCAGACCTCCGGAGGCTTCCTCGGCGGGACAGCTGGAACAGGCGAAGATTCTTCCCTGAAGACCTGAAGTGACCAGCTCAGCGGGGTAGAGACTGAGAGGTAAACTGAGCAATAAGGCGGTAAACGGCGTTTTCACAAGATTCTCCTAGCCCAGTAACGCGCAGACCACATTGGCCACCATACCGGCAACCACCACAGCTAATACCATTTCGGGGGAACCTGCAAAGATTCCAGCCGCAATAAGTCCTCCTGATACTCCCGTACAGCCAATACAGCTGGCTGTTGGGTTCTTGAGGCACTCATTCGCTCCGACAGCCAGCATGGTGAGTGCCGCTTTGGCGATGTAGAGGTTAATCAAATATTCCGAGGATTTGCCGCCCCATCCCTCAGGACCGATTCTTCCTGTAACCCAGCCGGATGCATGATCGATTTCCCACCACACGGCCTTCTCGGAGCTTCGGGTTGCGTAGTCGGGAGGAAGGACCACACTGGATCCTTTGGCAAGAGATTCCTTAAGGTTTCGGAAGTAGATCGGGTCAAGCTTCTCCTGGAGAGGCGCCAGCTCTTCCAGACTGTGAACGGCGATCCAGGTCTTTGCATCCAGCGCCTCCAATTCTTGTGAAGCACTGAGGCTGCCTGCATCTTTGGGTTCTGCAAGGACGGACTCCGTTACGTTATCCAGCACAGCCTGTTGAATTCGTATGAGCCGCGTATCTTTCTGTCCGGGTTGTACGGAAAGAGGGGTGGACAGTAAGTCATATCCGACTCGTTTCAGGACCTGGCCATCCGAATTCTGAGCGAGCTGTTGGTGAAACCCAATCAGATTGGGTCGCTCCAGGTAGAGTCGTTCCTGTTGTGGGTGCAGCAGAAAGCGCGTGAGGGCCAGGTCATAAAGCTCTTCCGAAGTTCGGCCAATTTTTTCCAGGGATTGGCCCATTTTTTCAGAATTTCCTTTTTCGGAATAATGCAAGGTGCCTAACACCGCATTGCGGTTTGCCAGACTATGAGCCAAGGCTTCTCCGGTTACAAAGTTCCGAGTGAGGAGGGAGCTTTGGACAAAGACATCCAGCATCGTGGCGATGGAAAGAGCTCGGGACTCTTTTTCCGAATCGGAGAGGGCAAAGGATGTGAGTGAACCTTGTTCGGCCTGTTGCCTTTCCTCCACACTCAATGCGTCATAGAGGGTCCTATAGGTAACAATATCCTCTTTTCCCGGGCTGATACTGCGGATCCGGACCCGGACCTGGGTCAATTGGGAGAGCTTCTTTTGCGGAGTGGCTGCACCTAATCCTCCGAGGAGACCGGTGGCCGTATTCAGCGCCTTTGCAGATGCTGGAGCATTCAGGTTTTGATTGAGGGTCCCGTCCTCCGCGAAACTGGATTCGGTAATCAGGTTGGAACCGATTTGGAAATAGGGGGTCCATTCCTTTGCTGAGGCCAGCTGGGTAAAGGCCTCTCCCGCCGTCGTTCCATCCGAAATGCCCGCATAGTCCATGGTCATTTCAGTCGGAGTGATTCCCAGCAGGACCCGTTTGTTGCCAATTTCTGAAAGCTTCTGGGTCGTGCGAACCGCGCTTTCTTCAATCAAGGCTTTGTTCTCCAGCCGTTCCACCTGTACTTCGAACTCGAGCCTGTGCTGGAATTCCTCCGGTAGCTCTGCATATTGAATGAAAGAGGCCGCTTTCACTGTTGGAGCCCCGGAAGGATCAAAATGCTGATCTCCCTGTTTCAGATGAACCCACCAATGGGTACGGGACAGGCTGGGGGGTGCTTCCTGAAACTGCTCCTCGTTTAGCCAGGCGCTGATGAGGTCGCTCTGTCTTGCCGCTCTGCTGGCAATACGAGTCAGTTGTTGAGTGCGTAGGGTTGCGACTTCATTCATGATCCGCAGCGCTTTCGGATCCTCAATGCCTTCGTCAGGCATGAGCTTTCCTGGACGGATTGCTTTCCGAAGGCCTTCTTGTTTTTCAGCGGGATTGAGCAGCTGTTCTTTCATCCAGGCTTCGCTGACCTCCGCAGAAGCTAAGGAAGGGTTGTGACCCGCCAGCTCCAGGAGACGATAGAGCAGAATCGCCTGATCCAGGCTGTTCCCGGTTTGATCCATGATGACGGCGCTGGGTGTACGCAAATGGCCCTGATAGGGGACCCAGCTGATATTGGTTTCAACCCATGAGGCGATATCTGTTGGATCTGTTCCCAAGGTTCTGACCAGGGCTGCCGGATCAAAATCCTCTCTGCGGAGGGCGTCGGAAAAATCGCTCAGGGCTTGGAAAGTGTTCCTCATCTCCTCAACGCTAATCTTGGATGGCATCAGAGCTTTCGTTTCTTCCGTTTCCACCGGAGCTGCGGAGAGGCGGGTCAGGCTGATGGGGCTGGGGAAGATCAGGGCCGCAACCAGCAGCGCATAGATCCCGGACGCGAAGATGCGGGCCAGGGAGAATAGGAAGGAGTGGAGGAGGCTATTCATGACGATAACTTCTTGGTAAAAAGGGAGATGTAGAGTCCTTTTCCTGCTGGAGAAGGGGGGCGGGGCCAGGCAGACCGAAGCTTGGTTCTGGGAAAGCTAAAGTCAAGGCGAAGAACCCACTGGCAAGAGGGGAGCTACAGGATGGATATCCGCGGGCAGGACGGGGGCGATCCCGCATGTTGGTGCATCTGAGCTTTTTCGGTTTCTGGATGATGAGCGATGCGGAGGCGTGTTCCGGGAAACATTCTCGGATGCCCTCAAGAATGTTGTGCAAATTTTATGAGGCAGTTATTTAAAATGTGATTTGATTCGGGTGAAGTCTGTTTTGTTAGCGATAGGCAACCCTTTGCTCACAACGGGTTCACGGAGATGTAACTGCATATTAACCCTATACTTTTGGACGAAGGCGGCACTCTGAAATAAGTAGAAGATACGTACACCGGTTTCTGTTTTCTAAACTGATGTATTTTTTGCACACGATTCAGGAGTGAAGTAAATGATCCGTTCTTTCCGTGAATGTTGGCTACTGCTTGTGGCCTCGGTGAGCCTCTCCGCCCCCTTGTACTCTCAGTATGAAGTGAATGCTTCTCTGCTGGGTTCCTACGCTACCGGCATCTTTGATGAATCCGCTGCTGAGATTGGTGCCTGGGACGCAGCTACTCAGCGATTCTTTGTGACCAATGCGAACGATAACACGGTGGACGTGATCGATTTGAGTGATCCGACCGCTCCGAACCGTATTCATCAGATCGACCTCAGCTCCTACGGTGCCGGGGTGAACAGCGTCGCCGTGAGCAACGGAGTTCTGGCTGCAGCTGTGGAGAGTGGTAGCCCCGGGGTAAACGGGCAGATTGTTTTCCTGAACACCACGACCTATGCGGAAATCGCCACCAAAGCCGCAGGGGATCTTCCCGATATGGTGACCTTCAGTCCGGACGGAAATCATGTGCTGGCGGCCAATGAAGGCGAACCGAACGATGATTACACCACCGATCCGGAAGGCACGGTGACTCTGATCGATATCAGCGGAGGCATCGCAGGCGCTACCCCGGTACAGATCAGCTTTACGGCCTTCAATGCCGGTCAGCCCCGTGCGGGGGAGCTGCCTGCGACCGTACGCATCAGCGGTCCCGGAGCCACGGTGGCCCAGGATCTCGAACCGGAATACATTGCGGTATCCCCCGACAACAGCAAAGCCTATGTTTCTCTGCAGGAAAACAACGCTGTGGCCATCATCGATATCGCTACTGGAAGCATCGATGCCATCGTGGGGCTGGGGGCGAAAGATTTCAATCAGCCCGGCAGCGGCCTGGATGCCAACAAGAACGACGATACCGGGTTGATTGAGACCCTCCCGATGTTCGGTCTGTATCAGCCGGACGCGCTGGCGGCGTTTGAGGTTATGGGCACCACCTACTTTATTACCGCGAACGAAGGGGATGGCCGGGAGTACGAAGGCACTCCGGGGCATGTCGACGAAACCGACCTGAAAAGCGTGACCCTCGATCCGGCTGTGTTTTCCGGCGGCTTCATCGCCCGGGCCGGGGATACCGATGATATCGGAGACCTCACCATCATCGACGGTATGGGCAACACCGATATGGATGCCGATCTCGAAGAGATTTACATCTACGGAAGCCGTTCCTTCACCATTTGGAACGGCAGCACGGGAAACCGGGTCTATGACAGTGGCGATATGCTCGAACAGTTGACCCTGGCCCGCTTTCCGGCGAACTTCAATGCCAGCAATGACAAGAATGACATCGATAACCGCAGTGATAACAAAGGTCCTGAGCCCGAGGCGGTGACCACAGCCGTGATTGATGGCCGTACCTATGCCTTCGTTGGCCTGGAGCGGATCGGCGGTGTGGTGATTGTGGATGTGTCCAATCCGGCAGCTCCGGAGCAGATCGACTACGTGAACAACCGGAATTTCAATGTGGATCCCGAAGTGGATCTGGCCGGGGCCGGGGATCTGGGTCCGGAAGGGATCGTTATTATTCCGGCTTCGGAAAGCACCGCGCTCAGCGGCAATGCCCTCATGGTGGTGACCAGTGAAGTCAGCGGCACCACCACGGTGTTTGAACTGGTGCCGACACTGACCGAGGATCCTGTGGTCATGGATATCGGAGATACTCCGATCACCCGACCCACCTGGCGTTGGCAACCTGTCAGCGGAGCTACTCAGTATATTGTTTCCCTGGATGGTGGCCCTGAAGTGGTGATCTCGGACACCGAGTACACTCCGCCCAATGATCTGACATCCGGCAGCCACAGCCTGACGGTCTGGGCTGTGGATGGCTCGGACGTTCGTTCCGCCCCGGTCACCGCCACGGTGAACATCGTGGATGGAAGCTCCCTGTACGAAGTGAATGCCTCGGTGCTGGGAACCTTTGCTTCCGGACTGTTCGATGTGTCCGCGGCCGAGATTGGTGCCTGGGATCCGGCCACGGAGCGCTTCTTTGTCACCAATGCCAATGATAATAGCATCGATGTGATCGACCTGAGCGATCCCACCGCTCCGAACCGCATTCAGCAGATCAGCCTCAACGCGTATGGAAGCGGCGTGAACAGCGTCGCGGTCAGCAACGGGGTGATGGCCATAGCCATGGAAAGTGGATCGCCCGGGGTCAATGGTCAGATTGTGTTTCTGAACACCGGCACCTACGCATTTATTGCCGCCAAAACTGCCGGGGATCTGCCGGACATGGTTACCTTCAGTCCGGATGGCAGCTATGTGCTGGCCGCCAACGAAGGGGAGCCGAGTGCGGATTACATGACCGACCCGGAAGGTTCGGTCACCCTGATTGATATCAGTGGAGGCATTGTTCCCGCGATCCCGATGCAGATTGGCTTCAGCGATTTTAATGCGGGCCAGCCCCGTGCGGGTGAACTGCCGGCCGACGTACGCATCAGTGGTCCCGGCGCCAGTGTGGCTCAGGACCTGGAGCCCGAATACATCGCCGTGTCTCCCGACAATGCTAAAGCCTTTGTCTCCCTGCAGGAAAACAATGCCATGGCCATCATCGATCTCGCGACGGGGACGATTGATGCCATCGTCGGGCTCGGAGCTAAAGATTTCAGTCAGCCCGGAAACGGTCTGGATGCAGATAAAAATGATGATACCGGCCTGATCGAGCAACTGCCCATCTTCGGGCTGTTTCAGCCGGATGCGGTGGCCGCCTTCAATCTGGCCGGAAACCGGTATGTGATTTCTGCGAACGAGGGGGATGGACGCGAATATGGAAGCTACACCGATGAAACCGACCTGAAAGGTGTCACTCTGGACGCCGGGGTGTTCGATGCCGGGTTTATTTCCCGGGCCGGCGACACCGATGATATTGGCGATCTCAAGATTATTGACGGTCTGGGGAATACGGATGCCGATCCCGAGCTTGAGGAAGTGTATGCCTACGGGGCCCGCTCCTTTAGCATCTGGAACGGCACGGATGGATCTCAGGTCTATGACAGTGGGGACCTACTGGAGCAGATCACCCTGCAGGCCTTTCCCGCCAATTTCAATGCCAGCAATGATGACAATGCGATTGATGACCGCAGCGATAACAAAGGCCCGGAACCTGAGGCGGTGACCACCGCTGAGATTGAGGGACGCACCTATGCCTTTGTCGGTCTGGAGCGGATGGGCGGAGTGGTGATTATGGATGTCACCAATCCGGCTGCGCCGACCCAGGCGGATTACATCAACAACCGGGACTTCGGCGAAGCACCGGGAACTGCGGCCGCCGGGGATCTGGGGCCGGAAGGGATTGTCATTATTCCCGCCTCGGAAAGTACTGCCGTCAGTGGCAACCCGCTGATGGTGGTGACCAGTGAAGTAAGTGGAACCACCACGGTGTTTGAACTCGCCCAGGCTCTGGCCAACGATCCGCAGCTTCCGGATCTGGAAGATACCCAGCTCGTTCGCCCCACCTGGGACTGGGATGAGGTGGACGGAGCCACCAGTTATCTGGTGTCTCTCAATGGCGGCCCGGAGCTTCCTGTCATGGGAACCCAGTATACCGCTCCCAGTGATCTGGTCCCGGGCCTGCACAGCCTGGCGGTCACCGCGGTGGATGCGGACGGCACCCGCTCCGCGACCGTCAGCTCCGAGGTGACTATCCTGGCTCCGGCTCCGCTCACCCTGACCATCCTGCACAACAACGATGGGGAGTCCTCCATCTTTCCGGACATTGACGCCGCCCTGGGGGCTGCCCCGAACGACGAGTTTGGTGGAGCGGCCACCTTTGTGACGCTGGTGGATCAGGAGAAAGCCGCCGCGGCCACTCCGATTATGCTGTCCTCCGGTGACAATTATCTGCCCGGAACGGTGGTGGATGCCGGGATTGCAGACTCCGTACCCTTCTCCCCGGTGGTTGATTATAATGCGGCCCTGATCAATGAGATTGGCTATGACGCTCTCGCCATCGGCAACCATGAGTTCGACCTGGGTCCGAACTTCCTCGCCGACTTTATCGGATCCACCTCCAGCGTGCCCTTCCTCAGTGCCAACCTGGATTTCTCCAACGAGGCCCGTCTGCAGGATCTGGTGGACAATGGCCGCATTGCCAAAAGCACGCTGCTCAACCTCAATGGTCAGGTCATCGGCGTGATTGGTGCCACCACGGAAAACCTGGCCGCGATTACTAACGAGGGGGATGTGGTCATTGGCGCGGTGGAAGCAGCGGTGGAAGCCGAGATTGCCGCCATGCAGCTGGTGGGTGTGGATAAAATTATTCTCATTTCCCACCTGCAGAGTCTGAATGAAGAACTGACCCTGATTGGCAATATCTCCGGTGTCGACGTCGTGATCGCCGGCGGAGGGGATGAGATTCTGGACAGCGGAGATACCAGCAACCTGTTGCCCTCTGATGTAGGCAATGTGCAGGATACCTATCCGATCGTGGCCAAAGATGAAAACAACGACGATGTGTTCGTGGTAACTACGCCGGGAAGCTACCGCTATCTGGGCCGTCTGGTCATCGACTTTGATGCCATGGGTGTGGGGACGCTCAACGGAGGCGTCACCTCGGAGCTGATCCGGAATGCCCGCGCAGATGGGCTGACGGAAGATGCGGATACCCTGACCAACGTGGTCAATCCGGTGGAGGCCTTTATCGCTTCCGCTGTGGTGGTGGCCGAATCCGAGGTGGATCTGGAGACTTCCCGTCCGAACATCCGGGTGATTCAGACCAACATGGGCGCCATCAGCACGGATGCCTTTGTGGCAGCCACCCTGAACGATGCTGACTTTACCCAGAGCGATGATTTTGTACTCGGTCTGACCAACGGCGGGGGCATTCGCACCGACCGACTCTATCCAGCCGGGGATGTGACCGATCAGATGATCAACAACATCTTCCCCTTCGGAAACGATGTGCGCGTGATTACCGGAATGAGCACGGATGAATTGCTTCAGGTTCTGGAACATGCCGTGTCCGGAGTGGAGGGGGTCAGTGGCCGCTGGGCTCACATCTCCGGATTTACCTTCAGCTATGATCCCACGGCCGCGCCCCAGACTACGGCAGAGACCTCCAACGGCTCCGGCGTGTTTGACATCGATATGGACGGGGAACGTGTGGTGGATGTGTTTATGGCCGACGGCACCCAGGTCGTAGATGACGGCGTTATCACGGCGGCTGGAATGGCCAGTACCTATGCACTGGTGACCAACGGGTTTATCCTCGATAACGGCGACCGTTATCCGCTGGGCACGGTGGTCGGAGATACCTACACGCCCTTCAGCAACATGCTGGTGGACGATTTCGGCGATTTTGACATGGATATGGATGTGGATTATGCGGATGTGGTCAACTGGTACCTGTCCAACCTGCCTGATGTGCAGGGGGATTCGGACTCCGACATCACCGCATCCCAGTACGCGGCCGGAACGGTGGTTAACCGCATCGTGGCTCTGGACCCGGGTAAAGGGGCCGACCTGGATATGGACGGCATCGATGACCACTGGGAGCAGCTGCTCATCGACGCTCTGCCCGACGATGCCGTGGACGGTCTGGACGACGTGACCGCGAGCAGCGACTTTGATGGCGACCAGGTCAGCGACCTGAAGGAATTCGAAGATGGCACCAGTGGCACAGACGCTGCCTTTACTCTGGCCATCGGGCACAACAATGATGGTGAATCGGCACTGCTCTCCGTGTTCGGAGGCGGATCCGGGGCAGCCAGTTTTGTTACCCTGGTCAACGAAACCCGTGCCGCCAAACCCAACTTTATCATGCTGTCCAGTGGAGATAATTTCCTCGCCAGTATTGGCCGCGCAGCTGCAGATGCCAATGGCGTGGACTACGATGCGATGGTGCTGGATGCGATCGGCTACGATGCCATCGCGCTGGGGAACCACGAGTTCGACCTCGGCGAGCAGTACCTGGCTGACTTTATCAACGCCACCAACAGCGGAGGCGCACCCGAGAACACCTCCAGTACCTTCCCCTTCCTGAGCGCCAACCTGGACTTCAGTTCCGCGGTGCAGGATCTGCAGGATCTGGAAACGGCCGGACGCATTGCCTCATCTGCTGTGATCAACGTCAATGGCCGTGAGGTGGGTGTGATTGGTGCGGTGACCCCTAATCTGGCGGGCATTTCCAGTCCGGGCAATGTGGCGGTACTGGACCGGGCCGGAACCATCGCGGCCATCAATGCTGAGATTGCCGTGCTCCTGGGACAGAATGTGGATATCATCATTCTCATCAGCCACCTGCAGGGGCTTTCCGATACCGGAGGCAATGGCGAACTGGATATCATCGACGAACTCGATGCCGGTCTGGACGTGGTGATTGCCGGGGGCGGGGATGAACTACTGGACAACGGCGACCGCAGCAATCTGCTGGGCACCGAACAAGCTACACCCATCTTCGGCAGCTATCCGCTGACCGCCAAGGATTCAGGTAATAATGATGTCTATGTGGTCACCACTCCTGGTGAATACAAATACCTGGGTCTGCTGGAACTGACCTTTGACAATTCCGGTGTGGTGACTTCGGTGGACATGGACTCCGGGTTGATTCCGAACACCGGCAGCAGCATCAACGGATCACCTGATGCCACTATCGAAAGCAATGTCGAGGATGAGGTGGATGCCTATGAGGCCCAGCTGGCCACCATCGATGTTGTGGATTCCGAGGTGCCCTTCGACACCACCCGTCCGAACATCCGCGTTAGCATGGGGAACTGGGGTGCGCTCCAGACCGATGCCTATGTGGATCACGCCCTGCGCGAAGGACCCGCCCTGGGCATGGCCTCGCCCTATGTGGTGGGTCTGCAAAACGGCGGAGGGATTCGCAATAACGATGTGACCCCCGCCGGGATGATCACCTACAAACAGGTCTTCGATGAAGCACCCTTTGATAACGATGTGGTGATTCTCGATGGCGCCAGCCCGGCCCAGCTGCTTAACATTCTCGAAGCCGGTATCCGCGGGATTCCCGGACAGAACGGTGCTTTCCTGCATGTCTCCGGACTGACCTTCTCCTACGATCCTGCTGCCCAGCCCGCAGTGTACACCAACGGAGTCCTGACCACCCCAGGTCAGCGGATTCAGGATGTGTTCCTGGGAGACGGCACCCTGATCATCGATGACGGGGTGGTGGTGCCTGCTCAGTCCGGTCTGAACATTGCCATCGTAACCAACAGTTTCTCAGCGAACAACGGGGACAACATTCCCTTCCGCGCCGTCTGGGATCTGGACGACGATGAGTTTGTCGATCCGGGTACGGAGGAGGGGGTGACCTACTTCTTCCTGCAGCGCCGCCTCACGCTGGTGGAAGCCCAGAACAATGCGCCTCCGATTAACATTGTGGCTGCTTCCGGATACGCTCAGATTATTCTGGAATACCTGTTGGATCTGGGGCTGGTGACGGCAGCTCAGTACGCCGAGACCGCGATTGAAAACCGGATTGTTGCCCTCGATGCCATGGATGGGGCTGACCTGGATATGGACGGAATCGACGATCACTGGGAACAGATTCTGATCGACGCTCTGGGTGATGATGCGGTGGATGGCCTTGATGACGTGGACGCCAGCACCGATTTTGACGGGGACGGCGATCTGGATATCACAGAGTTCCAGAACGGTACGAACGGAGCTGATGTCTTCCAGTTGGTGATCGGTCATAACAACGATGGCGAATCGGCTCTGCTGCCTGTTTTTGGCGGCGGTTCCGGTGCGGCAAGTTTTGTCACCCTGGTGAACGAAACCCGTGCGGCGAACCCCAATTTCCTGATGCTGTCCAGCGGGGATAACTTCCTTGCCAGCATTGGCCGGGCAGCTGCGGATGCGAATGGCGTGGATTACGACGCCATCGTGCTCGACGCCATTGGCTATGATGCCATTGCCCTGGGCAACCATGAATTCGATCTCGGGGAGCAGTACCTCGCGGACTTCATTAACGCCACCAACAGCGGAGGGGCACCGGAAAACACGTCCAGTAGCTTCCCCTTCCTGAGCGCCAATCTGGACTTCAGTTCCGCGGTACAGGATCTGCAGGATCTGGAAAGCAATGGCCGGATTGCGGCCTCCGCCATTATCGATGTCAACGGACGGGATGTGGGTGTGATCGGCGCGGTTACCCCGAACCTGGCCGGGATCTCCAGCCCGGGCAACGTGGCGGTTGCAGACCGTCAGGGTACGATTGACGCCATCAACGCGGAAATCGCCAGCCTGCAGGGGCAGAGTGTGGACATCATCATTCTCATCAGCCACCTGCAGGGCCTCTCCGATACCGGAGGCAATGGCGAGCTGGACATCATTGATGAGCTGGATGCCGGACTGGATGTCGTCATCGCCGGCGGCGGCGACGAACTGTTGGACAACGGCGACCGCAGCAACCTGCTGGGTACGGAACAGGCTACGCCGATTTTCGGAAGCTATCCGCTGACGGCACAGGACTCCGGGAACAATGACGTTCTCGTGGTGACCACCCCGGGTGAATACAAATACCTGGGTCTGCTGAAGCTGACCTTCGACGCCAACGGCAAGGTGGCCATGGTGGGGGCCGATTCCGGTCTGGTTCCGAACCGCGGGAGCAGCATCCAGGGTCCCCCGGATGCAGATATTGTCAGCAACGTGGAGGATGAAGTCGATGCCTATGAGGCCCAGTTGGCCACCATTGAGATTGTGAACTCCGAAGTCGCCTTCGACACCACCCGGGCCAACATCCGCCTGAGCATGGGTAACTGGGGTGCCCTCCAGACCGATGCCTATGTGGATCATGCCCTGACCGAGGGTCCGGCGCTGGGCATGAGCTCCAGCTATGTGGTCGGCCTGCAGAACGGTGGGGGCATTCGCAACAACGATGTGACTCCTGCCGGGATGATTACCTACAAGCAGGTGTTCGACGAAGCGCCCTTTGACAACGACGTGGTGATTCTGGATGGAGCCACTCCGGCTCAGATCCTGGATATCCTCGAAGCGGGTATCCGGGGTGTGCCTTCACAGAACGGAGCCTTTCTGCATGTGTCCGGGCTGACCTTCTCCTATGATCCGACCGCTCAGGCTGCGGATCCCGGAAATGGTATTTCGGGCGCACGCATTCAGGATGTGTATCTCAGCGATGGCACCCTGATCATTGAGGATGGCGTCGTGGTCCCCGCCCAGGCAGGCCTGCGGATCGCCGTGGTCACCAACAGCTTCTCGGCTAACAACGGGGACAATATTCCCTTCCGTTCCATCTGGGATCTCGACGACGATGAGTTTGTTGACCCGGGTACGGAGGAGGGGGTGACCTACTTCGTTCTGCAGCGACGTCTGACCTTGGTGGAAGCGCAGGGCAATGCGCCGCCGATCGATATTGTGGCCGCCTCCGGGTATGCTCAGATCATTCTCGAGTACCTGCTGAAACTCGGTGAGGTCACTGCGAAGCAGTATGCAGAGAGCGCTGTAGAAAACCGGATTGTGGCCCTCGACCCGGTCTTCGGGGCCGACCTCGACCAGGACGGAATCGACGATCACTGGGAGCAGCTGCTCATTGATGCCAACGGAGCGGATATGGTCAGCAGCATCGGTGATATTGACGGTCTCAGTGACTTCGATCAGGACGGAGTTCTGGATATCTGGGAGTACTTCTTCAATGGCAATGGCGCCGAACTGTTCACGTTGGCCATTGGCCATAACAACGACGGGGAATCGGCCCTGCTGCCGGTCTTCGGCGGTGGCGCCGGGGCGGCAAACTTTGTGACCCTGGTGCGGGAAACCCGTGCCGCGCACAGCAACTTCCTGATGCTCTCCAGCGGTGATAACTTCCTGGCCAGTATCGGCCGCGCTGCTGCGGATGCCAACGGGGTCGACTATGACGCCATGGTGCTGGATGCGATTGGCTATGATGCCATTGCGTTGGGCAACCACGAGTTTGATCTGGGAGAACAGGTTCTCGCGGACTTTATCAACGCGACCAACACCAAGCGCAAAGCTCCCGAGCTCACCGCCAGCACTTTCCCCTTCCTCAGTGCCAACCTCGACTTCAGTGGCGCAGTGCAGGATCTGCAGGATCTGGAAGCAGCCGGCCGCATTGCCGCCTCGACCATCATTACCAAGGGTGGACGTGAAATCGGGGTGATCGGAGCGGTGACGCCGAATCTGGCCGGCATCTCCAGTCCCGGCAACATTGCCGTGGCTGACCGGGCCGCGACCATCGCCGCCATCAACTCGGAAATCGTCAGCCTGCAGTTGCAGAATGTGGATATCATTATCCTCATCAGCCACCTGCAGGGTCTCTCCGACACCGGTGGCAACGGCGAACTGGACATCCTAGATGAACTGACGCCGGGGCTGGACCTGGTGATCGCCGGGGGCGGGGACGAACTCCTCGACAATGGCGACCGCAGCAATCTGCTGGGAACCGAGCAGGCCACGCCCATCTTCGGATCCTACCCGCTGATGGCGCAGGATAAAGGAGGCAACGACGTCTACGTGGTCACCACCCCGGGTGAGTACAAATACCTGGGTCTCTTGGAACTGACCTTCGATGCTGCAGGCAAGGTGGTCAGCGTTGGCAACAACTCCGGCCTCATTCCCAATGTGAGCGACAGCATCAGCGGACTGCCCGATGCCAACATCATCAGCCGGGTGGAGGATGAGGTGGATGCCTACGAAGCGCAACTGGCGACCATCGACATTGTCAACTCTGAGGTGCCTTTCGACACCACCCGCGCCAACATCCGCACGAGCATGGGCAACTGGGGAGCGCTCCAGACCGATGCCTATGTGGATCATGCGGTCAATGAAGGTCCGGGCCTGGGCATGAGTTCCACCTACGTGGTGGGTCTGCAGAACGGCGGGGGCATCCGGAATAACGATGTGTCTCCTGCCGGCATGATCACCTACAAACAGGTCTTCGATGAAGCGCCCTTCGATAATGATGTGGTCATTCTGGATGGCGCCACTCCGGCACAGCTGCTGGCCATCCTCGAAGCCGGGGTCCGTGGAATTCCCGGGCAGAATGGTGCCTTCCTGCATGTCTCCGGAATGACCTTCTCCTATGACCCCGCTGCCCAGCCTGCGGTGTACACCGACGGGGTACTGACCACCCCGGGATCCCGGGTGCAGGATGTGTATCTGGGGGATGGTACCCTGATCATTGATGACGGCATGGTGGTGCCTGCCCAGGCCGGACTGAGTATCGCCGTGGTCACCAACAGCTTCTCTGCCGATAACGGAGACAATATTCCCTTCCGTGATATCTGGGATCTGGATGACGACGAGTTTGTGGATCCGGGTACGGAAGAGGGGGTGACCTACTTTGTTCTGCAGCGCCGCCTGACCCTGGTGGAAGCTCAGAACAATGCCGCACCCATCAACATTGTGGCCGCCTCCGGATATGCCCAGATCATTCTGGAGTATCTGTTGGACCTCGGTGAGGTGCGAGCGTCCCAGTACGCAGAAACTGCGATTGAGAACCGCATCGTCGCGATTGATCCGACCAACGGTGCCGACCTTGACCTCGATGGCATCGACGATCACTGGGAGCAGATCCTGATCGACGCCGACGGCAGCGATGCCGTGAGCAGTCTCGCCGATGTGGATGCGACCACGGACTTTGATGGCGACTTCAACAGCGACATCAGTGAATTCCAGAACGGGGGCAGTGGTACCAGCATGCAGGGTGCTGCTCCGATCGCCATTAGCAACGGCAGCTCCAGTCTGGTGCAGGGAAACAACATCGTTATTGATGTGCCGACCGGAACCGCAGGCTTGAAAGTAACCTACACCAACGATCTGCTGCAGCCTTTCATGGATGTGCAGAATGTGACGGTGGAACCGTTCCGCTTCATCTTCCCGGCAACGGAAGTGGACCCGGACAACAACTTCTTCCGACTGGAAGATATCTAAGCTTCGGCCCCTAAGCGTTATCAAAAAAGGGCTCCCGTCAGGGAGCCCTTTTTGTTCGGCAGAAGTGGGGTATCCGGTCCGGCATGGGATCTTCAGCTTGAGACCCTGGGAGGAGCATCCGTAACTGTTTAGCCAACAGGTTTGCGAAGAATGTAGGAGTCCCGCCTTAAGGTACTGTCGATTTATTCGAAACGAAGAAGGTTAAACCACGGATAAACGCTGAGATTCACTGATCAGTCTATTTGGAACGTTAACTTTTGTTTTCCAACAGATCCAATCCATTCCGGTACTCCAATTATATTCGTTTAGGGTTATGTCAGGAATTACCAAGAGTGAGACTGTTTTCTCCAGGAGCCAGGAGTCATGCCCAGCTCGCGTTTAAAATTGGAGATGAGTGCCGCCTGTGATGTAAAGCCACAGCGTTCCGAAATCTCAGAGAGTGATGCGGGGCTGTCTGAGAGAAGTTCACGGGCCAAGGCAAGTTGTTCCTGGAGAATATGCTGACGGATGCTCATTCCCGTTTCTTTTTTGATGAGTTCACTGAGCACCGAGCGGGAGCTGTGGGCAGCCTGGTATACGTCCGCCACCTTAAGTCCTTGAGTGGCTTGTCGCCGAATGAAGCGAAGGGCTTTCCTTACCCGGGGGTCCATTACCCGGCCCAGTTCGGTGGAAGCCCGGGACTCAAGAGGAAAGGGATTGACCAGGGGAGGTGGTTCTGGGAGCGCCCTGCCTTGAAGGAGATGGTTCAGTTGTTCAGCAACCTGGTAGCCCAGGTTTTTCCAAGGCAGGGGAAGGTTGGTCAACCCTAAGGGAAGCAATCGACTGACTTCCCGGGGGTACCCTAATCCGACCATGCCAATATCGTGGGGAATCTCCATCCCAAGTTTACTGCAAAGGTCCATGGTATCGACCGCATTTCCTGTATCTTCCAACAGGAGGCATGCCGGTTTGGCCAATTGCTGAAGATACGCGGAAAGCTGATCGCGGCTGGTGGACCAGATGTCCCGATCCGGTGGATGAGGCCAATCAGGATCCCATTGCATCGCGGAACCCAGCAGGAAGGGGTCATCACTGCCGAGGTGTTCTGCGATGATTTCAGAAATCCCTTCTGAGGCAAATCCCCCATACGAGAACACTGCTCCAAGGTTACGATAGCCCTTCTCATAGGCATGCCTGGCAAATATCCTCCCCCCTTCCCGCATATCAAAGGCAGAGATTACGGGAAAAGGAGGAGTACCCTCATTGGGGGCCTCCATCAAACCGCACATCAGCGTCAGAGATGCGTGATGATGCAATTCACTATGAAAGACCTCCCAAGCTGCCGGCTCCCCGAAAGCAATCACCAGGTCCACGGGTGCGTCGAGAGCCTGCAAGATATGGGATTTTCGTGCCTTTACCATACGAAGTTCCATAGGGGTTTTCCAGGAACTGAAGGCTTCAAACCCTGCCAAAATCTGCAAGGCGTTTACGGAATTGTAATCCAGCACGAGGTAAATCGTAGTCGGGTCACTCCCTGTATTTGTTGTGAATCGTATGCTCATCAGGTGAAATCCGCTCAAGATCCACGAAAAAGTCAACGTCGACCCGTTGAATTTTCCGTCAGGTGAACATGCGATAACATAGATATGTCAGGATGAAAACGGTATATAGTTCGGATAAAGTCCGGTATACGCCGTTTCGGCCATGGGTAATGTCTTTACCAGCAATCGTAACCGAACTGGTTGTTTTTCAACGAAGACCCGGAGACTCCCGATGATATTTCCTTTCCGATTTCGGCCCATGCTTACCTGCATCTGCCTGGCCTGCTTGCAGGTTGCTTCCGCAGATGAAGCTCCTGTGGCAATTGACAGAACCTATGATGTGTTAGAGGGGAGCACCAAAGATATTTTAATCCGTCTCGAAGCTACGGATGCAGATGCCCAAGGGATAAACCATTGGGGGTATACCCGGACGATTATAACGGGGCCCTCGCAGGGCAGTCTGTCCCCTTATCCAGATTATGAAAATTATAGATGGTATACCCCTCGGGCAGACTTCAGCGGTACGGATACCTTTACGTTTAGGGTAACGGATGACACCGGGTTAGTTTCCAATGTGGGCACTATTACTGTGGTTGGAGAAGCAAATCAAACACCGGAAACCCGCTCCCAATTTGTTCAGGTCCTGTCTAATCGGGATAACCGGATTTTACTCTGGGCCTATGATGAAGAGGATTCCACCGATCTTGAATTCCGGGTCACCTCCGCCCCTGAACATGGAGAGATCACCTACTCGAATTATTCCCGGCTCACCTATCGGCCTGAGGATGGGTTTACGGGTACGGATTCCTTTTCGTATCAAGTCAGCGACGGAAACACGTGGTCACCGGAAGCGACGGTTGAAATCAAGGTTCGGCACGTTCAGGACCGTGACGGAATTGCGGTTGCGTTATTAGCCCCACGGGATCTGTATGAGCAGCTGAAGCTTGAAATAGACCGGTTGATGGATGATATGAAACATGAAGGGTTTCATCCGGTACTTCGAACCTACACGCAGCCCAAAAACAAAGAAGAGGTTTGGGCCGAACTGAACGAACTGTATGATATACTGGGGGCCGCCGGTCACCCCTTGGTTGGGGCCACGATCTTTGGGGGATTTGACCAATTAGATGAGCCGGTGAATAAACTCTTTCGTCCGGATTCAGGAGTTTTACGCATGGACCTGTACGTCACCCGTCTGGGCTTGATTGTGCATGGAAATAAAAACGTGGATATGGATCAAGTCGTTGCCATCCGTTCCAACCTGGATCAGAACCATGCTTATCGCACAGGACAGCTGCGTTTGCCCTGGCATGCACTAAAAGCGGATTGGGAGGATTCCCTGATTACGACCAGCAATCCTCAAGCCGCGCCATCAGACCATGAGTGGAGAAGTGTCTGGGACCGCAGTAGCTTTGACTCCACCGATACCAGTTTAACCGACGATGATGTGCTGATTTGGAACTCTGCAAATAATGGGTCCAACATTAAAAAGGCCTTTAACATTGGAGGCCAGTATATGACCTGTTTATCCCATGGTGCAAGGGGAGAGACTACGGATTTTGTTACAGCGGTTCCTGTTCATGTCTTTACCCGCTTTGCCTGCTTTGCAGGAGGAATCGTGCGCTATTATGCCTACGGGCGCAGCGGAAACTTGATTGCCAGTGCGGCAAATGCCCCGGATGAAGCCAGCGTGGAACGGATGATGGAGGGAGACTTTTGGGGAAATGGCGCCATTAACGGCGCTTCCGGAGGGGAGACCAATGGTGGCTTCCCGGATAATATCCATGGAGACCTATCCCTCCCCCTGATTCAAACACCACACAATGACATCCCCGAACTGAGTTTTAATTCGGTAGGGGGCATTCCGGGACAGACCTTAATGGTGGAAGCAACGGTTCTGGATGACACTCTGGATGACAACCCCCATAAATCCTGGAAACACTCTTTTGAGTGGTACCCCCATCCTTCCAGTTGGAGCTCAAGCCGGAATCAGGAACTCTACCCTCAGGATGCTGTGAAAATCGCCACCGATCAAGAGGATGGAAACCAATTTAGCGTCACCATTAATAAGCCTTACAATCGAACCTATGTCGTTCGGGTTGAGGATGAATGGGGAGCCTCTTCTTACAAGTCCGTATTGGTTGTGGGAAAACCCAACCCCAATTCTCCGTTCCGGATTGCATCCGGGAACACAACCGAACTGACGGATGAAGAGGGCAATACCTGGTGGAGAGATTTCGGAGGGAGTAGCAACGGTATTCACAAACGTTGGGGGCATCAGGGAAAAATTGATGATCATCGGACCTCAGATTCCCCCATCGGGGGAACGAATCTTCCTGAGCTCTACCAGAATCAGATGGTTTGCCGGGAGAACCAGTTGAAATGGAATCTCCCACTGAAAAATGGGGAATGGACGGTACGCTTTCACCTCGCCCAAATCGATCCGGGTGTGGAAGTAGGGGAGGAATTAGTCGATCTTGAAGTGGAGGGGCAATCGGTGGCCACCGCCTTCGATGTGCTCGCTCAGGCTGGACGCAATCAGGCGCATGTGATTTCCCATACCTTCACCCTGACGGACGGTCTGGTAAATCTCAGCTTCATCAAAAATACGGGGTCCAGTTCCCGACCTGCACTTGCAGGGATCGAATTAATTCCTTCCGATCCGGATCTGGATTACAAGACCTGGAGAACGCAGGCTTTTGCCTCTCACCCTCAAGGCAGCGAAGGAGAGCATACGGAAGCAGAGTACCGTTCACCAGTTACAGGTTTAACGAATTTAGAGGCCTTTGCTCTCAAGGCACCCCTTCATGAGCTTATTGAACATCCGTTGAGCATGGAATGGGTTCCTGAGAATGGTCGGATAAAGCTCCGCTTTCCTCGGCGAACGGATATCAGTGGTGTCGTCTATGAGATTATCGCCACGAATGACCTTCAGGAACCGTGGGAGGTGGTTGCCCAGGGCCTGGCCACGGTGCCGATGCAGTTGCTGAAAACAGGAGAATTCCTGCTAGAGGAACAGCAGGATGGAGACCTTATGCAGGTCCAGTTTGAAGATGTGGAACTACCAGACAGTGTTCTGCATCGTTTTATGGGACTGCGCTTAAGGCAGGTTCCGTAAGTCGACTAAATCTTTTTCAAGGATATAGTGTGGCGCAAAGATTTAATTAAATGGATCTATTTCAGATATGAGATGATGTTGTATTGTTGCGCAGCCCATCACGATCCTTGATGCCTTCCTGCCCGGCTATCAGAGTAAACACCCGCTGCCGGAACAAACCCTCGATAAGTTGGGGCTTGGAGCGCTTGAAACGGGTATTTTTTTTAATACAGGTTGCGGCTCCCTTAACAGGCCCCAAGTGTTGACCAACCTAGCCCGAATTTTTCACGAAAAAAATAGCGACTTGCATTTGAGCCAGTAAAACTGGGGGTAACTACTCCTCCAGGATAAACGGTCTGGTTCTGGCCGGCACCAAAAAACAAGGGGTTATGGCGGCGCGTGTCCAAAAACGGAATATGACTACATATTAAATAATAAAAGGGTGGAAATACCTCTACCTCTGTGTCTCCGTGAGCTCAGTGAAAGACCATTGCCGTTCATGAAATATCCTGGTTAGGAGACCTTGAATAGTTGCTCCCTGGACTCTGATCAAACAAGGGAAGGGAACAAGTTGCTTATCCAGAAAAGAGCTGTTTCGGTAAGAGGGTAGATGGGAGATTGTTTTTTTGGTGCGGTGTCTCCGTCAACCCAATCTCCTAAAATATACATCGTACATTTTTCGAGGGATTTGTAGTTTTGCGCAGATTCCAGCATCATACATAAATGTTCCACAGCAATTTTTGCCATTTGTCGTTCTGCACGCCGTATCCCGGACCAATTTTCGGTATTTCGGTGTAGATTTAAATGAACTAGGGCGAGATCTTTTGGAATGTTGTAACCGAGCTTCTCCAAAAGTGTTTTTGCCCCTTCATTTTCCCAGATAATCACCTCGGGCTGATAGGTATCTAGCCACTGTTTTATGTGATCGACCATGTGTTTAGGGAAAGAGTCTGCTGAGTATATCGTATTTTTGAATGAATCTTCGCCCTCACAGGTCTTAGCTGCGATGGGGTCTCTTTCACGAAACCGAATCTGAGTTTGTCCTTTATCAAATTTTTCCACAGTCAATTGGCTGTCAATGTAAAGAATAGGGACAGACCACTCCGGTAGACATAAATGTTCTTGAGCACACGCGAATGCCGCATTTGAAACAAACTGAGTATCCTGTGAGATAAGGTCCGAGGAAATGTATCCGATTTTTCGATAGCCTCTCAACCAGAGCTGGCAAAAACATAGAAGCATATTGTTATAAAGATCATGACCAATCGCATGGGTTGGTCTGGACATTCTCTTCTGGAAAGAAATGGATGTAAATGGATCAGTTTTAAATCCGTTTTTGAATAAACTTCCTAAGGGTGCGTCAATAATTAGGCCCCGTATCCCCATATTATACAACCTTTTCTCTAGCCCTGGCTCTTCATCCAAATTAAAGATTTCGATGTCATAGCCTAACCGATATGCTGCGAGTTTTGCGGCCTCATATTTTTGCAGTGGCCCCCAGGGAGATTCGAGAAGGGGGTGGCAATCTGATTCATGCTGACTAACAAGATAGCCAATTTTTTCATTGATGCGTTTAATGCGCCCATGCCGAATCTCATTCATGTATCTGGAGATGGCTGGACTTTTTCGATAGTTTAATCTTTCCGCAACTTCCATCACTCTTGTTTTGGTTGTGATAGAAATTTTATGACTATCCCGCATTGCAAGAGAGACTGTCGCTACACTGACCCCGGCTTCTGCTGCAATGGTTCGGAGTGTTGAAGTTCCTTTGGCTCTTTGTCTGGTTTTTGTGTCAGCAGCATGTTTCGACTTGTGGTCTGGGATAACGCCGGCGTTCTTGAGAATGCGAGCGACACTTTTGTCGGATATTCCAGTGCGCCTGGATATCTCTTTCATGCTGAGTTTTTTATCTGCAGTTGAGGCCAATCCGATCACCGTCTCCCGTGTCTGATCATCGATTCGATTTGGTGTTTTTTTTGTGGGTGCTTTCATTGTGATCGCCTTGGTTTTTTAACGGTAACGTTTTCAATCTATCATACGTTGATTCGCGTTTAACATGTTTAACATATGGATTATTAACGAACCTGGGCTTCATGGTGTAGGATGGGGCGTGTGATGCTTCGAGATGCCAATGAAACGTCTTACGTCCACACAATCATCCCAATATGATATTATGAATTTCAATACCTCCTTGCGGGTAAAGCTATATAATTCTTTCTGTAGACCCCGGCTTGATCGCTATGCGTCCTTCCGCATTCACTGTACCGGCAATCCGGGTGCCTCAGGGACAACAGGCCTGTAGGAACGGGTGACTATTCTCGGCGTCCCTTTCGGGCGGAAGATATTGTAGCCTGACCCTTCCGTGCACAAACCGCTGAAGAAAAACGACTTCTCTAAACCATAGGGCCGTTAAAATAATCTGTTAATACTATGTTTATTTCCCCTCAAATTATGAAAACGTTGAAAAAATTTCCTGTTGTTCCGCAATCTGCTTTGCTTGTCTGTACCTTGGGATTGTTTGGGATCTGGGCACTCGGATATTTTCCTTCCAGGAGTAAGGAGGGTTCTGCTGCTCATTTTGGTCAGGAACAAAAAATGTATGAAAGGACCGTTGAGCCTGACAGCGTGGTAGAGTTCTCGCAGACAGATGTGGCAGTTGCCTTAACTCGTGACCCAGGGAGAGAGCGAAAGAGGTTTCAGGTTTCTGAGCAACATCCTTACCAATTGGGTGATTTGAAACGTGTGCTTGAGAAACTTCCACAGGAAAGTTTCGATTGGAGCCATGAAGAACGGGCTGAAGTGTTGAGGCTTGCTCAGCAGCGTCATCACGAAATGAAGCGTCTCATTCAGGAAAATCCAGAACAAGCCCTTAAACGAGCGTTTTCGCCCTCATTGATTCACTCTCTACCTGATGAAGTTCAGGTGCATATGGAACAACATGTTTCTGGAATGGGTTTTTTTGGAGTCGGAATCTTATGTAATCACTCGAATGAAGAGCGTTTGAGCCCCTCACATGCTCACCACGAACACGAGATAGTGTTTAATGTTGTGATGGAAGAACCGTTTCAAGAGCTCATTGAATATCGCGCACATCCTTATGGTGAGCGTTTGCGGGCAAAGCAGACGGAAGAGCACACTTCTTTGTATGGGGTTGCCATTGGGGAAGATCTGGCTTTGGCTGATGGCGAGATCTATCTCGCTCAACAGCAGGATGAGAGCTGGCTTCTGGCTGCAGAGGGCATAATCCGTACCTATTCAGATGAAACGCAGGCAAGGGCAGAGGAGCAACTCGCACACCTTCGCATTGCGGCTATGAATCCTGAGGCCGGGGAAATTTTTGATCCCATTGCTCCTCCTGCAGGGGAAGACCCTCCCTGGGATATTCCTTATGATCGTTACACAGGTACGAACTCTCATCAGAAGGGTGTGAAAACCCTCTTGATGATTTATGCCAATGGTGCGGATTATTTAACTACGGGCGAAGACGTGACTCCCTTTCGGAAAACAGAGGCCGAATTGAGAGAAGAAACCGAGGATGCTTCCCGATATTTTTATGATGTGTCGTATCGCCAGACCTGGTTTGGGAAGAAGACATGGACGGGTACCCCCGGACCAAATGGTGAAGATTATGTGCCCATGGTTCATGCTCCTCCTACGGTGGTTCTTCCCAACGAGGCTTCGTTTTATAAAAGCAATACCTTTGGTACGACTCGGTCTCACTTAATTAGTGCTGTTCGTGCACTGGGAGGCGAATATGCAGCCGGAGGCAGGCTGGATCCTAATAACTTTGATCGTATTACATTTTACATGCGCGGGACAGCTTTTGGGAATGGACTGGCCTACGTGGGAAGTAACTTTATGTGGGCAACGCATCATATTCGCCAAACTTCTGCGCTTCACGAATTTGGCCATAACTGGGGGGTGGTTCATGCCAATGCCTGGATCGCCAGCCAGCCGATTGATAGAGATACCTATTATCCGGGAGTGGCACGTCACCCGGATAATACGCATTCTGAATATGGTGGGGCAGGAGATATGATGGGAGGGGCAGGTCCTCCTTTCAGTGTGATGTTTAAGCAGAAACTCGGTTTCCTGGAGAAAACCAATGCACAAGGTCTTGAAGAGGTTAAGGATGTTACCACGAGTGGAACCTACCGCCTTTTCGATCACACGGATGTCGATGCCCGCAATGCGACGTCTGCGCTGCGAGGTCTCTGGATCCCTATTAATGGGTTTACGTCCTCCTCCAAGCACTTACTGCTTGGGTTTCGGCATTATCCAGAACAACCAGGTTCAGCAAATGAGTTTTACCGGGATTGGGGGTATAATTCGGTTGAAGTATTGTCTGACGGTACGAGCGCTAGTAGCGGTGAGAACGATGGTTCACACTATATCGACACGTCTCCCTTTTCGTATCACCAGATTCGGGGTCCAGTTGGGAAAGGCGATGACCGCGACGGTGCGATTCCGCTAGGAAGAACCTATAGTGAAGCAGCTAATTTGAATGGGAACCAGATTTATGGGGGATTTCATATTACACCTGTAGGTCGGGGCCAGGCGACGGATGATGCAGGAACTCCGGGTGATACCAGTGATGACACCACGCACGAGTGGATTGATGTGAAAGTGGTCTATAACTCTGAGGTGAGTCATAACACGGTACCTGAAATTACATCACTGACTGCTTCCACTACCCATCCGGGGATTGGTCAAAACGTGACCTTTACTGTTTCAGCCACAGATGCAGATCATGACACGCTTTATTACTGGTGGAAATTTCATCAGTTGGACGCCAGCCAGGACAATCAACCACAGCAGATGCGCAGTTGGTCCACTGCGGGGCAGTACTATGTGACAGTGCACGTCTCGGATGGGAAAGGCGGGGTGGCGGTCAAGGGGATGCAGATTGATGTGGGCAGTCCTGTAAATGTATACGGAATTCAGGGGCGAGTGCTTCGAGGTGGAAAACCGGTGGCAGGTGCCAAATTATGGATCAGCGATCCGAAACCTCCAGCGGAAGGTGACATTTGGCATGACGCGTTTTCAGAATCTGACGGTACCTATCGCTTTAAAAATTTGCCTCCGGGAACCTATACGATCAGAGCGGCGCATCCAATCTATCTGGAGGAGATGAGCCCGATGGATCACTCTGTCACGATCGGCAGTTCTGACCAGTTTGGGAAAGACTTCACGATGCAGGTTGCCTCGACGAGCAGCTATACCGTTACCGGCCGGGTTCTTTATGCCGGTACTGGCTTTCAAATGAACAATCAGACGCTTCCTTTAGAAGGCGTTTCGGTATCGGCATCAGGTGCCTCAGCCACAACGGATTCATCAGGCAACTTTACACTGGAGAATATTCCAACGGGTGGACATTCACTGACTGTAACTCATCCAAAATTGAAATTTGATCCGGTCGGATTCACCGTGGCAGATGCCAATAAGGATATCGGAACGATACATGCCCTGACACATCGTGTGAGATATGACGTGGATCATCCATCCGGCTCCTTTAGCAGTACTGAGGGGAACAATGGCTATCTGGTTTTCGAGGGGTTACCGGTATCCCAGCCAGGATTGTTTAGAGCTCTCGTAGGGGGGGAGTTTGCGCTCTATGAGTTTGTTGAGGTTCCTGCGAGTGATAATAGCACAGAGCCTCCGGTCGATGTGCCTTACACGATTAGAGCCGTAATCCCGGGGTATACCACCACCCCATCTGATTTCTCGAATCCGGTGATTACCTATTCGGACTTTGATATGGGCAGGCGCTTCTCGGCGGTTGTTGATGCGAGCTCTGGAGGCATCATCCAGGGATTTGTAAGAACCTCCCAGGGTGTGCCTCTAGCTGGGGTTACCGTGACAGCAGGGACCAATACAGATACAACGGATGATTTTGGCTTCTATCAGATTATGACGGACTCGATGGGGACCTTTGCGGTCTCGGCGTCTGATTTCGGTAAAACCTTCACCCCGGCATCCACGAGTGTGACGGTATCTAGCTCAAGTGCCATTAAGTCTCAGGACTTTGCCGCGGATTCCGGTATTATTTTACCCACCGTGTCGACCGTTGCTTCTGCGACCCACACCGGGGACGGAGCGACGGTTCAACTGTCAGTCCTGGGTGCGGATGCCGATGATGGAGAAAGTGGTTTAACCTACACCTGGGCCAAGGCCACTGGCTCAGGACATGTGGTGTTTGGAGCGAATGGCAGTAATTCAGCAAAAAACACCACTGCAGAAGTCAAGGCATCGGGAACCTATTCGTTTAGGGTTACGGTGAGTGATGGGGCGGGCAACTATGTGACCAGCACCACGGGCAATGTGACCGTGAATGCACAGCTTGCAGCCATTATTGTTAGTCCCGGGTTCAGTGAAATTGGATTGAATACCGATCAGCAATTTACAGCGCAGGGATTTGATCAGTTTGGTGATCTAGTTACCGTGAATCCATCGTGGAGTGTTTCTTCGGGAGGAAGTATCAGCTCTGGGGGACTGCTGTCGGCAACTACCTTAAGTGTGGATAATCTGGTGACAGCTACCTCTGGTTCTATCACCGGAACTGGAATATTTAATGTAATCGCCGCCAAGCCGGTGGTGTCCACTACGAATACAGTGAAAATGGGATTCAACCCCGGAACCTACACGCTGACTGCAGAGGCTTCGGATCCGGATGGGACGGTGGCTAAAGTGGAGTTCTATCTCAATGGGTCCAAGGTGGGAGAAGACACCACGGCTCCTTACAGCTACGATCTTGTGGATCATCCTACCGGGCAATACGATTACCATGTCGTTGCGACCGATAATGAGGGGAACACTACGGCAACGGAAACCTGGCGATTTTGGTTGAGCACTCCGTTTGATAGGATCGTAAAAATCAACTTTGAGCGGATCGCCTTTACGACTCCTAGTGGGTTTTTGGCGGACAAAGGTGCGCCGCTCGGACACCGGACGAATGGCTACCATTATGGGTGGTCTCGGACAAATATTCAGAGTAAGGATCCTGACACGGACCTGGCGATGATCGAATGGAGTGGAGGCTATGCCCCTGAAGAGGCAAGCGCCTTTCTGAATTGGGTAAATGCGGTGACCCCATGGCACATACGTGTTCCCAATGGACGTTACACGGTGCAGGTGCGTGTAGGTGATCCCACCTTGGGAACGGATGTCGGTGTGGAGCGGCAGATCGAAGACGTGGCGGTAAGCGGTTCTGTCGGAGCGGTCGGCAACGAGTTTATTACATTGAGCCGTGTGGTGGATGTTACGGACAACCAGATCACAATGACAGATTATCTGACAGGTTCCAATTCATCCCGGTCGAGGGTGGGGGCTAGTTATGTGGTTATTATCCCGGATGATCCAGTGATGTCTGTCACGGCGGGTGAGGCAGGCACGGAGCTTTCCGAGGATCCTCTTGAGTTTACCGTGACGCGTTCGGCAAATGAAAGTGTTGCTTTTGCCATGAACTTTAACCTCGGTGGAGATGCGTCTACCTCTGATTACGTGGTCAGTGGGGCCACGACATATTCGGTCGGTTCCGCGACGGGTACGGTGGCGTTTGCTGCAGGTGAGACCAGCAAAGTGATCTCGTTGGTCCCGGTTCAAGACACTGAAACGGAAGGCACAGAACATGTTACATTTACCATCGGAGAAGACCCCGACTATGTGATCTCAACTGCAGAAGCGACAGGAGATATTCTGGATGCGCAGACAAATTACCCGCCATCGGCACAACTCGTATGGCCCTTGAATGGGACAAGTGTAGCCGTAACGACAAGCTCAAGTCACTGGGTAGAGGTGGGTGCAACCGATGATGGATTTGGTGGATCCAGCCTGAGTTACGCCTGGAGTAGGGTCAGTGGACCCGGCACTGTAAGTTTTGCTGATGCCACCGCATTTGCAACGAAGGTTACGGTCGATGTCCCAGGAAGCTACGAACTCCGTGCAACCGTGAGCGACGGAATACATGAGGTGACGGTCGATGCACACCTGGAAATAGGGTCATCACCCGTTCCTGCTAATGGCCTCGTGACTTATTACAAGATGGATGAAACAACTGGAACCACGGCAAGTGATGGTTCAGGCAATGGGAATGATGCCGAACTTTCGGGGACCGGCCAAAGTTGGCAGATCGGCCAGATGAATAATGCCGCCGATTTTACCAACTCAGGTATTTCCTATTTCCGCTCCGGATCGACGATCAATATCAGCAACTCCCAGGGCTTTACCGTGGGTGCATGGGTCAGAACGGATGATATCGGAAGCGCGACAAGAATGATTGTGCAACACGAAGACGGAGCGGAAACGGGGAGGTCGTTGTTGGCCATGACCTCAACCGGATCCCTCTTTACCTTTACGGGGAACGGTGCGACAGAGGGAGGAACGCTTAGCCCTGGACAGTGGCACCATGTCATGATTACAGCCGGTTCAGGTACTGTAAGGCTCTACCTGGATGGAACACAGGTGGGGAGTCAATCCAGAGACGTGGAAAGCAACAATGCCCGGATTCGGATTGGGAACCATAAGGCAAGTAATGCAGGTGTCACCCGACAATGGAATGGGCAGATTGATGAAGTCGTGGTGTATAACCGTGCATTGAATGCTGCGGAGGTGGATGCGGTATATAACACAACGCCCGCAGACACGGTACCTGTGGTGAGTGCGATTGCAGATACCACCGTGGCGGTGAACACGGCCTTGAGCCTGGATGGTGAAGTGAGTGATGCTCAGAGCATACCTACTGTGATGTGGCGACAACTCAGTGGGCCGGGAACCGCCAGTTTCGCTGATCCTTCAGATCAGGACACAACCGTAACCTTTGATGAGGCCGGCACCTATGTCATTGCCCTCGTTGGGGATGATGGAGACATGGCAGATGGCGAGGTCCTCACTATCCTGGCGACAGCCGCTGAACCATCCCCTGGTGTCTATGATATCAACGACTTTAACGACTGGAATGCGAATGTAGCTCCGGAGGTGACCATAGATGGCACAAAGACAGGGTTTGATGAGATCGCCAATGGCATGCTCCAAAACGGCATCATTTATGCCTTGGGGATCAACTCGTTGGATCCGAAGGATGCCAGTGGAAAATTACCTGTGGGGCAGATTACACAGGTGGGTCTGGATCAGCATTTCGAGATCTCATTTCGGAGAAGAACTGGGGGTACGGGTGTTGTGACCGAAACAACTGGATATACTGCTGATGGTGTCGTGTATGTCGTGGAATGTTCCAGTACATTGGAACCGAGCAGCTGGAAAAGCGGTGCATCCCTTTTAGAAGAGGTGTCCACTTCGGATAACGGCGATGGTACAGAGACGGTCGTTGTCCGAATGAAACAAACGATTCGTGAAGACCTGGATGGAAAAGAATTCCTCCGGGTTGCGGTTTCCCCTGTCGAATAATTCTTGTAAGCACCCACTGATGAGTAATGATCCCTCTCTGACTCCACCACCAGCAGTATCGGTCCGGGAATGGCACGTGTCTCCGGAAGGAAACGATCTTCATACCGGCGAGGAGCATGCGCCACTGAAATCCCTATCCGCTGCGGCGGAAAAAGCCATGCCGGGTGACACCATCACGGTACATGCTGGCACGTACCGTGAACGGGTGGATCCCCCCCGGGGCGGTACATCGGATGACTGCCGCATCACCTATCGGGCGGCAGAGGGAGAAACGGTTCTTCTTAAGGGATCAGAGGAATTGTGCGGCTGGACCTGTCAACAGGATGATATTTGGACGGTGAGGGTACCAAATACTCTGTTTGGTGACGACAACCCCTATGATCAACCTCTGTCGGGTCACTGGTTTCATGATCTGGGCCGTCCACACCATCGCGGTGCGGTGTACCGTAACGGACATTGGCTTTCGGAGGCGGAGTCCTTTGAAGATCTGATAGGGCCGCCGGCGGATGAACCCAGGTGGTTTGCGCTGGTAGATGACCACCACACCGCCCTATGGGCTGAATTTCCCGGATTTGATCCGGAAAAGGATCTCATTGAAATCAATGTGCGGCGGACGGTGTTCTATCCTTCTGTGGCCGGTATCCATTTTATCACGGTTCAGGGCTTTCATATGAGTCAGGCCGCCACCCCCTGGTCCCCGCCCACCACGGAGCAGATCGGGGTGATTGGCACCAACTGGAGTAAGGGATGGATCATTGAAGACAATGAGGTATCCTATTCGCTTTGTGCGGGTATTACACTGGGTAAATATCATGATGATCTGGATTTTCCAGAGCAGCCGGTGGTGGAGGGTACCGAGGGCGGAGACACCTACCACCATACCATTGACCGGGCTTTGCAGAATGGCTGGAACTTTGAAACGGTGGGCCATCATGTGCTGCGAGCCAACCATGTACATCATTGCGAACAGTCGGGTATCTGCGGGAGCCTGGGGCCAATCGGCTGTGTGATTACCCGGAATGAGATCCACCATATTTACGTACGCCGCCTTTTTTACGGTTATGAGCAGGCAGGGTTAAAATTCCATGGTGCCATTGATACCGAAATCAGTCTGAACCGGATTTATAACTGCTATCGTGGCATGTGGCTGGACTGGATGAGCCAGGGTACCCGCGTCACCCGTAACCTTTTCTATGACAATGGGCCTTCATTTGATTTGTATATGGAAGTAAATCACGGTCCCTTTGTCGTGGATCATAATTTGTTTCTGTCACCCTGTGCGCTTGAGAACTGGTCTCATGGCGGGGCGTACTGCCATAATCTGATGCGGGGACACGTGACCTGTCAGGCGGAACTCGGTCGTGAGACACCCTGGCATGAACCCCATTCCACGGTATTGGCCGGGCAGATGAATATCGAGAAAGGTGATGATAAATATATCAATAACCTTACTCAAGGTCTTTCTCAGGCCCTGGCGGATGCAAGCCTTCCGGTTGTGGAAAAGGGAAACGCTGTGTTGAATGATGCGGAATTGGTGGGGCTACGGTTGGAGGACTGCGTGGAAAAAGTTTACCTTCGCATCCCGGCTTCTGTGGTGGAAAAGATGTCAGGGATGAACGAACGCGTTGTCTCGGACACGCTGGGTCTGGCCAGCATACCAGGACTGCCTTATCAGAACCCGGATGGCAATCAGGTGGTGATGAATCGGGATTATTTTGGAACCCCGCGCGGGGCATCTGTCTCGACGGGCCCTTTTGAAATCAGTGGAGAAGAGCGGCTGCGGCTGCAGGTTTGGCCTCCGCTGTCCGAAAGCACAGGTACATAATTTGATGAGATATCGCTTTTCGCGTGGTTGCCCTGAGAGGCGATTTCAGGGTTGCGATGGCAGAGGGCAGGCTGTGGTTTGTAGCATTTTTCTTTAATTTCTTTCGTTATTCATCCTTTCAGGCTGTCCTACTCTTCGAGCCCCCCCCTCAATTCGTTTCCCGTGCTGTGATCGTACGAAAAGTACCATTGCCCTCGTACGCCGAAGCACGATGATCTTGCCAGTGCCGTCATATCGGCCTATCCGTAGAAGTATATTATTCCGAACTTTGGAAACGAAACCCTGCCGATCTTCCGAAGCTCGGAAGTTGTACGGGTCTCGCCGATGAAATGTCGCCGTTCTTGCCGTAAGCATCCCTGACCTTTTTTCTTCGGCAGAACGGGGAATCCGCTTTCCGGTCTGAACTTTCCCGGGCTTTTTCTTGATCATGGGGAGGGAATCTTTGGTATATGTCATCTTGGTCAGGTTTGTCCTGCATCTTCGAGATGCACTGTATTCGTTGTTTAGGAGTTCTCCCTGCATGAGTCGCTTTTTGGTTTTGCTGTTGGTGCTGATGTTTTGGCTCCCTTCCCGGGGGCCTTCAGACACCATCAAGATCTACACGGAAGATTTTGCCCCCTACAGTTATGAGAATGACGAGGGGCGGATTACGGGCATCTCCACGGAAATTGTGCGGGAAATTCTCAAGCGCTTGAACCACCCGGAGACCATTGAGATTTCCCCCTGGTCCCGTGCCTACCAGTTGGTGCAGAAAACGGAGAACACCATGCTTTACTCCACCACCCGAACCGAGATCCGGGAGGATCTGTTCAAATGGGTGGGGCCTCTGGTGCCGAATAATACGGTGTTCTATGCGAAACGTGGTTCGAAGATCCGGATCGGGGGGCTGGAGGATGCCAAGGCCGTGGGGCGCATCGGCGTGTATCGGGATGACTACGGGGAACTTCTGCTCAAGAACGCGGGCTTTGAGAATTTGCGGGCTGCGCCGAATAATGAAGAAAATCTCATGGATCTGGTGGAGGGAAATATCGACCTCTGGATCATTAACGAACTTACCGGCCTGCATATGGCCCGGGAGTTTGAGCTGAGGAATCAGATCGAGAAGGTCTACGATGTGCAGAAGGAGTTTATGTACATTGCTTTTCCAAAAAGCACCCCGGATGAGCTGATTGCGGAGTGGCAGCGTACGCTGGATGACATCAAAGAGGACGGGACTTATGCAGAAATTTTCAGTACCTGGCTGATGTTTTCCATCGAGGAGGAGGGCAAGCCGGACGAAAAGCTGGTGCTTACGGAGGAGGAACAGGCCTGGCTGGAGGAGCATCCGCTGATCCGGGTGGCGGTGGATCCGGATTTTCCGCCCTTCCAGTTTACCGAGACCGGTGGGGAGGCCATGGGCATTGCTCAGGATTATCTTGAATTGATCGGCCAGAAACTGGGCATTACCTTCGAAGCCCTTCCGGCAGCAAACTGGGAACAGGCTCAGGAGATGCTAAAGAAGCGGGAGGCAGATCTCTTGGCCATGGCCACAGAAACGGAAGAGCGCGGGGAGTATCTGTTGTTTACGAAGCCCTATATGGAGTTTCCGGATGTGCTCATTGGCCGAAATGGAGGGCCGGAGCTCAGTTCACTGGAAGACCTGCAGGGAAGAAGCCTGGCGATTCTTCCCGGTTTTGCGGTGAATGCGTACCTGCGGGAGAACTACCCGGAGATTCGCCTGGTGGAGAAGGCGGATACACTGAGTTTGTTGCGTAGTGTGTCCTTGGGGGAGGTGGATGCGGGTGCGCTAAACTTTTCCACCACCAGCTACCGCATCGAACAGGCTCAGATCAGTAACCTGAAGGTGATTGCGGAACTGGACTTCCTTTACAAACCGGCCTTGGCCTCCCGCAGTGATTGGCCCATACTGCAGCGCATTCTGGATAAAGCCCTGGGAAATCTTAGCCGGGACGAGCGCAGCAAGATTTCCCAGAAATGGATCTCCTTGTCCCGCGGCCGCAATCTGGTGCCCAAAACCCGGCTGGATACGCTTACCATGGAGGAGCGGGCCTGGCTGGCGGCCAATCCAGTGATTGTCACCGCGCCTGACCCGGCCTGGCCTCCGGTGGAATACTTCGATGAACTTGGGAACTACAGCGGCATGAGTTCGGATTACCTCAAGTTGCTGGAGGAAAAGCTCGGAGTGAGCTTTGAAGTCCAACGGATGAAAGACTGGGAGTCGGTACTGGAAGGAATGAGGAGCCGTAGTCTGGATATGACCACGGCCGCGGTGAAAACGGAGGATCGGGAAGTTTACATGAGCTTCACCGAACCCTACCTGCAACTGCCTGCCGTGATCATTGTAGAGCGGGGCTTTACGGGTGCTCTGACCATGGAGGATCTGAAGGGGAAAACCGTTTCTGTGGTGGCGGGCTATTCTTCCTACGGGTACATCGAAGAGCATCATCCGGAGATTATCCTCGATCCCGTGTTCAATGTGGTGGAGGGCCTGCGCAAAGTCGCCTATGGAAAATCTTTTGCCCTGGTGGCCAATGCCGCTACCTCTGCGCATTTGATGGAGCAGGAGCTGATCACCAACCTCCGGGTGGCCGGAGAGTCCGGGTATACCTTTGATCTCTCTCTGGCTTCCCGGAGCGATCGGCCCATTCTCAATTCGATTCTCCAGAAGGGACTCGATGCCATTTCCCGCGAGGAGCATCATGAGATTTACGATGCCTGGATTGCGGTGCCCGAGGAGCCCTGGATCACGCTGGAACAGTTTCTGATCGGCCTAGCGGTCTTGGTGGGGCTGTGTTCGGTGGTGGGGACGATGATTTGGAACCGGCAGCTTCGTCACGAAGTGGGTTTGCGCACGCAGGAGCTTAAGGCCAGTGAAGAGAAGTTCCGCAACGTGTACCGCACCGCCTTGGTTGGCCTCTTTCGCAGCAGTTTGGACGGTGAGAAACTGCTGGCGGCCAACCCTAGCTTTGCAGCGTTGTTTGGATACGAGGATGAGGCGGAGGCGCTTGCGGAGTTTGTGCCCAAGAATATTTATGTGAACCCGGCGGATCGAGAGCACATGGTTCAACGGGTGAGCCGAGAGGGGATGATCGAGGAATTTGAATTTGAAGCTAAGCGTCGCGACGGAGAGGTGCGAAGTTTCTTGGCCAATGCTCTGGTGAGTGGGGATTGTTTGGAAGGGGCCTTGTTGGATATTACGGAGCGGAAACGAAGTGAAGAGGTCATTCGGCAATTGGCGTTGACGGATCCCCTTACTGGCATTGCAAATCGGAATAAGTTCAATGCCAGTTTAGAAGATGCCGTTGCCCATAGTCGTCGCTATGGCAGTCAGATTGGCCTGCTACTGATTGATCTGGATGATTTTAAACCTGTCAACGACAGCTACGGGCACCCCGTGGGAGATGCACTGCTCCAACATGTGTCCGGGCTGATCCGCAGCAGCTTCCGGGAAGTGGACACCGCGGCCCGCATTGGCGGGGATGAGTTTGCCGTGGTGCTGCACAGTCTCAACTCCGTGGACGATGCCCGGCGCCTTGCAGAAACACTGCTTACCCGCCTCTGCAGCCCGGTGGAGATCGAAGGGCAACGGATTACAGTGGGGGCCAGCATGGGGGGCTGTCTGTTTCCGGAACATGCCCAGGATGTAGAAGGCATGCTCCGCGCTGCCGACAAAGCCCTTTACGAGGCCAAAGCTCAAGGGAAGAACTGCATCTGTTTCGCCTGATTCTGGGCAGGCTGGATCTGACTTAACGTGGGCTAAGATCCGGAACCTTTTACGGGTCCGGAAAGAAGAGAGAGATGGAGCCTGCAGAGGGATTGACGCTTCGTTCCCGCCACGTAGCGCGGGCAACCTCCCTGCGCTCGCGAACAACCCCCTCGCCGCGCCGAGTAAACTTCGGGGCTCCGAACCCCTCTGCCGAAGGAATAAAGTCTGAGAGGAAAAGTGGAGCCGGCAGAGGGATTGACGCTTCGCTCCCGCGACATAGCGCGGGCAACCTCGCTGCGCTCGTGAACAAACCCCCTTCGGTGAACAGAGACAGATAAAGCTGAAAAAGCGTCAATAACCGTAAGTGGCTGTAAATAAGGGGGATCAGCCGGAAAATAGGGATTTGGGTTTTGTCCGCAAATCAGGCCTGAAAAAGTGAAAACACTGGGGTTTTTGCGATTAAACGCTCATTTTTCAGGGTTTTACGCTCACTTATCAAATAGGGTTGGAAATGGATTTGAACCCTATTTTTATTGGATGAAGTCTAGTTTTCATTTTCCGCTCACTCGGAACGTTATGAAATTTGTTGAATAACGGCCCAAAACGTCCATTGATTCGATTGCATACCAGGTGGACAATGAGCGAAGAAAAGATCCGAATCGAAATACTAAAGCAGTGCGAGGGGCTTGAAGCAGGGAAATGCGTCATCTTTACAAGGAACTCCAAACAAGGTCCGCTCTACGCCGAGATTGGAGAGGAGTTGATTGATGAGGGGCTTGTATTCGGAAACACCTCCGATCACGGCACTGTGATGATCAGAGGGATTCGCGATTCTGGCAAGGCTTACATTCTGAGCGGAAAATGGTACTTCAGGATTCTGGCATTTGTCGTCAGTCACGCCAAATGGGTGATTTACGCCGGATGGTGGGTCTTCGGGTTTCTATCTGGATCCGAAGCCGTCCAGGAATGGGTGAATCACCTTATCCGGAGTGTCATCGGCTCTCCGCCATAAAAGCCCGATTTGCCGCCTTGGTTGCAGCCTCTTCTGTATTGAGTATATCCTCCAGGAGAGCTTGATGCTCGATGACTCGGGCTTTCAGACCGGGAGCGATGTTCAGCTCCTCGACAGTACAGCCTTTCTGCCTGGCCATCCTCAGAATAACCTTGAGGGGGTGTAGCGCTTCCTGTCGTTCTCTGAACCTGGCCTGGCGTTCCGCATTCTTCTCACGTTGCTCCGGTTGCTTGTCGTAGCGCCTTCTCTTTTTCGGGTCTTTGTATGGCATTAGATTGAGAGCTGCATTTGTGGATCTTGCTCGCGGCCCTGGCGCTGCTGAAAGTACATCCGGGCACAGTATTCACTCCGGGCGGCATAGGTGCCTTCATTCCCTTTTCCGCCGGTGCATTCTGCGTATCCCATTTCCACCAGTTCTGTGACCCTTGGACGTACTGAGAGGATGTCTATTCCTGACGCGGCAGCCAACTGCCGAGTGGTGCAGGGGCCGTAAAGCTCTAAGGCTTGATGAACTTCCAGGCGTAGCCCTGCCAGTCGCTTCTGTATCGATTCCCAAGTGGCGGTGCGGAAGTCTATCGGCTTCATGTCGGGTCCTGTTCTGTGGGTTCAGGCGTAGAAAATTCAGAACCCTCTGAGCCATCCCCCTGCATATGCATCAATTCAATGCATACCTGCTCCGTCTCTTTGATGATGTCTGGGTACTCATCCCGACCCATCGCATTCAGGAAAGCCACTCTAAGAGCAGACGGGCCTTGTTCCGTGATGCAAAGAGCATACAAGACATCATTCGTGTGAACGTGCTTGGATCCACGGGAGGATGCGACCTCAACAGCCTCAGATAGAACGGTCCGGAGTTTGGGAGTGGGATTCATGAGGCTCGACTCCTCATGTTTGCCAGTTGCTTCTCCAGAGGGCGGATTTCTTTGGTTAATCGCTGGTAATCTGCCCAGGCCTCAGGGTGTGTAGCCCGCTTGCTTTCATATTGGAGAGCGTACTCATTCCAAATATCCATCCGTTGGTTTTTCTTAGCTTCCAGCTGCTGGCTGATTTCCCAGATGGATGGCTCTTTTGATTTTGTGGATGATGCTGTCTGCGGCGGTGGAAAGATCCCCTGATACCCACAGGCAATGCTGTGCTCTATCCAGGCCGCAGCGGCATCGCCAGCCTCCTCCAGGCGGCGTAAAGCCATGCGGGCAGAACGGATGGTCAAGGGTTTTCCAAGTTCCTTTCGGTGCTCTATCCATTCCTCCCAGAGATCCTCAATGTGCAAGAGTACGTGAGGCAGAGGCGGGTCGTTAATCGTTGCCAGGTTGGCTTTTTTGGACGGCATCAACTATGCCCTCCGGAAAAAGGTGTGACAGACCGGGCGCTACTCCGGCATGGACCTGGGAGGATTCGAACCTCCATCCTACAGGCTTCACCCTCAACCTCTCGAAAGGGCAGGTTTTCGAAGGGGCTTCTGCTGACCGCATATTGACCCTCGCCCACGTCTGGGCAGCTGGCGCTTTCCAGCTCTCTGTCACAAAATTTCATTCGCCCGAATCCTCATTTTCACTTCTTGAAAATAAGGTCTTGTTGAAAACGGTCTCAATGGCGGAGAGATAAGATTGTGCTTCTTCCTTCGTCATCAATGCACTGTGAGGAAGAGCCAAATAGCATTTGAAAATAACGTTGTAGTAGATTTGTTTGGGGTGCTTCTCCTGAAATTTTCTAAGAATTATGGTGGCCTGGTGTCCCGACACACCCAGATGGGACATGATGTCTTTTCTGAAAATTCTGCCGTGGGTTGTGATGAAAGCGGCTACGAAATTGGTCTGGTACTCCGTTTTCATGACTCACCGCCTTTCGTATCAACCACAGGCCCGCCGGGACTACGCCAGGAAGCTTCGGCGTTATAGCGTTTCTGCATACGTTTTTCGCGGGCAGCCCTCAGCCTCTTTGCAGTCCTCAAGGCGTGAGGCTTTGTTCTCTCCAACCCCTCAAACTTTTCCCCAACTTTGCAGGAATATCGGCAGTAGTCGGGAATCGAATCATCCCAACCCCAGTCTCCATGCCTCTTGCTCTTTTTTACCCACGTAAGCCCCTTCTCCTTCAACACCGCAAAGAACTTCCCGCCGCGCTTGGTGCGAACAACGAACTGATCGTAGGAGGACGGTCTGCCTGTTTCATCGTCAAGGGTGCAAAGCCACAAGGTTTCGCCTATCTTGTATTTCATAACAAATCCTCCGCCCGAACGCTCGTGTCCTCGCGTCCGGCCAAGTCAGCGTTGGCAAATACCTTGCACCCAAGGAACGCCCCTAACCCTGCTCCTACTACCATGCCGGATGCGGCTTCCAGCGACTCTCCCACTAGAGCGAGCCACATAGCCGCGATCGTTAGAGCCATCATCCCGGACGCGGAAACCGCCGCATACACGGCGTTTCCTTTTGTTGCGCTGACAGCCCAATGGACTGCCCAAAACTCGACACCTCCAAAAAGGAGGAGACATACGAAAAATGTCATCTCTCTCTCCGAATTTTTGCCGCCCTGGAGGACATGGTTTTGATGATGTGCCAGAGATCTTCCTGGCTCGCTTTGTTGAGGTCGCTGTGGCCGCGTTTGCGTTTGAGCATGCCCTCTGCCCAGGCCTGAGGATCCTCCCAGACGTCTTTGCATTTTTCGATTTCTTTGCGGAGCCGATGGCGTGCCTGGTCTATGTTTTCGAAGTCCTCTTTCATGACGGTTCGAAAGGCTTTTTTCATCTGCCCAGAACGCTGTTCGAAGGCTCGGCGAAGTGCACGGAAATCCCCTTGTGTGCAGCGGGTGAGGCTATCTGTGCCGACCGTGAGCATCTGGATGTCGCGCCGCCAATCCTGGAAGCTGATGCCAGCTGAGGAGACCTTGCAATGCTCGTAGGCCTTCCTGGCAAGCTGGACCAGAAAGGCTTTCTGTTTTTTAGTGAGCGGGTTGTCCACTCCGCTGGGGATTCCGGTGGAGACCATGTGCTTACCCTCGTTTGACGCATTCCCAGACTTCCCAGAGGGTCTGCCCGGAATTATGATACTTGCCTGTATCCACGGCCTTGTAGAGGGATCCGTAAAATTTGGCTACCCAGGCATCTGCAGCAGGTTTGAGCCCGGCTGTACTGGTGCAGGAAAGTTTATCGCCACCTTTTCCTGCAGCTTTGGCTTTGTAGGTGCTACCGTGAGGTTTCACCCAGATTAAAACCGGTTTGCTCATGAAACCGCCTCCTCAAGGATGGCTTTGTCGATATTCACCACAGCCATGTCCCCTTCCAGGATCCGGACCCCGGGGATGCTTTCACCCTTCTTAAGTCGCTTGGAGATCGCGCTGCGAATCGTTTTTGTCGTGATCCGGATGCAGTCCATGAGTCCATGATCGGCGCAGTATCCGGCGCATTCCTCCTCGGAGAAAACATCAACCTTTGTGTCTTTGGTCAGACCGTAGGATCCATAGGATGTCTTGTGCTTTCGTGGCTTCTGGAATTGATCTTTATTCTGCTCAACGTAGCTGACGATCCGATACTCCAGATCATGCTTTTCCTGTCGGAGTAAATGGGTGTCTGCATCGAGTTGAGTTTTGATGATCTCAATCTCTTTTTCGGCCTTCGCACGTAGCAGCTCAAGCTCTACGCTGCAATCTGCCAGACGAGCATGCAGCTGATCACATTCTTCAATTGTTGCGGGTGTTTCGCGAAGGTCTTTTTTAACGGTCATGGTGCTGTCCTTGGGGTGCGGTATAGGTTGAATCAGATACTCTGGAGACGGGGCTGGCAGGTATGGCGATGCGAATACCATTGCGGGTTTTCCCAGTGACCTTGTAGGTTTGTCGGAGATGGGAGGTCCGGGTTTCTACTACCTCGAAAACGTTGTTTCCGGGTGCCAGGTCGAACTCGCTCCCAGTGGCCAGGCCACCGATACAAGTGACGGTCATGATTGCCCCCGGTTCTTTTTGATCTGGCCAAGCACCTGCCGAGCGGTCTGCAGTACAAGTTCATCGGTCATCTTGACCTTGCGGGCCTGGGCTTCGGTCCATGCCTCGTTTAGCGTGTCTTCGAGGAGGCCAATATGACCTGGATTCCGGGCCAGCTGGGTCAGCTTCTCAACCGCGACTTTGCCAGGCTTGTAGTAGCGCAGGACCAGGCTGCGAACGTCCTCCTCGATGATGTCATCGGCGGGGTGAAGGGAAACGATGTGGTTCCGCATGCGGCCCAGCAGCTGTCCCGTGTTGTATCCGGAAGAGCGGCGGAACTTCTCAATGCCTTTGAGCATATTGGAGTTGGTGGCGATCATGACCACTCCGCGCTTCCCGTTGGAATGAATGTCGGTGCGCAGATAGTCGAAGAACCTGGCCACCTGTTTATCTGTCCAGGTCCAAACCAGGTGTACCTCATCGATGATAATCAGATCGCAGGCTTCCATGGATTCCCGGATGCGGGCCTTCTTCTCTCGTACCTGGATGGTAGTGGCGATATTTAGCTGCGATGCCAGGTTGGCGATAAAGTCGCCCAGGCCATCGGTGGATCCTCCTGAGAGCTGTACATAGACTGTGCGGCCGGAGTTGTTCTGGTGGGTGTATTCCACGGCCACACGGGTCTTGCCAACCTGCTCCGGGGACTCGATGAGCTGCATGCGACGGATTACCCGTGTTTTCTCAAACACATCGAACAGGTAGCGGGTAAGAACGGTAGGGACGAACTGACGGATGCCTCCATACTTCTGCTGCTGCTCAAGTCTCCAGAAGAATTTGCTGATCCGCTCAGAGATGGCCAGGAAATCTCCTTTGTAGGTGCCGCTGAAGCCCTGGGAGAGAATAGAGGGGCTGAGGCCTGTACGCTGGGACAGTTGCGCATAGCCCAGGCGGTTCTCCGGGGCACAGGCGTATTTCCAGAGCTGGACAAAGGTGTTGCCCACTTCCGGGGCCTGGTCTTCCAGAGCCTTACGGATTTCCAATTCCGTTCGATCGACGATGGGGGTACTGCTCATGATGCTTCCTTCTGGGGGTTTAAAGAGGGTTTGGGGTTTTTGATGACGCCTTCGATTTCATCCCGAGGCACGCAGTGCAGTTTGTCGGCTGCAATATGATAAAACTTGCCGTGTCCCTGCGGGTTGATGGTGATGCGGGTAACGATGCCGATAATCCCGGTCTTCAGTTTTACGGTGTGCCAGGGCTCAATCCTCTCTGAGTGAAAAATCGTATTCATCATATTCTTCCAGGATGGGGGTTTCGGAGATGGCTTCCACATGGCCTGACATGCGGTTGGCCTTCTCCTTGAGGGAGGGACGGTTAGACGGAAGCTGCTGCTCTTCACGCTCATCGTCTGTGAGGTAGTGAGATAAGGCTTTCTGGCGTGAATCCATAGAGAACTCGCGTTCATCTTGCTCCTGTGCAGAGATCTCTTTCGCTTTCTTCAGCTTTTGGATGCGTTCATCCATGGCATCGGTCTTGCGCTCCTCGGTATCGCGATTCTCTTTGACGTGAACACGCGTGTCCTCATAGCTTTGGAGACATTCGCTTTCATTTTGCAGCGCTTTTTCCATCATCTCGTTGTGACGGTTCATCTTCTGCTTGCGGATTCGCTGCCGTTTTTCAAACTGGCCATCGGATTCCCCAGGCTTGCGCTTTTGATACATCTCCACGGTTCGGCCCAGTTCCACTACATAGGCACGGTCTACAAGCTCTGGTAAGCTGTAGACGGTGACCATGCGCCCCGCGAGGGCTTGGAGGCCTTCGTCAAATTTACCAAAGCAGATATTGGAGATTTTGAAGCCATTTGCTGTGACAGGGACTCGATCACTCTTTGCGAAGAACTCCATGAGGTAACTTTCGGGCATGACCTCAAGCGTCTCTTCTTTCGTCGACGCAAATTCATTCGGTGTCATGTGTCTGCGTTCACCTGTCTCCAGGTCCAGCGTCTTTGGGAGACCTGAATGCGGAGTAGTGTTTGATAACTCTTCCGCCGCATGGAGGACTTCAGGCCACTCGTGGCTCTCCAGGAGAAAAACCTGTTTTCCGGTTTTTTTATACACGTCCATCGCGTGCTTTTTTTGGATCTCCCACTTCTGATGTGCGGTAAAGCGCTCTAAGGTGCCAATCTGACCGGCTACCCTCCAGAGAAGATCATGGTGCCTGCGGTTGCTTCGTTCGATAACTGGTTTTCCCCAGGAATGCCCGATTCCTCTTTCGCCCTTTTCGCCATCCATGGAGGTTCGGGACACATCGATTCCCAGGTCATTCAATAGCTTTTCGAATGAGGGTGAACAGGCCACCGTCCCCCGCTCAAAGCGGATTCGTTTCGGGATGCCTGCACTTGGATCGCACAGAGCATATCCAATCAGCGCTTGCACCTGTGCCTGGGTGATCTGACAGGGGCTGGCCAAAGAAGCAATGACCTGCCGAGTCGAGCAACGCACAATCCGGTATACAAAGGGACGCTCGATCATCTTGTCCGCGTTTTCCCCTAGGAAGCAGTAGAAGTCTTCCTGCATGTCGTCGATTTGCCATTCGTAATTGAGGGACATCTTGTTGTAGTCCATCTCGATAAAGGGCATATGCTTCTGCATGAAAGCGTGAGTGCCAGATCGGCCCAGGGTGAGGCCGGACTCTTCCGGATCAAATTCTCGGACTCGCCGGATCAAGGTCTTGTCGGAAACGTTCGGCCAGGGGCCGGTCCAGACTTTGCGCACCTGTTTGATCGCTCTGGACCAGCAGGCCCTTGGACCATTGCTCGCCTCGAAATAGATTGCCTGGAGAAGTTCCTCTGGCATGTCAGACTTCGGGCGGCCGCAGTTCCCTTTCCGCTGTGAAACAAGGTCCGTTACGCGACCCTTAAAATAACGGTCCCAATTCCTCAGTGTTGAAACACAAAATCCGCCTAATTTTACTTCACGGTTAATTTTGCGGCGATGTCTTCCGATTCGTTCCTCAACTTCCCATGATTTTGTGCGCGGGTTTTGACGCCAATCTGCGACGGTCAGCAGAGCTGCTTCCTCCTCTTTGCCAAAGCGCTTCCGATAGCGGTATTCTTTGACAGCATCAGCTCGTAGGCGAGCCATTGCCAGATCGTCAGGTCGGATTTCCTCTGCGGTATCCGGTCCCATATGTTCCCGGTGCTTCTCATCGTAAGCAGAGCTGAGCCGTTCATGCGCGGAACAATGGACAACCTTCTCCGGCCGTCCCCGTCCCCGGCTGAGGGACTGGGTAAAGTTATCGGGGATATTCCGCTTCACCCATAAACGAGCTGCGTTCTGGGTTTTGCCCAGGATCGATGCAATTTCTTCCAGGTTGAGCCATTCTTCAGGATACGTGGCGTCCATGATCAGTCCTCCCCCTGTTTAGAGGTAAGGCGTTCCAGGGGAATCCGCAGCTGGGTCTCCCGAGCTTTTTCCCTGGCTGATTGCAGAATTAAGATGCAGGCGAGGAGGACGGCAAAGCTCAGTAGAAACATGGCCGTAGACAAATCGAGCATTCGCTCCGGGGGGAGCTGCAGGAGATTGCGCAACAGTTGAGAGATCATCGGGTTCTTCCTTGGGTGGTGATGTGGTGGATGTAGTTCCGGAGCCGGGTGTTTGCTTCAAGCTGCAGTCCGAGGAGGCGGTTGAGTTCTTTGGCAGACCACTCTTCGGACTCGTGCATGTGATCGGAGACCTGCTTGGCCAGGTTCTGGACGGCCTCGGCCTCTTCTGTTGCCTCTGCTGCATCCTGGATGGGCGTTTTGGCCGCATGGAGCATCGTGGGCATCATGGCTTCGTTGTGGATAGGGCGGGCGGCTGAACAATCCATCAGAGCGCCCCTTTCAAGCTTGCAGTCCCAGGTGAGAGGTTCATGCTGAGCATCCACCCAACCCATGGAAGGATAGTTATGACACAAACGTATTGGGAGAAATGGTTCCATAAGCTGCAGGCCCAGAGCTTAGTCATAGCCGCAAAACGAAACCTGCCGTATGAGCGGGAAGCCTTCGACGAGGGCTTTGTTCCCTTTCTGACCTTTCTCTTCGAAAAGGAGAAAGAGTACCGGGCAGAGTCCGAGGCTTCGGTACGGGCTTTTGCCCGTACCGGTGAGCTGTTGGAGGAAAGCGCCTGGGCCGAATACATCACATTTCTCCGGTTTGAACAGGCTGGGGAGCTTTGCGCGAAGCTGCTGAACACGGATGAATCGGGGGTTGAACCTCCTTTGATTTGTGGGAAGGCTGAGAATGTTGGGATTTACCTACTGGTTGACCAATGGAATCGGAGCTTTGATTGGCACCTGAAGATCCTGGCCGTCTCTGTGTTTCACAATCTGCCTTTGTACGGTTTGGAGCCTGCGAAGGAATAGCACCGCACAAAGCCCATACAGCTTTGTAGAGGGCTTCCTGGCCCAGGTTGGTGATGTGATAGGCTCTGGTGCCTGTGTGGTCCTTCCTGGGGAGCAGGAGCTTGTCCTTAACCAAGAGATCGATCTGCGGCTGGTATTCGCCGTCGCAGAGGTTTACCCGGCTTTTGATGAAGAGGAGATCTGCATCACAGGCGAAGCGTGCTTCGCATTCCTGGACAGCCTGGAGGATCTCAATCAGCTTGCGGGGCTTCTGAAGATTCTTCGCGTGGTGGCTGGCAGACGCTTTTTCGATTTCGGGTTTTCCGAATGTAGTTCCGTTCGGTGTCATGTTACTTCCTTGCTTTAGGGGGTGGTTTGGTTGTGGTTTCCGGATCCTGGAAGATCGGGGCCGGTGGGTTTCCGAGCTTCGGAAAGTGTTGGTGTGGGATTGCCTGTGCAGTGCGTCTCCGGTACGGTGTAGACCTCACCCCCAAAGGAAGGTTCCTTATGGACGATTTTGCCAACCGCCTTAGCCGGCCCATTGCCCAGCCCAGTCTCCCCGAATTTGACGTCACCCCTCCGGGCAAGGTGCTTTACGTTCGCCTCAAGCAACTGCTGGATCAGGCGACACGAGATGCCGCTGAAGATGAGAAGGTTGTCCTTCTCGGAATGGGGATCGTCGTGCGTCAAGTAACGTTCTCGGATGACGATACCTGCGTTCTTTCCGGCTTCGACAATGAAGGGAATCACTCCAGGGTAATTTGCCATCGCCAAAGCCTCGTGCTCACGGTCAAGTTTTTGCCCATGGATCCAGATTCCACCGAGGAGCGGGTCATCGTTGGTTTTTCTGAGACCTGATGCCTCATTACCTGTAACCGGATTGCTGCAGGGGTCGATTAGCTGCGTGCAACAGGGGGACAGCTCGCGTTCTGCGACCTGGACGGATTCCTCCTGGAGGATGGCAGGCTCGTCATCCTCGTCGCCGTAGAGCAGCCAGTTGGGAGCGATATCCAGAGCCTCGCAGATCTGTAGGATGGTGCTGCCTCTGACGTTCTCGGCGCGTTTGGTGATCTTGTAGATCGCGGAAGTAGAGAGGCTGGATGCGACGGCCAGGCGACGGCCTGTCATGTTGATGGCACTGAGGTAGTCCGTGAGACGATCCGAAACGTCTTCCCAGTTGACCAGGGTGAGATCCAAAGAATCTCCCGCCTTGGCTGTGGGGGTGCTGAAGCGGGTATTCACATGCTTATGCCCTTCCAATAGAACGAACGCTGCATCAGGTGCGCTACAGTTTAGAGCGTTCATGACGGGACGGATTGCTTTGATAAAAGGATCCTCGCCACCTTTTATTTCTTCTGCTTCACCTTCGTCTTCTTTGACATTGTAAAGCCCGAGCCAATCTTCAGGTTCAGGGATGTCACCATCACCATACATTAACCACTCAATCTTGATTCGTAAGGCGTCGCATATAGACGCGATGGTGGAGTTTCGGACGCTCCCGCCCTGGATGCGAATCTTGTGGATTACAGTCTCAGATAAGCCCGAAGCTTTGGCTAATGCAGATGCTGTGAGGTGGTACCGGCTCATCACATGATCAAGGCGATCTTGCACGTCCTTCCAGTTGATAAGTCCTAGATTCATTAACTGAGCCTCCGGAGTGCAAGTTTGCCTCTGTACAAAACTAGGTCGCAGATGATGTGTCGTGCAGCGAATCTGATCCGCTCTTCCATTAGCCATGCCGCAGCAGGCATCGTCCCTTTACAAGTCTCAATGAGTTCTTCAGGCTGAAGGAATTTAGTAATAAGCACTGAATGGACAGGCTTAGATATGGGAGTTGCGAACGTCATTTCTTCCTTTTATTGGGGGTTAGGGAGGTTGAGTTTTGTCCTTAATTCTTGGACTGAGATCTCGAAGTGTTTGGCAATGGCCTCCTCAAGGCCTTTCATCTTTTTTGATCCGTTCGCGTAGGCGCTAATTGACCTTTTGCTGTAGTTGATGTCGTATGCGAGGCACCAGACCTCGTATGGGTTGCACTGGTTCCGCTCGCCGTACTCCTTGAGTAAATTGCGAAGTCCTAGATTTTTAGCCCTCCGCATTAACCAAGTCCTCCGTGTTGATTCGTAAGATTTGAGCGATGCGTTTACTAAGGTCTGGGGAGTCTACATGGCCGTTGATCCACAGAGAGATTGCAGTTGGTGTAACATTCACGGCGTTTGCTAAATCACTTTGAGTCATGTCTCTTTGAGCTAATGCCGACCGCACGGTACCACGGCGCATTTTTTTTCGCTTCAGCTTCTCTTTCATTGTGCTACTCTTGGGATGAAACAGCACGTTGCTGTATCTAAAAAGATCGAATAGCATAATCCCCTATTATGCTACAATAAAAAAATTAAGGAAGCATATGAAGATTCCATCTGAAGTGGATTGGAGTGGTGTTCGACTAAGGTTTAATGACCTCTTGCACAGAGCAAACATCACGGTGGCTGATCTTTCGGCCAGGAGCGGATTATCGCAAAGTTTGTTGTATAAAATGCTTAATCATGATGCACCTGTTAGACCTTCCACACTTAACAAATTGATGCAGGCACTTCGGATTGATATCAACTGGCTTACTACCGGAGAGGAGCTGTATGAGCCTGATTTTGAGGCGCTTAGAGAATACTGGACTTCTTCTGAAGTTAAGGAGGAACAGGCTCCTTACGTCACATCTGTGTATCCAAATTCAGTTCCAAGTTCATCCGGAAGGAAGTCGGAGCCAATGCCATCAATCTTAGCTGCGCTCTCTGCTTTAGAGATTCATTTCGAGATACCTAAAGGAGATATTGCTAAAATTTTGCTCGAACACAAACATAAGCGTACCGTATACCCTCAAAAGGGTGCCGATATGAAAGGTTAGCACTAAATGGCTTAATGTGATATTTTGGCGGGGTGAAAAGTGCCACGAACCCCGCAAATGCTAACATCGCCGTCCAGCTTGAAGAAGCTGAGACGGCTTTGTTGTGCCTGCGTGGGATTGATGAGGCATATTACTGCGCACATGAGGCTCCAGAGGAACCTTTTGATGATTATGAACCAGCAGCAGATGAACAGTTAGCTTTCGACCCAGAAACTGGGGATGCTGCCCTGGTTGAACTCCTCGAAGATGGGCGGGTTTTGGTTGCCTTTGCTGGCACACGCAATCTCAAGCAGTGGATGGGCCAGCTTACCGGCCGGAAGCCGATGCTGGTTAATGGGATTAAAGCTCCCAAGGGGTTCTATGAGCCTTATTTGCGGCTGGAAAAGAAGATTGAACTTATCCTGGGGAACATGGCCTGCTGGCAGAACCCTCATGGGTTGCCCTATTTCAAGCCGAGGTTGTTGGTTTGTGGCCATTCCAGAGGCGGAACCTTTGCCGGGCTCTTCGCCCTGCGGGCTCGGGGCTGTTTTCATGTGGAATCCTGCTACACGTTTGGCGCTCCTCGTTTCCTGGATGCGGTTTCTGCGCATCATTTGAACATGCTTATCGAACTTGCGGGCGGAAAATGCCTGCGCTTCGTGAATAACAACGACCCGGTAACCCGTTCTCCTGGGGAATTGCGGGGCTATGAGCATGCTGGCCAACTGCGTTATATCGATCACAAGGGTTGGATACACCGCACCTTCCCTGGTTGGAGAATGAAATTTGATGGTTTGCAGGGGCGTTTTAAAGCGTTGATTCGGGGGGATGTGCTCGATGGAAGCACGGATCATTCTCACGAGGCCTATGAATGGCGCATTAATGCCTGGGAAAGTAGGTTATTGAGTCCGGAATTTGCAAAATCGGAAGAGGAGATTTCTGAATGAACCTGGCTGAATCGATCATAAGTGGATCCATTGTTGCGGTTGCGAGTGTCTTTTTTCAGTGGTTGATCAACCGCAGGCAGAGCGAACAAATCCAGGCATTAAAACAACGGACGCAGAAGCTTGAAGATGAGAAAATTTCAGCTCTGGAAGCCCGTGATGATGAGATTTTGCGGCATGTGAATGAGGCGATTGGCTATGCAACCAAGGGCCGTAAAGAGCTGCATGATCGATTGAACAACGACATGGTGACCCGCAGGGAATACCAGGAAGGAAACCGCATGGTTCTGGAAGCGGTGGCGGAGCTGAAACAGGAAATGCGCACCGTGATTTTGGATGCAAAGCAAGCCTCCCGCGATGTCGCGAAGCTAGAAGGTAAACTGGAAGCCGGAGGCAACTCATGAGCAACAGCATTCTCATTGATCGCTTGGTGAACCGGTCGACCCTGCAGTTGTTTGACGATTTAACGGGCATTCCACAGGCCTTCGAAGAGGTGGAGAGCCACATTGAAACCCGGTTGCAGGAGGCCTCCACGCATCACGCCAGGCGTGCGCTGACCTACCTGGAAAACGCTGGCTATATCGAGCAGTGCCAGGTGTCAGCGGTGGATAAACCGCTGTGGAAAATCACCGCCCTGGGTACCCGGATGATTCGAAAATTGGTCCCGCGTGGCGAGCTGGATTTGATGCTGTTTGAGGGGAATTGATGATGAAGTTTTTTCAAGATTTACAGAATTTGGTGTACGGTGCGCCTGGTCGATTGGAGCTCCTTCCTCTCCTTTCGATGATGAAGCGGGCGGGGGTCCGCAGCCGTCCTTTTGCCGCCGCGAACCGGGAGGGCAACAGCTGCAGTTTCTCGCTTCTGGGTTGTTCTGGAAAAGCTGTCTGGGTGGGCCTGCTGCTGCTCTCCCTGTTCGCTGCGGCGCTGCCTGTAGATGCCCAGACAAACCTGCGCCGCACGGTGCTGGTGTTGCGGGTGGACCAGGGCGAAGTGGAGAATCTGCAGGGCGGAATTGTGGCGCAGGATGATGTGAAATTGTTCACCCGCGATCTGTCCGTGCTCTGCTTTTATCTCTTCGCCTTTAACCTGGAAACGGATGCCTGGGAGGCTTTTCCTGTGCCTGCAGATGCTGCGATTTCCTTTGGGATCAAACAGGGAAATGACCGCGAAGGTGTCTTCCTGGCGTACTCCGGAAATGCAGCCGTGAACGCTGCGGGTGATTGGGCTTTGGCGGATAGGGCCACTGGCAAAATCTCCATCCGGGTAGACGCCAATACGGTGCAAATGCTGGAATTGTTTGAGACCTCAGATGCGCAAAAAGACCTGGTGGGAGAGATCCAAATGCTGGAGTCTGGCGCCACCCTTCCGACCACGCTGGCGCAGTTCGATGTGCGGGTGATTCATGACATTGTGCAGGGGGACGAGAGTGTTCCTTCGGATGCTATTCCGCCCTATGTGACCCTGGACATGGTGCAGGAACAATGGCTAGTGGAGACCACGGGCGGGCCGTTTTTTGAGCATTATTCCGTGACCGAATGGGACACGCTTTACCGCGGTACGCAGGGCTCAGTGAGCACAAACACGGTTACCGATGCCATTATCGAAACCTACACGGTGAACCCGTCAGTAACGGATTATCAAGCGATCCCAACCTATGAGCGGAATCCAGATGAGTCGGCCTATGCGTTTGCTTCCTCAGATGAAGCCTTGGCGACGGTGGATAGCACGGGACTGGTGAGCTATGTGGCGGACGGAGATGTGGAGATCACCGTTTCCCTGGGCACGTTCTCCAAGGTACATACGCTAAGCTTAACTTCTGGTAACAGCTACAACGTGACTAACATCGTGGCCGGTGCTGCGACCTATCTGCGGAAGAAACTGACTGATGGAGTGGATACTGCGCTGGTAGCAGATGCGGGTGCGAATGATGATGAGCTGTTTGACACCAAAGACTGGGTGGGCCACAGCTATGTGCGCAATGCCTCCTCCTGGGCTTATGCAGCCACGGCAAGCACGGACCCCTGGTCGGGTCTGGCCGTGTGGGCCACGGGCAAAACGGGTGCAGGGCCGTCCATCCGGGGGACCTTGATCTCTCCGGATCTGGTGGCCTGTGCCTGGCATAACCGCCCGGCCTTGGGATCGGAATACAAGTGGCTTGGCACGGACAACGTGGTGTACACCCGTACGGTTTCTTCCGTGCGCCGTGTTGGTACCGGGGATGGATGCCTGGTGAAATTAGATTCAGCTCTGCCTCCGCCGGTGGTACCGCTGAAGATCTTGCCCGGAAACTGGCAGGCTTCGTTCTTCTACCTTCCAGATCATCTGCAGTTGCCTGTGATTTCGGTAAACAAACAACTGCAGACGATGGTGGCAGACCTGACAGGGATCCAGGCGAATGAGAACAATCTCTCTGCAGGCGCGCTGGAGTCTGTTCTCCCGAACCGCGAACCCTATTACCAGCTGCCGATTGGTGGGGATTCGGGTAGCCCGGTGATGCTGGTGCTGGATGATGAGTTGATCCTGGTGTTGACCTGGTTGACTCCATCCTACGGAAGCGCCTTTGTCGATGGCACGCTGCTCGATGAGGCGGTGGACGCGTTGGGGGCCACTCCTCCCACGGTGATCGATTTTTCTTCCTACCCTCAAAACACTCCGGGGAGCCCCTGATGAGAGCGCTGTTGTTTTTGCTGCTGTGCGTGAACCTTCCTGCCTTCGCCCAGGTGATGGTGACAGGCGTGGTCACGCGGGTAAAGATTCCCTACATGTCGCAAACGGAGATGACGGTGGCCACGCCGGATCTCTCCGGAGGATTCCTGTTCTACCGGGAGGATACAAGCGAGGTATATCTCACAACTGGAAATCCCACGGTGCCGTATCTGCGTGTGAATCCGGATCAGCTGGAATGGTCTCACCTGGCAACGCGTGAAGTGGACATGAAGCAGAACGCGCTGGATTTTGATGATCGCTACAAGCTTCGTGGTACCGGGACCTACAGCGAATGGACAGCCCTGGGCAGCCCGGTGATCCGGGTGTTTGGAAACAGTCTGCTGGTACGTGTTCTCTCTCTGACCTACAACGCCACTGGCCCGAGCCTGACCATGGAGATTGATGCTGGTGGAGAGGACATCACCCCAACGGTGGAGTACTGCTTGGATCTGACTGCGGATCCCCAGGTGTGGACGGAAGTGGAAAATTACACACTTGACCCGGCCGGCAGTGGCGAAGACGGCCGCACCACGGCCACCATCAATCCCCACCAGGGCGCTCCGCTGGATTTTGCCCCGTACTACCGGGTCACGGTCCCGGGGGATGTGGAGGAACCTGAGGTGAAGCTGCTGGCGCATGTGGAGATCTCTTACAGCCTGAAGCAGCATGCTATGTCTGCGGATCCAGCAGACCCGGAGGATGGGCAGTCTGTACAGTGGGTTTCTGATGGTAGCGGTAGTGGGGATGCTGGTGATGTGATGATGAAAATCAACGTGGGTGGCACGGTGAAAACAACAACGTTGGTGGACTTCTCTGCTCTTCCCTGAACGATGAACGCAAGCGATGCCTTACAGAAACATGATCGGCTCATCACCCTGGTGATGCGGAGGTTCTTTGTGCCTGGATATGACACGGAGGATCTGCTGCAGGTTGGTCGGGCTGCTTTCTGCCAGGCCTGGGATAAATCGGATGAAGATGCAGATGAAAAGATGCGCGTCGCCTACTCGATTCTGGCAGCAAAGCGTGAGGGCCTGCGCCTGCTGCGGATGTCGAAGTGTGTGCGCCGCACTGCAGATGTACTCAGCCTGAATGCACCTTGCCCGCATACGGGGCTTGCGTTGATCGATCAGCTTCCGGCTGAGGCGAATGCAGAGCGGGATGAACGGGTGTTGTGGGTGCGAAAGGCGCTAGAGGGTCTGTGTGAAGCAGAGCGCTCTCTGCTGCAGCGGATTTACTTTGATGAGGAACCTGTGAACCACATCGCGGAATCCCTGGGGCTGCATCGAGGAACGATTTACAACCGCCTGCAGAACGCGCTGCGCAATCTCCGCATGGAAATCCCGCTGCAGCTGCGACTGGAGGGCAAGGCGGCATGAATCCATTTCACCTGAACCAAGGAACCCCCATGAAACTTCATTCGTTTCTTTGTGTGATTCTCGGGTTGTTACTGCTCTGCAGTGGCTGCGCGAGTACGCGTGCGCCGGAAGGCTACGCGGCTGATACAACGCCCTCCCATGATGGAGAACTCTGGATTGGAGGCGCAAACAATCCTGACCTTCCTTCGGGTAAAGAAATTGAGCTGCATGCCACAGGGGATGATCGCGCTGTGCCGATGATTGGTGGGGCGGTTTCTGAACCGAAACCCACTGCCCCGAATCGCAGTGCCGTCCAGGTGCAGGTCTCCCCCGAGGGCGCACGGGCGGGCTTTGATCTGTTAGGGATCCGCAACTATCGCCCAGCTCAGTGGGCCAGGGACGCCTGGGGGCCTCTGAAGATCTTGAGCTACCCGGCGGACTATGCAGGCTACATGATTACGGAGCATCCTTTTCAGTCTCTGGCCATTGGCCTGGCAGCTTGGGAGCTTACAGACAGCGGGGTGAGCGACACCCTGGGCAGCCTTTTTGGGAATGACAGCAGCAGCAGCTCCTCCACAGATAGCCGTAGCACCGCAAACACGCCGCAGAATGAATCCTCCCAGTCGGGGAATGTGACCATCACTGGGGACAACAACGTGGTGAGCTTTACCACGAATAGCTCCTCCCTGGCGGAAGCTCCCCGCGAAAGTAACACCACGAACAATCTTGAGCGATGAGCGACTGCATTGACATCACCATCTCGGATACCCTGGGCGACCAGTTCGGGCAGGCGTTCCGCCAATGGCTTCCGGATGTACGCATGATGGGTCATGCGCATCCGGATGCGGCCCGGACCCAGGCGCACAACCATGGTGCATGGTGCGGCTGGTTGGCGGGGATCCCTTGCCAGGTAGAGGCAAAGTGGGCGGGTAAAGAGATCTGCCTGCATTTTGTCCAGTTCTTCGATCATGATGGCCGGGAGCTACCTGGTGCCTCGGAGTTCCTGATGGAAAAGATTCTGGAGATCCGTCCGGCTGTGGTGTCCCGCTCCTGGGGTGGCTGGGACCGGGATGATGAGTTGGCGGAGATGTTTATGCGCGCTCAATTCAATGAGTGGGGGCCACAGTATGTGAGCCTCATGCAGGAACTGCAGTTTGTGGATGTCGCAGCCGCTGGGAATCATGACAACAATGACCCGGATGATGATGTAGCCACGCCTCAGAAGTGGCTGAAGGATCAAAGCCTGGTGATTGGCAGCATCGATCAGCAGGGCATCCCTGTGCGAAGCTCTGGTGATGGCGAGGCAGTGACTTGTGTGATGTGGGGAGATGAAGTGATCTCTGCAGGGGTGCTGGGTTACTGGCACGGCTGGTCTGGCACTTCTGCTGCCTGCCCAAAAATGGCGGGTGTAGTGGCGGCTCAGGAACTCTCCCGCATTGAAGCCCTGGAGTTGATCCGCACGGAAGCGACCCGGCCAAACAACGGGCCGGAGTGGAACCCGAAATGGGGCTACGGTAGTTGTGAACATCTCTGGCAGTATTACGCGCACATGATGGCCCATGATCTGTGGCCGACGCGCTCGGCTGAGATTCTTTCGGAGAAGGGAATCTACTGAGTCATGGCCGGTACCGCACGCAACGCAATTTCCCGCAATCGTGCCTGGAGTCTCCGGGCTGCGGAACTCTACGACGATGGCGCTACGGATGCCGCTGTCGCGGAGACCTTGCGTGCGGAGTTTGGCTGCAAGGTTTCTGCTCGGACAGCCCGTAGCTTCCGCCTGCGCGACTATGAACCGGTACGCTCGGAGCGTTTGGAACGCATCGAGGATGCCCAACAGGTACAGATGCTGATGTCTGCGGCAGCGGATTCCGGCCTCAGCTTTGCAGAGGCGGCTCAGGATCAGTATGCGCGGCTCATGTATGATACCATCCGCAATGTTCGCTCCGGGGACTCGGAAGTGGATGGTAAGGTGATGATTGCCCTGGGTAAGAACATCGCGAAGCTGAATGAGCTGGCCCTGGATCAAGCGAAGTTTGAAGCGCAGCAGGAGAAGGAACGTCAGGTGGAATCCGCGAAGGATGCGCTGCGGGCCAATCCGGAAATCAATGAAGAGATCAAGGCTGCGGTGATGGATATCATGGATCAGAAAATGTTGGGGCTGGTGAAATGACGGCGATCCTCCCTGACCTGAATCTGAAGCTTGCTGATGAGGCCTTCTTCCTACGCTATCAGTCTACCTGGATCCTGGATAAATCTCAGATGATGCTGGCGGAGAAGTCGGTGCGGATCGGCTGGACCTTTGCCGACGCTTACCGGAATGTGCGCAAGCGTCTGGAGCATGCCAAGCGGGATTATCTGTTTGTGAGTAAGGATCAGGCCACGGCTATCGAGTACGTGCAGACCTGCAAAGAGCATGCTGAACGCTTTAACTGGACGAAGAGCATTCTCTCCCAGGGGGAGATGGTGCTGAAGGCTCCGGTATTGGATGATGAAGGCCGTTCGAAGGGCTTTGATGAGGAGTTCAAAGTCGGGTTCATCAAGTTCGAGAATGGCAGTCGCATCCTTGCCTTTTCGGCAAACCCGAATGCCACCCGCGCCTATGGTGGCGATGTGGGTTGGGACGAGGCCGCTTTTGCTCAGTTCCCGGATGCGATGTGGAAGTCCCTGGCAGGCCGTACGACATGGGGTTATGACATTTCGGTATGGAGCAGCCATAACGGGGACGATACCCTGTTCAATGGCTTGGTCCAGGAGGCTGCGGCCGGGGACTCTCCCTGGAGCTATTACCGGGTGACCATGCCGGATGCAATTGAGTTGGGCCTGGTCGAGAAGATCAATCAGGTCTCAGGCTCTGAGATGAGCCGGGAATCCTTCTGGCAGAGCTGTAAGGATAAAGCCCGCTTCAAGGAAGCTCTTGACCAGGAATACCTGTGCATCCCTCAGGGTGGCAGCTCCAACATCGTGGACTGGGGTACGATTGCCAAATGCTCCAAGGAGTACGAGATCGAGCGGATCCACCTGGAGGAGCATCAGGTGGCGGAGCAGTTCGGTGAGTTTGAATCTCACAAAGCGGTGGCCAGGGATCGACAGATTCAGGCCTGGATGAAGCAGGCCTTTAAAAGCTTGTTTGCCACCACGGGCAAGCATCGACTGGGCTTCGATGTGGCGGCTTCCGGGAAGGGTGACTTGGCTTGTTTCTACATTGAACGCCTGGCCGGCTCCACCCGCAAGCTGGTTGCGCTGCTGACCTGCCGCACGGAAGACTGGGCCTTTCTGAAATCTGCGGGCCGGGTGTTTATGCGCAACACTCCTGCAATCATGGGAGCCGGGGATGAGACGGGTCTCGGACGTCAGATCTGCTGGGAGCTGGCTAAGGAATTTGGCGGCCTATTCCTGCCGGTGAACTTTGGCACCAAGAAAGGTGACATGGGCGTGGTGTTGATGGAGCAACTGCAGGCGGGTGAGAAGATCTTCCCGCGTGGGGAGAAAGATATCCCTGCAGATTTCTATGCACTGAAGAAAACCTACCAGGGCAAGCGCTGGATCTTCAGCGAAGGCAAGAACCCTCACAACCCCAACTCTCACGCGGATATTGCCTGGGCAGGTGCCTTGGCCTCTGAGGCGGATAACGGCAATGCGTTTGGATGGTACCTGTAATGCGAGTCTTTAATAAAAGCACAGGCAGATTGGAAAACCTCAGCAGGCAGCAGCGGTCTGCTACGGGCTGGAATGCCTTTGGCGGAACCCAGGTGAATGCGCCCAGTACTTCTATGGCTCGCTTACCTGGGCAGGCCACGCCTGCGGAGAGCATGGTCTCGATGCATGCGGCGGTCGTCGCTCGCCAGGAGAAAATCCGCATGGTGCCGCTGAGACTACTGGGCCGCGATAACATGGTGGTGGAAAGCGGCGAGCTATTTAACCTGCTTCAGGCTCCGAACCGCTTCCAAGACTGGTGCGGTTATGTGTCGCTGCTGGAGGCGTACCTCTCGTTGTATGACTTCGCTCTGGTGGCCATGGTAGGTGAGACGGATAAGCCAACAGAACTCATTCCGCTGAACCCGGTGTGGTGCCGTCCCATTGAGGGCATTCACGAACCGACCGGGATGCGCATTGCCCTAGGCTTTGAATACACGGATCCTCGCACCGGTGCCTCCACGCAATGGACACGGGAGCAGCTGATTATCATTCAGGGTGCGAACCCTTACGCTCCAGGCCTGCGCGGCTTGGAGGCGGTGCGGGCTGCTCACCGCACGGTACAGCTTGCCCTGGCTACGACGGAAGCGAACTTGGCTCTGTTCGCGAATGGTGGCCACCCAGATATCGTGCTGGAGTCAGATCAGCAGTGGTCCAAAGAACAGCGCGACGAATTTATGGAAGCCTGGGCTGCACGCTATTCTGGTTTCCGCAATGCGCATAAAGTGGGCATCCTCTATGGCGGGCTCAAGGTGAATACCATCGGTATGAACCCGGAAGAGATGCAGGCTTTTGAGTCGCTGCGTTTTGCCAGGCAGGATGTGTGCATGGCACTGCGGGTGATGCCTGCGATGATGATGGTCATGGAAGGCGAAACCGGACTTTCCCAGGGGAGTAGCACTGAGGAGCAGCTGGTCGGCTGGTGGGGCCAGGTGGGCATTCAAGAACTGAGCCGCATTGGAGAAGCGCATGAGCGTTTCCTGATCAAACCTTTTAACTGGACGCGTGGACTGCGCACCCGGAGCCTGGAGCGGATGGAGAGCTGGAGCCATCGCCAAATGCAGCGGCGACGGAATAGCCCGCAGAGTGCCTCTGCATACACCATCATGTTTGATCTTAATGTGGTGCCGGAACTGGTGGAGCACCGCCGAAAGCGGATGAAGGATTTTAATGACCTACGCAAGGAAGGATACCTCCCCAATGACCTCAACGATTATCTCGAACTCGGTCTCCCGGAACACCCGACGAATGAAGGGCTCATCCCCTTCAGCCTGCAGCCCGTCGATGTGTTTGCAGGAAGCGCACAAGCGGGATCTGATTCTCCAGCCGGTGAAGGAACCTCCCAAACGGACCCGGAAGCAAGATCGCGAGCAACGGGGGCATTCGACGCGTTAGATCAGCTGGAGAGGGCCTTGGTTTCTATGGCATCCACCAACAGAGGCGCAGGGGGGGCACCGGGCCGCGCCTCTGTTACCCAGCGTGAGGCCGAGCAACCTGAGCGCTCCGCACGGGATAGCTCACTGCGTCGTCAATTCGATGCGGTGATTGCTCCCCTGGAACGTCAGGCTGCCGGGCGCTGGGCAAGGTTCTTTACGGAACAACGTGGCCGGGTGCTGAGCCTGCTCGATGCCAGCGGCCGGACCAACCGGGCAAACCAGTCCCGCGAGCTTTCGGAGGATCTGCTCTCGGAGATCTTTGTGCGGGATCAAGAGGATACGGCCCTGAGTGCGCGGCTCTCCAGTATCTGGACTAATTCCATCCAGGAGGGGATCCGCTTCTTCCAGGAGGTGGATATGGAAGGTGTGGAGGATGCGGCCTCTGAGTTTAGCATCGATGACCCGCGAGCTGCATCTGCAGTGGAGCGACGACGCATCCAGGGGCTGAAGGTGAATGACACCACTGAACAGGATCTGCGCCAGCTTCTTCGCCAGAGCATCGATGGCGGAGACACAGTGCAGCAACTGGCGGACAACATCCGCGAGTATTACAATCTGCACGGGAAAGCAGATAAGGCCCGACCCCAGACCGCTGCCCGGACTCAGGTGGCCGGAGCGGTCAATGATGGCCGCATGGCTGCGGCTCTGGAAGTGGGCGGCCTGCTCAAGTACTGGCTGCACGGGGATCCACAGGAACCGCGTGATGCACATGTGGCAGCGGAGATTCAATACACATCTGAACCCATTCCACTGGAAGAGAATTTCATCATCAATGGGGTGCCGATGATGTCACCTGGGGATGCCCAAGCACCGATTGGTGAAACCGCAAACTGTACCTGCATGCTGGCCTTTGCGCCGGAGGAGGCCGCCTGATGACGATCCCTGCTCAACGACTGCTTACCGCCCAGCCAACCATTGACCGGGAACAGCGGACGATCCGCGCCCAGGTGGCCACACGTGCGCTTGCTCGGGATGGTGGCATCCTGCAGACAGAGAACTGTATCCTGGACTACTACCGGGGGAACCCGGTGGTTCAGTTTCGTCATGGGTTCACTAATGACAGGATGCCCGTGGTGGGGCGTTGCCTGGAATTGATTCCCACAGAGCTAGGCCTCGATGCGGTGATCCAGTTTGCGGATACGGAACTGGGCAAGGAGTCTGCGTATCTCTACGGCTTGAACGATGCCGAAGAGGTGTACTGCCGCGGCTGGAGCTTTGGCTGGGAAACCCTGCGCTATGAGTTTTGGACGGTGGCCGATGCCCGCCGCTATGTTCCCAGCTCTTTGTGGGATGAACGTCTCGTGCAGGATGATCCAGGCGACCGGGGGATCTGGGTTGCTACGCTCAGCGAGATGACAGAGTTCTCTGTGGTGCCCGTGGGGGCTGACCGGCATGGTCTCTCCCGCGCCTTTGGCGAAGGCATCCAGACGGCCGGCCGTTGTCTGGAACAACTCAATGTTCAGGACATTCTCAGCAATCTACGGGAATTAAAACATATACTTTCAGGTAATGCTCTCGATAGGCATACCGAATCATTTCAGACCATCATGCGTGACGGAACGTCCCTGGCGACGCGTGTTGGTGACTCCGGGGACCTGGCGAAAGAGCTGAATGCTCTGGCTGCCTCATTGAAACCGAAACACAAGATGGAGTCGTAATTGTGAAAAAAAGTATGTATCACCTGTTTCTAAACCTGTTTGGCCTGAGTGCCTTTCTGCGGGTTTTCAGATTGGGAGTCGTCGGGGATGAACCTGGCGGGAGTGATGAGCCCCCTGTGGGCAGCATCACCCAGGAAGTTCGGGATGCCCTGGCGAATGTCCGTGAGGCCGTTGGTCAGAATGCGGACCTGTCCAGTCGTGTGGACCAGATCGAAGCTGCAGCTACCGCACGCAATGCGGATGTCACTGCTATCCGCCAGGAGCTGGACCAGGTCCGGCAGCAGGCTGAGCAGCGTGAAGCAACCATTACCGAGATGCAGCGCCGTCAGCGTGAGCAGGGCCTGGAACGTGATGGCTTCCGCAATCGCAACCATGCACTGGAAATCTTCGGCATGGGTTGCCGCCAGGCTCTGGCCAACCACCTGCGCACTGAGCTGCCTTCCCAGTTCCGGGGCGAGGCGGATACCTTGCGCAACTACCGCGAGCATCGCGCTACTCTGAGTGCCGATGCTTCTCCGGGAACTTTGATGATCCCGACAATGCTGGAGATGGAAATCTTCGATGGTCTGGAAGAAGTCTCTGACGTGCTTAACCGCGTCAACTTCCTGCCCGGCCTGCCTGGTAACATCGATGTGACTGTGGCGACTTCCCGCCCTGATCTGCAGTTCAAACGTGCCACGATCGACACGGATATGACTCAGGGTGATCCCGGCTTTGCTCAGATGAGCCTGCGCCCGGATGAAGCTTATCTGTTCACTCCGGTGGACAACCGCCTGCTGCTGATGAATCCTCATGACCTGGGACGCATGCTTCTGCCAATGCTGCGGGACAGCACCATCGAGGGGATTGTGAAAGCCTTGATTGTTGGAGATGGTTCCTCAAGCTACAACGATATTCTGGGTATCCTGGCGGAAACGACTGCTGCCTACATTCAGCGCACCAGCGGCACTGCCTTTACGGCAACCACGTATCAGGATCTGGCTAAGATTAAAACCAAAGCCTTGAAACGGGCACGCCGTCGTGGTGCATGGCTGATGCATGAGGAGGTGCTCTGGTCTCTGGTGGGTGAGCTGAACCGTGATGGTAAAGCAAAAGTGCTTCAATACGACTCCCAGGGCAACCCTCTCGTGATGGGTGCTCCGGTTGTCTTTGAAGAAGAAATGCCCACCATGGATGATACGGCCGCCAATACTGGGCTGCTCGGTTTTGGTGACCTTCGAGCCTACACCGTGGGCCTGCAGGGAGGCATTCAGCTGGATGTATCTGAGCATCTGTTCTTCCGGAAAAACCAGACCTGCTTCCGCGCTCTGGTGAATATGGACATCAAACGCGCTCCTGCCAAGCTCTTCATCTTGGGCAAGACCGCTACTACCTAAGTCTGACAAAACTATCCTTCTACGGGCCGGGCTGGCCCCGGCCCGTAGTTCACTTCTTATTTACGAAAACGATTTTATGGAAACTCCTGAACAACAGATCAAATCCCAAGCCCTCGAACAGGCCACGGCCATCATGCAGGAGCACTTTGACAACATCATCATTGTCGGTGTCGATGAGGGTTCCATGTCTCCCGAGGTGTCCACTTTCGGCAATCCCATCACTCTGCTGGGCTCGCTTGGAATCTGCAACATGGTGATTGCGTCCCGCATGGGAAAGGTTGACTGATGTACATCTGCACGCTGGATGAAATCAAAGCTCAGATCGGTATCGATGATACTGAAGAAGATGCTGCTCTTACCATCTGGGTGGATGGTCTGGAGAGCCGCTTTGAGCGCTACCTCCAGCGTAAGCTTCTCCGTCAGGTAGACCGGGAGCAGTACTTCTCCGGCCGGGGGGATTCCCGCGTGGTGTATCTGGATCTCTTCCCGGTGGAATCGATCACGGAAGTCACCATCGAGGAGCAGGCGCATAGCGGCTATGGTTTAATCAGAAACCGGGGACGTCTGCTCTACTCCGATGTGCTGGACGGTACCTCCTGGCCTTATGGCGATGACAACATTCGTGTGGTCTGGACGGGTGGTTACGTTGCCGCTGGTGAAGTGGTCGGGGCCGGGCAGCATGCAATGCCGGATGATATTCGCAGGGCTTTGATTCTACAGGTCAGCTACGAATGGCGACATAAAGAGCAGATCGGCCTTAAGTCTGTAGGCATGGATGGCACAAACATCAGTATGGCCCCGGCCTCGCTGCTGATGGAGGTGAAGGATTCTCTTGGACCCTACCGGAGGATCCTCTGATGGGAATGGATGCTACGGTCACCTGGGAAGGCCAGCGAGTGCTGAACCGCTTTTCCAAACTGGAGGGCGTGATGCAGGTCGCATTGGTCAAGGGTTCTCGCCGGGGGCTGTTGCTCTTGGAGGACCGAGTTCGTACTGGTACCGGGATCCGGGCTCGCAGTGGCGCTGCAGGCCTGATGGGTCGGCTGACTTCCTTTGCTGGCAAGGACTCCAGCGGTGAACTGGACGCGGCTATCGGCTTTCGTAGAACGAATGGGTTCCCTTATGAGCTTTCTCAGGAATACGGAGCGAAAGCGAAGCCTGGCAAAGCTATGGCGATTCCGATCAGCCGGGAAGCAAGAAGAGTTCAAAGTCCACGAGACATGGAAGACTTGGTATTAATCCAGGGGCCGAGCGCTGCCATCTTGGGAGAAAAAAAGCTGACTCGGGGAAGCAATCAGCACTCCGAAAAGTTTAATCTCATTCCTCATTTTGTTCTGGTGAAAAGCATCCCTGCACGCTTGCGCTTCCGGGAGAATGTAGGTCGGGGGCTTCCGCTGTTCTTCCGGGAAGTGATCAAGGAAAACGATAAAGCGTTGGAGGCCCTGTAATGATTTCCATTCGCAACAAGATCCGGAAGAACATCGCGGCTTTCATTATGGAGCGGCACTCGGTGGATTCGGGTACTCAGTCCAACACCTTTCGAAAGGCGTTCACAACCCCTTGGAAGCCTGAGGAGAAAATGCGGCCGTCTTTTCATGTGGAGGACGACGGTGCCTCTCGGGATGGCTCCAGCGCCTCTGAAACAGAGAAAGGTTTTGAGGCTCGCATGCTGATCGTGCTGAACCTGAAAGATGACTACAGCCGCACGGCAAACTATGAGCGCGTCGTGAAGGTGGTGGAGGACATTATCCTCAACCTTCAGAATCGCTGCTCGATTGGTCCGGGGGTGTTCCGCGTGAACTATGTGAGTGATGACCCGCTAAGGGTGCAGCTAAGCAAGGGGGCTGCAGAGCACATCTGGACAATCCAATTTGAAGTAAAATGGTCGGCCCAGGTCCCCGACTTAAACAACTAACCAGGACCAGGAGAAAAAGAACATGTCAAAGATTCGACGTGGAATCCTGAAAGTGAACGGGACGCAGGTGGCCGATGTGGTCAATGTGGACTGGAATGACGCTCACGAGTTTGATCGTCGTGCAGTAGATGATGCGATGTTTGGGGTGCCGGTGGAAATGAAACGCTCTGGCTCGGGCTCCTTTGAGCTGCTCGCTGGCAACGTGGAATCCGGATACGCTGCCGGAGATGTGGAAATCGAATACACGGAGGTTTCTGTGGCTTCCGGAGTCGAAACCACTTCCGGGAAGGTTGCGACCTTTACGCATGTCACCTTCAACTCGGGTGGCAATATCGATAACGATGCCGGTCCGGGATCTCGGCGCATCAGTTTCGATTACGCTGAATCCACCACCACGGATGCTGCCTAATCATGAAAGCGGATATTCTTGGTTCCAAGGCAAAGCGGGTTACCAGCCTGATCAACATCCCAGTGGGTGAGGACGCGATGGTTCAGGTCAAAGTGCTAACCCGGATCGGTTCGCGGAGCTTCACCCAGGACTCCATGTCGGCGAAAACAGAGGCCACACTCCGCGATGCCGTCTCGGCCGTGCTCCCGCAACAGGCTGAAGCATCTGAGGAGGCTGGAGAGTGAACGGCCTTCCTCTGAAGATCAAACTCAATGGAGAACCATTCACCGCCTACTTTGCCACCCGTCGCACGGGCGAGGCCGGGAAGGAGATGCGAGCTGCCAAGCGTCGATTCTATGACGAAACACGTTTGATGGGTTCCTGCTTTAGTCGCATTGCCGTCCTGGGTGATCTCGCTGCAGAGAAGGAAGGAGAAGAGGAGTTGATGAAACTCCTGGAACAAAGTGAAGAGCTGACTGCAGAGCTGTCGCAGCATAAGTATGCAGCAGAGGATGCGGCCAACCGATACTTGGAGCTTTCTTTGGAAGGCAATCATGGGGCTGACACTGAATCCATCCTTGCCTGCTTTGCTGATGGAGAAATCGATGACCTGGTCCGTTATGTGGAGGTTGGAGATATTCCTGAGGATTTTTTTACCCGGCGCGGCACCCGGCAGAAAAAGAACTCTACTGCAACCTCCAGCGCCGCGTCCTCCAAGCGCTCCTCAAAGCCGGGTTCACGCGGGAGCAGTACCAAAAAGGGGACGTAACTCTTGAGGATGGCCTGCTGCTGATCCTCGATGAGCGGGAGGTGATCCGAGATTATGCCTTTTCGAATGAACGATACAACAACCACAGCCGACTGGAACATGCGCGACAATGCGCTGGTCTGAAAACAGACCTGCAGCGCTACCTGGACGGCGAAGCAATTACTGACTGATGGCTGATAAAGAAATGACCCTGCGGATGAAGATCGCGGCCCGGACACGGGATGCGCGTCGGCAGATCCGTGGCTTGGCAGGTGATATTCGGAGGTTGGCTCCAGCTTCTCAATTTGCCAACCGGGTTGTTTCGGGTTCCTTCCGCGGTATGGGGCGGGTCATCGACGCTTCTGCCCGTGCAGGTAGCCGTGGACTTACGGTGCTGACGGCTTCTGCAGTACTGCTCACAGGGGCCAGCCTAAAAGCCTACAGTACCCAGCAAGCTCTGGAGGCTCAGCTCACGGCCGTTTCCGCCAGTGCCCAGGAGGCTGCGAAGGATTTCCAGGATACGGCTCGCTATTCTGGTGCCACACCATTCGCTCTGACGGATCTGGTACAGGCTCGGATCATCCTCAAGGGTATCGGTATCTCAGGCCCGCGTGCTCTCCGGGCAACCTCCCAGGCAGCAGCGGCCATGGGGCGCGATGTGTCTGACCTTGCTTTGGTTGTGGCCTCGATGGAGACCGAACCCTTGCGCCGTCTGGGGATTAACCTCAAGCGGGACGGGGACAGCTTTGTCTTCGAGTACCGGAACAAGATGGGTGAGGTACAGGAGATTACTGCAAAAGGCTCTGAGGCGGCACAGAAGGCGCTTCTAGGTATATTTGAAACCCGCTTCGATGGTGCGACGAACCTGCTTTCCAGGACGCTCAAGGGCCGTGTGTCCAGCTTGAAAGATGCGGGCTTCCTGGCGGCCGCAAGTTTTGGGAAGGGTTTTGAGGAGGGTTCAGATCTTTCTGGTATGATTGGCCAGCTGACCGGCTCTCTGAATGAGCTGACCGAAACAGGCAAGCTGGAGGAATCCGGAAAGCGTTTCGGCGAATGGGTCCGGGATGCAGTGGTCAATGTCGCAGCAACTCTCATGACGGCCCGCGACCTCCTCGATGACCTCAGAGAAGGTGGACCCATCGCAGTGACTCAGTTTGTGGGTGATCTGATGGTGGCTTCCGCCAAGGTATTCGCCATGGCGCTCATCACCGGAGTGTCCTCTGCAACGGCTGTATTCGAAGCCGTAGCGAAATTGATGGCAGCCAGCTTCATCGGAGAGGTGCTGCGCATGCCCTTTATGGAAGGCCAGCGGAACAAATTGGCCAGTCAGGCGATCTCTGAAATTTCGGAAGAGGATGCTCTGAAAAACTTCGGAACCACCTTCGGATGGGCAAAGACCTTTGAGCCTGGCAGCCGGGGATCCATTGCCCAGGTCAAGCGCCTGCCCATGGAGCAGCAGCTGCAACTGGCGACCCGCGCCTATAACCCGGAGCGTCGCGCTGCTGATGCCTTGTCGAAAGCTGGAGACACCCTTGAGAATAACACGGCCAGGCTTCAGGCTTTTGCCCGCCAGGAATTTGGCGCTGTCCGTACTCCAAGCTCGACGCTAGGGGCGGATTTCCGGGAACGCTTTGCAGTCAATCAGGGCGCTGCTGAAGACTACCTCAACAAAGGGCGGGAACAGGGCTTTATTCAGGTAATGCATCAGCGGAAGGTGCCCTTCGTTCGGCCTTTGTTTGGTGACGACGGCTCCCAGGTGGGTGTGGAGCGAGGCTTTGAGACTGAGCGGCGCTTTGAGCAGGTTGCTGGCCGCCGTGATGAGTTCCAGGAAGGCGGCGAACTGAATGGAGGGAGACAGGTTTCCTTCAGCGTGAACCGCCTCAACATCAACAATCAGTCTGAGGGTTTTGAAAGCATCCTGGCTCGTATGGTCCGCGAGGCTGGCCCACTCCGTGCTGGAGGTGGAATCTAATGCCACGCATTGAAAAGAGCTACCAGCTGCTACAGGGGCAGTATGGAACCCGGCGTCTGTTGCAGTCTGGCCGCTGCGATGGTTCCAGCTCTACCATTGATGAGCTTGAGGGTGATGTTTCCTATGGAAAGCTTGTGAAGTTTCCCAACGCCAGCGGCTGCACCTGGAAAGCGTTGGATGGCAAGCGTCCTCGCATTTACACCATCACGCCGCCTACGATGACTCGGCCCGTTCGCTGCGTGAAGGTGGAGGCTCAGGTGATTCCGCTGGCTCCTCAACAGAATGGTGGAGCTTTTAACGGGATGACCGTCTGCACCTATCGTGTGGTCTATCAGGAGGTGCCTCAATGACCCGGCCCTCCCGTGGTATCTGGGTTGCTCCAGAGGTCCGTCTTTCTGCTACAGTGGGCTTTAAAGCCTCTGTGCGTAGCCAGGCACATATCCATGATCTTACCGTATCAACCGGATCCACTCCGGGGAACTGTCGGGTATCATTCCCATCCTTGTATGCAGAGGATGCATCTGTGGAACATGGTGCTGAGGCTTCGGTGCGGGTGGGGAATAAAGTGGTTTTCAGAGGCGTGGTACTTGGGATTGAAACGATCTCCACGGAGGGAGATGACCAGGTGGAGTTGTACCTGGCGGATGACAAATACCGGATGGCCCGCTTTGTGATTGGGCAGCCTTCAGTTCACACTCAGGGCTACGGAATTGGCTTCCGCCATGTAGGCCTGGATCTGATCTTCAATAAAGACGGCCGTCCCAATCAGCAGGACGGTTCCCTCGACTTCGATGTAGGTTCTACTGCGGTTCCTTGGACCTATAAATCGGTACTTCAATTCATCGCCTCATATTACCTGGATAGTGACCTCACAATAAACATCGGTTCCCTGAATGCTGACTGGAACGAGGAAGTAAGCTCGCTCGATCTGACCGGTCAGAATGCCGCCCAGGCCATAAATACCCTGGCTTCGCTGGTGGGGCAGAATTGGGGCCTTCACTACACAACATCCGGCAGCAAGGTTGTAGCGATTCCGCCCGGAGGATATGGCACAAAACGGAAAGCTACGCTGTTCTCCCCTGGATCGCAGGCCCGAGCGGCCCAGGCTGGGGAATGGGGAGCGGATGAAAACCAGGTATCTGTGGACGTCGGGGAAATGCGGGATGTTCACTACGCGATGTCTGCTCCGGAGCTGGTGGAGGCTACCTATGCCACTGGTGGAGATGATCCGCTGCTGATTCACTCTGCCAGCTTTTCTGCACCACTGTTTGCGCATCGCCTGGAGGTGGATGTCACCAAGTATGCAGTCCAGGGCCTGGGGCAGTCTTTGACGGTAGGCTCTTCAGCGAAGCCCTGGGCCAGCAGCCTGGTGCGACGATTGAATGCGGCCGGAACAGATTACCTTACGGATCCGGATCTCCCAGGCGGGGAACTGGATCCACAATTGTGGTATGCGGACGCTGTAGACGGCCAGAAGGTTTTGATCGCGTCAGGCTATGATATCGACCTGCAGAATGGATATGTCTACTTGGAGGAATCGATTGAAGTTTTCGCTGCTGATGGGCAGAAACAAGCGGTTGAGGGACTAAGCTACGGCTCCCTGTTTTTCTGGCTTACTATTGCCACCAGGCTGGAAACGCGGGTCTCTGCCTTTGCGGGGGAGGATAACCCATATCTTGCCGAACCCCGGGCCAGCCGCGTTGATTATCCGGACCTACTTCCCACAAAGGTGCTCTCAGGAACACTCCTGCCTGATCTCAGTGATCTGAGCGTTCAACTCGCACAGGCGGAAACTGAGTACATCTATGATCCAGGCGCAGATCTCACCAGGCATGCTCAAAGCGCTCTCAGGCTCACCAAGGAGCCTCAGGTGCATATGGGGCTCACTCTACCCTATTTCCCTTTATGTGAGATCGGGAACCCTTTGGCCCTATCCAGAGCCCTGGGACAGCTGGGGGCTGAGTATATCACCCGGATCACTTACACCATGCATGATGGTTATCAAACCCGCCTGCAGGCCAGGAACGTCCCAGGAGGCAAAGTATGAGGCAGGTGTTAGCAGGTCTGGAGCGGCGGACTGATGGCAGCTTAAGCTCACCTCGACGCATTCAAAAGCCCTTTGCGCGTCTACAATCCCAGGTGCCCTTCACAATCTTTCAAACCGGGCCAGCTGGCACTCCTGGCTTGGCGGTGAACATGATTGATGGGCTTATCATCTTCAATGCGCAGTCAGATGCCCTGCCCACCCTGGGTGAGGTGAGCATGGCTGAAACCCTTGTAGCCGATGATGCGACAACCTTTTTCTGGATCACCGGTAATCTAAAAGTCTCGGATTACCACGGCCTTACGCTTTGGTGGCTTGATACCTACGCTGTAAACAGCGGCTCTGCGCTTCCTGCAAACACCTGGAATCCAGGGGACATAACTGCTGGAGCTGGAGCCGTCCATGTCGAGATCGCCAGCGTAGAGGCCGCAGGAGGAGTTATCACTGCGGTGAATCAAGAGCTTAAGTATATTCTCCCTTTGACCATGCCCTTGGGTTTTCCAAAGGGGATTAGCCCGAACGACTTGTTGCGCTGGGATGGATCTAAGTACATCCCCGTGCCAGCCCCCTCAAGTACAGGCCTACACATGTTGACGGTGGATTCCGGTACCATGGGCTGGATGGAGCTAGATTCCACAGATTGGGAGTGCCCCGAGAATTAGCCATGCTCAAAAAAGTCGTATTCCAGAGTGGGATTCCACATTTAATCACCCGAGAGCAATTTGAGGATTGTTGCTGTGGTGGCTGCGAAGAGTACAGCGGCTGTCCCAGCGGGTTATCGGCTAGTTATGTGATTAACACGGTAAACACGAGCCCCTCGGCCGGAGATCTCAGGATTAAAGGCGGAAGCGCTTCGGTGACTCTGGACGGTGGAAGTACCTGCAATTACTCCACATCCACTGACCTGCAGGAGTTTGATGGTTCTGCCTGGGTAGACAAGCCAGGGTTTGTGAGTTTGGTGGGGATGCAGGAGCTTTTTCCTGATTCAGACCCTGAGCATTGGATTGTCACCCTCCAGCTTGACGGGGAGATTGGGGTCCATTTCTGGGATGCTCCAACATGCTTCCCAATTAGCAGCGGCGGTAGTCCTACCTCTGTAAACTACGTGATGCGTGGTGTTACGAACACATCTGTAACGGTGACATGATGCGGTGTCTACATTGGAAACCAGGGCAAGTGATTGACGGGGGGATGTGCAACCTACTCAAGCATACCGTGAGTTGGGGTAGATGCGGAATCTGTAAAGACAACACTGACCCCTGTGAGTGGCCTCCACTGGATAAGGCGGCCCGAGAATCATGGGCTACGGGTGGCGGAGTTACGGGACCTTGCCTCCCATGTCGAAAGCGATCTTCTTCAAATTCACCGGATCAGTCTGATCACACAACTGGTTCAACCAGTCGGTGAACTCAATTTAAACGCCTTTCGAGGCTGTATTTTTTTTCGCCAGGTCACGCCCTGGCCGTTTGTGTGATTCAAGAATACTTATTAAGACATTATGTCCAAGTTTCCGGAAAATAATGTCCCGCTACATCGGGGCTTCGACTCCCTCTTAGTCTCCATCGAAGATGGAGCCGGCAGAGGGATTCGAACCCCCGACCGACGGATTACAAATCCGTTGCTCTGGCCAACTGAGCTATGCCGGCGTCGGGGGATCTCTTAGTGGAGAAGCTGGGATAAAGCAAGTGTGCAATCCTCTGCCTTTCCTCTTGTCCTATGGCTGGGACACGCTACGGAGAGGGCATGAAAGCACTCTTGTTCTCTTTATTGCTCCTTTTGCCTCTTCTACAGCTGCAGGCTCAGAAGACCAACCCTGCCGTCTCTGTGCTGGTGAAACAGCACTCCGACCTTACGAAGAGCTTTGAAGAGCGTCCCTATGGTGATGGAGATACCTCTTTTGGGCTGTTTGTGGATCTGTTTGACGGGATGGGTGGCTGGCGCCTCGGAGCCAGCTATGCCTCAGGTCTTTCCGGTCCGGGAGAAGCGGATACCGTCATCACTCCTGAAGTGACCCTGATGGCTGTCGACAAAATGTTCGAAGCCGGGGTTTCTCTGCTCATCGACTATATTGATACCGAGGAGGGGACGGACTGGGGCGATTTATATTTTCAGACCAGCATCGGTTTGAACTTCAACCTGGGTTCCCGCATGAGCCTCGGCATTCACGCCTATTACCCTTTTGAAGATTACAGCGGTTTCTTCGATTTTGATTTCGATGAAATCGAATATGGCGGACAGTTCCGCTTCATATTCTAAGAAAATTCACTTTTTTGAAAAAAGAGCCCTCCGCGGAAACTTCTGCGAGAGGGTTCTTTTTTTTGTGGGTAATTTGATTTTGTTGAGCTTTTGGGATGGTGATGTTTAGTTGCTTGGGTCGGTTTTTGGTGAATGTGTCGATTTGTGGGTTTTGGGTGGGTTTTGTTTTCGTGAAAATTTGCTTGTATAGGTCAAATAGGTAAATCCATTTGATTTTGCTGTTTCAAAATTGGGTTGAAGCTATATAGGATATGCAATATAAGAATTGTACATTCAATTGAAACCCCAAGAGTGATTTCACTCGCAACCCTGAAACGAACGAGGACCTGAAATGGACACGCTGGAACAAACCGTAGACAGTGGACGCAAGCCCTTCAATGCGGGCGCCTGGAATGACAGCATCGATGTGCGTAATTTCATTCAACTGAACTACACGCCATATGAAGGGGATGACTCCTTCCTGGCGACGAGCAGCGACAACACCTCTGCGCTTTGGAAAATCATGCATGAATTGCAGCAGGCTGAGCTCGATAAGGGCGGGGTGCTGGATGCGGATGACCGCGTGATTTCCACCATCGTTTCCCATGGCCCCGGCTACATGGATAAAGATCTGGAGACCATTGTTGGGTTCCAGACCGACAAACCCCTGAAACGGGCGCTCATGCCCTTCGGTGGCATCCGTATGGCCAAAGCCGCTCTGGAAACCAATGGCTATACGCTGGATGCCGAAACTGAGCGGATCTTTGACTATCGCAAAACCCACAACGACGGGGTGTTCGATGTCTACGACAGCGAAATTCGCGCCTGTCGGTCCAGTGGGGTGATTACGGGTCTTCCCGATGCTTACGGTCGTGGTCGGATTATTGGTGATTACCGCCGCGTGGCTCTCTATGGAGTCGACCGTCTCATGGAGGCCAAAAAAGCCGACCATGACAGCTCCGGTGAAGGCTGCTTCTCCGAGCGGGATATTCAGCTCCGTGAGGAAATCGCCGAGCAGTACCGCGCGCTGGCCGAGCTGAAAGACATGGCTGCGGCCTACGGCTTCGATATTGGCCGTCCCGCAATCACGGCGCAGGAAGCCATTCAGTGGACCTACTTCGGCTACCTTGCTGCGGTGAAAGAACAGAACGGCGCTGCCATGAGCATTGGCCGGATCTCCACCTTCATTGATATCTACATGAAACGGGATCTCGAAGCCGGCCTGATCACGGAAGAGGGCGCCCAGGAAATGATTGATCACCTGGTGATGAAACTGCGCATGGTGCGTTTCGCCCGGACCCCTGACTACAATGATCTGTTCTCCGGGGATCCGACCTGGGTGACCGAGTGTATTGGCGGTGTCGGCGAAGATGGCCGTCCGCTGGTGACCCAGACCAGTTTCCGCTTTCTGCAGACGCTATTCAACTTGGGCCCCGCTCCGGAACCCAACCTGACCGTGCTGTGGGACGAAAAACTACCCCAGGGCTTCAAAGACTTCTGCAGCAAAGTCTCCATCGAGACCAGCAGCATTCAATACGAGAATGACGACATGATGCGTCAGCGCTACGGCGATGACTACGGAATCGCCTGCTGTGTGTCCGCGATGCAGATCGGCAAACAGATGCAGTTCTTCGGCGCCCGGGTCAACCTGGCCAAAACTCTCCTCTATGCCATCAATGGAGGCAAAGACGAGAAGAGCGGCAAACAGGTGGCTCCCAACTTCGAGCCGATCCTTGGCGATGTGCTGGAATTCGACGAAGTCATGGCACGCATGGATGATATGATGGGCTGGCTGGCCAAGACCTACGTCAAGGCCCTGAACATCATTCACTACATGCATGACAAGTACTCCTACGAGCGCATTGAAATGGCCTTACACGACAAGGAGGTGCTGCGCACCATGGCCTGCGGCATCGCCGGACTTTCCGTGGTGGCAGACTCCATGAGTGCGATCAAGTATGCCACGGTGAAGGTGCTCCGGGATCCGGAAACGGGTATGGCCGTGAGCTACGAGATTGATGGCGAGTACCCGGCCTTCGGCAACAATGACGAGCGGGTGGATCAGATGGCGGTGGACATGGTCCGCATCTTCATGGACAAAGTCCGCGACTGCGCCACCTACCGCGATGCCTTGCCCACTCAGTCCGTGCTCACCATCACCTCCAACGTGGTCTACGGCAAGAAAACCGGGGATACTCCGGATGGCCGGAAATACGGCGAGCCCTTTGCTCCGGGTGCGAACCCTATGCATGGTCGGGACCATAAAGGCGCGGTGGCTTCGATGAAGTCTGTGGCCAAACTGCCCTACGAGCATGCGCTGGATGGCATTAGTTACACCTTCTCCATCGTTCCCAAAGCGCTGGGCCGCAGTGAGGATGACCGGGTGATGAATTTGGGCAACCTGCTCGATGGCTACTTCGGCGACGGTGGGCACCACATCAACGTCAACGTGTTCGAACGCGAAACGCTGATGGACGCGATGGATCATCCGGAAAAATATCCGCAGCTGACCGTGCGGGTATCGGGATACGCCGTGAACTTCATCAAACTCACACGCGAACAGCAGTTGGATGTGATTAACCGGACCTTCCACGCGAAGAGCAGTTAATCCAGCCCGCTGGCTGAACGCGACACCCGGAGGATCTTGGGCCTCCGGGTGTTTTTTTTGCAGGGGCTGGGTGGATGTTCTGTGCTCGGTCTCAGGCCGGAGGCCTAAGTTCCTTTTGTCGGGAGGATAGGCCTCCGGCCTGTCATTGAGCTGGGTAGCAGCGTTGGGTAGGGGGCAGAGTTCATTCTCAGGCCGGAGGCCTAAGC
>DIYK01000117.1:0-21814 GCA_002429005.1 Verrucomicrobia bacterium UBA6056
GCAGAGGCCTGGGTTGTGGCCTGAAGGCCTACAGCTACTCGCTTACAGATCCTCCAACTCGGCTACTTTCATGCGGCCGAGGCTGTGACCAATGCATTCGACCGGACGGCCTTCCTCAATAAACATCCCGTTACTGAGCGCTTCATATTCTTGCCCATTCATTTCTACCCGCCCGGAGGGGCTGAGATTGCAGAGGCTGATGCCACGGGTTCCTGGCCCCGGAATGGATTCAGGGGCTTGATCCTGTGTGCGGATGTTCTGTAATCGCTTGGCTTCTTCTTCCACCTCCATTCCTGGGAGGCTGCAGAAGGCATAGAAGATGAGGAAGAGAAGGGAGAGCGGCCAGATGAGCCACATGATCAGGGGGATGATTAAACCAAAAAATGGAAGGGAGTCCCCCATACAGAGCTCCAGCAAAGGGCCCCATAGAGGTTTTTTGAAGGATACCAGTGTCGCAGCACCTAAGAGGAGCGCAGCACCCAGAACGAGATAGCTGTTGGTATACATAAAAAAAGCGGGAGCTGACTCCCGCTGTTTGTGATGAGTTGTAGCTTAGCGGAAGCGGGTTCCGCTGGGGGAGGCCATAAAGTACTCCTGCAGTGCGGTGACGTTCCAGCCGCGTTTGTTGATGTACTCGATCGCAGCGACGGCGGGCAGGGCCCCCCATTTGGTGGTGATGATGGGAATACCACGGAGGATGGCTTCGCTGCGGATCTTGACTTCATCCTGTCGGGAGATGGCTGAACTGGGGGTGTTGATGATCAGCCCCACTTCGCCCTTGGCCATGTAATCGCGGATGTTGGGGCTTTTCTCTTCGGCAAGCTTGAACAGCTTTTCGGAGGGAATGCCTTCTTCGGCGAGGACCGCGCTGGTTCCTTCGGTGGCAATGATGCTGAATCCGAGGCTATGGAACTGTTTCCCCAATTCCACGACCCAGTCTTTGGAGTCATCGTTGGCGCTGAGGAAGACGGTGCCTTCAGAGGGCAGAGCTTGCCCCGCGGCAATCTGAGCTTTCCAGAAGGCGGCTTCGAACACGTAATCCATGCCCATGACCTCGCCGGTGGATTTCATTTCCGGACTGAGAATGGGGTCCACTCCAGCGAAGCGGTTGAAGGGGAAGACCGCTTCTTTGATCGCATACCAGTGATAATTGGGGGTTCCGGTGATCGGAAGATCGAGCTCATTGAGTTTCCGACCTACGGAAACCTGTGCAGCGAGTTTGGCCAGCGGCACGCCGGTGGCTTTGCTCAAATAGGGCACGGTTCGGGAGGCGCGGGGGTTGATTTCGATGATGTAGAAATCGCCCTCGTGCACGGCCACCTGGACGTTGAGCAGGCCTTTGACGTTCAGCTCCAGCGCAATGCGGATACAGGCGTCTTTGATCTGGTCCACCATGATGGGGGAAATGGAGTAGGGGGGGATGGCGCAGGCCGAGTCCCCGGAGTGAATCCCGGCAGGTTCCACGTGTTCCATCAGTCCACCCACAAAGGCATCCTCGCCGTCGCAGAGCACGTCGACATCCGCTTCAATGGCGTTGTCGAGGAAGCGGTCCAACAGCACCGGGAAGCCGGGTGCAGCTTTAAAAGCCTCTTCAACGAAAGGCACAATGTCCTCTTCGTGGCGGGCAATCATCATGGCCCGTCCACCCAGCACATAGGAGGGGCGGATCATCACCGGAAGACCGATGCCTTTAGCCACCTCGACGGCTTCGTCTGTGTTCAAAGCGGTAGCGCTCTTGGGTTGTTTCAGACCCAGGGCCTCCAAGAGTACGCGGCAACGTTCCCGGTCTTCAGCGCGGTCAATGCTGTCGGCCGGGGTGCCCAGTACCGGCACGCCGGCTTCGGCCAGAGAAACCGAGAGGTTCAGCGGGGTTTGGCCGCCCATTTGCACGATGACCCCTTCGGGTTTCTCGCGGTCGTAGATGTTCATCACATCTTCGAAGGTCAGCGGCTCAAAGTAGAGTTTGTCGGAGGTGTCGTAGTCCGTGGACACGGTTTCCGGGTTGCTGTTCACCATGATGGTTTCGTAGCCCAGCGCGCGCAGGGCCATTACCGTATGCACGCAGCAGTAGTCAAATTCGATGCCCTGACCAATGCGGTTAGGGCCGGAACCCAGAATCATGATTCGGGGTTTGTCGCCGGGACGGGATTCGTCGCTGAGACCGTAGCTGGAATAATAGTAGGGGGTGTAGGCTTCAAATTCACCCGCACAGGTGTCGACCACGCGGTAGCGGGGAATGATGTCGTTGGCTTTGCGTTGTTCGCGGATGCTAAGCATGTCGCTGTTGCGTAGGGCGGCGATCTGGGCATCAGAGAAGCCATCATCTTTGGCCGCTTTCAGCAGTTCCGGAGTCAGCTCTTCCGCATCCTGAATCTCTTTTTCCCGTTCCACGATCTGCAAGAGCATGTCGAGGAACCAAGGATCGATATAGGTTCGTTTGTAGAGCTCCTCAATGGACATGCCATTCTTCAGCTCCGTCTTGATCCGGAAAGCCCGGTCGGGATGGCTGATGGCAAATTTGCCTTCCAGTTTCTCATCCTCGACCAGCTCCTCGCATTTGAGATCGTAGCCGTCCAGGCCGCGTTCCAGACCCCGCAACGCTTTCTGGAAGGCTTCCTTCATATTCCGCCCGATGGCCATGGTTTCGCCCACAGACTTCATGCTTACACCCAGCTGGGGGACGCTGCCGCTGAATTTTTCGAAGGCAAAACGCGGAATTTTCACCACACAGTAATCGAGGGTGGGTTCGAAAGAGGCTGGTGTTTCGCGGGTAATGTCGTTGGGCAGTTCATCGAGCGTATAGCCCACGGCGAGTTTGGCCGCGATCTTGGCGATAGGGAATCCGGTGGCTTTGGAGGCCAGGGCGGAGGAACGGGAGACCCGGGGGTTCATCTCAATGACGATCATGCGTCCCGTGCGGGGATCGATGGAGAACTGCACGTTGGATCCGCCGGTTTCCACTCCAATGGCCCGCATGACCCGAATGGTGGCATCGCGCATCTCCTGATATTCTTTGTCGGTCAGGGTCTGCGAGGGGGCTACGGTGATGGAATCGCCGGTATGGATGCCCATATGATCAAAGTTTTCGATGGCGCAGATGATGACCACGTTATCGCGGCGGTCGCGCATCACTTCCATCTCGTACTCTTTCCAGCCGTAGACCGATTCTTCGATCAGTACGGTGGTGTTGAGACTGGCTTTCAGGCCGGAAGCGGCTACTTCGGCCAATTCCTCCGGGGTGTCTGCGGTGCCGCCTCCGGTGCCACCCAGAGTGAAGGAGGGGCGGACAATAACGGGATAGCCGATCTCTTCGGCGGTCTGAAGGGCTTCTTCGACCGTGTGCACCTGCACGGAGGTAAGGGTTTCGACCTGGGCTTCGATCATAGCCTCTTTGAAGGCATCGCGGTCTTCGGCACGGTGAATGACCTCCGCATTGGCGCCGATCATCTCTACACCGTACTTCTCAAGAATGCCCCGGTTGGCCACTTCCAGCGCGGTGTTCAATGCGGTTTGGCCCCCAAGAGTGGGTAACAGGGCATCGGGACGCTCTTTGGCGATGATTTTCTCAACCGCCTCCGGAGTGATGGGCTCAATATAGGTTCGGTCCGCCAGCTCCGGGTCGGTCATGATGGTGGCCGGATTGCTGTTGATCAGGACAATCTCATAGCCCTCTTCCCGCAGGGCTTTGCAGGCCTGGGTGCCGGAATAGTCAAACTCGCAGGCTTGACCGATAATAATGGGGCCGGATCCGATAAGCAGAATCTTGTGAAGATCGTCGCGTTTGGGCATGAATTCTCCTGAAAGTGGGGCTTAAAGCGTAAACTCGCCAGCCTCTCTCAGATTTAGAGGCCTCTGGCAAGCTTAGGCAGGGGGAAATCGGGCTCTGCCCCCATTGGGAGGGAGAGGCCGGGGGGTAAAGGACACAAACAGGGCCTCAGAGCTGAGCAGATTTTCAAGGCTTCACGATTGTTTAAGGTTGAAGCAATAGCAGGGATTGCTCAAGGGTTTTGTATGTTGCATAACTGGGAGGAGATTACCGTCTTTAGTACGGAGGAGGAGGCCAAGGCCTTTCAGGAGGAAGTCCGGGAAGCCGGCCAGGAGGCTTTTATTGAGGTGCTGTCTTTTCAGGGGATGGAGCAGCAACTGAGTGGCGAGGAGCTGGAGGCCTACCGGAGAGAATTGGCTGACATGGGGGTGGACCTGGACGAGGAAGAGATGGCTGAGGAGCGAATTACGCAGTACCGGGTGAGGGTAGCCATTCCGGAGACGGATCCCCGCTCCAACGAGTTAGATGAACAACAACGTGAACGGGAGTCGGAACGGGAATTTGAGAGATCCTCGATCTTGAAGTGTCCGGCCTGTCGAAGTGATCTGATTGAGCCCAGACCTGATTTGGGGATCCTGCTCACGCTGTTGATCTTTCCCATGTTGATCGATTCGGCGCTGCATCTCATTCAGGGCCGCCCCTACCTCTGCAAGGACTGTGGAAAGGTATTTCGTCACAGTCTGAGGAGCTCCGGCGAGGAGTAATTCGTTTTCAGCGAAGCGGGGGGCTACAGCCCTTCGAGCTGAATCTGCTTCTCTGCTCTCTGTGGGGGCTCCGAATTTCGTGTACGCGTAGGATGGGTTCCGGCAGATGGATGCGGAGATTTTCCATGTTTCGCTTTCAAGGCCTGTCGTGGTATCCAGGCAGCATTTTTAACCACAGATATCAGGGATCCACAGGGATGAATTACATCGACAGGCCTTTCAGTCGGAAGTTTGGTTGAGACCAGTATAGCTCACCCGAACCTGAAGGCTCGAGAGCTCATGAATGTGAGAGTTGGGAGAAGCGCGAGCCATGTCTTCGGTCCAAAGGACCGCGAAGATGTTAGCCCAGTCCAAACGGCGAAGCCGTGCAGGGCTGGGTCATGGTAGCCTTTCATTTATTCCTGGCCGAAGGTCCGCGAAGATCGTCACTAGGAATCTGCGCGGAGCTTCGGCCAGGCTTTCACCCAGCAGACTCCCGGCCTCCATGGCGTGTCAGTTTTTCAATCTTGAAGCCAGGTTCCGAACCGTCTCCATCTGATGACGGGGAAGGGATCTGAAGCAAAACAGACTCTATACAAAACGTCCTACACTAGAAGCTCGGGTAGAATCGGCGGATCCGTTCCGCATCATCCGCACTTTGCTCCGCGGATGGCTCGGGAGCATCAAAGTACTTGGGTTTTTGGAGCACAATCACCGCATCCCCAGGCTGAGCCCGTTGCAGGGCTCGTTGTGCCGAGTCGATGTTGTGAACATGACGTCCTAGATGGAAATCAAAGATGGCGGAGTTGATGCCCACCACATGCAAGGTGTTCGGGGGAAGCTGTGGGTGGAGTCTTCGAAGAAAGGCCGCGTCTTTGCCCTCTGTGCTGAGCGCTTCCCCCAGGCCAAGCCCCAGGCCGAGGATCAGACAGCTGGGCAGGAGAATTTGAGCTTTCTGTACCCAGGGACGAAGCATGGGTGCAAGCAGCCAACAGGCTGGAGGGATCAGGAGCAGGCTGTAGTGCTGCTGTTTGCTGGAGATCAGACTGAGGAGGAGCATTCCACTACCGAGCCAGGCCAGGGGAAGGCGGGGAAAGGGCTGCTTGCGGGGGCGAAGAAGCAACAGGCCTGGCAACAGCATAAGGGGCAAGGTGTAGAGGTAGTAGGCCGGACTTCCTGGATGGGCACTGTCCACGATGGTGGCACTCAGTTCGCGTTGCAGGGCTTCGCGGGCAACCGGGTCGGCAAAGAGGCGGAGCAGCCAGAAGGCTGCGGCACCCAAAGGCACTGTGATCAGCTTGAGCCAGAAACTCCAGGGGGGCAGGGGGCGAAGCCCGAGCAGTAGGGTGGGCAGGAGAATGGCGGGGACCGCGGGTCCTTTGGCGAGAACCGCCCATGCCAGGCCGAAGCCGCAGAGCCAGCCCTGCTTTCGCTGGGCGGCATGGATGCAGAACAAGGCACCCAGAAGTTGTGGAAAATCGGATTCAGCCCCGGCTCCGTAGCGGAGCATGCCCAGGCTCAGCAGAAAGAGCAGGGCCGCCTCCGGAGAGGCTGAACGCCGAAGCAACTCCAGACAAGCTATACTACAGAGCAGAAAAAGCAGCCGCCCGGCCCAGGCAGCACGCTCACCGCCCAAAGCCAGACCGGGAGCGGCCATCCAATAGGCCAGAGGAGGTTTCCGGAAACGGGACTGATCCTGAAAGCGGGGATGCAGCCAATTTCCATCCTCCAGCATGCCCCTGGCACTAATCAGAACCCGTAGTTCCTGTTGCCGCGAGGGGGGGCGAAGAAAGAAAGCGGGCAGCAGGAGCAAAAGAGCCGCTGCCGCCAGCAGGCGTGGACTCACGGAAGGTCGCTTTTGTACACGAAGATGACCGGGAACTGATCCAGTACCGGTTTCATCCACTTCAGAATCTGTGCATGGGTGCTGTTGGATGCGGCGTAGAGGAAAACCACCGTCGTTTGATTCTCGCTCTCCTTCAGCCAGGTAACCCAAGCCTCCGGGTTATCGAGCAAATGCCGTTTTTCCACAATATCCGGGCGGCGACCCTCGCCCCAAACTTCTTCCAACTGAAAGAGCGTGGCCGAGGCCGCATCGTCAGCAAGATGCAATTCCAGGGGCTGGGAGGGACGCTTTTGGCGGTCGCGGAAGGTAGGGTCGGGTACGTAACTTTGGAAGTAGAGTTGTCCTTCGGGTGGAGGCTCAAAACGGAGAGAGTCCACTTCAGCATTCATCAATTGCAAGGCTTGCGAGGCCTGCATGATGTCGCTGAGAGGGAGATCCGGGGCAAAGCCGACTTCCACATACTGCCACTCATTCCCAGAGGCCGCCCATTCCTCGCGCAGTTCGGCAAAGCTCATAACTTTGTCCTGCTTATTCTCACTGACCACAGCTTTGTCGGGCCCGGAACAGGTGAGCAGAATATTGCGTTCTTTTTCCACCATCGCCGCCGGGGCGGCTTTCAGGCGGATCAGTAAGGGGGTTCCCGCCACGGAGGGGATTTTGGGGTTTCGCAAAAATTCCCCGTACATTTCAGTTTTGCTGCCCTGTTGAGGCAGGTCCATGACGGTAGCGGCCAAATTGAATAGCGAGGCCACGGAATTCGGACCATAAAGGTCAATGGCTGGTTTCATCACGTTCGGGTCACTGGGATCCGGAACCTTCACGGAGCCTGTAAACACAAATGGAATCGGTTTCTTGAATTCCTGACCCTGACTGTTGAGCAGGAGTTTCTCATACGAGTAGGTGATGCTTTCTTCGCCTTTGGCCAGTTGGATCTCAGCAATTACCCGATCTCCCCGGGGCCAGAACCGATGCGGGTTGCTGCCTACGGAGCCTCCTGCACGCAAGCCAATTTTCTCCAGAGCCGTCTGTACATCGGAGGGTTTGGCAAACACGACGCTAAGGGATTCGTATTCATGTCCGCTCTCCGCACCCACAAAAGCAAATTCCACCGGGTCCCCCACAGGCATGCCACTCATCTGTCCCCAGACGATGACTTCTTTTTTCTCCAAATCCGCAAGCACGTAATCCGAGCTCCAATAGGTTTTGGGGTCGGGGAGATTTTTTTGAACCATTTGATAATGAGTCAGCGCATGCTCCTTGATGCTGGGGTAGGGCATGTCTTCTGTGGCTTGCGGAACGGGAAGCTGCAGATATTGCAGCAGCATTGCGGCGAGTACGGGAAGTAGTTGGTCCATCTTCGAAGCATAGGTACGGGCACTTGATTTGCAAAGAGTTATTTCAAATGGTCTTGTGTCCTTGTGTACAGGGGCTAGGGAGGCGGCCATGAGCAGTTATTCCGAGAAGCTTCAGTCCCGTATTGACCAGATTCAAAGCCATCTCTGTGTTGGCATTGACCCCCGCGCTGAACTGCTGGGCGAGGAGAGTTTGGAGGCCTTTACTCTGGATGTGATCGAATCCTGTTCTCCCTATGCAGCCGCATTCAAACCCAACATGGCCTACTACGAGGCCTTTGGCGCGGAAGGGGTCGCGGTGTTGGAGCGCTGTCTGCCCCAGGTTCCCAAAGAAATCCCCGTGGTGTTGGACGCAAAACGCAGCGACATCCCTGAGACCATGAAGTATTACGCTGAGGCTTACTTCGGCCGCTGGGATGTGGATGCGGTGACCATCAATGCCTTCATGGGCTTTGATTCGTTGGAACCTTTTTTGCAGGACGAGAGCAAGGGCATCTACCTGTTGGCGGTCACCTCGAATCCCGGTTCACGGGATTTGGAATTGAAGCAGGCTGAAGGGAAATACGTGTTTGAATGGGTGCAGGAATTTGCCTTGCAGGCCCGTGAGCTTCCGGGTGAGGCCGGTTTGGTACTGGGTTGCACCACGGTGGGGCCTGAGTTACTGGAGAAGGTGGCGGATCTGCCCTTGCTCATTCCAGGTCTCGGAGCTCAGGGTGGCTCTGTTGAAGGACTGGATCTGCCCGAGCGTAACGCTCCGGTGTTGGTGAATTCGTCCCGATCCATTTTGTACGGTGCGGAGGGCTCCCGGGCTGACCGCGCCGCCGCCGCGCGTCAGAAAATCGAAGCTATTTGGAATCCCGTATGAACTTCCCCCGCAAAGCTGGTATTCTCCTTCATCCCACCTCTCTCCCCGGCCCCTGGGGCATCGGAGATCTCGGGCCGGAGGCCCGTCGCTTTGCGGAAACTCTGCAGAACGCAGGACAGACTTACTGGCAAGTGCTGCCCTTAAATCCTACCGGGTATGGGGCTTCCCCCTATCAATCTTTTTCGACCTTCGCTGGGAACAGCATGATGATCTCCTTTGACGACTTGTTGGGGGAGGGCTTGTTGAAAGAGGATAACCTGAAAGACTTCCCTCAGTTTTCGGAACATGAGGTTGATTTTGAAGCGGTACGGGAAGCGCGAAGCCAGGTGCTGGACAGCGCCTGTCGCATGTTCAGCCGCCGCGCCTCTGAGCAAACCAAACAGCAGTTTGAATCCTTTTGCGTGGAGGAACAAGACTGGCTCGATGATGTGGCTTTGTATCAGGCCTTAAAACAAAAATATGATGGGGCTTGCTGGCAGGATTGGCCCGAGGCCTTGCGGAATCGCGATCCGGAGGCTCTGGCAAAGGCGGAGCGCAGTCTGGCCTCCACCGTGAAGAAATCCAAACTGCTGCAGTTTTTCTTTTACCGTCAGTGGCGCGCACTGCGCTGGCATGCCGGCGAGTGCGGGGTGAAGCTGGTGGGGGATATTCCAATTTTTGTTGCCCTGGACTCGGCCGATGTGTGGGCGAATCCGGAACTGTTTCAACTGGATGAACAGGGTAAACCTACGGTGGTGGCTGGGGTGCCTCCAGACTACTTCAGTGAAACCGGGCAACTCTGGGGCAACCCGCTCTATGCCTGGGAGGCGCATCAACAAGATGATTACGCCTGGTGGATGATGCGGGTACGCAAGACCCTCGAGGTGGTGGACATCGTGCGCATTGACCACTTCCGCGGTTTTGAGGCCTACTGGGCGGTTCCCGGAGATGCAGAAACCGCCATGGACGGGGACTGGGTGAAAGGACCGGATCACGATTTCTTTGACAGCATGCGGCGTCAGATGGGGGATCTGCCAGTGATCGCCGAGGACCTGGGGATTATCACCGATGAGGTGAACCTGCTTCGGGATGATTTCGAATTGCCCGGGATGCGCATTTTGCAGTTCTCGTTTATTGGAGATCTTAAAGAGCATATGCGTCCGGACGGATTTCCCGTGAACAGCATTGTCTACACCGGCACCCATGACAACGACACCACCCGCGGTTGGTTCTGGCGGGAACCGGGTGAAAATACCACCGAGACGGCTGAGCAGATCGAAGAGGAACGACATGTGGTGCGGAGCTATCTGGGCACCGATGGCAGTCAGATTCAATGGGACTTGATTTCCTTAGCGCACCGGGTGGCCTCGCATACCGCGATTGTGCCCTTGCAGGATGTGATGGGTCTGGGCTCCGAAGCCCGCATGAATATGCCGGGCACCGCAGTCGGCAACTGGGGCTGGCGCTTCCGCTGGGAAGACCTTCATCAGCATGATCTGCAACGTCTGCGCGATATCACCCAGCATTTTGGGCGTTTGTGAGCTGAGGGGATCCGCTCCGGCTTGGGTTGCGCTTTGTCGGACCAGAGCTGTGTATGTGGGGGGTGGACAACCGCGGACCACGCGGACGACGCGGACCCAGCTCGTAGGACATGGCCGGAACGAGGGAGCCTCCCATCATCCTGCATGGGTCCGCGCTTTCCGTGTGGTCCGCGCTTGTATTTCTCCCCTCATCAAAACAGGTGCCAAACTCCAGGCCAAGAACCCTAAAGGGCGACCAACGTCTCATGCCCACGTTGCTGGCGCAGTTTCGTTACACACTCAAACTCGCCCGTGCATTGGCGATGGGGATGCTGATCCGTTTGCGTTCTTTGAAGTAGTTCACTTCATCATACCCCGCTTCTTCGAGCAGGCGGTAGGCTTCCGGGTAATCCGCGGCCACCCGGGTGGGGTTGTGAGCGTCTGCGCCCACGACCACGGGAATGTCCCGTTCCTTCATTTCCCGGAGAATGCTCGGGGAGGGATTCATTTCCGGAACCGTTTTCAACAGGCCGGAGGTATTCAATTCCATCGCCAATCCGGTGGCGGCAATGCGGTCGAGACTGCTGCGGATCGTTTCCAGCAGATCCTCAAAGTCATATTCGCCGGGGGCAAGGTTCTTCACCAGGTCCGGGTGGGAGATACTGTCATAGAGCCCGCTTTCGGCTGCCTCAGCCAGGCTGTGAAAATACTGACGCTGAAAGGCTTTCCAGTCACCGTGAAAATATTCCTGCTGGTATTCGGGCGTTTGGGGATGAATGGAACCAATCACGTAGTTCAAGGGATCCCGGGCATGTAGTTCTTCCAGCCAACTTTCCAGGCCCGGCATAAAATCGCTTTCAATTCCCAGCATCACATCCAAGCGCCCCGCATAGGCCTCCCGGGTGGCGGCGACCAGATCCACATATTCCTGCCACTGTTCCCGGTACATGCGCACATTTGGAGAGTATCCCTCGGGCAACGGGGCATGACAGGTCACGGTAATTCCCTTTAGCCCTTTGCGCAGGGCTTCCTCCGCATACTCGGAAGGCTCCCCCTGCGCGTGTCGACAAAGTGGGGTGTGCATGTGGGTTTCGTAGACCAAGGGTTCCGCTGAGCTCATAGACAAGGTGTAGCGCTCCCAAAGCAACTTGCAAGCGGAGCTTCCCTTCCTTTATGCTGCAAGGGTATGCATGTTTACAGGCCCCTGTGGGTATTTCTTTGTTTTGCTTTCTGCATCGGGGTCTTGGGTTGCCGACATTCCGGCACGGTTAACCAGGAAGCCCTTGTGCTGTTCTACGATCTTTCTCTTCCGGAAGAAGGGAGTGAGCGTGCTAAACTTCATATGACCGACGCTCATGGCAGTTATGTTGTCAGAACATACTGGATTGATCCGCTTCAGCTCGAGGAGGCTTGGATGCCCAAGGGGGAAGAGTTGGCAAGGCTCCACGAAGAATTGCGTAAGGATCCGTTCTGGCCCTTCGATCCCGAAAAACCGCTGCAGCTTCAGGATCTCATCCCCTACCGTTTATCAGAATTGGGATTCTCTCGGTTCCATAATGTAGAGTTGCACCATGACCGTCTTCAGCTACACATCGACATCAGCGATGTGGAACGCTTTGAGGATCTACTGTGGCAGATCCATGCTTTTTGACCTTCCGAGTTCAAATAAATGCCATATGTTCCAAGGTTACATGACAGGTTCAACTGTCCTTTGTAGAATACATGATAAACATCGGGCCATCGCAGCGCACCCTTTCCCTGCGTAGGCCTGGATCCTCGAAATCAGAGTGATCTACGCGGTCTTACAGACCGAAAATGAACTGGAGGTCCCCATCCACCCAGCCTTGCACGGCTCCGCCGTTTAGGCTGGGCTGATCTCTTCGCGGTCCTTCGGACCGAAACCCTACAATATCCATCATGTGAAGCTGCGATACCTCCTTGTATCTCCTCGAGTCAATTTGGGTGTGGACCCTGCTACTCAGGATTGATGTATCCTTCTCAGATAGGAGAAACGGATAGGCCTCTGATCTTATTCCTTAACTTTTATGCAAAAGCGTTACTAAGTTTTGCATAGATACTGGAGGCTTAAGATGTTTGTGCGATGCTCCCCTTTTGTGCGAAACGTGCCAGCGTTTCTGTGTGTGTGCCTGTCCTCATGGCTGTGGGCAGGGAGTTTTACTGCAGTAAACATCGGTACGCATGGATCTCCACGCGGCTATTGGGAGTTTCTGCCGGATGCCTATGCCACTGAAAGTAGCCGCTCTTTTCCGGTGGTGATTTTCTTTCATGGATTGGGCGAAGGAGGAAATGGAAACACCCAGCTGAGCCGGGTATTGAAGAATGGTCCGCCAAAGATTCTCAACAGTTCCAGTCATCCCCTGCATGACCTGTTTGAAAACGAGGAAGTGATTGTCCTCTCCCCACAGGTAACGGAGAATACCTGGTGGAATGAAAACCATATCCGGCCCTATCTGGATTTTGTGATCTCTCATTACCGGATTGACCCCCGCCGGATCTATTTCACCGGCCTGAGTGCGGGTTCTTCGGGTATTCATCAGTTTTTGAATGATGACCCCCAAGCGGATCAGATTACCGCAGCCATGACAGTGGCGGTACGCGGATCGGTCAACAATAGTACAGGGGCTTCCTCCAGCTCTGGAGTTCCCTATTGGGCGCTCACTGCGATTGGTGATGTCAGCAGCACTGCGGTGAATTCGGTGAACCATATTGCTGCTGAAATCAGCGGGCACAGTTCGAACGTCATGGCTACCTATCCCAGCGGAACCACGCAGACGCACACCGCGAGTTTTGATGTGAGCACCGGTAGCTGGAACTGGCAGCAGGGGGTCATTCCTTTCGTGGCAGGAAAGCCTCAACCCAAGTTGACCCTCTATCCCGGAAGCAGTCATAACAGTTGGACCCGTACCTATGATAATGCGGACTGCTGGGACTGGCTCTTCTCCCAGGTGAAACCTGAGATTCGTCTGAGTGAGCTTTCGGTGGATCGCATGCTGCAGCAGGGCGAATCACTTAGTTTGGAAGCAGAGCTATTTGATGATCAGGGGCAGAGCCTGAGTGCCGCCGATCTGAGCTGGGAGAGTTCCTTGGCCGGCAGTCTGGGGCAGGGTAGTCCTCTGACCCTCAACAACCTGGGCATCGGGGTGCATGAGATTACCGCAAGTTATCGGGATGCGCAGTATCGTCAGCGCAGGGTCACTACGACGGCTACCGTGCTGCGCAGCAACGCCTGCCGTTTGCTCATCGATGTGGGCGATGCGGGTTATGAAACCGCCGGCAACTGGAATCAGCTGACCGACCGCATTGACGGAGAGCTTGCCAATGCGGTGGCGGATGATGGCAGCGTGACCGGGGTGAGCGCTAGCATCACCGGACGCTTTGATGGGATTCAGACCGGCGGCGTGCTCGCTTCCGATCTTTACCCGGAAACGGCCCAGCGGGACACTCACTTTGTGTCTGCTACTTATCCGCGGGGAGAGATTCTGTTGAAGGGCTTGAATCCGATGTTGTACTACTCCATGACCCTGTTTGCCTCCCGCACGGCAAGCAATGACCGTACGGGGATCTACACGGTGCAGGGGTCCTCACAACAGCTGAATGCGCAGAACAACAGTTCCCAATCGATCAGCTTCAGTCAGCTCATTCCCACCCAAAACGGGGAAATCCGCATCGTGGTCGAGCGTGCTCCGGGGGCAAGCTGGGCCTATCTGGGAGTGATCGAGCTCAGCACGGATGGGCAAGCCGCGGATAATGACAGTATGAGTAACAGCTGGGAGATGGCGCAGTTCGGGAATCTCCTGCAGGAACCGGACGGGGATTTCGATCTGGACGGCATCAGCAATCTCCATGAGTACGCCCAGGGCTTTGCCGCCAATGACCCCACGCAGAAGGGCAAGCCGGAGATGGTGAAGCAGCCTCAGGGGGCAGCTTTCCGCTACCGGCGCCTGCGCAGGGATCCACTGCTTCGCTATCAGGTGTACCGCAGCACGAATCTGTTAAGCGGATGGCAACCCATGAGTTTGGCTGCGGATGAGGTCTCGGTTGTGGTCAACAACGACAGCGGAGTGGACGTCGACGAGGTGACTGTGCTCCCCGAGGATCCTGCCCCGAAACAGGTATTCTACCGGGTTGAAGTGATCCTCCCCCCGGCGCCCTGAAGCAAGTGGCTTGGATTAACTCCGCTTCCAGTTTTTTTTTGAAGAGGAAGAATACAAGCCACGCTGAAGAATGAGTTGGTTACGGAATTGCACAGATCACAGCCTCTCAAAAAAAACGGCTGCACGGAATGTGCAGCCGTATATCTAAGCAAGCAGTTGGAACTTAGTGTTTGTGATCGTGGCCGGCTCCGTGGCTGTGGCCGTGATCATGTTTATGGGCATCTGCGCCATGCTTATGATCGTGGGTATGCGCTTTGGCATCGTGATCAACTTTCGGATGAGGATAGTAGGGGGCCAGTTCTATGAGGGCGGCTTTCAGGGCGGCACCGGTTTCGGGGTTGGCACTCTGTTTAGCTTTCATGGCAGCGATCATCACGGCGTGATGCTTGAGCAGGCGCTCGTTGTAATCCTCCATGTTGGTTTTGACCCGCTGAGCGAGGTAGTAGTCGCTGATGGAGTGGATCACATGCTCGGCATGGGATTCTTTGTTGTTGGTCCAGCGGATGAACTGCTGCATGGACTGGGCGTCACTTTTGCCTGCCAGTTTCTGCATTTCGTTAGCTGCTTTGATCACCGTATCCGCATCCTGAATGAGAGACTGCAATTTGAGGTAATCATCGAAAATACCACAAGGTACCTGGCAGTGGGCCCAGAGGTTGGAAACACCAAAACTTGCGCAGAGAACTGCGATCGTCAAAAACCGAGACAGGCGGAGGGGATTCATATGCTTTTCCTATAAATAATGGGTTCAGCTATAGTGTAAGACTTTCGTTCTAGATTACAATGACTCATTTCCACTTCAAAGCAGACATTTGCAATCATAGGAGGACAAGAGCCGAAAATAGAAGCCATTTCAAGCTGTTCCGAAGTTCGGAAAAAGGAAGCGGCCTGTTTTCCGAAGCTCGGAAAGGGCTTCCGGGCGCTAGATCTTGACAGTTCCTGCCTTTTTCGACATATTCTCCCCCTTACGAAGCCAAAGTAGCTCAGTTGGTAGAGCAATTCACTCGTAATGAATAGGTCGCAGGTTCGATTCCCGTCTTTGGCTCCACTTTCAAACCCTTGTAGATAAGCAGCTTGCGTCATTTTTACGAGGGTTTTTTTTGGGGTTCGTGTTGACAATTTAAATGTCATAAATGTGCGTGATTGTTGATCATAGATCATCGTTTTTGTCACTTTTTGTCACTTTTTTCGTTATGGCCTAAGTGCTCTCTACAGTTAGAAATAAAAAAACCACCGCCATTAGCAGTGGTCTCAGGTTTAATGCTTAGGACTTCGGGGAACGGAAGCGTTTGGAAAGGATCACTCCTCCCAGCACTCCTCCTCCGATCATGAGAAACGGCGAGGCTAAATCTGTTCCCATGGCGAAGAGCAACAGCGCTGCTCCTAGAATGAATAACGTCAGGATGGGTAACAGGCTGTGCCTGAGGAGAAACTTGGGATCATCAATCTTCACGGTCACCTCCAGACATCACAGATATGACCCAGGCGGCGATGACGATTCCACCACCGATAACTCCCAGGCCAACACCGACTGGCTCTGTATCTACCTCGACATGCGTCACTGCAGGAGGAGGGGGAGGAGGTGCAGGAGGATGAGATTCTCCTGCGCACCCGGTCATCAGGCTGAGGTAGATCACGACAAAAAACAGGACGAATATCATGCGCATGTGATCCTCCTCAGTTCAGCCCTGCGTGAGCGTCGCAAAGGCTGTGTAGTTTCTGAGTACGGTCCGGGAGGATTGCCAGATTGCCTTTCAGCACCTCGGTGAAGGCGTTGAACAGGCTCCACAGGTTCTTTGGCCGGAAGGCTTCGTGTCCAGGTTCACGATACTCTCGAAGCACCTTGGGTACCTGAGAGCCACAGATGACGCCTCTATCCAACGCGTGGATGGTGAGGTTATGCATGACAGCATCTGCCAGATGGCAATCCTGGTAACGTACAATCCGCCTGTCCTGCTCGTGCCAGGTGTCATGCAGTTTACCTACCGCGTCGTTGATCATCAGCGGAAGATCGTTCAGGATCATAGAGGTGTGTTTACGGGCTACTTTGATCTCTCCGCTGAAGGACAGATTATCGCAAACCAGAACCTGGTTACCCAGCACCAGACCGGCAGGAAACCGCTTATCGTGACTGTTGCGGATACCAAGCACCCGGCTGTAGTCTGGATGATTGGAGCCGTTGGCGATTTCCAGGAGACCAAAGTAGCGGTCGCCTTCATGAGATAAGCCGTGAGCTTGATTCACGACCCGCATGCCAAAGCGCGGCAGCGTTGCTTCCACCTGCTGCAGGAGAAGGCTGTGGGGAATCGGCTGCCAGGTTCGCGTAGCTGCCGGAGTACGGGTTCGGTACAGATCCTCGCGGGGAACCTGCTCCGATCCACAGTGAAGAAGTAAGTTTACCATGGTTTTCCTTGGGTAAGGGTTTCAGTTCAGAAAAGGGAAAGCCCGCCTGACGATGTGCCAGACGGGCTTTAGGTTTTGGTTTGAGCTGGAGTCGTTAGTAGGATGCCCAGCCGAAGAACAGAAACTGCCCTTCGCTCAGGTCGAACATCCCGGCAGGGCCCCACTTGTCATCGATACGAGGATCGCATTCGTTGATGAGACGGCAGGCTTCTTTCTCTGGGTTGACTCCTTTCGGTAGCTCAATGGCCACGAAGGAATCTTTCTCGGCAATGTTGCCGCTGTAACCGCTGTGCCCGTACTCGAACAGTGCAGCATCCACCGCTGTCCAGAATGCGGATTTGGCGTCCTCGCCGGAAGCGTGGGTCACGAAGGGTTGTGCTCCCATTAGGCCGCCACCTTCCCCCAGGCACGACACCTGGAGCGGAAGGAGCACCAACGACAGTGCATTCCTGGAGAGGGGAAATACTCCTGTCGCTGATTACCCTCAATGTAGACATCTGTCAGACGCTTGAAGCGCTCCAGCTGAATCAAGTCGATGGGAGGGAGTTGATATCGGATGACCTTTGGCGTTTTCGTTTTCACCAGATACACCAGCTCCGCTTGGCCGGGAACTTCACCGGTGGCGTCGGCCAACAGAAGGAAGTACATGGTCATCTGCAACTCGTGGCTCCAGGCTTCTTCCTTCAGGTCCGGGGTGCTGCCCACCGTCTTGAAGTCGATAGAGGTGTTGTCCCGGACAAGGTCCACCACTCCGACCAGTGGAATAGGGAGTTCGTCCGGTTCCCGGCGTAGGTAGGCTTCTACGCCACGGATCGGTCGGGGATCTGTGGCAAGGTCAGATTTCAGATACGCACGCAGGGTGCGTTCTCCGATCTGCAGACAATCCTCACGGGACTTCTGCCCATATTCTACCGCATCCTGCTCCTCCAGCGCACTGTAGGCTTCCTGGTAGGCCTGCAGGATGTCAGGAGTGGTTGGGATCTCTCCGGCCCATTGCGCTTTGTGAAGCGCCTCCAGACCAGCATGGACAGCCTTGCCGATCTGAAGGTTGGGGGTTGTGGGGGCCGGGAGCTGCAGCACTTTTTCATAGAAGAACTTCAGACGGCAGGTCAGGAAGCTCTTCAGGCGACTGGCGCTCATGTATTCCAGTGGATCGCCCGGAGCCGTCATGCGGCCCTCCTGGGCTTCCTACTGTGGTTTTGACCCGGCATGAGGCTGTCAATCAGGCCGCTGGCCTCCAATTTGTTCAGCTGGGTCACGCCTTTGCCGAAACGCTGTTGAGCCTGCTCATCGACCTGATGGCGGTCCAGCCCCTGTTCGCTCACCAGCTTCAGGATGAGTTCCTTCTGCTTGGGACTGCATTTCCAGGCCTTTTCCTGTGACGGGAGCACATGCACCTTGGGAGCCGCTTCCTGTCCAGGAACGTAACCGGGATGAATGATCTGCTGATCCACTGCCTCCTGTAGAGTTTGGTAGATGTGTTCGACTTCAGCAGAAACGTCTTCAATGGAAGACACCTCGGCCTGTAGGCTGACCGAAAAGCCATGCGAACTGTATTCAGGCAGACCGATCTTTTTGGAATACTCCAGTTGTAGCTGTATCGCCATGGGGTTCTCCTTATTCGTGGGTTGGGGTTTCAAAGAGCGGGAATGTGTCCCAGGCATCATCCCGGAGACGATCATGCCGCAACATGTAGTTGGCTTTGTCCGTGAAGAAACACAGCTGGATCCGGTTCAGGAACTGAAGGTACGGGATGACGGATTGAGCACAGCCCGGATAACTGAAGTACCCGACGTTGGTCACCGGGCAGCCGATGAGGTCCTGGACTCTGATCAGCTCAACGGTCTGTCCCTGTAGATCCCGCAACTGCCAGTAGGAGGTGTCACAGGGAGGCGCTGGGCAAACCAGCACATGATTATCGAAGGCCAGAGTTACATCATCGAGGATGCACAGGAGCCGGGAGTGAATGAGCTGATCATGAAAGGCCATGATCCGCTTCAGGTCTTCCACCTGCTCCAGCTCAGGTCGGGTTAGGATTCGCATGGGTCCTCCATGGTTAGGGTTATGATTGAGAAAAGGGGCCCGTTTCCGGGCAGGGTCAGGCAGCGAGTGCCAGGGGTGCCGCAGGCTGCGGATCCCAGATGGGACGGGCGGCGGTCGCAGCGGCGTACTCGATGTCATCCAGTTGGGTATTGAGGTTTCTTTCGGCCAGCGAACAGGCATCCAGCTCGGATTCGGCCAGGACCTGGGTTGTGGTCCGGGCGTGTGGGGTGTAAGCGGCTCCTCGGTAGAGGTCTAGGCTGACGGTGTAGGGGCGTACCATGTGGTTTCTCCGGTTCAGGGTTGGTGTAGATGAAAAACCCCGCCTCCATGTGGGGAGACGGGGAAAGGGGTGTCAGGCTGACCCAGGGGCTCAGGTTTATATAACGCTGATGGGGCGGAGATTTCAGCAGAGTCACTTCTCTGTAGTTACTGTGACGAAAAATAGTTGCCAATTTGTTATCAATGGAGCAAGTATTCGATATGCGTACTGGTAGTATCCATCTCCAGCTTTTCAGGGTCATGCTTCTGTGTGGCTTTCAAATGCTATATGGATTTTCCAATCTGGTAGTATGCCTGCATGAAGGGACATCATCCTCCCTTATTTTGGCCGTGACTGATTCGAGTCAGGAAAGCAGTTGCGAGGACCATCACTGTGCGGATGCTGAGAAGCCCTCCGAAGCTCCTGAACATCACCATGCATGCGAAGATTTCGTTTTTCAGGCTCCATTGTCTCCATGTCCCCGGGCAGAGGAACTGCCTTTGCAGAAAGAAGCTAAACGCTTCTTCCTTTCGGTTTCCGCCTATTTTGGAAGTTTGAACTTCCCAGCAGTAGAACAACTCCCCCAAAGAATCTTCTACGATCCTCCTAGTCCATCTGCGTCCAGATACTGCGATCACGTGTGCTTCCGTTGTTGATCCGAGCCTCCCGGCTCGTTTACCCGTCCCTACCTCAAGGGACTATTTCAACATTTCCACGGAGTTTTTATGCACCCCTCCTTTGTTTGGGCGATATGTGCCCACTTTACCTTTTCCATTTTCACATTCGGTTTGTGTTCCGAATCTGTACTCTCGTTAGAGCAGGCCACTCAAAAGGCCCTCCAAGCACATCCTGACCTACAAGCATCCAGGCTGAAGCAACAAGCAGCTGACGCTCGCACGCGTCAGGCATCTACCCTCTTAAATCCAGAATTCGAATTTGAAGGAACGGATTCAGAGATTGAACTCACCTTGACTCAGCCTCTGGAAATCGGAGGAAATCGAGCAGCACGGAAAAAGGTTGCCTCCCTCGAAGCGAGGGCCGTCTCGGAACAAAATAGGGTCCTTCAGCTTCAGATCATGAGAGAGACCCGGCGAAGATATGCCGATGCCGTCTGGGCCAGCCAACATGAAAACTTGGAACAGCAACAGCTCCTAAATGCTCAGGATCTCTATAGCGCACTGGAAGAACGTGTGCATGAAGGGGGGGCATCACCACTTCTACTCGCCAAGTTGGAGGTCGAAGTGGAAAAAGCAAAACTGTCTGCGTTTGAAGCGGAACGTACGAAGCTATTGACCCTTCGCCGCCTCTCCTCCTTGTGGACAAAGGATTTCGTAGAGATTGCAGTTGTATCCCAAAACGAGAAGACGGAAAACCCGCCCAAGGATTCCCTCCTGGATGCTCTTCTCCAACACCCAAGCCTCCTGGAACTGGATACTGCCCGTCTACGGGCAGAAGCAGAAATCGAACAAATCCAAGCCTCTCGAATTCCCGATCCCTATCTATCTGTTGGTTGGATTCAGGATCAGGAAGAGGATGTAGATACTTGGAAAATTGGTCTGGGAATCCCCTTGCCAATATGGAACCGGAATCAAGGTTCTCTTGAAGCTGCACATTTGGATGCAGACGTTCTTACCCTCAGCCGGGAAGCCAAACTACGAGATCTGATCCTTGATCTGGAAGAATCCATCATGGCTCAGCGATCTGCACGTTCGCGTGTAAACGTTTATCAGGAACGAATTCTCCCGGCTGCAGAACGCAGTTTGAACGGAGCTGTTGAATCTTATGAGGAAGGCCGCTCTGACCTCAGGTCACTGCTGAAGATCCGCGCTTGGTGGCTACAAACCCAACGGGAAGCCTTGGATGCGCAACGAACTCTCGATCATGCAGAGGCGCGTTTGCTTATGTACTGCCCAATCCATCCAGCCACAGTTGAATAAACCCACACCGTTTTATCTGTATGAAATCTCAATCACGACATCTTCTCTTTTCACTCCTGACTCTGCTACTTGTACCCGGCTATTCCGATGCTTCTACTCATGATACTCATGATCACTCCGGTCACAACCATGCTACACATGTAGAGCACGATCAACATGACCACTCTGCCCATGGCCATGAGGGTCATGATGATAGCGGGCATGATAAGCATAATCATTCAGATCACGAGGGTCATGACCACGGGGACCATAACGGTCACAACCACGAGGATCATACCCCCGGGGAAGAACAGAAACATGAGGTCCATGATCATCATGACCATGAAGGACATCATCACGAAAACCAGAAGCCCTCTACCCATGAGTCTCAGGAGGGACATGACCATCACGATCATGAGGGACACGATCATGGGGATCATCAGGGTCATGACACTGGGATAGTTCTTTCAACAGAGCAACTACAGCGCTTTAACATTCATATTAGCGAAGCGACAGGAGGGGCAATAGCTTCCGACATCTCGTTTCCTGCGGAGGTGAAATTCAATGGCGATCACCTCGTTCATTTGGTGCCCAGGGTATCCGGTGTCGCAAGTCGGGTTGAGGCACAGCTTGGGGATGCTGTGGAAGCAGGTCAGATTCTCGCAGTAATTAACAGTCGGGAATTAGCAGATGCAAAGGCCGACTTTCTGTCCTCGTTGGCAGAGAAACAACTTGCCAACAAGCGTTTCACCCGAGAGAAGCGGCTTCGCGATAAGGGGATCAATTCCGAGGAAGATACACTCACCGCCGAAGAAACCGCTGTACGGTCGAATATCGCCCTCCGAAATACCCGTCAAAAGCTCCTGGCCTTGGGACAGGATGCTGACTCACTTCTGGCTCTTGCCGCCGATCCAAACCAGATCTTGACGCAATATCATCTTCGATCC
>DIYK01000117.1:21992-22281 GCA_002429005.1 Verrucomicrobia bacterium UBA6056
TTCCAGTATCCCAGATCCCTCAGATCGCAGGCCGGAACCGACTTCTCATCTCGGATACCCGCAGAAATCTGTCTAGCACCGGTAACGTCATTCTTCTCACTCCTTTCGTTGATCCGGAGAGGCGAAATGCAACCGTAAGGTTGCTCCTGGATAATCCGTCTGGAAACTGGCTTCCGGGTCAGTTCGTTACGGTACAGCCACCTGATCAGGGAGAAGATGCAAGCGTCGTGGTTCCGGCGGATTCCATACTCCGTATAGATGGAGAAGAGGTTGTCTTCATCCCCGGCGA
>DIYK01000114.1:0-359 GCA_002429005.1 Verrucomicrobia bacterium UBA6056
AGTTGTCAGGGGTCAGTTGTCAGTTGTCAGTTGTCAGTTGTCAGTTGTCAGTCAGGAGTGGCAAACATGACACGCCAACCATATCAACCCTCCACTCTAGACCTTCTCATCACGCCAGCTTTCGCAGCCTACAGGACGAGAGTCTCTCCGCAAAACCAACAACCGACAACTGACCACTGACTAATGACTATTGACCACTGACGACTGACGACTGACTCCTGACTCCTTGTGTGAGACCCTCCGTCTTTTTTTACAAATTCCGCCCCCGTAGTTGGCTGGGCTGACTATTGACCAATGACCACTGACCACTGACTAATGACTATTGACCAATGACCACTGACTCCTGACTTCTGACTCCT